>CAYUJD010000079.1:0-17528 GCA_964444975.1 uncultured Chitinophaga sp. | reverse complement strand
AAAGATTTTAATGTCTTAAAGTGAAGTCAATAAATATTTTTTCTGTAACTGCAGCAATCAATATGTTTCTGTGATACACCTTTAAATACTCGTATTCGCCTAAGTCACATTTTGTTTTTTTTTGCTTTAAACACAAGCGTCAATGTATCGGCTGTATTATAGTTGTATTGTAAATAAATCTTCCTTGTTTTTTCGGCATTGAAAGCGCTGTTGTCATCCGGTATTATAAATGCCGGAGCAACATCAACTGCATAGAATCTATTTAATTGATTTCTTGGATCAGCCTTTAAAAGAAACCTGACCGCCGGAAATCTTCTTCCATCTTCATTTATAACCTGCAAACTATCCCGCTTAAAAGAAGACTGGCTTTCAACTTCCGGGTAGAAATAATTATCCATAGCAATATTAAATGGATAAATAACCATTGCAGAACTTTCCAACCCGGCTAAATCCCCTTGGCAGGGTTTTGTACATTCGCAACCGCTAAATAAAACGAACAGTATGTTGAAAGCGAATAATGAATACTTTTTCATAACACTCGGTTTTAAAGATCAATTCTTTTTTAAAATTATCACCACAATATCAGAAATAAAAAGTGATCTATTGCAGTTAGTGCGTCTCAGGAGGAGAAAGGTCGTTATAGATATAAGGCATTGTCATTACACAAAAGAGTGTTAAAACTATTTTTCAGTGCCTTATGGAATTAAAGCTAAAACAAATATCTAAAGCAACCAGATATGATTAAAAGTTAAACGCTTTGGGCTTCAAATTCACACCCCTACCTTTGCGCCATGCAAATTTTAGACGGCAAAAAAGTATCGCAGGCAATAAAAGACCAGCTCAAGATTGAAATGGCCCAGCTGGCGGCCGAAGGAAAAAAGATTCCGCACCTGGCAGCTATTTTAGTAGGTACTGACGGCGCAAGCGAAACATACGTGGCTTCCAAAGTAAAAGCATGTGAAGAAGCAGGATTCAAATCAACCCACATCCGGTTTGATGCAGATATTGGCGAAATCAAACTGCTGAACAAAATCCGCGACCTGAACAATGACCCCGATGTGGATGGCATACTGGTACAGCTGCCGCTGCCCAAACATATTTCCGATGAAGAAGTGATCAATACGATTGACCCCGATAAGGATGTTGATGGATTTCATCCCGTCAGTGTCGGCCGCATGGTACAGGGCCAGCCCACTTTTATTCCCGCTACGCCGCATGGCATTATGCTTATGCTGGAGCATTATAAAATTGATACCACCGGCATGCATGCAGTGGTTATCGGCCGCAGCAACATAGTGGGCAGGCCGATGAGCATTTTGCTTAGTGAAAATAAAAACCCCGGTAATTGTACCGTTACTGTTTGTCACTCCAAAACAAAAAATATTGCAGCGTATTGCCGCAGCGCCGATTTACTTGTGGCTGCAATGGGCCGTCCCGGTTTTGTTACTGCCGACATGGTGAAAGAAGGAGCCATTGTAATTGATGTAGGCATCACCCGGGTGGAAGATGCTACAAAGAAAAGCGGCTACAGGCTGCGGGGCGATGTGGATTATGAAAATGTGGCGCCGAAATGTTCATGGATTACTCCCGTGCCCGGCGGCGTGGGACCGATGACAATTGCAGCACTGCTGAAGAATACGTTCAGGTCGTGCATGATGAAAAACTAGGACCCCCGCTGAATTTCCTCCACATGGGAATATTTCCAATGCACAAACCACAAGGCCAAAACATCCGGGTGGCTTGGTACCTTTGCATGGAATGAAATCCGAAATCAAATACCGATTGCAATCGGGACCGAAATCAGAAATTACAACATCGCTTCCTGTAATGGAACACTTTTACACCCTGCAGGGTGAAGGCTATCACCAGGGCAGGGCGGCTTATTTCATCCGCCTCGGCGGCTGCGATGTGGGTTGCGTGTGGTGCGATGTAAAAGAAAGCTGGGATGCAGAGAAACACCCGAAGTTCGATGTCGGAAGTCTGATGTCTGAAGTCAGTAAGACTCCGGCGGAAATTGTAGTCATCACCGGGGGAGAGCCGCTGATGCATAACCTTGATGAACTAACAAAGGAATTGCGGAGAGCCGGTTTTAAAACCCATCTTGAAACTTCCGGCGCACATCCGCTCAGCGGCACGTGGGACTGGATTTGTCTTTCGCCAAAAAAATTTATGGCGCCACTGCCCCAAATCATTCCGATGGCTCATGAACTGAAAGTGGTTGTTTTCAACAAAAGCGATTTTACCTGGGCCGAAAAATATGCGGCGCTGGTATCTTCATCATGCAAATTGTATTTGCAACCCGAATGGGACAATGCAGCAAAAATGACTCCGCTGATTATTGACTACATCAAAACCCATCCGCAATGGGAACTGAGCCTGCAGATACACAAGTATATTAATGTGCCGTGAGGGAAAGGAGTCAGGAATCAGAATACAGGAGTCAGCAGCGGTCGGCAAGTGAAAATTTTTTTACTAAAAGAATTACAGAAACCCAAAGCCGACCATTCAACAATATAGCCATTCAGCAATAAAACCATCTAACCATTTAACCATCTAACAATTTAACCATCAAACCATTCAACCTCACTTCACGTTAACAATTATTTGCCCCCAAAGGAATAAAAAAGAAGTAGCTTCGTTAATGTATTTCAGCAATATTCATGAAAAAGCTTTGGCACATACCGGTGTTTACTCTTTGCTTGTTGCTTATTGCTTTATTTTCACCCGCCCAAAATTATAATCCTTCGAAAGTAAACCCCAAAGCAAGGCAGCTGTATGACCAGGCCATTGCTTACACACAGGAGGATAATCTCAATAATGCTATCAGCCTGTTTGAACAGGCCATTTACCTCGATAGCAATTATGTGGAAGCTTACTTGTCGCTGGCGGGGGTTTACGGTCAGCTGAAAAAAAGTGCACTCGCTGTTGAGTATTTTGAAATGGCTCTCGCCAAAGATTCCTTTTATGCACGGGTATATAAACTTCCCTATGCCATCAACCTGGCCGGTATAGGAAATTTTGAAAAAGCATTGCAGGTAATCAATGAATATTTGGCTAACCCAAAACTGGGCGAGGTAAGCCGCAAGGCGGGTGAATTCCGCAAGCGTTGTTTTGAATTTGCCGTGCAGTTTGAAAAAAAACATGCAGGACGCAAATACAATTTTACACCGGTCAATTTGGGTGATAAAATAAACAGCCCCGAATCGGAATACCTTCCCTGTCTTACCATTGACGGCAAAGAATTCTACTTTACACGTCGTGTCCGCGGCCGCAACGAAGATTTTTTTTCAGCCATCTGGGACAGCAACGACTGGAAAAAAGCGGCGCCACTTGGCGGTAATGTAAATACCGACTTCAACGAAGGCGCACAAATGATTTCGCAGGACGGCCAGTGGCTGGTGTTCACTGCCTGCAACCGCAGGGATGGCTATGGCAGTTGCGATATTTATATTTCTTTCAATACCCCGCAGGGATGGAGTGAAGCCGTAAATATTGGAGGAAAAATAAACACCGACCTGTGGGAATCGCAGCCCTGTCTTTCGCCGGATAAACGGGACCTGTATTTTGCCAGCCGGCGTTTTGGCGGCTACGGTGGCAGCGATTTATATGTTTCGCACCTGCTTCCGGATGGCGAATGGTCAACACCCGAAAACCTGGGCCCGCAAATAAATACCAGCGGCGATGAAGCAAGCCCCTTTATTCACGCCGATAACCAGACATTGTTTTTTACCTCCAATGGTCTGCAGGGCTATGGCGATGCCGATTTGTTTTTTTCAAGAAAAGGACCCAAAGACGACTGGAGTGTGCCGGAAAACCTGGGTTACCCCATCAACACCATACACAGCGAAGGCACCTTGTTCATTGCCGCTGATGCCAAAACAGCTTACTATGCCAGCGACCGCAGCGACAGCCGCGGCGGACTGGATATTTACAGCTTTGAATTGCCCGAATACATAAGGCCATATAAAACTCTTTGGGTAAAAGGAAGAGTTTACGATAAAAAATCTACCACCGGTTTGCCCTCTGCTGTTGAGCTGATTGATTTGAAAACAAAACAACTGGTTTCAAAAGTGCAGACGGATGAAAAGGGCAATTACTTCATTACACTGCCCGTAGGAAGGGATTATGCATTCAACGTAAACCGCAAAGGGTACCTTTTTTATTCTGATAATTTTTTCCTTCGTGACCGTTCGCCGGATTCCACCTACGAAAAAAACATTCCGCTGCAGCCGATTGAACCCAATGCATCTGTTGTGCTGAAAAATATTTTCTTTGATACAAATAAATACGAGCTGAAACCGGAATCAGAAGCAGAACTGGATAAGGTCGTGCAGCTGCTGAATGATAACCCCACTTTGAAAATCCAGATTGGCGGACATACTGATTATGTAGGCACCGATGCAGATAACCTGAAGCTGAGCGACAACAGGGCAAAAGCGGTAGTGACTTATTTAGTAAGCAAGAATATCCATCCGGCACGTCTTTCATCAAAAGGATACGGCGAAACGCAGCCCGTGGCAACCAACAGCACCGAAGAAGGCCGGGCACTGAACCGGCGCACAGAGATGAAAGTCATCAGTCAATAGAGGTGAGTGAATAGTTCAGAGTATATTTGAAAGCATTTGAGTTGAACTCTAAACTCTGAACTATTAACTATGAACTCCGAACTCCTCTACCAGCTTGCTCTTACCGAAGTACCCCAAATAGGTTGTGTACATGCAAAAATCCTGGCCCAGGAGTTTGGCTCGGCAGAAAAAATTTTCAAGGCCAAACAGCAGGTGCTGGAAAAAATTGAAGGCATCGGTGAAGTGAGGGCAAAATCCATCAAATCTTTTCATGATTTTTCAAAAGCCGAAGAGGAAATCGGGTTTATTGAAAAATATAAAATCAAACCGCTTTTTATCACCGATAAAAATTACCCGCAACGTTTACTGAACTGTTACGACTCTCCCACCCTGCTTTTTTACAAAGGCGATGCCGACCTGAACGCTTCTAAAATTGCAGCCATCATCGGCACACGTAATCATACTGAGTACGGTAAGCAGGTAACAGAAAAACTGATTAAGGACCTGGCTGCGCAAAATGTAGTTGTCGTCAGCGGCATGGCTTTTGGCATTGATGCGGTGGCACATAAAGCAGCCATTAAAAACAACCTCGTTACAGTGGGTGTGCTGGCTCACGGCCTCGACCAGATTTATCCGCCGGAACATACACACCTGGCAAAAGACATGCTGAAACATGGCGGCGGGCTGATTACCGAGTTCCGCAGCAAAACAAAACCCGACAAACATAATTTTCCCACACGCAACCGGATTGTTGCCGGCATGGCCGACGCTACCATCGTTATTGAAACCGGCATCAAAGGCGGCAGCATGATAACTGCGGAACTGGCCAATGGTTATAACAAAGATGTGTTTGCCGTGCCGGGAAAAGTAAACGACAACAAAAGCGCCGGCTGCAATTTTCTTATAAAATCAAACAAAGCCATACTGCTTACCGATGCACAGGAGCTGGTGGAAGTGATGGGATGGGAGGAAAGAAGCCGGAAATCAGAAGTCAGAAAACAGAAGGAAATTTTCATTGAACTTTCAAATGACGAAAGAATGATTGTAAACATTCTGAAAGAAAAAGAACAGGTGCATATTGATGAGCTCAATTTGCGCAGCGGCATCAGCAGCAGCGCCATGGCGGCGGCTATTCTTAACCTTGAACTGCAGGGCGTAGTTTCCACTTTGCCAGGCAAGCTCTACAAACTAAATTAAGCTTCACCTGCCAATAGCAGCAAAAAATCTAAGATCCAAAATTCCATTACTCCCCTATCTTTGCACATGGCAACAATAAATAACCCCGCACAACCAACCCTTTCCCCAAAATTTTTCGGCGAAGGTCTGACGTTTGACGATGTGCTGCTGCTGCCCGGCTACAGCCAGGTGCTGCCGCGTGATGTGGACATCAGCACCCGCCTCACAAGGGAAATAACACTAAACATTCCGATGCTCTCCGCAGCCATGGATACGGTGACGGAAGCCACGCTGGCTATTGCGCTGGCAAGAGAAGGCGGCCTTGGCATTCTGCATAAAAACATGAACATTGAAGAACAGGCGGCACAGGTGCGCAAAGTAAAACGCAGCGAAAGCGGATTGATACTCGACCCCATCACCCTGCAGGCCAATGCCACCATTGGCGATGCGCTTCGGCTGATGAAGGAAAACAAAATCGGCGGTATCCCTATCGTGGATAAATCCGGCCGGCTGGTGGGCATACTTACCAACCGCGACCTCCGGTTTGAAGACAATGCAAAAAGAAAAGTGAGTGAAGTGATGACGAAGGAAAATCTTTTTACCGCACCCGAAGGTACCGACCTGAAAAAAGCCGAGCAGCTTTTCAAAAAAACAAAAGTGGAAAAGCTGCCGATTGTGGACAGGCAGGGAAAGCTGAAAGGTCTTTTTACCTACAGCGATATCCTGAAACTGAAAAGTCATCCCAATGCAGTGAAAGATTCATTCGGCCGGTTGCTGGTCGGCGCCGGTGTGGGTATTACAAGAGATTTGATGGATCGTGTGGCTGCACTGCAGCAGGTGGGTGCGGATGTGGTTTGCCTTGACAGTGCCCACGGCCACAGCAAGGGAGTGATAAATGCATTGAAGGAAGTAAAGAAAAATTTTAAAGGGCTGAATGTGATTGCCGGCAATGCCGGCACGGCAGCGGGGGCAAAAGCATTGGTTGAAGCCGGCGCTGATGCAGTGAAAGTGGGTATTGGCCCTGGTTCTATTTGTACTACCCGTATTGTTGCCGGCGCCGGTGTGCCGCAGCTTACTGCCGTGATGGAGGCCTGGTCTTATTTAAAGCAAAAAAATATACCGCTTATCGCCGATGGCGGTATCCGCTACACTGGCGATATGGTGAAAGCTCTTGCTGCCGGCGCCGATTGTGTAATGATGGGAAGTGTATTTGCCGGCACGGAAGAAAGCCCGGGAGAGACGATCATTTATGAAGGAAGAAAATTCAAAGAGTACCGCGGCATGGGCTCGCTGGGCGCCATGAGCACCGGCAGCAGCGACCGCTACTTCCAGGATGTGGAGGATGATGTGAAGAAATTTGTACCCGAAGGCATTGAAGGCCGGGTGGCGTACAAAGGATTTCTGAAAGAAGTGGTGTACCAGTTTACCGGCGGCCTGCGTGCAGGCATGGGTTATTGTGGTGCGAAAAACATTGAAGAGCTTAAGAACTCCACTTTTATACGCATCACCAATGCAGGCATGAAGGAAAGTCATCCCCACGATGTGGAAGTGACGAGGGAGTCGCCGAATTACAGCAGGGGGTAACCCCTGTTTCCCGGAGAGGAAACTTGGGTTTCATTATCCTGTTGCACCTGCCCGCTTGCCATCGCAGAAGTTCTGGCGAAAGCAATCCTTACAAAAATCTGAAAGTCAAGTCGCACTAAAATACATCCTGTTCAATGATCAGCAATCAATAAAATCCTGCGTAACCTCCGTGTTTCCGTGGCCAATAGTTGATTGTTTTTCAGCAAGCACTCTATTCTTTATGTATCAGATAAAGTCCGGTAAACCGGGTAAATTTTAAGCATCTTACTCTATTTTTACACCTAAAATTTTATTCCATGAAAACGCATTTTTTAATATTCTCCCTGCTTAATTGTTTTATTAGTTACGCACAAATAATGGCTACTACTGATGAAGGCAAGCGGGTTATATTGCACAAAAATGGTAAATGGGAATATAAGAATGATGATACAGCTGCAGTAGCTGTAGATATAAAATGTTATACAAAACCTGAAGCAGCCAAAACACTACTGAAATCAGAAAAAACCAATTTCGCCATCTGGTTCGATTCAAAAAAATGGAAAAAATCTAAAGATCTGGACAACGAAGATGCGGAATTTGAACTGGAACTTCTCAATAGCGACGGTTATGCCGTAGTGATAACCGAAAGAATTGAGGTTGACATAGAGAACTTCAAAGAAATTGCTCTTGAAAATGCCCGTGATGCCGCCCCCGACATTGCTATTGAAAAAGAAGAAAACCGCATAGTGAACGGACAAAAAATAAAATTCCTTCAGATGGGCGGCTCAGCCATGGGTATAAAACTGGTATACGTGGGTTACTACAGCTCCAATGAATCCGGCACTATTCAACTGATTTGTTATACCGGTAAAAACCTGCTAAAAAATTACCTTAAAGATTTTGAAAACCTCATGAACGGGTTGGTGGTGATGGATGATGGGAAAAAAGAGTAAACAATTTCTCCGGGTATTATCGATCATTTCAAGCTTCACCTTTTTTAAAAAACCGCCTGGCGGTAATAATCAATTATTTTTACAAAAAAAAATTCTTTGTGAGGCATCTTGTTTTTGCAATTTTACTTTTTACGTTTTACATTTCCTCAGCCCAATCAGAACGCTGCCCCCTCCGCATCAGCCTGCTTACCTGCACACCGGGGCAGGAACTGTATTCCACCTTTGGGCACAGCGCCTTTAGAGTAGTTGACAGTTCATCAAACACTGATCTTGTTTTCAATTACGGCACCTTCGATTTTTATGATCCCAAATTTTACCAGAAGTTCATCAAGGGCCGGTTGCTGTACTTTGTTTCGGTGGATTCGCTGCCGGGTTTTTTGTGGGAGTACCAGTATTACAAACGCGGCGTCACGGAACAAGTGATAGACATCCGCTGCGAAGAAAAACAAAAGCTTGTAGCCGCACTGTATGAAAATGCCAAAGAAGAAAACAAATACTACCGCTACGATTTCAACTATGACAACTGCACTACCCGGCTGCGTGATATACTGGAAAAAACAACGGGCAAAGAACTTAAAACAAAAAATATTTTACCGCATACCAGTACCACTTTCCGCCACCTGATACATGATTACCTCAACCGCGGAGGACAGCAGTGGAGCAAGCTGGGCATTGATATTCTTTTGGGAAGCCCTTTGGATAAAAAAATCAGCAACCGGGAGGCGATGTTTCTGCCCGACTACCTGATGTATGCGTTTGACAGCTCCACGCTGAACAGCCACCCGCTGGTGGCAGAGAAAAAAATATTGCTGAATGAGTTTGAAGCGTACAAAACAAAATCAGTCATCACTCCCCTTTTGGTCTTTGGCATTTTATTCCTGCTTATTACTGCAGCAAGTATAATTAAAGGCAATCAACGGAAGCTGCCCTTTTTGATTTTTGACTTTATCCTTTTTACTATACTGGGTTTACTCGGCGTGTTGCTGCTTTTTATGTGGTTCGCCACCGATCATGCCATGTGCCGCGAAAATTACAACCTGCTGTGGGCATTTCCCCTTCATCTGCCGGTTGCTTTTTTCCTCTTCAGTAAAAAACAATGGGTGAGTGTTTATTTCCGGTTTATCTTTTTTTATTCAATTGCCCTACTGGCAGCCTGGTTTTTTTTACCCCAACAACTCAATACAGCCCTGCTGCCGGTTGTGGGAATAATTTTAATAAGGAGTTTTTATTTAAGTAAACGAATTGCCATAGAAACACGAAGAAAAACTGAAAATTAAACTCCGTGGCTTTCGTGTCTCCGTGGCATTTACTCAAAATGGAAAAATCTATTTTATTTCACAACAAAAAAATCTTTTACCGCAGCACCGGCAGCGGCAAACCGGTTGTGCTGATTCATGGTTTTGGCGAAACAGGCGATGTGTGGAAACATCAGTCAGAAGTTTTAATGGATAAATTTCATCTCATCATCCCCGACCTGCCCGGCTCCGGAAAATCAGAAATGATTGACGACATGAGCATGGAAGGGATGACAGGGATGATAAAAGTCATCATTGATAAAGAGTGCTCCGAAGCCCCCTCCTTTGGAGAGGGTTTGGAGGAGGTTTGCCTGGTTGGTCATAGTATGGGTGGCTATGTTACCCTTGCCTTTGCTGAAAAATATCCTGAGTATCTGTCTGCATTCGGCTTGTTCCATTCCACTGCTTTTGCCGACAGTGAAGAAAAAAAAGAAATTCGCAGAAAAGGCATTGAGTTTATCCGCCGGCATGGCGCTTTTGAATTTCTGCAAACTACCACACCCAATCTTTTCTCTCCAAATTCCAAATCAGAAATTCCAGATGCTATTAATGAATTCATCGAATCGCTGAAAGATTTTTCTGCCGATGCTCTCATTGCTTATTACCAGGCCATGATCCAGCGTCCCGACCGGACTGCTGTTTTAAAAAACAGTAAAATCCCCATTTTATTCATCGCCGGCGAATATGATAATGCTGTGCCGCTTAATGACAGCCTGAAGCAGTGTCATCTGTCCGAAAAATGTTACTTTCACGTCCTCAAAAAATCCGGCCATATGGGAATGTTTGAGCAACCTGGGGACGCCAACCGGATTCTGGACGAATTTTTGCAGGATACATGAAACCATTTCTACGTGAGTAAATTGACGAAATACTTTGCGGGCTGCTTCATTGCTTTTGTTTTTGCATTGCCCTTGAAGGCCAATCATATTTCCGGCGGCGAGATGTATTATACCCTCGTGAGCCAGTCGGGAAATAATTACACCTATCAAATAACCCTGAAGCTTTTCAGGGATGTAGCAAGTACCGGGCCGGCACTTGAGCCGGTGCAAAACATTGGGATTTATGAAAAGGTAACTAACTCTCTTGCCTGGAGCGGTCCGGCAAGCATGACCAATCAATACAATCTTACACTTGGCACACCCAATCCCTGCATCATTTCACCACCGCAGGTTTCATTTACCATTGCATTATATACTTTCCAGGTGACGCTGCCCGGCTCACAATTTGGATATACTATTTCTTTTCAACGCTGCTGCAGGCTCGGAGGGATAACGAACCTGGTGCCGCCATCAAATTCCTATGGCGCCACCTACACCGCCGAAATTCCGGGATGGGAACCGGTGACTTCGGCACCCGCCAACAACAGTGCAAGATTTGTGGGAAGCGATACGGTAATTATATGTTCAGGTTACCCTTTTCAATACAGCTTTAATGCCATTGACACCGATGGAGATTCCCTGACCTATAATTTTTGTGATGCCTATACCAGCCCTGGTAATCCCAATGCCCCCAACCCTCCCTTTGCCCCGCCCTATAGTCCCTTGAGCTACATAATACCCTACAGCGGCTCAAATCCAATGGGTAACCTTGTAAATATTAACACGGCAACAGGCTTAATAAGCGGCACTGCACCTGCTGCGGGTCTGTATGTAGTTACTGTTTGTGTTAATGAATATCGGAACGGCACCCTGATAGCTACACAAAGAAAAGATCTTCACATCCGCGTATCCGATTGTCAGCTTGCTACCGTCACCCTTGAACCCAATGGCTATGTTAATTGCAACGACTTTACTGTTTCGTTCAGCAACCTTACGCCCAGCCCGTTGATAAATTCATATTTCTGGGATTTTGGCGATCTGTCCACACTGGCCGATACATCCAACCTGCCATCGCCGTCTTACACGTATCCCGACACAGGTGTTTATTATGTAAAAGTGGTAGCCAACCGTAATCAACCTTGTTCTGATTCCACCACGGCGCCGGTAAGAGTGTTCCCGGGATTTTTCCCTGCTTTCACATTCCAGGGCTCCTGTGTGAATGCACCGGTTCAGTTTACCGACCTGACCACAACTGTTCATGGCTATATTAATTTCTGGCGATGGGATTTTGGCGTGCCTGCTCTTACCAACGATACTTCCAATTTGCAGAATCCCCTTTACACCTACACCAATACCGGCAGCTATACCGCCGAGTTTATTGTGGGAAGCAATAAAGGCTGCCGCGATACTATTTATCAATCGGTGAATGTGATTGACAAACCGCCCATCACACTTGCTTTCCGCGACACGCTTATCTGCAGCATAGATACACTTCAATTGCAGGCCAGTGGTAATGGTGCATTTTTATGGACACCTAACTACAATATCATTAATGCTACATCGGCAGCGCCGCTTGTTTACCCCAAAACAAATACCTGGTACCGGGTGGAGTTGAATGATAACGGCTGCCGCAACCAGGATTCGGTGCGTATTCGTGTGGTGGATTTTGTTACGCTGAATGTGAGCAACGACACTTCCATCTGCACCAACGACCAGGTGCAACTGAATGCAAACACCGATGGTTTGCAATACGTTTGGAGCCCGGCCGGATCTTTGAACAATCCGAATATTCTGAACCCGGTGGCTACACCCGCCACCACCACTACTTACCAGGTAGTGTCAAGAATAGGTGGTTGTTCTGCCACTGAAACAATAACAGTAACCGTGGTTCCCCGCCCGTATGTAAATGCAGGGGCTGATACAATGATTTGCTTCAATACACCTGCACAACTGAATGCGCAAATGGGCGGCACATCATTCACATGGTTGCCGGCAACATGGCTGAGCAATGTAAATGTGCTAAACCCCGTAGCCAATCCATCGGCAACAACTTCTTATGTTCTGACAGTTACCGATAGTATTTCCGGCTGTCCCAAACCATCAATGGATACAGTGGTGGTAACCGTATTACCGCCTGTAAATGCTTATGCCGGCAGGGATACAACAATAATAGCAGGACTGCCTCTGCAGCTGAGGGCCACCGGCGGGGTAAGTTATACGTGGTTTCCGGCAACTGGATTAAGTAATCCAAACATTGCAGGGCCGGTCGCCCTGCTCGACGGCAACCCGGATGTGATTACTTATACAGTAACTGTTCGTGACCAGGCAGGCTGTGTGGATACTGCAAGCATCACAGTCACTATATTTAAAACCGGGCCCGAAATTTTTGTACCCTCTGGTTTTACACCCAATGGTGACGGACGTAACGATGTGTTCCGGCCGATTTATGTCGGTATGCAAACGATAGATTACTTCCGCGTTTACAACCGCTGGGGCCAGCTTGTGTACAGCCATAACCTGAACGATGGCCGGGGCTGGGATGGGAAAATCGGAGGTACTAAGCAGAATTCCGGCACTTACATCTGGATGGTAAGAGCCACCGATGTGCTGGGTAAAGTCCACTTCAAACGCGGTACGGTTGTTTTGATTCGCTGATATATCCGCTGCCTGTTATATTTTTTCTGCCAAATAATTTTCTTTTTTTGCACAAACAACTTTCCCTGTGCAGCATTCGTTTCAGTAGCAACGTCTTTTAGCGAATTATCAACATCAGGAATCGTAATCAATACCGCAAAAAAATAGTAATTTCAGAATCGGATTCCGGAAAAGTTTTTGTGGTAAAGAACAGTACATCCGGCCCGTCACTCTGAATGAAAAAACTATTCTTCATACTCCTTCTTCTGCCGGCAACAACTCTGTTTGCAAGGCATATTGCAGGTGGTGAAATTTTTCATGAGTATTTAGGTCCGGGCTCAACAGCCAATACAAGCATATATAAAATCACCCTCCGCCTGTTCAGGGATTGCCAGTCAACCGGCGCCCAGCTTGATCCGTCCATCAACATCGGCATTTTCGATAAGTTTTCCAATGCAGAAGTTGCCGGTTCGCCGTTTTCAGTTACGTTGGATCATATTGATGTGATTCAGAAAAGCGGTAATGTTCCCTGTATCATCAACCCGCCGAATGTTTGTTACCAGGTGGGGTTTTATTATTTAACAGTGCAGCTTCCCAACAACTCAGCAGGTTACTGGGTTTCGTTTCAGCGCTGTTGCCGTGTTGACAATATCTCCAATTTGTCCGTTGCAGTTGGTGTGGGTGCCACTTATCTGGGCAGCATTGCCGGAAGCAGCACGCTGGGCCCCGGTGGTCACAACTCAAGCCCGCAGTTTTATGTAAGAGATACGGCGCTGGTTTGTCACAACCGCAATTTCACACTCGACTTCAGCGCTTTTGATCCCGATGGCGATGTGCTCACTTATGAATTCTGTGAAGCATACGACGGGGGAAGCGCCGGCAGCCCCGTGGTTACCAATCCGCCACCGCCACCATATGCCGTGGTTCCCTATGGTGGTATTTATTATCCTTCTTCACCATTAGGCCCAACAGTTAGCATCAACCCGGCTACGGGTATTATATCAGGTATGGCGCCGGCCACCGTAGGTTCTTTTGTCATAGCTGTATGTGTTACTGAATGGCGAAACGGGCAAATAATCAATACACACCGGAAAGATTTTATTTTGAAAATAGCCGACTGCGATTTTGTGGCAGCCGAGCTTCCTATTTCTGCCACTCACTGCGATGACTTTACAACACATTTTGAAAACCTCACCCCTTCTTCATTGATCTATGCATGGCATTGGGATTTTGGCGTACCGGGCATGACAAGTGATACATCCAACCTTCCGGCGCCTGATTTTACTTATCCCGACACCGGCGTGTACACTATTAAACTGGTAGTTAATCCCGGCGATCAATGTTCCGATTCTGCCACCATGCAATTGGGTGTTTATCCCGGCTTTTTCCCTGACTTTAGTTCTTCGGGCATTTGTGTAAATAAACCAACCTACTTTACCGATGCCACTACCACCGTATATGGGGTGGTAAACAACTGGCGATGGGATTTTGGCGAATCCACAGCCACCAATGACACATCCAGATTGCAAAATCCTGTTTATACTTATCCTGCTATTGGGTTAAAAACAGTGCAGCTGGTTGTGCAGAGCAGCAAAGGGTGCATTGATACCGTCACCCGTGATATTACAATTATAGATAAACCTCCCATCACACTTCCCTTCCGCGACACGCTGATATGCAATATTGATACTTTGCAATTAGTCGCTTCGGGTTCGGGTGTATTTTCCTGGACGCCCAATTACAATATTCTGCTGGCGAATACAGCCACACCGCTGGTATATCCCAAAGTGACTACATGGTACCGGGTGCAGTTGGATGATAATGGCTGTATCAATAGTGATTCTATAAGGGTAAGAGTAGTAAGCCAGGTTACACTGAATGCAAGACCTGATACCACTTTTTGCCGCGGCGATGGGGTGCAACTTGGCGCCGTCACAGATGGATTACAATTTACCTGGTCACCCAACCTGAACCTGAGCAATCCAAATATCCTGAACCCGATTGCCAATCCGCCTACAACTACAACTTACCAGCTGACGGCAAGAATAGGAAATTGTTCTGCCACCGATGATGTAACTGTGTTTGTAGTTCCCTACCCGTTTGTAAATGCAGGAAATGATGTGACGACCTGTTACAATACACCTGTACAATTGAACGGAACGGTGGTGGCTTCCAATTTTTACTGGCGGCCGCAGGGCACCTTGAACAATCCGAATATTCTTAATCCGATTGCCCGGCCGCTGATAACTACAAAATATGTGCTTACGGCTACCGACACGCTGGGCTGCCCCAAACCCGGCTATGATACCGTGCTGGTAACCGTGCTTCCGAAAGTGCAGGCATCTGCCGGCAGGGATACAGCCATAGTAGCCGGACAACCATTACAATTGACAGCAACCGGAGGCGAATCTTATTTATGGGTTCCATCTTTTGGCCTGAACAATGTGACCGTGGCAAATCCAATTGCCACACTGAACGGTAACCCCGACAGCATACGCTACAAAGTATATGTTCGCAATGTGCTGGGCTGTGTGGATTCAGCCACCGTGCTGGTAAAAGTTTTCAGAACCAACCCGCAGGTTTTTGTGCCAACAGGTTTCACTCCAAACGGCGACGGATTGAACGATGTACTTAAACCCATCGGAGTGGGTATTGACCGTATTGAATATTTCAGGGTGTACAACCGCTGGGGCCAGCTTGTTTTCAGCACCACCATTAACGGCCACGGCTGGGATGGAAAAATCGGCGGCAAACCGCAAACCACCAATACATTTGTGTGGCTGGTAAAAGCAATTGACTACACCGGCAAATCAGTTTTTGCCAAAGGCACTGCCACACTTATCCGGTAAATTTCATTTTGGAATCCTCTTAATATCGCAAACAGATTTTAGATTTGAGTCTGGAACTAAAAAATCCGACAAGAATATTTGAGAACGGAAATCTAAAATCTGCATTCCAAAATCTAAAATCAGTTTTACCCGATGCCAAAGATTGCTTTCATCACCGGCGCCGGTTCAGGTTTCGGAAAAGCCTGCGCCGAAAAATTTGCTTCACATGGTTACGACCTTATCCTGAATGGCAGGCGTGAAGAAAGGCTGCTGACAGTAAAAGAAAACATCGAAGGAAAATACAATACCGCCATCCTGCTTTCAGTATTTGATGTGCGGAACAGAAAAGATGTTTTTTCTGCCATTGATAAAATCCCTTCCGGCTGGCAGCATGTGGATGTGCTCATCAATAATGCCGGCCTTGCCCTCGGCCGTGATTATTTTGATGAAGCCGGCCTCGACGACTGGGATACGATGATTGACACCAACCTGAAAGGATTACTCTATGTAACAAAAGCAGTGCTGCCAATGCTCCGTAAAAGTTCACAGCCTCACATCATTAATCTCGGCTCCACGGCTGCAAAAGAAGTGTATGAAAAAGGAAATGTGTATTGCGCTTCAAAAGCTGCTGTGGATGCCGTATCGCAATCCATGCGGATTGATTTGCTCCGTCATGGAGTAAAGGTTACAGCCATACATCCCGGCGCTGCGGAAACGGAGTTCTCCATCGTCAGGTTTAAGGGCGATGAGGCTATTGCCAAAAAAGTGTATCAGGGTCTTCAACCACTTACAGCCGATGATGTGGCCGATGTTATTTATTACTGCACCTCTTTGCCACCTCATGTTTGCATCAATGACCTGGTAATTACCTGCACGCAACAGGCTAACAACTTTTATTTCAACCGCAGGTAGATTGACACCAGTCAACATTTCCACAACCCCTTGACATAGACTCGTAATTTTACGATTATTGTCGTTCCTTCCCGGAAACTACCAATGTCTTTTCCCGAATCCACTATTTAAGACCACCGTACTTCACCTAAGAACTTGTACCTGAAAGGAAAAATTGTATTCGAAAAATTCAGAACTCAACATCCTTGCGTCTAATTTTATGGCATTACAGTTTCAATATCATCTGAGAACCCTTATGAAAAACCCGTACCTGTTGATACCCGCCTTTATACTGGCCTCACTCACGGCCTTTTCACAATCCAACGTAATCAAAGTACAGTCGTGCAGCGATGAAGTGATAAAACATCAGGTGGACAGTTTGAAAAAATTATTTTCCGACGATGGCTTTATCCTGCTGAAAGAAGCCTCCATCAGCATGGAAAGCGAATATGAAATGCCGGTAATCGTGCCGCTGAACCAGGGCAGTCTTTACCAGTTTGTCTTCATCGGCGATTACAGCAGCCGCCTGTATGAAGTACGCATGTACGACTGGAATGAAAAACAGGTGGTGTTCAAACAAAACCGATGGGGCGATGTGGACGGCAATGTCATCTCCTACGCTTACCAGCCCCGCTTCTCCGAATTTCACATGATGAAACCTGTGCAGGTAAACAGGGAAAAAAAGAAAGGCTTGTGCGGGTATGTGATGATGTTTAAGAAAGTGAAGTAACCACGATTTGCAGGATTGAAAAGATTAAAAAAGAAACCAGGAAAATCTAAATCTTTATTTATTCCTTTTTATCTG
>CAYUJD010000078.1:12985-17555 GCA_964444975.1 uncultured Chitinophaga sp. | reverse complement strand
TGGTGAACTTCCATAAATTTTTATTTAAGTAAAAATGTTTCTGCATTTTCAGGAGTTACTAAGTGTGTTGCAGCTTTTGGATAGGCATTAATAAATGCCCGGCTTACAGTACCTTTTGCTTTGGCATTCCATTTACATTCAAAAGCAGTAATGGTTCCATTAGTGTCTTCTATATAATCCACTTCCTGCTGTGCCAGCGTACGCCAGAAAAACCGGGAAACATGCTGCTGGGTATTGTTTAAGAATTTCATCCGTTCGCTGATGAACCAGTTCTCCCACAACTGCCCCGTATCATTGCGCAGGGTTACCGGGTTAAACTGATTGATGACTGCATTGCGTAAACCATTATCGTAAAAATAAATTTTATAACTTTTCTTCAGTTCATTGCGCAGGTTGCGGCTGAATGCAGGCAGGCGAAAAACAATAAATGCTTTTTCTAAGAGGTGAATGTATTTCTCCACCGTTTCAGCATTTAACCCGCATAGCTGGCCCAGTTCATTATAACTTATCAACTGCGCAGTTTGAAAAGCAAGTGCCTGCACCAGCTTTTCTAATTTATCCGGCTTTTGAATCCGCTCCCAGGTAAGTATATCTTTATACAAATAACTATTGGCTAATTGTTTTAACAGGGCCTGTTCATTGCCCGGCGATGTTACTATTTCCGGATAATAACCGTACAGCAAACGATGGTGCAGCAACCTTTTTTCTTCCAGCAAACCGGTATGTTCTGCCATTTCTCCAAACGATAATGGGTACAAGTAGTACTCCCACTTGCGGCCGGTTAGCGGTTCATTTATTTTATTAGCCAGTTCAAAGGCCGATGAGCCGGTGGCAATTACTTTTACCTCTTTTATATTATCGGTGATGAGCTTTATACAAAGCCCGATGTTTTCTATACGCTGGGCTTCATCAATCACCACTGTTTTATTATTTCCAATTAATGATTTTAATCGGGTGGAGCCGGGCTTTTCCAACAAACTTCTGATGTCTGTTTCGTCCCCATTCCACCAGGCAACGGGTTGTTTAAGCTGAGGCAGCATCAACTGCAGTAAGGTACTTTTGCCAGCCTGCCGGGGGCCGAGCAGGATGATGGCTTTATTGTCCTTTAGCTTTTTAGTAATAACAGTTTCAAGGCCTCTTTTTATCATTTTCCCGGTTTTATCCGTGAAATTAATACATTTATTTCGGATAGTTCCTAATTTTTATAAATCAGTTGACCCTTCACCTGAACCTGTAAAACACAGCAAGGAACAACATTAAAAACTCCCAGAAATAATGGGTCCATTTTTTTCTGGTTCCTGAGCCTGGCGCAGGATGGGTGTGAGTATGAACTTCCATATTGTTTTATTTGATACTATATTCTTCTTTCAGAAATTTGATCAGTCTTCGTGCCTGCAGTAATAATTTGCCGCATTCTCTCCTGTTTACCCTGTTTTGAGCCTGCACAAGAAACAGTTTGTAATTAAACTCGTTTAAATCTGCCCTGGTAAAAGAGTTCAATGGCGGATTATTAGTTACCGGTACTGGTATATTATCCGGGGTCATCATACTGTTAAATACACGACCATCGAAAAAACGGTGTGCTATCATTCTGTAATCACCCATTACGGATTCTTCAAGATCCTGCTGACGCTGCAGAGTTCGTATAGACGCATCGTATTGTGTAATGCTGTCAGCTATATATTGCTTCTTTATAAGGCGAAGACCTCCTGCATTTTTTAATTGCTGCATGGTGCCTTCGGAGGGTACAAAACGGTACTGAATAGTTCGGTTTACAAATACTGCATAATTATAAATGGCATTAGTAGCACTATAAGTTGTATGAGCATTCAGAATTGAGGATAAAGAATCCATGATCCTGGTTTTTTCTATCCGGGCCCCGACTATGGCATGCAAACGGACAGAATCGGAAACAATATCATTCAACAGTGATTGCATCAGCTTCTCTTCCCTGTCTCTTTCTATTTTATGCTCTAACTGGTATTCTGCCAAAAACCCACAGAACACAGCGAGGAATAACATTAAAAACTCCCAGAAATAGTGGGTCCATTTTTTTCGGGCTGTATGTGAGTGGTGATGTACTTCCATTGCTAAGTTGTAAGTATTAGGTTATAAGTTTTATGTCAAGTAGCTTCTTGCAGATAGTAATTGTTTATTTACTCCTGTTCCGACATTACCTGTGGCATGGTAAGCTGGCCGCCATAAAAAATTGCATTCAGAAAAAGTTTATTGGTGCCATACCAGGTACCCCGGAAATTCGGATCGTCGCTGAACATAATTACTCTTCCCGCACCTTCGCTACCAACCAAAATAGCGGCTGAGTTTTTTATTTTCTTCAGCGTGGTCGGGTGTACATAGCCGCCGATCAGCGGATCATTGGTGTATTGCGATACGGTGCTGTAAGGATTGGCGCTGGGTTGTAAAAAAGTAAGCCCGTTTCTATAAATGGAAACTTTGCGATTGGTAAATCCAAATCCAATTGGATTGGTAGTGTCAAGATCAACCCGGAAAATAGAACCCCCCATGGCTTTGGCGCCTTCAATATGCACCGCCATGTCATAGTCCTGCCTGGCCGGTATTCCTTTTGCTGAATCAACCGGCAACAGTTTTTCTTTGGTAAACCCGTTGCGGATGGCCCATTCTGTTCCGCCTTTTATAGTGATTAATGTTTTACCAGACTGCACCCATGCTTTTATCCTGTCGCTGGTGTTTTTATCAATCAAAGAATAGTTTCCGGAAACAATGATCATCGTGTTGTAACGGTTCAGGTTGGCCGTCCCCAGGTTTAAAATGTCGAGTTTTGTAACTGGCATTTGCAATCGCTGATCAAGCAAGTGCCAGATAAACCCTGCTTCGGTAGCCGCCACTCCTGTACCGATAATCATTACCGCTTCAGGTTTTTTCAGCGTCCGCACATAAGGGCTTCCCAAATCAATGCCCCGGGCGCTGTACCCAGTACCGAGGCTATAAACGGAGATGCCCGATTTTGCAGCAGCTGCTGCCACAACCCTGTGCAATGAATCGGCAGAAATGGTTTGCTGCTGCACAGAAATTACAATACTGCCATAACCAAACTTTTTTTCTGCCCCGTTTACCACTGCTGCAAACGGACGAAAGGCCGACTGCACAATGACACCGGCGCTTTGCAAATGATAAATGGCTTTGTAAATATTGTAATCCGTGTTGTTCATCACATAAGCATAACTGCTCTTTTGCGGTGCAGCGGGTGCAAGCGCCGGTAAAGCTGTTATCCTGTTGCCGGCAGCGACGGGAGTTTTTATTTCAGTGTAAAGTAAATTATACGCATGCACCAAACTCCACGCCGAGGCATCATAAAACGAGCTGTCAATGTAAGTGATCTGTTTTTCAAAAACAGAACGTACCATGATATAATTGTTCTGGTCGGTGGGCACATAATACCGCATACCATCTTTTGCATTGCTGCCGGCATCGTACACTTCTATTTCGTGCAGCAACAGCATGTCAATAAAAGCTTTTGTTCTTGTTTCGTCACTGGCATCGCCAAACAAATAACCTTTGATGGGCGATTTTGCCTGCTGTTCTTTTGACACGCGGTAAAATTCACGCCGCAATTTCAGCAGCATGGCTTTCTCCGCCAGCGAAGCACGGATGGTGGTGAGTGATGCAGTAAACTGGTTGCGGATGGTGAAGGCAAAAGTGAGTGGTATGGTATTCGTTTCCTGCACATGCCCGCGGCTGCTGGCCTGCTCAAACAAAAACCCGGCGCCGCCGTAAAAATTTATATAACTGCTGCCATAGCCGGGATATAATTTATCATAGGCTTCTTTGGTAAAATACATGGAACCTAGTTTATCCGTGGCTTTGGCAAAATATTCTGCGTATTTGGGATAAACGGTTTTGTATAAATAATCCGGCACTATCGGGTTGTTGCTGGCGTCTTCACCTGGATCGAAATAAAATGTGGAATTGCTCCCCATTTCATGATGATCCACCTGCACATAAGGCCGCCAGTGATGGAAAAATTTTACCCGGTTTCTTGTTTCGGGAAAAGTGCCGAGAAACCAGTCGCGGTTCAGGTCAAACCAATAATGATTGAAACGGCCGCCCGGCCATATTTCGGTATGCTCTCTGTCTATCGGGTCTGCTACAGGTGGAGTAGCTTTGTGCATATTTGCCCAACTGCTGTGGCGGTCTCTTCCATCGGGATTAATGACGGGATCCATTAAAATCACCATATCATTTATCCATTTTGTTACCTCTTCGGTTTCTGATGCCGCTAAGTAATAAGCTGTAAGCATGGCGGCTTCGCTGCTCGATGGTTCGTTGCCATGCACATTATAGCCAAGATGAATGACAAGAGGAATATTTTCAGTGCTGCCGTTAATCTGTCCTGCAAGATGTGCCTGGCGTATTTCCTCCAGCCGCTGCTGATTGGCGGGTGAAGTGAAGATGGCGGCAATCTGCGGACGATGTTCAAACGTTTCGCCGATTACCTGCACAGTGACACGATCCGAAAGCCGGTCAAGTACTTTGAAGTATTCCACAATCTTATCGTGCCGTGTATGATGCGTGCCGATGGCATAGCCCA
>CAYUJD010000078.1:0-12885 GCA_964444975.1 uncultured Chitinophaga sp. | reverse complement strand
CCTGATCTATTTCCGCCGGTACGCAGGCGAAGCGGCGACTGGGTTGTTTCGCAGTAGCTGACGTAGTGAAAGGAAAACAGCCGGACAATAATTTTAAATGGCGAGCTTTTGCCAATGATGGGTTTGCAGCTCATGGTATTGCCGCCTTTATCTTTGGCTATAAAGTTTTCAAACTTTTTATCACCCGGAGCTGTAATGGCTGCTATTAATATAGCGATAGCCAGTAAAGTACCCAGCCAGGAAAAGAATTTTGCCATACCTGTTTTTTTGCAATTTAGCAGATCAGCCTGAACTTTTGATTGACAAGAGCCGATAACTTAAATATGGCTAATTTTAAAAAGCATATTGTTTCCGGCATGAAAAAATTGTTTCAAAAAATCATTGCCCTGTTACTGCCGTGTTTCTTTATCACCGGCACAGGGGCCCAATCAAAACAAAACACACTCCATCAACTGAACGACCTGCTCATCAATACAGTGATGGATGATTTGTTTACCCCGCCGGTGGCCGCCCGCATTTATGTTTATCCCCAAATTGCTTTTTACGAATGCATCCGGCATGATGATCCTTTGCTGCCGCTGCTGGCAGGAAAACTGAACGGCTTAAAAAAACTTCCACCGCCACCAATGCCCAATGATAATTTCGTATCGGCCAGCGTGGCTTTTGTATTAGTTTCTCAAAACCTCGTAGGCTCGGAATATAAAATAGAAGAATGGCGCAGCCGGTTTGCTGACTCTGTTCAGCACACGATGGAAGCGGCCGTTTATAAAAATGCTTATGAATATGGAAAACTTGTGGCCGACAGCATCATTGCCTGGTCGAAGAATGACAATTACCTGAAAACACGGGGTATGCCGAGGTTCACCGCAAGTGGCAAGCCGGGAGCCTGGCAGCCCACACCCAACGATTATGCTCCGGGGCTGGAGCCGCACTGGAATAAACTGCGACCCATGCTGATGAAGACTGCATCGCAGTTCTCGCCAAAAGAAAAACTGCTGTACAGCGCTTCAAAGCAATCCGCATTTTACAAAAACATTCTGGAGGTGTACCGCATTTCAAAAAACCTGGACAGCACAAAAAAGAACATTGCTCTTTATTGGGACGACAATCCCAACTCATCCGTTATTGAAGGTCACCTCACTTATTTTGTTCACAAAATTTCTCCCGGTGGTCATTGGCTGAAAATTGCGGGGCAGGCCTGCCGGCAAAAAAATATTTCACTGGGTAAAACTGCACAGGCTTATACCTTCGCCGCCATTGCCATTTACGAAGCATTTATCAGCTGCTGGGATGAAAAATATAAAACCGACCTTATCCGGCCGGTGACAGTGATAAATAATTTTCTTGATGCTGACTGGCGGCCGCTGATACAAACACCGCCATTTCCTGAATTCACCAGCGGTCATTCGGTTACTTCCAATGCCGCCGCCGAAGTGCTGACCACCTTGCTGGGAAATAATTTTTCATTTACTGACGAAACGGAAAATCCGTTTGGATTAAAACCCCGAACTTTTACTTCCTTTTATGCGGCGGCAGAAGAATCATCGGTCAGCCGGGTGTATGGGGGCATTCATTACCCGGCCACCGCAAGAATCAGTGTGCAGCAGGGCCGGCAAATAGGCCGCTTTGTCATTCAATCACTTTATAAACCTATGTAAGCTAAAACAGAATGATGGCAAAAAATCTCATCAGTTCCCTCCTGGTATATATTATATATATGTATGCTCCGGCGCAGCAGGCTGCCAACCAAAAACTGTTTACCCTGCTGCCGCCAGATACTACGGGCATCCATTTCCGCAACGACATCATTGAAGACGGCAACATGTTTTATTATAAATATGAATACCTGTACATCGGCGCCGGTGTGGCTGCTGGCGATATCAACAACGATGGGCTACAGGATTTATATTTTGCTTCCACGCTGGACTCAAATAAACTCTATCTCAACCTGGGCAATTTTCAATTTAAAGACATCACGGAGCAGGCAGGTGTAAGCGCCGCCGCCGGTATGAAAACCGGCGTGAACATGATTGACATAAACAATGACGGCTGGCTGGATATTTTTGTTTGCAAATCAGGCCCCACCCATTCCACAGCAAGAGTAAAACATCTTTATATCAACAACGGCAACCTGACCTTTACGGATAAAGCCGCTGCGTACGGTTTGAACGATGCCAGCTTTACCACGCAGGCTTATTTTCTGGATTACGATAAAGACGGTGATATGGATGTGTATTTCGCCAACCAGCCCAAAGAGTTCACCACCGCCATGCTGATACCCGCCAAAATGGTGAACGGAAAAATGATATATGCCGAAGATACCAGTACTGTATTTGTAAGCGACCGGCTGTACCAGAACAATGGCAACAAGTTCATTGATGTAACAAAAAAAGCCGGCCTCATCAATCATGCCTTTGCACTCAGCGCCGCCATTTATGATTTCAACAGCGACGGGTGGCCCGACATTTATGTGGCCAACGATTTCAACAAACCCGACTTTATTTACATCAACAACCGCAATGGCACATTTACTGAAAGGCTTAGCGATTATTTCAATCATGTGTGTCTTTCTTCCATGGGCTCCGATGTAAACGACATCAACAACGACGGGCGGGAAGATATTTTTACTCTCGATATGGCCATCGAAGATCCCGTGCGGCAGAAGCAGCTGTTTGTGCAAAACCTGAACTACGACAAATTTCAGCTGCTGCTTCGCTTCAATCTTTTTTACCAGTACCCAAGAAACTGCCTGCAACTGAATAACGGCGGCGGCAGCTTCAGCGATATTGCTTACTACAGCGGCATGGCGCAAACCGACTGGAGCTGGACACCGCTGCTGGCCGATTTTGATAACGACGGGTGGAAAGATGTTTTTGTCACCAACGGGCTGAAGCGTGACATTACCGACTGGGATTATAAAAATTTTGTGCTGGATTCCATCAAGAACATTATGGCCCGCGGCCAGCCGGTAAATCTCGATGAATGGTTTAAGCTGATACCAGAGGTAAGGGTAAAAAATTATTTTTACCGCAACAACGGCACCCTGCGCTTTGATAATTTTTCCGACAAATGGTGTGAACAGCTCCCCTCCTTCTCCGGCAGCGCCGTGTATGCCGACCTGGACAATGACGGCGACCTGGACCTGGCGGTAAACAATATTGACGACCCGGCTTTCATTTATAAAAACAACAGCCGCGGGATAACCGGTGGCAATTACCTGCGTTTCCGTTTTTTTAAAACCAAAAACTCAGCAGAAGAAGTGTATGGCGCCGTGGTAAAACTCCGGGACAGCCAAAACAATTTACAGCTGCAGCGTTACGATCCGCAGCGGGGCTACATGGGTACTATGGAGCATTACCTGCATTTCGGTTTGGGTAAGGAAATGGTAGTGAAAAAAACAGAGATCAGTTTCCCTTCGGGAAAAACAATTGTGCTGGAAAACATACAAGCCAACCAGGTGCTCAGCATTTACGAACAGGATGCAGTGATTGCTGCGGGGCAAAAGCAGGAAGCAAAAACATGGTTTACAAAATCACCAGGCAAGAATGCATTCTCCTATACGCATCGTGAAAATGATTTTATTGATTTCAAACGGGAGCCGCTGATACCTTACAAATGCAGCCGCAAAGGACCTTACTTTGCCCGGGGCGATGTGAACAGCGATGGCAGGGAAGATATTTATATCGGTGGCGCTGCGGGTTTTGAAGGCAGGCTCATGCTGCAGATGCCGGGTGCTTTGTTTACAGAAAAAAAACAGCTTGTATTTGCTGCCGACAGGCTTTATGAAGATGGCGGCGCTGTTTTCTTCGATGCTGATGGCGACAAAGACAATGACCTGTACGTGGTTAGCGGCGGAGCGGAGTTTGATGCCGGCTCGGCCCGCTACCAGGACCGGCTGTACCTGAATGACAGCAAAGGAAATTTTACCAAAGCGATTAATGCTTTGCCGAAGGAATCGTTCAATGGTTCTGTTGTCATTCCGCTCGATTTTGATGCGGATGGTGATAACGATTTATTTATTGGCGGCGGTGTAATGCCCGGTCGTTTTCCGCAGCATGATAAAAATATGCTGCTGCAAAACAGCAAGGGCATTTTTAAAAACGTGACCGATGCGGTGGCGCCGGCGTTGAATAATGCCGGTATGGTAAACCATGCTGCCTGGGCTGATGTGGATGGCGATAATAAAAATGAACTGGTGCTTGCCGGGGAATGGATGCCGGTTATGATTTTTAAAATTGAGAATGGAAAATGGAAAATGGTGAATGGAGCAGTTTCTATCAATGAAAAACTAATTCCGCTTGAAAAACTTACCGGCTGGTGGAATGTGATAAAAGCGGTTGACATAGATAATGATGGTGATTTGGACCTTGTTGCCGGTAACCGTGGATTGAATTCAAAGATCACAGCAGGTATAGATGAGCCATGCACTGTTTACGCAAAAGATTTTGACGGCAACGGCAGCTATGATGCTGTGCTCGGGTATTATATATGGGGCAAATGTTATCCCATGTATCACCGCGACCAACTGATAGACCAGATGCCCATGATGCGGAAAAAATTTATCCGTTACCGGCAATACGCCGGCAAAACGCTGGACGAAATTTTTACCGATGATCAGAAAAAAGGAATGGATGTATTTACTGCCGCCTGTTTCGAATCGGGCGTGTTTATCAACGAAGGAAATTTTTCATTCCGCTTTGTTCCGTTTCCGGAGCAGGGGCAACTGTCCACCGTGAATGACCTGCTGGTTGAAGATTTTGATGACGATGGCACAAAAGATGTTTTGATTGCCGGTAACTCTTACGATCCCGATGTATCCACCGGCAATTACGATGCCGGTGCTGTGCTGCTGCTGAAAGGTCTCGGGGTCGGAAAATTTTCTGTGATAAGCCCGGCCGCATCAGGCATCATGAGCAGCGGGGAAGTAAGAAAAATCATTTACCTACCGGATAAAAGTCAAATCGTTTTGCTGAGGAATAATACCGTGGCTGAAGTGTTTTTCAAGAATTAATTAATCCGGCCACAAACAGATTGCCGGTGTTTTTTAAAAATAAAAAATCATAAAATTTATATAAAGAGCCGATTTTTTATCCCGCCACAAGCCTATACCCGATGCCCTTGATGGTTATAATCTCCAGCGAAGGATCAACCTTTAAATAACCACGCAGCTTTGTAATGTACACATCAAGATTGCTGTTAAATAAGAAAACCGGATATATTGAATTATCTTTATACTGTATGATTCATCCATTCCTTCATGATAAATTGCCGGAACTAAAAAAAATATTCCGTGAGCATAGCGTCAAAAAGGCCTATGCTTTCGGCAGCGTATGCACCGACCGCTTTAATAAAAACAGTGACATTGATTTTCTTATCAGCTTTGAAGATAATCTTGATCCTTTGGTTGTAGGAGAAAATCACCTGAAACTTTATGAGAAAGTGGAAAATCTTTTTAACCGCCCGGTTGACCTGATTGTGGAGAAATCAGTTAAAAATCCTTATTTCATTAAAGTCATGAACAAAACCAGAACTCCGATTTATGAGTGATGAAGTAAAAAAATACCTTACCGATATATTAAACTCCTGCCTTTCTATCGAAGAATTTACAAAAGATGTTATTTCATTTTCAGATTATGAAAAAACAAAATGCTGAAAAGAGCAGTTGAAAGAGAACTGGAAATTATCGGTGAAGCGCTTAACAAAGCCCGAAAAGAAGATTCATCAATCAATATTACCAACAGCAGCCAGATAATAGGACTTCGCAACAGGATTATTCATGAATATGAAGCCGTGAATGATGAAACTATTTACACAATCATAAAGAAATACATGCCCGTTTTGAAAAATGAAGCAGAAAACCTGTTAAAAGAAGATTGATACTTTACCCCGCCACAAACCTATACCCAATCCCCTTAATAGTAATAATCTCCAGCGAAGGATCGTCTTTTAAGTAACTGCGCAGCTTGGTAATATACACGTCAAGGTTGCGGCTGTTGAAAAAGTTGTCATTGCCCCAGAGAAGATTGAGAATGTCTTTGCGGTCGATGATCTTGTCACGGTTTTCATATAGCAGTTTTAGTAATTCACTTTCGCGGTAAGAAAGCTTGCGGTCTTCCTTGCCATTGCTCAAAACCTGGCGGTTGAGCTGAAAACTGTATTTGCCCATTGTAACTGTATCGCCGGTAATTTTTTTCGGGCCTTCAATTTTTTTTCGCAATGCATTTTGAATTCTTACGATCAGCTCATCCATGCTGAAGGGTTTGCGGATATAATCGTTGCCACCGAGGGAAAATCCTTTTACTACATCCTCCGTCTGTGTTTTGGCAGTAAGAAAAATGATGGGCACTTCCTCATCCAGTTCCCGTATTTCATCGGCTAGGGTAAAACCGTCCTTGTTGGGCAACATCACATCCAGCACGCAGATATCGGGCTCCGCTTTTTTAAATACTGATGTCGCTTTGGCCCCGTCGCTTTCCATAATCACTTCAAAGCCGCGACTCTCCAGGCTTTCTTTTACAATCTTGCCCAGGAAAAGCTCATCTTCTATGTAAAAAACTTTTATTTTGCCCATATTCTTAATTGCTCCCCTTTAGGGGCTGGGGGCTTTAGGTAAGGTAATTATAAACTTTGTTCCAATGCCTGGTTGGCTTTCCACTTCGATCTTTCCCTTGTGTTTTTCCACCACATGGGCCACATAGCTCAACCCCAGCCCGTATCCTTTTGCATTGTGTTTATCGCCGGTTGGCACCCGGAAAAATTTCTCAAACACCCTGTCTTTGTATTCCTGCGGAATACCGATGCCGTTATCAGCCACTGACAACACAACGTCATTCTCCTTTTCTTTTATTTCGATTTTCACCGCAATATTCCCGTTCCTGTACTTCAGGGTATTGTCAAGTAAATTAAACACCACACTCAGCAAATGAAGCCCGTCTCCCTCCAGGGTTGTATGGCCGTCTGTACTCAGTGATACATCAGCCCTGTTTTTTTCGATCTGCAGCTTCATGGAAGAAACCACCTCGTTCACGATCTCTGCCAGATCCAGGCTTTCATATTTCAGTTCGATTTCCTTATTCTCAAACATAGAAAGTTTCAGCACTTTGTCTACAAGCAATGAAAGACGATGCAGCTCATTTTGCGATATATCGAGATATTCTTTGGTGCGCAGCGGATCATTTATAGCATTAAAATTTCGCAAAGCCTCAATGGCTACGCCTACGGTGGCAATGGGTGTTTTTAATTCATGTGTAATATTGCTGATAAATTCATTCTTTATTTCCGTAAGCCGGCGCTGCCGCTGCAGGTTACGGTACAGCAGCACAAAAGAAAGAATGGTGACGCCAACGAGGACAAGCGAAAACAAAAACGGCGAGGCGAGTTTTCTTGCAAGATACCCCATGGCATTGCCAATATGCAGTGTGTATGCCACCGGGCGGGCAAAGCCTACAATCACTTTGTTGGGCTCCAGTTTTTCTTCAGGTCCCGTTCTTCGGCGGGGCACACTATCCGTGCGGGAAATGGAATAAGAAATATTTATTTTTTCTTTTACCAGCGCTGCCTGAAAAGCCGAATCAACCTCAGCCAGCCGCAGCGAGTCCTGCAGCGAATCCACATTGTATAAAAAACGGAATAGCTCCCCCTGCGGGCCTTTTACTCTTTCAAATTTATATTCACGGGCAGAGTCGGTTTGAAACATCACATCGGAGTTGTCCAGGGTTACAACCATGTTTTTCCTGTGTTCTTTTTTAAAAATAACCGAGTCGTTCATTCTTTCAGCGTTTCCCTTTAAAATACTTGCAATTCGTCTTCCTGATTCCGCTGCTCTTTCAGGTCCCGATAAAGAATCACTGATACGAATGGTGACATCATTCAGCAGGCCGGCCATTTCCTCGCCGCCGGGCGGACCGGGAAAAGGTCTCATTTCCGCCATACCAAATCCTGCGGCCCCGGACGAATCATCGAAAAAATTATCCAGCTTCAGTTTTTTTGCCTGCAGCCGGCGCACCGTTTCGCGGAACGTAAAATGGGTGCGCTGCTCAAGAATTCTTTTTTCTTTATGATACGTTTCCTTCAGCCAGTAACCCTGGAAACCGGCGATGGTCAGGATAGTGATGAGCATTAGTATGGGAAGGCCTTTCTTCATTTTGCAAACACGAAACAAAAGTAAACGTAATATTGCTGCCGCTGCCGGCTGTTAACCTTTATTAACTTTAAACCAAGGTGACTTAACCTGTACAGGCTGCCGGCTCAATTAGTTTTGCTGTTCATAACCCCTTTGCAGACAAAATAATTTTTACAGTATGAAAAGATTTTTGATTGCCGCTGCTATGAGTCTTACCCTTCCGGCACTTGCCCAGATAAAAGAAGGTAAAATAGTTTTTGAAAGAACGATGCAGCTGCAGATACGCATCAATGATGACAACCCGGCTTTTCAGAATATGATACCGCGGGAACGAAAGGACAGGTTTGAACTGCTTTTTACCGGAGGAAAAAGCCTGTGGCAACCGGTGGAAGACGTTAATCCCGGCGATGAAATGAGTTTTGGCGACGGAGGCGGTATGCGCATGGTGTTTCGCATGCCCGGCAGCGACGACATCAGTTTTCACAACATTGCCGAAGGAAAAAAAACGGAGCAGCGGGAACTGGGTGGCAAAAACTATATTATTACCGACACTATAATAAAACTGGGGTGGAAGATTACCGGCGAAACAAAAGAAATTCTTGGCTATAAATGCATGAAGGCAACCAGCCAGCGTATGCAGGAAAGCTTCCGCATGACGATGGACAACGGCGAAGCAAAAAGAGAACGGGTGACAGACACTTTGAATATTGTTGCGTGGTTTACCAATGAAATTCCCGGTTCTTTCGGCCCCGATATGTACCAGGGCCAGCTGCCGGGCACCATACTGGAAATAGATGTGAACAATGGCAGAAGCCGGTTTATGGCAATTGAAATAAGCCCCAAAGTGGATGTTGCAAAAATCAAAGAACCCGCAAAAGGAAAGAAAGCAACGGCCGATGAGTTTGCCAAAGAAAGAGAAAAACTTTTCCAGGAAATGCAGCAGAACGGCCCACCAGGCGGACCGGGCATGCGAATCAACATCAGGAATAATTAATGGCTATACATTTCCCCGCGGCGGCAATTTGAGTTGCTGCCTATTTTATTTTCTGTAAAAAAAAATTTCTGTTCAGGCCCTCAGCGCTGCTTTAAACGCAAGGCTGAAATAGCAGAAAAAGAAATCCCGCTGGTCAGTATTCTTTTTCTTCCACTCCACACCATAAGCAAAGGCATTTTTATGTGTCCAAACGGCTTCGCCAACCGCCACCAGGCCGTCCGGGCTGTTGAGCCGGAAACCATAGGTGATGTTTTTCTGTACCTGCACAGGTTGCAGGCTGAACTGCATCCAATGTTCACGGTTTTTACTTTCTACATCAATTTCTGAAGTGGAAATGACAGGGCCCCAGGTTTTGTTTTCATTGTTGAACTGGTGAAGGGTGAGAACCAGCTTGCCGGGCAACGGCACATCGGCCACAAACACATCGATGCTTTCCAGCTCACCGTTTTCAGGACATTGAAAAGTCTGGCCGGCAAGAAAATCAACTGCGCCGGCGCCCCAATGGCCTACCCATGAGCAGGCATTTTTGTGCAATTGCTGTAATGCGGGATGATGGCTGGCATGATTCATCTGTTTCATACGCACTGTTTTTTTAAAAAAATTTCACAGCCAGCTTTGGTATGAACTTCTTTTTTAAAACTGAAGGCGGCATATAAATATTGTATGTGTGCAAAAAAACTGCCGGGTATTACATCTTTTTCTACTAACACACGCATACTTTTCACGGTATTTCTCGCAGCGGCTATGAAAATCGTAACGGGACTCCCCGTGTCCTGTGTTTTTTTGTTCCTGGCAGGGGAAATAACTATAAGCTATCTCAATAGTCACTTTAACCCCAATTAACCACTGATTACACGGATATTATTTCACTGATTTCTCAGATTTTAGAATAAAAGCGGTGCAATCTGTTTGCTTATCCTGTGCAATCTGTGGTCTGAAATTACTTTTGAGATGACTTGTTAAATTCAGAAATTATTACCTTCCTTATTCCTTTGAATCGCTGACCATTAATCCGAAGCCGCATGCTGACACTGAATTTGTGATTGTACCCAGCAAAGCAATTTTTAAAAGAATAAAAAAATTATTCTCTAAAAAATGAAAAACATTCTTTTCCTGGCTGCTTTTTTCTTTTCGCTGACTGCAAATAGCCAGGCTGATGCGGCAGGTATTAATATTAAAGTAAACCAGCAACGCATCGAAAGCCGCATTTTTGAGCTGGCGAAATTTGGTAAAGACAGCCTTGGCAGAGGTTACCGGGTTGCATATACCAACGGCGACCGTGAAGCAAGAGCCTGGTATATCGGCTTGCTGAAGAAAGCAGGACTTGAAGTAACGGTTGATTATGCCGGCAACATCATTGGTAAAAGAAAAGGAAAGAATCCTGCATTAAAACCCATCGCCTTCGGCTCACACATTGACATGGTGCCCGACGGCGGCAATTACGACGGCTGCGTGGGTTCCATCAGCGCACTGGAAATAATTGAAACGCTGAATGAAAATAAAATCATCACCAGCCACCCGCTGGAAGTAATTATTTTTTCAAACGAAGAAGGCGGCACCTTCGGTAGTGTGGCCATGGCTGGGCACCTGACTGCCGATGCGCTGAAGATAAAAAGCCAGAGCGGACTCAGCATTGCCGAGGGCATCAAAGCCATCGGCGGCAACCCTGACAGTATTCAATACAGCGTAAGAAAGAAAGGCGATCTGAAAGCATTTTTGGAATTACACATTGAACAGGGAGGTATTTTAGATAAAGAAAAAATCCAGATTGGCGTAGTGGAGGGCATCGTAGGTATTGAACACTGGGATGTAGCAATAGAAGGATTTGCCAATCATGCGGGCACTACACCCATGAACATGCGGCAAGATGCGCTGCTGGCTGCTGCAAAATTTATTGTGGCAGTAAATGAAGTGGTAACCGGTGTGGAAGGCAGGCAGGTGGGGACAGTAGGAAAAATTTCTGTGCAGCCGGGCGCCTTCAATGTGATTCCCGGCAAAGTAATGCTGGGCCTTGAAATAAGAGATTTGAATTATGAAAAACTCTGGCAGCTGTTTCGGGATATTGAAAAAAGAGCGGCAGACATTGCGGCAGTATCTGGCACCCGATTTTCTTTTCAATATCATCCCAATCCATCAAAACCGGCGCTGACGGATAAAGGGCTCCAGCAAAAAATTGTGGCGGCTGCAAAGTCACTTGGTTTTACATATAAATTTATGCAGAGCGGTGCCGGGCACGATTCGCAGGAGATGGCGCTGGTTGCCCCGGTTGCCATGATATTTGTTCCGAGTATTGGCGGCATCAGTCATTCCCCAAAAGAATTTACTACGGCTACCGACATGGCCAACGGGGCCAACGTGCTGCTGCAAACCATCCTGGCAGCTGATAAGGAATAAAAAAATATTATTTCGCAGGGAACGGAAGTAAAATCAATCAAAGCCAAAATACCGGGAGAATTCCTGGGAAAAAAACAGGATGCTGTGTTAAGGAGATAAACGAAAGAAAGAGAATTTTCAGTGTTCGTCATTATTTTACCGGTATAAATCATAAATTCATCTCTTGAATTAAAAAGAAATATTTACCCACCGCCAAAAAAACGCTAAATGAAGATTTTAGTTGTGGATGATGAAAAAGATGTAAAAGTGCTGTTTGAACAACGCTTCAGGAAAGAAATACGCAGTGGTGAAATGGAGTTTGCTTTCGCTTTCTCCGGCGAAGAAGCCCTGCAATACCTCCGGGAGCTGAATCATGAAGCTGTGCTGATACTAAGCGACATCAACATGCCGGGCATGAGCGGCCTGGAGCTGCTGCGGCGCATCAAGGAAAAGCATCACGAACCGCCACCGGTGGTGATGATGATAACGGCCTATGGTGATGCGGATAATTATAAAACCGCTATGAAACTGGGCGCCGATGATTTTCTTACCAAGCCGCTCGACTTTCCATCATTAAAAGAAAAATTAAAAGCGATACATTGATGGCCAAAATTCTTGTAGTTGACGACGAAGCCGACCTGGAAGTGCTCATCAAGCAAAAGTTCAGGCAAAAAATACGGGAACACCAGTATGAATTTTTATTTGCCGGCAACGGGGTAAAAGCGCTGGAGCAGCTGGCGCAGCACAGCGATGTGGACATTGTGCTCAGTGACATCAATATGCCGGAAATGGACGGGCTCACCCTGCTCAGCAAACTGAACGATCAAAACACACTGTTGAAGGCCGTCATTGTGTCGGCCTATGGCGATATGGAAAACATCCGTACCGCCATGAACCGCGGCGCATTCGATTTCATCACCAAGCCGGTGAACTTTGACGACCTGGAAACAACCATGCAAAAAACGCTGCGGCATGTACAGCAAATGAAAGAAACCATGCGGGCCATCAAGGAAAACAATATCCTGAAAATGTATGTGGATGAAACGGTGCTCAATTTTATGAACAGCCGCGAATTTGAAACCTCGCTGATGGTCAATGAAACAGTGGAGGCCTCCGTGGCATTTATTGACATCTGCAGCTTTACCACCATCAGCGAAAATGAACCGCCGGATAAAGTGGTGAAGTTGCTCAACAGTTATTTTGACGTGATGGTGAAAGAAATTATAGCCCAGGGTGGTTTCATTGACAAATTTATCGGCGATGCCATCCTTGCCGTGTTCCGTGGTGAATATCACCTGGACCGTGCAGTAGATGCCTGCCTGGCAGTAAGAAAAAAAATACAGGAGCTGCCGAATGAAACCGGCGATATTTTCTTTTCACCCAAAGTTTCCATCGG
>CAYUJD010000077.1:0-17637 GCA_964444975.1 uncultured Chitinophaga sp. | reverse complement strand
ATGATGCCGCCGGAGTTGGTGGAGTTCCAGGTGATCCTGATAATGATTTCATCACAACTACCGGCGCTGCCTTCAACTTTAATCACCCGGTTTGTGCTGTTGCCCGGAGTGCTTTGTGATACGGTGATATTGCTGCCGCCGGTAACTTCCACTACCGCATCGGCGCCGGTAAAGTTGGTAAGTCCACCCTGGATTTTGAAATAGCCAACGGCATCTTCTGTCTTAAAAGTATATACCGCTTCACGCTGGTTGCCGCAGGCGATGGCCTGGCCGCTGAATAATGTTTCGCAGCAAAGCTCATACAGGTAATAAGTATCCGACATGGTTAAAGGAGAGTTCTGTCCTTCCTGGTACACCGAAAATGCTTCGGCATCACCCTTACTCCATCCGGCCGGCAGCGGGAAAGAAAAAGTGGCGGTGCTGCCGCTGGCCAGCGAGGGCACTGATTGGGTACTGCCATTGGCCGTTACACTTACTGTGTTTGAGGCATTGCCCTGGCTTTGGGTGTAGGTCACTTCCACTACAAATTCACTGGCTGTGTTGTAAGAAACATAGCTTACTGTTTTCCATTTCGGGTTGGAGCTGTTTCCCCAGTAAACAGTTTTAGAACCGCTTAATTCCACAAAGGGACCATCCGGGCTGATGCAATAAGTGTCGTAGTCGGGAAGGGCTGCTGCCGAAGAAGCATTTTCAACCGTGGCAAAAACCCGTGCCGGGTTTTCATCTCGCAATGCATCACTTTTCTGGCAGGAAACAACAAGCAAGGCGGAGGCAAATAAAAAGGAGAACTGGTTCAGGATACGGGTAGTTTTCATACATGCTGGGTTTAGATTTATAAACGGATTAAGTGGTTATTCGACAGGAGTATCGGAAAAATTGCAGGATCAAAATTACTTCATACCTGCAGAAATCCTATAGTAGAATTACTGTAAGACTGCTTTTCATAAAAAAATTTTTTTACGGCAGAAGGGTTATGCTTTAAAACTCAAAACCTTATTGAGGGCGACAGAAACAATACTTTTTTTATTTGTAAGTGAAATCATTTATTGATTTTAATCTCTACAGGAAATTGCTAACAAAAAACCGTCCTGTAGAAACAGGACGGGTAAACCAAAGGTTTGACTGCTCATATTAACTAGTTCTTCTTGATTGTATATGCATAGTTGCCACCGACGCTTAAGTCGAGGGAGATGGTGTAATTACCGGCTACGGAAATATTCAGGTTGGCGCCGTTGTATTCGGGTTTAAAATCGCCGTTATTGTCGCCAAAGTTGATACCCCAGTCATCATTGGCCCTGAACTTGAATTCACCTACGGGCATATCCCGGGTAACAGACCATACACCGGTTGACGTATTAAATGTCATGGCCACACTGGAACCCCAGCCGTTGAAGGCGCCGATGATACCCCATGTGTTTATTTTATTATAACCCCAGGTAAGATTAGTAGTGTTTGCCCACAGGCGATAAAGCCCCGTCAACCCCGGTCCGCCATTGGGCAGAGCAAGGTTGGGTCCACCCTGCGCAGTAAGCATTCCTCCTCCTGCATCACCATGATCGCCGGCGCCCCAGTTGTCGCCCCTTACAAGTTTAAATTGTGGTCCCGGGTCGTTGAAAACAATATAACCTTCAAAACCATTAAAGCCACCGTTGTTTTGCCGTACTATCTGCGGCGCTGTTCCCGGGTTCCATCCCTGGAAGTTGCCGGCCACATTAAGTGCATTGGGATAGGTATATGTTATCAGGTCGCGGTAGGCTGTGCAGGTAAGCGTAACCACATTAGAGTAAGTAGCAGGCGCTGCTGCTGCCACACTGGCTTTCACTCTTACCTCCACGGCTGTGGCGGTACCATAATTAATAATTTTCAATAGCTCCCGGTTGAAATCAACTACTTTAAAAGACTTTTCAAGCGGAGAAGTGTTGCTTAATCCCACTTCGGTAGTGGAGGCGCTGGCAAAACTGGTTCCGCCTTTTGAAATCTGCAGCGTGTAGGTAACCGCTGCATCAAAGCCGAAGGTAGCAGCAGTGTAAGTAAACTTTACCGCCTCATTATTGGCATTTACCTGCTGCAGTACCAGCGTGGTGGCCGATGTCTGCAGGGAAGGCGCCGCACCCACATTCAGCACGGTTCTCACTTCATCCTTTTTGCAGGATGAAAATGCAAGGGCTGCAATGCCGGCCAGCATGAGTTTGTTTAACCATGTTCTCATAATATTTTTATTTAGTTTGGTAATCATTGATTATTATTTCTTCAATAAAATATCATTGCGCAATTTTTTTAATACCCGTTGTTCTGAACCAGGTTAGGATTGGCTGCCATGTCGGTGGATGGTATGGGGTATAAAGTACGATGATTGCCCACACCTACACCGCCGGCTACTCCGCCTTTCCATGGCCACACATAAGCGCTGCCGGTATAATAACCGGCAAAGCCTGCATATTTTTCAAAACGTATCAGGTCCTGGCGGCGATGGGCTTCCCAGTTCAGCTCTCTTGCTCTTTCTTTCAGAATAAAATCAAGTGTAAGATCCGAAGCGGTAATGTTGCCCGACGTATTTCCATAAGCCCGCTGGCGAAGTGCATTCATATAGTTTAATGCGGTAGATGAACTGCCGCCGCTGCCACCTGCCACTACTGCTTCGGCATACATCAGGTACACATCAGCCAGGCGAAACAACGGGAAATCCGTATCGGGAAAATTGCCCTGCGGATCAGAGCCGGCTGCACCGGATTGAGTAACGTTGCGGTATTTGGTAATGGGATAACCATCGGTAAAGGTGGATATATCCATTATCTCGAGATTTTGCCCGCTGGTATGAAACATTCCCCTTGAATCGGGTATACCCGTTGTGCTGGGAAAAAGGTTTACAATATTCTTTGTAGTACGCAGGCCACCCCAGCCGCCATTGATGCCAAATTGGGCAGGATTCATATTGCCACCCACAGGCGCATGCACCAGGTAGGTCATGGCGCCCCACGATTTGGTACGCAGCCCGTCGAAGTTTACGCTGAATATCAGCTCTGGCGAAGTGTGATTGTCTGCAAGGAAATTGTAGCGGTACTGTGCAGCTAAAGTATAATCCGAATTGATGATTTTGTTGCAATAGGCGATGCAGTCGTTCAATCTTCCCGTGCCGGTGTACACAGATGCATTCAAATATAGCTTGGCAAGCAAAAACCAGGCGGCTGCCTGGTCGGCCCGGCCATATTCATTCTGGCGTGCCGGAGTCAGCAGTGTTTCCAGTTCTTTCAGCTCGGTTTCAAGCCAAGCAAATAAATTGGCTCTTGTAATCTGGGAAGGGAAAAAAGAACCGATGGGATCTGTTTCCAGCACAAAGGGCACATTGCCGAACAAATCAATGGCATGATAATAACTGAGTGCCCGAAGGAATCTTGCTTCGTTGCGGAATTTTTTTGCTTCAATCAGGTCGCTTCCAGAAATTTTTCTGGCAGACAGTTTTCCGTCAGTTGTTTCTCTTAAAAATTCATTGCACAGCGATACCTGGTAAAAAATTCTGTCGTACATCATGCGTATAAACTCGTTGGCCGGTGTCCATGTCATGTTGTGCAGGTCTTTGATGGTTCCATCGTTCCAGCCGATTACGGCTTCATCGGATGACAGCTCCTGCAGCTGCCAGTATTGCCGCAGGTAGCTGGAAAATCCTTCATCAATACCAAAAATATCGGGACGGCCGCTGGGACCCTGCTGGCCGCTCACGGCAAGACCTGCATACAGTTTGGCAAGAATGGATTTATAGTTGCTGAAGTTATCGTACACCGTGGCGGAAGTAACATCGTAAAAAGGCTTCCGGTCGAGTGTTTTGGTGCAGCTGGCAAAAAACAGGACCAGCGTAACCAGTGAAATTTTTTTCATGAATTTATTTTTCATAATTCAATTTTTTAAAAATCAGAAATCAAGAGTGAAACCAAGGGAATAAGTGCGGGGCCTGGGGTAAAAATTGTTGTCAATACCGCCGGCAATCTCCGGGTCAAGGCCGGAGTATTTTGTAATCACAAATACATTCTGCACGTTGGCCGATACCCGCAGGTTGATGTCGTGGTTTCTGCATATTTTGCCCACATTGTATCCCAGGTTAGCGTTATCCATTCTTACAAATGAAGCGTTTTCGATGTAGTAATCACTCCAGAGCCTTGGCACCGTGAAGCCGGTATTTAAAACATCTCTTGACACATTGCCAAGATAATTGGGGAATCCGAAATTCTGGTAAGTGCCGCTGTTGGAGTTAAAGTTGTTGTACATGTAATTGTCAATGCTGGCCCTTGCAGCAAAGCTGAAGGTCCATTTTTTATAAGTCACCTGCGAGCCCAGCCCCATGTAATATTTCGGTTGCGGGTTTTTGTAGCGGTACTTGTCGTTATCGTTGCTGGCGCCGTCTTTATTCATATCCACATACAGGCCTTCAATCGGTTTGCCGTTCTGGTCGTATACCTGTTTATAAACATAAAATGAATAAGGAGCATAACCCACGGTATGAATCTGGATGGTATTGCCCACGCCGCCGCTGATACCACCCACCAGGTTGCCGATGGCGTTCGGGTCCCGCACTTTGCTCAGGTTGGTGATTTCACTTTCGTTGTAGGTGAAATTGAAGTTGGCATCCCATGTAAGGTCTTTGTTGCGGATGGGAGTGGCAGTGATTGAAAATTCAAGTCCGCGGTTTTCAATATTCCCCACATTGGTAAGAATCTGGTTGGTAAGATTGGAGCCGGCAGGCACTGAAATGACAGCCAGCAGGTCTTTTGTTTTTTTGAAATAAGCATCCACGCTGAAGTTGATTCTGCCGTTCAGCAGGCCCACATCAATGCCGGCATTGTAAGTTTCTGTGGTTTCCCATTTCAGGTTTTCATCATAACCTTCGGGGCGAAGCAGCAAATAGTAGTTGCTGCCAAACTGGTACATACCGCTGCTGTCGCTGATGGTGTAGCGTGCCAGGTAGGGATAATCACTGCCCACATCCTGCTGGCCGGTGATGCCCCAGCCCACTCTGAGTTTTAAATCAGAAATTGTTTTGGAATTCATCAGGAAAGATTCGCGGCTTATTCTCCATGCCAGCGCTGCCGAAGGGAACCAGCCATAGCGTGTGTCTTCGCTGAAGCGGGATGAACCATCCCGGCGTATTGTTGCAGTCAGCAGGTAACGGTCGTCATAACCGTAATTCAGGCGGCTGAACATGGAAAGCAAGGTATGTTGAGATTTGTATGGAGGTCCGGCAGGAATAACGCCGTTGCCGTTAATTGTAGGAAATCCGGGACTATAAATCTTCCAGTCCTGCCAGCCATAGCCGATAGTGAAGTCAACCCGGCTTTTTATGCTTGTATAATTTTTGGCGTAGTTCAGGTAAAAATCTGATAGATAGTTCCATCTCTTTTGCAGATAGCGGCTCATGCTTCCCTGGTTGTAATATGAGGCTGCGTTTGTAGCCAGTGATTTAGTAGTGCCTGACCCCCTTGAAACGTCGTATCCAAGATTCAGGTTGGCCCGCAGCTCCGGCAGGAAATGAAATTTGTAATCAAACTGTATGTTGGCAATGCTCCTGTACACGTTGCCCACATTTCTTGTCTGGTTCAGCAGGCTCAGCGGATTTTTTGGAGCCAGGGTGTTGGGTAAATTATTCAGTTCCCATTCCCAATAACCACCATACTGCGGCTTGCTGCGGTCATATATCTGCTGGGTGGGGTCGAAAAAAACAGCCGAACCGATGGCGCCCTGGTTGGCAAAGCGGCTCCGGGTTGCCGAGTTTTTCATGTTGATGTCCACGCTCAGGTGGTTTTTGAAAAATTTTGGATTCAGGTTGAAGACAAGCGAACCTCTCTGCAGGTTATCATTCATTAAAATACCGGCCTGGTTCAGGTAACCAAGCGATAAGCGATAAGGCAGTTTTTTCAAACCGCCGCTGAAGCTGATGTTGTTGTCCGAAGCAAATGCGCTGCGGTAAATTTCATCCTGCCAGTCGGTATTATATGTTCCCAGCAAAGCTTTCTGTGCGGCAGTGCCCTGGGCGTTTACCAGGTCCCGGAACTCATCGGCATTCAGCACATCGGCCGTTTCGGTTACGGTGGCCAGGCTCATGTTATTGCTATAACTCACTTTCAGCCTGCCGCTACTGCCTTTTTTTGTAGTAATAATGATAACGCCATTCGAAGCCCGGTTGCCGAAGATGGCGGTAGCAGAAGCATCCTTCAGGATGTTCATGCTTTCAATGTCATTCGGATTTAACAGCGTAAGCGGGTTGGCCACACCGGCGATGCCCCCTGTTTCAAGGGGAATACCATCCACCACAATCAGCGGGTCGTTACTTGCATTAAGCGATGCACCCTGCCTGATGCGGATATAAATACCGGCGCCGGGCATACCGTTGCCGGTTGATATCTGCACACCGGGCACTTTACCCTGTATCAGTTGCAACGGCGATGTTTGCGGCCCCTTCTGAAAATCTTTTGATGAAATCTGGGTGATGGAGCCGGTTAAATCTTTTTTACGGGCAGTGCCATAACCGGTCACTACCACTTCGCCAAGCGTGGCATTGGTCACTACCAGTTGCACATCAATAGTGCTTCTTCCGCCAATGGTGATTTCCTGTGCGGCATAACCCACAGAAGAAAAAACAAGGACGGTGACGGATGGTGCTACCGATATCCTGTAACCACCATCTGTACCGGTTTGGGTGCCGGCAGTGCTTCCTTTGGCAGTTACCGATACACCGGCCATAGCCGAACCGTCTCTTGAATCTGTAACTTTTCCTGTGATTATTTTTTCCTGGGAGAAACCTGTCAGTGCCATCAACATTAGAAATGGCAAGACAATGGCCTTAAGCAATCTTTCGCAGTACATAAGCAGAAATTAGAATTAGTGAATAAATTTAAATACAAGCAATGTGTAATAAACACACAATGTTATAGAATTTTTAATTCCCTGCAAATAATTTTTATCTGCCGGAAATTAATTTTTTAAAGATGGTCTTTAAATTCCTGAACAATTTTTAATGCCAGGATTTTTGCTTGCCGGGAAAATCAGCAGGATTTTATAGCTTGCCTCCTGTAAATGATTTACTTTGTGGCAAGCCGTAACAATTCAAAGACAGCTTTTTGCAAAAAGAGTTATGAAATCCAAACATTGCTTCTCCTTGTTTTTTTCTCTTCTTTGTTTTAGCAGCTCTGCACAGGATGGCTGGAAAATAAGGGCCGAAAAAATTGACCCTGGCAATTATTATGGTATCACAGTAGCCAATGGCATGATTGGTATTGTATCATCGCCTGAGCCTTTCAGGGTAAAAGATGTGGTGCTGGCCGGGGCTTACGATTTGTATGGCCGCGGCAGGGTGAGCAATTTTCTACGAAGCTTCAACCTGCTGAACATGTACCTGGAAATTGACGGCAAAAGAATAGATGCAAAGTCGGCCGTCAACATGCAGCAAGAGCTGGATATGAAAAAAGCTTCCTTCACCACCCGGTTTGATTACGGCGACAAAGCTTCTGTCAGTTACACGTATTATTCGCTTCGTCATTTACCCTATACTGTGTTGATGGATGTTTTTGTGACGGCAAAAAAGGACATCAGCATTACCGGCGCCAGTGTGATGGAAGCTCCCGATGCATTGAAGGAAGTACAGAATTATTACAATGAAATTGACCGGCCGCATGTGGTCATCAGTTTACTTACTTCCATAGCTAAAAGCCCCACCGGCAAACTGCTGATGTGTGCGAGCAATACTTTTTTATTCAGCGAAAAACATGGCGAAGAACCCAGGGTGATACATGAAATGTGGGATAACAACATGCACCTGGCCAAGTTCAGCAAAAAAATAAAAGCCGGTGAAACGTATCGCTTTTCCATTGCCGGCTCATCCATCACTTCAGCCCATCATGATGATCCTTTGAACGAAGCCGAGCGGCTTACCATTTTTGCAAAGCTGGAAGGAAGAGACCGCCTGCTGAATTTTCATACCAAAACATGGGAGGAGCTCTGGAAGAGCGACATCATCATCGAAGGTGATGCGCAAAGCCAGCAGGATGTGCGCAGTATGCTGTATCATCTGTATTCTTTTTCAAGAGAGGGTACAGCATTGTCGCCATCGCCAATGGGGCTGAGCGGACTGGGTTACAACGGTCATGTTTTCTGGGATACGGAGCTGTGGATGTACCCGGCCGTGCTGGTGCTGCATCCTGAAATTGCAAAGAGCATGATGGAGTATCGATTCCAGCGGTTGGAAGCGGCCAAACGAAATGCATTCAGCAAAGGATATAAAGGCGCCATGTATCCGTGGGAAAGCGCTGAAACCGGTGTGGAAGAAACTCCCGTATGGGCATTGAGCGGCCCATTCGAGCATCACATCACCGCCTGTGTGGGCATTGCTGCGTGGAATTATTATTGCGTCACGCAGGATAAACAATGGCTGCGGGAAAAAGGATTTCCCATCCTTTCCGCCACAGCCGAATTCTGGGCAAGCCGTGTGGAGAGAAACGGCCCGGGCAAATATGATATTAAAAACGTGGTGGCACCCGACGAGTGGGCCGAGAATGTGGACAACAATGCTTTTACCAACGCAGCGGCAAAGGCCAATCTTCAGTTTGCTGCTGAAGCGGCAAAAATCTTAGGCATCACTCCCGATGCCGACTGGCTGCATGTGGCTGGTAATATTCCCATTTTAAAAATGGAAAACGGAGTGACAAGAGAACATGCCACTTACAACGGCGAAGGAATAAAACAGGCCGATGTAAATCTTTTGGCCTATCCTTTAAAACAAATAACCGACCCGGCGCAGATAAAAAAAGATTTGCAGTACTATGAAACAAGAGTGCCTGATGAAGGCACACCGGCCATGACACAAGCTGTATTTGCCACCCTGTATGCCCGGCTGGGCGATGCAGAAAAAGCATATCACTGGTTCCGGGAATCTTATTTGCCCAACCTCAATCCCCCGTTTCGTGTGATTGCCGAAACCAAAGGCGGCACCAATCCCTATTTTGCCACTGGTGCAGGCGGCATCATTCAATCGCTGCTCATGGGTTTTGGCGGACTCGACATTACGGCAGGTGGAATTGTTCAGTTAAAAACCACTTTGCCAAAAAACTGGAAGTCACTGACATTAACCGGAATCGGGAAGGAAAGAAAGACTTATGTTATTAAATAATCATCACAACTTTTCATGTGATGGCGGTTGATCGTCCGCTTTAAGGAGAAATAAGGCATAGAAAAAAACAGTTGTTATTAATCTGACGCTGTATCTTTAATGGCTTGAAGAAAATTGCTGCCATACTGCTGCTGGCCTTAATGGCATTCAACATGGCTGGTTACCGCTGGGTGTTTTCAATGATGGAGGAAAAAGCCACGGCCCGTCTTGAAAACAAAATCGCCGCAGGCCAATACTCAGACGACCAACTGGTGGAAGTCCGCATTCCGCTCAACATGCCTTATTACTCCGATAAAGATTATGAATACATATATGGCGAAATGGACTGGAACGGCGAGCACCTGCGGTATGTTAAAAGAAAAATCAGTGGCAACACGCTTTTCCTGCTTTGCCTGCCCAACAAAGAAAAAAGCAGCGTTGCCAAAGTGAAAAATGAATTCACCAAAGCGGTAAACGACATCCCGGCGGGCAAACAGGGCAGCCAGCAGAAAAATAATTTAATCAAGCTCCTCACAACCGAATTTCGCAAGTATGATGTTGCTGGCAGTGATTTGATTCTGTTATCAATCGCTTCCACATTCATTACTCGTAATACTGAAGCCAAAGATTTGTTCACACCGCTCACAGAAGCACAGCCTCCCGAAGCATTCTTCTCCTGAAACGAAACACCGGCGACAGTATTTAAATTTATTTCTGAAATTAATTTTCCTGAAACATGAACGCATTAAAATATGTAATGCCCCTGGCGCTGCTTGTAATTACAGGCTGTGCCGATAAAGGCACTAAGGACTACACAAAAATTTTTGACGACCAGCTGCTTTACTGCAAAACGGTAAAAAAGCTGAACGACGTGGTGCTGGAAAACAATTTTCCGCCCATGATTGCCAGCCGCAACTATGCTTATGCCAACATAGCCGCATTTGAATGCGTGGCCGCAGGCGATGAAAACTATAATTCACTGGCAGGACAAATAAAACACCTGCCCGCCATGCCCCGGCCGGAAAATGGAAAGCCGGTTGATTTTGCGCTAGCCGCCTTATTAGCTTTCACCAAAGTGGGCAATGCAGTCACTTTTCCCGAGGGCAGCATGATGGGCTATTATGAGCAACTGAAAAATATGGCAGACAGCGTTGGCATGCCGGCATCTGTTTTAAAAAACAGCATCGCTTTTTCTGATTCTATCGCAAATGCAGTTCTGAGCTGGAGTAAAAAAGACAACTATGCCCAGACAAGAACTGCCGAACGCTATACTGTGCTGTACGATGTGCCGGGCCGCTGGATTCCTACCCCACCAGCCTATGCGCAGGCCGTGGAGCCGCACTGGCGTGAAATAAGAACCATGGTGATTGATTCGGCTGCCCAGTTCAAACCGGGGACGCCGCCGCCTTACGATGTAAAAAATAAAAACAGTGTTTTTTACAAGGCCATGATGGAGGTAAAAACCATCGGCGATAATCTGACCGCTGAGCAAAAACACATTGCCGATTCCTGGGACGACAATCCTTTTAAGCTGAATGTAGCAGGCCATGTGATGTTTGCCACCAAAAAATTTTCACCGCCGGGTCACTGGATGAATATTGTGGGCATCGGCGCACAGGCAGCCAGGGCAGATTTCAAAACCACCGTGGCTGCTTATGCTGAAACAGCTATTACTTTATTTGACGCTTTCATCAGCTGCTGGGATGAAAAATACCGCAGCAACTATGTGCGGCCGGAAACAGAGATAAATAAAATTTATCCCGACTGGCGGCCCTATATTCAAACACCGCCGTTCCCGTCTTATACCAGCGGTCATGCTACCAACAGCGCAGCAGCGGCTGAGGTGATGACCAAATGGTTTGGCGACAACCTGTCGTTTACCGATACATCATTGCTGGAGTTTGGCATTGCCAGCCGGCAGATAACATCATTCCGCGGCGCAGCAGCCGAAGCGGCCATGTCGAGACTGTACGGCGGCATTCATTTCCGGTTCGACAATGATGAGGGCGCCAAGGCAGGCAAACGGCTGGGTGAATTTATCTGCAACCGCTTAAAACTGTACAAAGGACAACTGGCAGAGAAAAATTGATTATTGAACGAAAACCAACCTTTTTTATAATGAAACGCATAGTAATCATCATCATCACAATAATACTTTTAATAGCAAACCAGAAAACAAATGCCCAGGGCTGCGTGGCTATCCGCAGCAATGGCAATGCATGCAGCGCACCCAAAGCAGGTGAGGCCAAAGGCTGGATGCTTAATTTCAATAACCGCTATTTTAAATCCTACAAACATTTTGTAGGTACAGAGGAACAAAAGGAAAGAGTGGAGAAGGGTACAGAAGTTATCAATCATTCTTACAGCTGGGATTTTACCCTGTCAAAAACGCTGAGCAAATACTGGTCGCTTTCCCTGTATGTTCCTGTACTTTCCAATGTACGTTCATCTCTGTATGAGCATTACGGCAACAGCAGCACCCATCCCGATGCAAGAAACAGTACCCGTTCTTTCGGTATCGGCGATATACGGTTTACCGCCTATCGCTGGGTGTTTGACCCTGCAAAATCGCATAAAGGAAATCTGCAGTTAGGTCTTGGATTAAAACTGCCCACCGGCGATTACCGCTATCAGGATTATTTTCATAAGCTTACTGCAAGAGGCACCGACAGTGTTGTATTGGGTCCCGTGGATCAGTCCATACAATTAGGCGATGGCGGTACCGGAATTTCTTTTGAACTCAACGGGTATTATAATATTTCAACCCGCACGGGTTTTTATGGAAACTTTTATTACCTCGCCAACCCGGGAGAACAAAACGGTGTATCTACATCACGGGGCGGGCCAACTTCTTCAACTGCGATTCAATATTTCACCAGTACTATGAGTGTGTCCGATCAGATTATGGTTCGCAGCGGTGCAGTATATACCGCAGCAAAAAACCTGGCAGTTTCCGGCGGCATCCGCGTAGAAGCCATTCCGTCAAGCGACCTGGTTGGTGGCGACAAAGGTTTTCGCAGACCGGGGTATGTTATATCTGCAGAGCCCACAGTTTCGTACATGACCAAAAAAGCAAATTTCTATTTATCTGTGCCCATAGCCATCGAACGCAACCGTACGAAAAGCAATGCTGATAAACTGCGTTCGGCAGCCACGGGTAACGATGTACATGGCGATGCGGCATTTGCCGATTATTTAATCATGGCAGGATTTTCTGTTCATCTCTGAAATTCATGAAACCATGCATTCAACTGATACCGGGTTTAGGGCCGGTATCTTTTTTTGGGTAGCGCAAAAAAATTATCTTTAGCAACCGGCAAGTGCAGAACAGGTAAAACGATTGCTATGCAGCACAGCACACTCAAGAAGCTATCCGAAACACTTGGCATCAGCGTTTCTACCGTGGCAAGGGCGCTGAAAGACCATCCCGATGTGGCCGATGAAACAAGAAAGAAAGTGAAGGAGCTGGCCGAGGTGATGGAGTATGAACCCAACTACTATGCCATCAAACTGCGCACCCGCCAGAGCAATGTGCTGGGTGTTTTGATTCCCGGTATTGATAATTTCTTTTACGATTCTTTTATTGCCGCCGTGGAAGACGAAGCAAGAGTGCACGGCTATTCGGTGATGATAATGCAGACAAGAGACAGCGCCGGCGTGGAAGAACAGAACCTGCACCTGTTCCGAAAAAACATGGTGACCGGTTTATTTGCTGCCATTTCCATTGAAACGGAAGACATGACGCCCTTCCGGAAGCTGATTGAAAATAAAGTACCCATTGTTTTTATTGACCGGGTACCCGAAAAACCGGGATTCACCAAGGTATCCATGTCTGATGAACTGGCCGCCAGGCTGGCGGCGCAGGCCATCATAGCAAAAAAGAAAAAACGGGTGCTGGCTCTTTTTGGTCATCCGCATCTCAGCATTTCACGCAAGCGGTTTGCTTCGTTCACCGGCACTTTCAAACACCTGGCTCCGGGCACTGAACTGCTGATTGATTACACCGAAAACATTACCGAATCGAAAAGAGTAACCATGCAGATGATGAGCCAGGCCAAAACACCCGATGTGGTTTTTTGCATGGGTGACCTGATACTGATTGGCGTGATGCAGGCCATTCACCAGTTGAACCTGAAAGTGCCGGACGAAATAGCCGTGGTGAGCATCAGCAACGGGCTGATTCCAACCCTGTACAACCCGGTCATCACACACGTGGAAACAAACGGCTACAAGCTGGGCAAGCTGGCTTTTAAACAGATGATGTGTTGCCTGCGCAACGAAACATCCGAAGAAGAAGTTTTTGTGGAGCCGGTGCTGATTGAAGGAGGTTCGTTGTAATATTTTCTGCCGCTAAAACATGGCGCTGGGGAAAACTAAAACCAACAATTGCTATGTCAAATTTCAGAATCAAGCTCTCGCTTTTCCTCAATTATTTTGTGTTTGCCATTTTGCTGAACAGTGTGGGCACGGTGATTTTACAGGTGCAGAATAATTTTGGCGTTTCAAAAGGATCGGCCAGCATACTGGAAGCATTCAAGGATTTGAGTATTGCCATTGCTTCTTTTTTAATAGCCTCTTATGTAGTACGAATCGGCTACAAAAAATCAATGCTTATTGCACTGGCGCTGGTTTCGGCCATGTGCCTGCTGATTCCTTCCTTACCAGGTTTCCTGATGACAAAGCTTTTGTTTGCCACGGTTGGTGTAAGCTTTGCACTGACTAAAATTTCAGTGTTTGCTACACTGGGTCTTGTCACGGCCAGCAAAAAAGAACACCTGAGCCTGATGAGTTTTCTTGAATCGTTTTTTATGATTGGTGTTCTTTCGGGGTATTTCATTTTTGCTGCCGTGGTGGATAATGAAAACCCGCAGTCCACAAAGTGGTTTAATATTTATTATCTGCTGGGCGGACTTTCTATTCTTGCATTTCTGCTGTTATTGTCAACCCGGTTGGATGAATCTTCAGTGAAAGAGGCTGAACAATCCAAATCGCTGGACCAGGAATTTGTGGAAATGCTGCGGCTCATCATACTGCCGCTGGTGCTGGTATTTATTTTTAGCGCTTTCTTTTATGTATTGATTGAACAAAGCATCATGAGCTGGCTGCCTACATTTAACAACGATGTACTGAAACTCTCTACAAGCCTCAGCATACAAATGGCCAGCATATTATCCGGCGCCATTGCTTTGGGCAGGTTGCTTGCCGGGTTTGTGCTGCGCAAAATTGACTGGCTGATTGTGCTGGCAGGCTGCCTGGTGGCGGCAGCGGGAGTTGTTTTGCTTACTGTGCCTCTGGCAAAAAATGTTTCCGGTACAGCAGTGAACAGCTTCTTTGAAATACCAATAGTCGGATTTGCATTTCCGCTTATCGGGTTATTTCTTGCGCCCATTTACCCGGCTATCAATTCGGTTATTCTCAGCAATCTTCCGGCGCATAAGCATGGCGCCATGTCGGGACTCATTGTTGTATTTTCAGCCCTGGGCGGTACTACGGGTTCCATCATCACAGGTCATGTGTTCGACGCTTATGGCGGGCAAACTGCATTTTATTTTTCGCTCATTCCTGTATCGGTTTTAATAATACTCCTGTTTGTATTTAAGCGGCTGCAGCCGAAAACTGCCGGCAGCGCCGAAATAAAAATTGCCGGTGGCCACTAAACTTTCTTTGCATGCAAATTCATGAAATGAGCTACTTGTTTGAAGCAGTACAGATGCAAAAAATTTTTCCCGACGGAAAAACTTTTGTCGACTGCATCCCGAAAAACTCCCCGGAAGAAATCAATAAAAAATACCTGCAGCAAAAAGACCTGCCGGGGTTTGACCTGGAAAATTTTGTGTTGCAGCATTTTGAATTACCCGTTCCGCAATCGGCCAGCTTCAGCAGCGACACCGGAAAAAGTGCTGCGGAAAACATAGAAACACTCTGGACCGTGCTCACCCGCATGCCCGATAAAAATGGCGGCTCATTGATACCGCTGCCTCATCCCTACATCGTACCGGGCGGGCGGTTTGGTGAAATTTATTACTGGGACAGCTACTTTACCATGCTGGGGCTTCGGGCTTCAGGCAAAACAGAGATGATTGAAAACATGGTGAAGAATTTTGCTCATCTTATTCAAACTATCGGTTATATACCCAACGGCAACCGGACTTATTTTCTCGGCCGTTCGCAACCACCGTTTTTTTCACTGATGCTGCAATTGCTGGGTGAAGTATTGGGACGGAGTGTGAGCTTAATTTATTTAACTCAACTTGAAAAAGAATACCTGTTCTGGATGAAAGGTAGAAAAGACTTAAGTACTTACACACCCGCTCTTCATCATGTTGTAAAAATGCCGGACGGAGAAATTCTTAACCGTTACTGGGACGAAAACATTACTCCGCGGCCCGAGTCGTATCGTGAAGATGTGGAGCTGGCCCGTCAATCAAATCAGCCGGCAGAAATTTTATACAGGCACTTACGGGCCGGCGCCGAATCGGGCTGGGATTTCAGCAGCCGCTGGTTCCGGCAGGCAGATTCATTTGCAAGCATTCACACTACCGATATCATTCCTGTGGACCTGAATTGCCTGTTGTATCATATGGAGCAAACCTTTGCCGCCATTTACCCGCATACAGGCATTCACGTACTGGCTGAGCTTTGCCATAATATGGCAGAAGAAAGAAAAGCTGCCATTCAGAAATATTGCTGGAATGAAAAAACAGGATTTTATTTCGACTTTGATTTTATTGCAGGCAAACAAAAAGAATGCATGACACTGGCGGCAGCATTTCCTTTGTTTTTCAGAATTGCAACGGCACAACAGGCAGATGCTGTGGCAGCACATATTAAAGAAAATTTTCTGAAAGCCGGCGGGCTTGTCACAACGCTTATTGAAACAGGTCAGCAATGGGATGCGCCCAATGGATGGGCGCCGCTGCACTGGATGACGATTACCGGCTTGGAAAATTACGGTCACAATGACCTGGCAAAAGAAATTGCCCTGCGCTGGGTAAAACTGAATAATGATGTGTTTAAACGAACCGGCAAGCTGATGGAGAAATATAACGTAGTGAATACTCACCTTGAAGCCGGCGGCGGCGAATACCCCGGGCAGGATGGCTTCGGCTGGACCAACGGTGTGATGCTGGCTCTTATGACCAAATACGGAAAACCGGTTTGAAAGATTAGAACCTATTTCAAAAGTCAATAATCACAACACAGTGGCACAGAGTTAAGGAGTTGCACCGAGTGTTTACATCTGAAAAAGCAACTCTCTGTAGCTCAGTTTCTCAAAATCTCTGTGTTAAAATTATTTTTGAGATAAGTTGTAGTTGAAAAAGGAAGGTAAAAGAAAACATGGCTGCAATCCGGTTAAATATTTTTTGCCCTCATTCACATCTCAAATACTTCATAGCGGGAATTTTTTTCCTTGCTTTTGTCAGTTGTTCTGCTCCGCATAAACCGGCCGTGATACAAACTGTAACAGGCGCCATGCAGCCGGTGCATAGCGAACGCTGGCTTACACACGAACACATTCTTGTTGATTTTATCGGGGCTGACAGCATTGATCCGGGAAAATGGAATCACGATTCGGTGATGAAAACAATATTGACCTATCTTGAAGAACTGAAGTGGCAGGGAGTAAAATATTTTGTGGAAACCACACCGGCTTATCTCGGCCGCGATGCACTGCTACTGAAAAAAATTGCTGAAAAAACCGGCTTAAGCATTCTTACCAACACCGGCTTTTATGGCGCAGTCAACAATAAATACATGCCTGCGTTTGCATTTGATAAAACAGCAGAAGAGTTGGCTGAAACCTGGATAAATGAATTTGAAAACGGGATTGACGGCACCGGCATCAAACCCGGCCTGATGAAAATAAGCGTGGATGCCGCCGATACGCTGCACCCCATGCATCTGAAACTGGCAAAAGCTGCAGCACTCACTCACCTGGAAACGGGATTGATAATTGCCTCACACACCGGCGAAGCTAAAGGCTTGTGGCCGCAACTGCAGATACTGAAAGAAACCGGTGTGTCGCCGGAGGCCTTCATCTGGATTCATGCGCAGAATGAAAAAGACAATAACAATTATGTGAAAGCTGCCAAAGAAGGCTGCTGGATCAGTCTCGACGGTTTGGGATGGGAACTTGAAAAGCACGTGGAGAAACTATTGTTTGCAAAAGAGAAGGGCATACTGAATAAGATTCTCATTTCACACGACGCCGGCTGGTACGATCCGCAGAAACAAACACAGACCATTCAACCCTACACTAATATTTTCACCCGGCTGATGCCGGCGCTGAAAACAAAAGGATTCACCGATGATGATTTTCATGTTTTGCTGAGTGATAACCCGGAAAATGCTTTTTCCATCCGGGTAAGAAAACTGAAATGATTACAGGTTCCACCAGTAAGTCAGCTTCAGCACCAACGCCCGGTTGCGAACGGCCAGCGGCGTGGTATAATAATTAGGGTCTTCCTGTAAAAATGAAATCCACACCTGTCACGGATTTGTGAGAA
>CAYUJD010000076.1:9735-17669 GCA_964444975.1 uncultured Chitinophaga sp. | reverse complement strand
GCACCATTACCTACACCTACGATGCCGCAGGCAATAAGCTGAAGAAAGAAGTAAATGAAACAGGGCAACCATTGAAAACAACACTCTATATAGGTGGAGCAGTCTCGATAGCTATCGGGATGAAAACGATGTGCTTCAATTCATAGCTCATGAAGAAGGCCGGATGAGACCGGGAACGACATCCTTCAATTATGACTACTTCATCAAAGATCATTTAGGCAATGTGCGGGTCGTACTCACCGAAGAGCAGAAAACCGATATGTACCCGGCTGCTACGATGGAAACTGCGACCGCCGGCATCAGCCGTGGATGCTTATTGAGTGCAAAGCCCCGGACATAGAGCTGGATGAAAAAGTTTTTCAGCAGCTGCTGCGGTATCATATTTCTGTGCCGGCCCCGTTTCTTGTTATTACCAACGGGCATTTTACTTAAGGCTGGGAAAAAACAAGAGGAGAGCTGAAAGAGCTGGACAGGATGCCGGCGTGGAGGTGAAAGTGCAGGAGCGACGGCTCAGATGTTGTGGTTTATTAAAACGTGTTGTGCAGTTTGTCTGCAATGAATAAGAGATACTGCATTAATTTTAATTCCGGGATCTGCCAAATTGTTAAAATCGAAATATAACCGATCTCAATAGTAAAAAATCACAACACAGTGACACAGAGTAAAGGAGCTGCACTGAGAGTATACCTCTGAAACAGCAGCTCTGTGCAGCTCAGTTTCTCATAATCTCTGTGTTGATATTACTTTTTAGATAGGTTGTAGTGCTCAGGGCAAGGCTACCTGGTAAACAAAAAAATCCCCTCCAATTCCTGAAGGGGAAACAAGCAATTAGTATCGGTTCTTCTGTTACGGAAATATTCCCAGCTCGGCATAGCTGGTGGCCACTTTGTTTATTGCCACCACATACGCAGCGGTACGCATATCGGGTATCTGCGGGTTGCTTTTCCAGCAGTTCATGATTTCATGGGTGGCGGTAATCATGGTTTCTTCCAGCCCGCTGTACACAAGGTCTGCTTCTTCGGGGCCGTGCAAAATGAATTCCCTTTCGCGGTTGTTTACTTTTTTCGAGGTCAGGTCTTCCATGGTGCTCAGTATTTGGGCATTCAGATTTTCGGTAAAGCGTTTTGCCATTCTTCCGTACCGCACATGGCTCAGGTTTTTCAGCCATTCAAAGTAACTTACCGTCACCCCGCCGGCATTCAGGTACATGTCGGGCACCACCAGCACGCCTTTTTTTATAAACACTTCATCGGCTTCGGGTGTCAGCGGTCCATTGGCGCCTTCGCCGATAATTTTTGCCTTTACCCTCGGAGCATTTTCACCGTTAATTACATTTTCCAGCGCAGCCGGTATCAGTATATCGCATTCCAGTTCCAGGGCTTCGGCGCTGCTGTCAATATTTTTTGCACCGGGAAAATTTTTTATGGAACCTGTTTTGCGTTTGTGCTCCATCACCTCTTCTTCGTTCAATCCCTGTGGATTGAAAATAGCTCCGTCATGCTCCGCAAGGCAAATCACTTTAGAGCCGCCTTCGCGAAAAAATTTGGCGGCATGATAGCCCACATTGCCCATGCCCTGCACAATCACGGTTTTTCCTTCCACGCCGGTTGTCAGTCCCAGTTTTTTCATCACGTCTTGCATTTTGCACACTTCACGAATGCCATAAAACACACCCAGCCCAGTAGCCTCTCTTCGGCCCCGAACACCGCCCTGTGTCACCGGTTTACCGGTCACACAGCCAGCAGCATCCACTTCGCCCGGCCGCATGGATATGTAGGTATCCAGTATCCACGCCATTTCTCTTTCACCTGTGCCGTAATCCGGTGCCGGCACATCGGTGCCCGGTCCAATAAAATTTTTCTTGATGAGCTCGGCTGTGTATCGCCGGGTAATGTTTTCAAGCTGGTAAGGGGTGTATTTTTTCGGGTCAATGCTGATACCGCCCTTGGCGCCGCCAAAGGGCACATTCACGATAGCGCATTTAAATGTCATCAGCGCCGCCAGGGCCATCACTTCATCAAGGTTCACTGCAGTGGAAAAACGGATGCCTCCCTTACACGGAGTTTTATGATGACTATGCTGCACACGATACGCCTTTATTACTTCCACTTTATCGCCCACTTTTACCGGGAAATTCATCCGGTAAACGGCATTGCATTGTTTAATCTGTTCCAGTATTCCCGGATCCCAGCTGGTGAATTTGGCAGCTTTATCGAAGCTTTCTGACACCGCTCCGAAAAAACTGTATTCTGTTTTGGTTGACATACGGCAAGCATTTGATTTTATAAATGATTATTTATTTTTTTCCAGACGGGAAATTTTTCTTTCCAGGCGAACCATGTAGAGAACCACACCGGCCAGTATGGTGAGCATGACGGCAATCACCACATAAATCTTCCCGTTTTCACGCATGACGTCAGCCATTTTTACATCCTGTGCATTTAAAAACTTATTCAATAGTAAAAAGACAAAAAGACCGGTTATTTTTTTCATTGTACAAGCTTTTGTTCACTGATTTTCTTCAATCTTATTTTTAAAGTAGTAATCCAGACACCCAGCAGCGACCAGCCAATGACGGCGGGATAAAATACCAGCCGCATATTCCTGTCAATATCGTTAAAGTTCAGAGCAGGGTTTCCTTCTCCGCCGGGGTGCAGGCTGGGCAGCAGCCGCGGAATAATCCAGATAGAAGGAAAGAGCATGGCAAAAGCAAAGATGTTGTACACGGCGCTTATTCTTGCTTTTTTATCCATATCCTGGATGGAATCTCTGAGTACAAGATAAGCGGCATATACCAGCAGTGCAATGGCAGCGCCGATGAGTTTTGGTTCACGGGCTATGCTGCCGAATGAAGCATAGGCAGGATTGTTTGGATCAGCCCATGTATAACTCATCCAGATAGTGCCGGTAAGATAACCAAGCAAACCAAAGAGCATACCCACGCCGATGTATTGCCTGGATGCTATATCATACTCTATTTTATTTGTCCGCAGGAATTTGATGGCCTGGATAAATGAGATGGTAAACAGGATCATCATGCCAAACCACATACACACATGAAAAAAAAGATTGCGGATGGTTTCCTGCAGCTGTGGCAGCCGGGGCACATTGATAAGCAGCCCCGCCGTAAACGTGTAAACAAGCAGAACAACGCCCAGGATCTTCCACCAGCTCTTGTACATATAGTTTTTTCGCTCAGCCATTCGACGATTGCGTAAGTACTGCAATCAGTAAGTGGCTGCAAAAATAAGGGAAAAGAATAAGGAACAAGAGCAGGAGCTAAAGCATAAAACTGATGAACAGGGAACAAGGAATTTTGAATGATGAAAGAAGGGTCGGGGTTCGAAATTCCCTGTTCAATATTCAAATATTCATCAGTCTTTCCACAAAAAAGGAAACAAGATTATTGCAAGCAGGATGACGAGAATATCAAGCATCATAACCAGCAATACTGATGAAACAGGAATTGACGGCGTAGTACTGAAAACCGTGTTGGCCAGCCGCATCAGCAGCAGGAGCTGGGGAATAATGAGCGGAAATCCGAGAATGGCCATGATGGCTGCATTTTGCTGCGCTTTAGCTGCAATGGCGGAAAGAAATGTAAAAACAAGACTGAGGCTCCATCCGCCGAGTATTACCAGCCCGATAAACTGCGGAATCTTTTCCACCGGGTTGCCGAGAAAGAGTGAAAACAAAACGATGCTGAGAAGGCACATCAGCAGCATCAGCACGGAATTGAAAAGCAGTTTTGCCAGTATAAAATCCCGCGGGCTGACAAGAGAATAAAAGTACAGCATGCGGCTGCGGCTTTCCTGCAAAAAACTCTTAGCCACCGCATTAATGCATATAAAAAGCATGATGACCCAGAATAAACCATTCCACACATGGGTTTCCGGTTCCCGGATGGTCAAGTAAAGCACAAAGATGGTGGCGATGACATAAAGCAGGATGCCATAAAAGCTGTACTGCTGGCGCACTTCCAGCAGCAGGTCTTTTTTTACAAGAGCAAATATCTGATTCAGTGCTTTCACATTCTCATTTTTCAGAGTATCATTAAATCATTTTGAGGAAGCCGGTTCTTTATAGCATTTCCTGCAGCGGGGCTCGTAGGCATCTTTGGCTCCCAGCAGCACCTGTTCAGCACCCGCAACTTTGCGGTAGCTGTAATTGGCAATGTTTCCGCATTTTACACAAATAGCATGCAGCTTGGTGATGTAATCGGCCTTTGAAAGCAGGTTGGGTATTTGTCCGAACGGATTGCCAAGATAGTCCATATCAAGCCCGGCCACGATTACCCGGGTGCCGCGGAAGGCCAGTTCATCGCAAACATTGGCTATTTCTTCATCGAAAAACTGGGCTTCATCCACACCTACCACATCCACATCCTGTGCCAGCAGCAAAATTTTTTGCGAACTCTCCACCGGCGTGGATGGAATGGCATTTTCGTCATGCGACACTATTTTTACCTCATCAAACCGGGTATCTGTGGCCGGTTTGAAAATCTCTACTTTCAGGTTGGCAATTTTGGCCCGCTTCAGCCGACGTATCAGTTCTTCCGTTTTGCCGCTGAACATGGAACCGCAGATTACCTCAATCCATCCGCGGCGCTCGCCTTTTATGTTGGGTTCAATAAACATCGTTAAATAACCAGGCAGTTTATGATTCCTGGCAAACTGTTTGTAACTTTATTGCGCCGGTTTTTACCGTAAAAATCTTTCTCTGTGAAAATTTAAAATCCTTTTTTCAACCAGGCCAAAAGTAGCATAAACAGATGGAAAGAATCCAGGCTTTGATTAACCACCTGCAGGAACAGGTGCAGCAGCAGGCCGATGCGACGCAGATGCAGGCAACTCTTCAGCTCATCCAGGCTGAGCTCAGCCAACTCCAAAGCGGCCAAAAAAAAATACTGGGTACATCAAAAGTGGCCGTGATGATGCCTGCAGCGCCGGCTGCCATGGCAGCAGGGGCAGCACCTGCAGTTGAAAGCGGGCCAGCAAATTATTCTTATCCGAAAGTAAAAACCAAAAGCAAGCCGCAGCTTGACCTGCACTTTGATCCGCTGCAGGATATTCCTACTTTATCACATCAAAAGCAGTCGAAAGAAATAAATGAGGCAGTAGAACAGCCCGAATCGCTGAATGATAAGCTGCGGGAAAACAAAACCGAGCTGATGCAGGTGCTGAAAGACTCACCCATCCGCGACCTGCGCAAGGCTATCGGCATAAACGACCGGTTTCTGTTTATCAACGAACTCTTCCGCGGTGATGAAGCCATGTACGAAAGGAGCATTAAAACCATTAATAGCTTCAATATTTTTCCAGAAGCAGAATACTGGATGACCCGTGAGCTGCAAATCAAATTGGGCTGGGATGAATCGAAAGATATAGTGCAGCATTTTTATCAGCTTGTCAAAAGACGGTTTGCTTCCATGTAATGAAGAATCCTGCCGGTGGCGCCTTTGTTTTTTTGCACAAAATCAAATGAGTTTTTGCTGCATTGTTCCAGCAGGCTGTTATCAGCAAGCAATTTTTTTATGGCAGCGGATAGTTCTTCACTGCTGCCAACAGAAAGGCCGCCACCCGACCGGATAAGTCCGGACGCCTCCCTGAACTTTTTATAATTGGGGCCAAAAAAAACGGGCTTGCCATACACGGCGGCTTCCAGTGTATTGTGTATGCCTTTGCCAAAGCCGCCTCCCACGTATGTGATGGTGGCGTAGCGATAAAGGCGGGAGAGCATGCCGATGTTGTCAATGATGAGACAGGTAAGAGACGTGAGACGTGAGTCGTGAGACGTGAGTTGTGAGTAGAAAACAGAATCGGCAAAATTTGTTTTCACTTGCTGCAGATGCTCCGGGTGTATTTCATGCGGGGCGATGATTAGTTTAAGTGCAGGGATATCAGCAAGGGCTTGTTTAATTATTTTATCATCCTCAGGCCAGGTGCTGCCGGCCACCAGTACTGGTGAGCCGCCGCAGAATTTTTCTATTATTTCAACCGGTTGAAAATTTTCGGCAATGGCAGCCACACGGTCAAACCGGGTATCGCCTGCCACGGACGCTTTGTTTTTTAACCCGGCTGACTCAAGAAGTAAAAGCGAATCATCGTCCTGTACAAAAAATTGGGTGAAGCAACCAAGCATTTTCCGGTGCAGGCCACCGTACCATTTGAAAAAGGGCTGGCTTTTCCTGAAAACAGCTGAAATCATCAGCAGCGGGGTATTTCTTTTTTTACATTCTGTGATAAAATAATACCAGTAATCGTATTTTACAAAAATAACCAGCGAAGGGTTGATGATGTCAAGAAACGCTTTAGCATTCTTTTTTGAATCCATCGGCAGGTAAAACACCCAATCGGCTCCTTTGTAATCCTTCCTGATTTCATATCCCGAGGGTGAAAAGAAAGTCAGCAGGATTTTGTGATTTTTACCTTTTAACTTTAAGCCTTCCAGTACAGGCCGTCCCTGCTCAAATTCTCCCAGCGAAGAACAGTGCATCCAGGTAAGTTGGCCATGTTGATTTCTTAGTGCAGCATTCAACTGTTCGAAAATATCTTTTCTTCCTGCCAGCCAAAGTCTAGCTTTTTTATTCCACAGCGTTGCAAAGTGTATGCCCGCACGGAATAAAAACAAAAAGATATGGTAGACGATAACTGCCAATCGGAAAATTTAGTTCTTCAAACAGTTGCAACAAAAGTAAAGGCAAAAGAATAAACTACCTTTAATTCACTATTTTTGCGCCCATTAAAACCAAAGGCATTTCTTTAGACGTAAAATCTGAAATTATAAATCCGAAATCCGAAATTACCATGTATCCCATCCAGATGGTTGATCTGAAAAGGCAGTATCACAAAATAAAAACCGAGATAGATGAAGCCCTGCTGAATGTGCTGGAGAGCACTGCTTTTATCAGCGGAAAAGCGGTGCAGGATTTTGCAGCCAATCTTTCCGCTTATCTTGGAGTAAAGCATGTCATCCCCTGCGCCAATGGTACGGATGCCTTGCAAATTTCCATGATGGCCCTCGGCCTTCAGCCCGGTGATGAAGTGATCACCCCTTCCTTTACTTTTATTGCAACCACCGAAGCGGCAGCCTTGCTAAGACTGACTCCCGTTTTTTCTGAGGTAGATGCAAAAACTTTCTGCATGGATCCGGCTTCACTGGAAAAGGCTATTACGCCAAAAACCAGGGCCATTGTGCCCGTGCACCTGTATGGCCATGCGGCGCCGATGGATGAAATAATGACCATTGCAAAAAAATACAACCTCGCCGTGATGGAAGATAATGCGCAGGCCATCGGCGGTGAATATACTTCGGCTGACGGCACTAAAAGAAAAACAGGCACCATCGGTACTATCGGCATTACTTCTTTTTTCCCTTCAAAAAATTTAGGCTGCTATGGTGACGGCGGGGCCATTTTCACCAATGATGATGAACTGGCAACAAAACTGCGGATGATTGCCAACCACGGCCAGCGAAAAAGATATTATTATGAAATGGTGGGCTGCAACAGCCGGCTTGATACTTTGCAGGCCGCAGTTCTCAATATTAAACTGAAACATCTTGATGAATACATTGCTGCCCGAAGAGCCGTGGCTGATTTTTATGATAAAGCATTTGCCGGCCACCGCAAAATCACCATACCGTTCCGCGCTGCCTATTCGCATCATGTTTTTCACCAGTACACGTTAATACTGGAAGGAGTGAACAGGGCCGGGCTGAATGAATTCCTGGCAAAACACGGAATACCTTCCATGATTTATTACCCGGTGCCGGGGCACAGGCAAAAAATGTTTTCGCAATATAAAACGGCTGCAGTAAATCTGCCCGTCACCGACTGGCTGACGGAAAGAGTCATTTCATTGCCCATGCATACGGAGCTGGATGAAGAGCAGCTGAAGTTTATAACATCGAAAGTGCTGGAGTATGTGAATGGT
>CAYUJD010000076.1:0-9635 GCA_964444975.1 uncultured Chitinophaga sp. | reverse complement strand
GCATAAATGAAAATTGCAGTAGTTGGAACGGGATATGTTGGCCTGGTTACAGGAACCTGTTTTGCTGAAACAGGAAACACAGTGACCTGCGTGGATATAGATAAAGACAAGGTGGAAAAATTATCAGCCGGCCAGGTTACAATTTATGAACCCGGGCTTGAAAAGTTATTCCTGCGCAATCAGCGTGAAGGCCGGCTGAAATTTACCACCAGCCTGGCCGAAGGAATCAAAGATGCCAAAGTTATTTTTCTTGCTTTGCCCACACCGCCGGGAGAAGACGGCTCAGCCGATTTGAAATTTATTTTAGAGGTGGCGGAAGACCTTGGTAAGTTGCTGCAGGATTATAAAGTGATTGTAGACAAAAGCACCGTACCAGTTGGCACCGCTGAAAAAGTAAAAGCCGCAATCGCAAAAAATTACAGCGGCGGGTTTGATGTGGTGAGCAACCCCGAATTTTTGCGTGAAGGGGTGGCGGTGGAAGATTTTATGAAACCCGACCGGGTGGTGATTGGGGCCAGCTCGGAGAAAGCAAAAAAAATTATGGGTGATTTGTTTGCCCCGTTTGTGCGGCAGGGCAACCCCGTCATTTTTATGGATGAAAAATCAGCCGAGCTGACTAAATATGCCGCCAATTCTTTTCTGGCCACAAAAATTTCTTTCATGAACGAGATGGCAAGGTTGTGTGAGCTGCTGGGCGCCGATGTGGATATGGTTCGCCTCGGCATCGGCAGCGATGGGCGCATCGGCAAGCGGTTCCTCTTTCCCGGCATCGGGTATGGCGGTTCCTGTTTTCCCAAAGATGTAAAAGCGCTGGTAAAATCAGCGGCAGAAGTGAATTATGATTTTAAAATACTGAACGCTGTAATGGAGGTGAATGAAAAACAAAAACTTTATCTGATTCCCGGCATCAAAAAATATTTCAACGGCAACCTGGCAGGCAAAAAAATTGCTTTGTGGGGCCTGGCATTCAAACCCAATACGGATGACATTCGTGAAGCACCGGCGCTCTATCTGGCTGAAGAATTGCTGAAGGAAGGAGCCACTGTGGCCGCCTTCGATCCCGAAGCCATGAAAAATGTAAAAGATCTTTATGGCAACAGGATTACCTGTACAGGCAACCAGTATGATGCCCTGGCAGCAAGTGATGCGCTGATTATCGCCACGGAATGGAGCGAATTCAGGACACCTGATTTTGAAAAGATGGCCGGGCTGATGAAACGCAAAGTCATTTTTGACGGACGCAATGTTTTTGACCCGGAACAAATGAAAGAGCTGGGATTTTATTATGAAAGTATCGGCCGGAAAACCATCGTACCTTAATTCCTCTTTATGCAACGCAAAAGAGTTTTAATTACAGGCGCAGCAGGTTTTTTGGGTTCACACCTCTGCGACCGGTTTGTACAGGAAGGCTATCATGTTATTGCTATGGATAACCTGATTACCGGCGACGTCCGCAATATCGGCCATCATTTTTCGCAGCCGCATTTTGAATTTATTGAGCATGATGTGACCAAGCATATCGAAATTGAAGGCAAGCTTGATTATATTCTCCACTTTGCTTCCCCCGCCAGCCCGATTGATTATTTGAAAATCCCGATACAGACGCTGAAAGTAGGTGCCTTGGGAACGCATAATTGCCTGGGTCTTGCCAAAGCAAAAAAGGCAAGGATACTGGTGGCATCAACCAGTGAAGTGTATGGCGACCCGCAGGTGCATCCGCAAAATGAAGATTACTGGGGCAACGTGAACCCGGTGGGACCGCGGGGGGTGTATGATGAAGCCAAGCGTTACCTGGAAGCCATCACCATGGCCTATCATAATTTTCACGGGCTGGATACAAGAATTGTCCGCATCTTTAATACCTATGGCCCGCGTATGCGGTTGAATGATGGCAGGGCTTTGCCTGCCTTTATTGGCCAGGCCTTACGCAGCGAAAATTTAACCGTGTTTGGTGACGGCTCCCAAACTAGAAGTTTTTGCTTTGTGGATGACCTGGTGGAAGGCGTTTATCGCCTGCTGATGAGTGACTATAACCTGCCCGTAAACATTGGCAACCCTGATGAAATTTCACTCAAAGATTTTGCTGAAGAAATTCTTGAACTGACGGGCCGCAAAGTGAAGATTGTTTTTAAACCTTTGCCGGAAGATGATCCGAAACAAAGGCAACCCGACATCAGCCGGGCAAAACAACTGCTGGGCTGGGAGCCGAAAGTTTCAAGAATGCAGGGTTTGAAAATAACGTATGATTATTTTAAATCGCTGGCACCAGAAGAGTGGAGTAAAGAGCCAAAAGAATTTGTAAGCAAAAAATAAAAGGATGGTTCGATGGTTAAATTGTTTAATGATGGAAAACAGACTGCGCCTGGAGTCAAAATAACAATTTCGCCCTGCGGCCCTTCAGTCATCAAACCACCAAACTATCCAGCAATTCAATAAAACCAACACATGTACAAAGAACTGGTTGATAAAAAAGCCAAGCTTGCTGTAATCGGGTTGGGCTATGTCGGTCTTCCCATTGCGCTTGAATTTGCCAAAAAAATTTCCGTCATCGGTTTTGATATCAATGAAGACCGGGTGGAGCTGATGAAAAAAGGAATTGACCCGAGCAATGAACTTTTAAAAATGGATTTTGAAGGTTGTGATATCCACTTTACTTCCGAAATCGAAGAGCTGAAAGAAGCCCGGTTTTTTATTGTGGCGGTACCTACACCGGTTGACCAGCACAATGTGCCCGATCTGAATCCTGTAAAAAAAGCTTCGGAAACCATCGGCAAGGTGCTGAAAAAAGGTGATTATGTGGTGTACGAATCCACCGTATATCCCGGTTGTACCGAAGAAGATTGCCTGCCCATTATTGAAAAACATTCGGGACTGAAGGCGATAAAGGATTTCAAATTAGGTTATTCACCGGAGCGGATAAATCCCGGTGACAAGGCACACACACTTTCCCAAATCATCAAAGTGGTTTCTGCCTGCGACACAGAAGCGCTGGAAGTAATTGCCAATGTGTATGAAATAGTAGTGAAAGCCGGTGTGCATCGTGCCTCGTCCATCAAAGTGGCCGAAGCTGCCAAGGTGATTGAAAACACCCAGCGTGACCTGAACATTGCGCTGATGAATGAACTCTCTATCATCTTTGACAAAATGAACATCAACACATACGAAGTGCTGGATGCGGCGGCCACCAAATGGAATTTCCTCCGGTTTCACCCCGGCCTGGTGGGCGGGCATTGCATTGGTGTGGATCCTTATTACCTTACCTATAAATCGAGTGAACTTGGTTTTGATTCAAAAGTGATATTGGCCGGCCGTTACATCAACGACGGCATGGCCCTGTACGTGGCACGCAAAGTGGTACGGCATATTACCAAAAACGTACATGATGTGCAATCGGCACGGGTGCTGGTGCTGGGCGCCACCTTCAAGGAAAATGTTAGCGACATACGCAATTCAAAAGTGGCCGATGTGGTGAAGGAACTGCAATCATTCTCGGTAAATGTGGATGTGCATGACCCTATTGCTTCACCAGAAGAGGTGATGCATGAATACGGCTTTGGACTGACAGAGCCCAACGGAACCGATTACGATGCGGTGATACTTGCCGTGCCGCATGAGCCATTTATTAAAATGAATGAAAAATTTTTTGAATCCATCACCAAACCGCATGCGGTGATTTATGACCTGAAGGGAATTTTCCGCAATAAAATCAAAAACCGCCTGTACTGGAGCCTGTAATATGCCGTTTATTCCAACTTATTTTCCCGGCTTGCTGGTTTTTGAACCAGAAGTGTATGTAGATAACCGCGGCTATTTCTTCGAATCTTTTAACCGGCTGGTTTTCTTACAGGCCGGCATTGACATCAACTTTGTCCAGGATAACCAGTCGTTTTCCCGTTATGGCGTCATCCGGGCCATGCATTTCCAGTTGTTGCCCCATGCCCAAACAAAACTGGTAAGAGTTTTATCAGGTAAAATCCTGGATGTGGTGCTCGATATCAGGAAAGGCTCACCCACATACGGCAAACATTTTTCAATCGAGCTGTCTGACGAAAACAAAAAACAGCTTTTCATTCCCAAAGGATTTGCGCATGGTTTTTCCGTGTTGAGCGAAACAGCTGAAGTTTTATACAAATGCGATACTTTTTACAACAAGGAAAGCGAAGCCGGCATCCGGTACAATGATCCGGCGCTGGGTATAGACTGGCAGATTCCGGCCGGCAAAGAAATCATTTCTGAAAAAGACAGACACCTGCCTGTGTTTGCTGAATGCCGCAGTAATTTTATTTATACAGAATGAACAGCCGGCTGAAAATAATGGTAACAGGCGCCAACGGGCAACTGGGTAAAGAGCTGAAAGAAATTTCACCGTTGTACCCGCAATTCGATTTTCTTTTTCTTTCACGTGAAGACCTGCCCATTCATTACTTTGAGCTGGTAAGAAATTTTTTTGAAACCATGGAGCCGGATTATTGCATCAACTGCGCTGCATACACGGCGGTTGACAGGGCTGAGCTGGACAAAGAACTGGCTTTCCAGGTAAATGGCGAAGCAGTGGGTGTGCTGGCTGCCGTGTGTAAAGAGCACAGCACCCGGTTTATTCATCTCTCCACCGATTATGTTTTCGACGGTAGGGCAACCACACCTTACACAGAAAATTTTCCTCCGCATCCAATAAATGTTTACGGCGCTTCGAAACTGGAAGGTGAGAAGCAGGCTTTACAATTAAATCCCGGATGCATCATCATCCGCACTTCGTGGCTGTATTCTTCGTACGGGAAAAATTTTGTAAAAACCATGATGCGGCTGATGAATGAAAGAAATGAAGTCGGAGTAGTAAACGACCAGGTTGGCTCACCCACGTATGCGGCCGACCTGTGTGAAGCCATCCTGAAAATTATTTCGGATTTTAGTTCCGGAAATTTTCGGGATCGGAATTCAGATATGACACCCGGCATTTACCATTTCAGTAATGAAGGGGTAATTTCCTGGTATGAATTTGCTCTGGCAATAAAAGAAATTACCGGGAGCCATTGTGCAGTGAAACCACTAACTACTGCGGAGTATCCTGCTGATGCCAGGCGACCGGCTTACACAGTGCTGGATAATTCAAAAATAAAAAACACATTTGGCATCCGGCAAAAGAACTGGAAAGAAAGCCTGGCAGTATGTATTGAAAAAATCAAAAAACAGAAACCGTAATTCCGGTCCCGGGAAAATCAGCGCAGTTATTTAATGGAAGTAATCTCGGTTTTCCCTGTTTTCGATTCTGTTTTTACCACGCCAAAACCGGGAGCGAACCACTCTGTCACATCCATCCGGATAGGGATGCCGATACCGGCTATTTTGGTGGTGATTTTGTTTTTGGTTGAAATTTTAAAACATTCCCATGTGCCTGCAGGCGTAGTGATGCTTTCCTGCGCTTCCACTTTTCTTTCAGTGATGCTGATTTCAATACTTGATTTCAAGCCGCCGCCGGTTTCAAAATCCATATTGAAAAGACCGTCTTTCAGCTGGTCGCCCACCTTCATACCGGCCGGATATTCCAGGTACACATTACTTGCCGAAGCGCTGGCAGTGCCCATTTGTTCCTGCTGAGCCGAAGGGATAAACATCTTCATATCCATCATCATCATGCCGTTTTCGCATTTCACATTGTTCACCGCTTTGTTTACGCTTTTCCCTTTGCTGTCGAAAAATTCTGAATTCACCGTTGCGGTAAAAATATTTCCCGATTTTTTACCGTCGGAAATTGTATAAACCATCTTGCCTGTTTCTTTACCCTTATTGTTGGTAATGATCAATTCAATGGTCTTGTTGTTTTGCAGGTAATAAAAGTTGGAGCACTCCTGGGCGGGTATGATTCCCGGAATCAGAAATATCAGCGGCAGGAAATTTTTTTTCATTTCGGTTGTTGGTGAAATTAACAAGAAGAAAACAATAAATCAAAAACCGGGATACAGCCGGCAATAACTGTCTGCCATTTCATTGTACCATTTGAAAATTTAAGACGCTAATTTTCAGGATGCAAATTGCAGAACTTTTCATTTTTCAACCGGCAAAAAATAAACTGCGGTTAATTCCTGGTTTGATTTTCCCCCCTGAATTTATGTATATAATTTTTTTAATGGGATTGAATAAGTTTCCCTTTTTTTGACAAACCAAAAACAACTCACATGAGAAACTCATCTTTACTCTCCCGGGCAATTAGCCTGGTTGTCCTGATTCTGTCCTGCACAAATATTATTACCGCACAGGTTACCACTGCCACTCTCAGTGGCTTTGTAAAAGATTCAAAAGATTTGCCGCTGGCATCGGCTACCGTTACGTTGGAATACCCTGATGCGGGAATCAAACTGGTTTTGATAACAAAACCTGACGGACGTTTTACAATACCCAACCTGCGTGTGGGAGGACCCTACAAGGTTACCGTGGAGCATGTAAGTTACCAGAAAGCAGTTTCAGACAATCTTTTTCTTGAGCTGGGTCTGAACAACAGCATTGAAGTGGTGATGGTGGAACTGGCAAAAGAACTGACTGGCGTGACGGTGGCATCCCGTTCGAGAATATTTGACAATAAAAGAACCGGGGCATCCACCAACATTTCCAACCAGCAATTGAGAACTTTGCCCACCATTTCCCGGTCGGCTGATGATTATCTACGGTTAAATCCAACCGCTTCAGCAACGTACAACGGGTTATCATTTGCAGGCAGAAACGGGCAATATAATAATTATTCCCTCGATGGCGCTGTGTTCAACAATCCTTTTGGGCTGGATGCACCCACACCGGGGGGACAAACCAATGCGCAGCCCATTTCACTGGATGCTATTGACCAGATACAGGTAAACATTGCTCCCTACGATGTGACACAAGCCGGATTTACCGGTGCCGGTGTAAACACGGTGACGAGGTCGGGCAGCAATAAGTTTACCGGCACGGTATATACTTTTTTCAGAAATCAATCGCTGACAGGTAAAAAAGTGGACGGAACAAAATTTGAAGTGCCGGATCTTTCGCAGGTACAGTCCGGCTTTGCCCTGGGCGGCGCTTTGCGCAAAGACAAACTGTTTTATTTCCTGAGTTTTGAAAATGAGTACCGGAATGAAGAGGCCACCAGCTATGTGGCCCGAAATGCAGGCAATGCAGGAAACACCAATACTTCACGTGTGCTGGAATCGGACCTGGTGGCTGTAAGCAATGTTTTAAAAACAAGATTCAACTACGAAACCGGGCCTTACCAGGGTTACAAACATAAGCAGTCAAATTTCAAATGGCTGGCAAAAATTGACTGGAACATCAGCGCTGTACACAAGCTTACATTTACCTACAATGGACTGGATGCAAGCAAAGAAAAACCAGCACACCCCAGCGCCATCGGCCGTCGCGGGCCGGATTATACCACGCTCCAGTTCCGCAACTCGGGCTATGAAATTGTGAATAAACTCAATAATTTTACGGCTGAGTTAAAGTCGAACTGGAAAGGAAATGCAGCTAACAAGCTGCGGGTGGTGTACACTACTTTCAGAGATAAAAGAAACCCGTTTTCCACTCCGTTCCCGGTAGTGAATATTTCAAAGTATGGAGTACGTTACATTGTGGCAGGGCATGAGCCTTTCTCCATTCACAACCGCCTCAACCAGGATGCCTTCCAGGTAACCAATGATTTAAATATTTACCGGAACAACCATAGCTTCACCATCGGCGGATCGTATGAAAGCTTTAAGTTTGGCAACTCGTTCAACCTGGTTGGTTACGGGCCCACACTCTTCTCCGAAGCGGATATAAGTACATTTTTAACCCAGGTACCAATTGGCGGTCCCATAGTTTTTGGCGCTTACCCGCTTGATGTGGATGTGAATTTTGCCAAGAACCATGCAGCAGCTGATAAATGGACCTGGTATTATGTTACAGTAGGCCAGCTTTCGGGTTATGTGCAAGATGAAATACAGATAAGCAAAAATTTCCGGTTAACACTCGGCATCCGGGTTGACAAATCGCTTTATTTTGGTTCACGATACAGCAGTGCCGATCTTAATGCCGATGGCACATTCAAAGGCACGTATACCGAAGGAAGACCTACCATCCCCAACAATGATAATCTTGTTTTGTATAATGAAGAGGGATACCGGATTACCAATGGCGAAGGCAAAGACCTTGACAACACCGTATTGCCCAGTGGTGCTTTATTATCGCCGCGGTTGGGTTTCAACTGGGATGTGAACGGGAATAAATCATTCCAAATTCGGGGAGGCTCAGGTTTGTTCACCGGCCGTTTCCCCTTTGTGTGGATCGGTAATCATATAGGTAACCCGTTCAGCTTTTTCTATAACGCTACTGCGAAAGATTTTCGGTGGCCGCAGGTATGGAGAACCAATGTTGGCGCCGACTGGAAGGCAAAATTCGGAACCATCTTTTCAGCAGATTTTGCTTACACAAAAGATGTAAAAGCTATGATGGTTCGTAATTACCGCCTGGGTGTGCCTACCGGTGTGCTGAATTCAGGAACAGGAGATAAGCGGAATATTTATCTGCCGCTCAACCTCGGAACAGCCAACACGTATGTATTTACCAACACATCGCTGGGTTACCAGTACACTATCACCGGGCAAGTGCAGCATAGTTTTAAAAACGGCTGGTTCTTTATGGCCGGTTACAATTACCTGGTGGCAGAAGATGCCAGTTCCATTTCTGCAGAAATTTCAAGTGATGCATTTGACAGAAATCCTATTCTGAACAATGCCAACAAAGCCCGCCTTACCCCATCGCTGTATGGAAATACTCACCGCATTCTGCTGGTGAGTTCGAAAAAATATAATTATGGTAAGGATAATAAATGGTCCACGACCATTTCGTTCTTCAGCAACTGGACATCGGGCAACCGCTTTGCTTACGTGTATGGCGGCGACATCAACAATGATGGCACCAGTTCAAATGACCTGCTGTATGTACCCACCGATGTCGAAATTGACGCTATGGCTTTTGCACCCCTGACGGATGTAAATGGCAATACACAGGATGCTTCAGCGCAGCGGGCTGCCTTGAAAAAGTTTATCTCACAGGATGAATACCTGAGCGGATTGAGAGGGAAATACACCCAGAAGTATGGCGGTGAAACTCCCTGGTTTGGGCAATTTGATATCCGCCTGCTGCAGGATTTGCATTTTACAAAATCAAAAAAAGGGCAGTTTCTTCAGTTCAGCGTGGATATGCAAAACATCGGCAACCTCATCAGCAGCAAATGGGGAATCAGGGAATATGCCACTACATCAGGTTATTTCCAACCGGTATCCGTTTCGCTGAGCGGAAGTACACCCACTTACCAGTTTGACCCCTCATTAATATCAACATTCAGCGCCAGCCCCGATTTGCAAAGCCGCTGGCAGATACAGCTGGGTTTGCGATATAATTTCTGAAGAAATAATATTTCAGTAAATGATAAAACCCCGCCGCGGCGGGGTTTTTGTTGGCCCATAAGCCCCGATTCATCGGGGCGAAACTTAACAGGATAAAAAAAAACGGAGCAGAACTCCGGTTTTTGTTGGCTCCTAAGCCCCGATTCATCGGGGCGAAACTTAACAGCATAAAAAAAACCGGAGCAGAACTCCGGTTTTTGTTGGCTCCTAAGCCCCGATTCA
>CAYUJD010000075.1:0-17723 GCA_964444975.1 uncultured Chitinophaga sp. | reverse complement strand
AAATTATTCCGCAGATAAGAAGGGGCAATGACGGGGTTGGCCGATGGGATACAAATCTCTTGCATTTTCAAAAAAAAAAATCCAGCGATTTTAATGTACACCAATCCATATTCATCAATGCTGATACAGCAGCAGTTTCTGCTTTGGCTTGTGTCCGCAACTTCTATTGGGGATGTCCCGTTGACCCGATACTTCGGGAACTTCAAGTAACGGTAAGAAATAATTGATGCATTAAGACACGTTTTACGGCCTCGCAATTATTCAAGTGTTCTCCCGCCGTTCCTGACAATTATCATCCGGATTTTATTTCACCTGTTTTAGATTTGTGCCGACTTTATTTTTTCAGTTTTAAAAAATCAAATTCAAATGACAGAAAAAGTCATTCATCACAGTACATCAAGTAATGCAGTGTACGGCCTGGGCTTTATCGGCGCTGCCATTTATTATATCATGCAGGCCACCGGCTTCTGGATGGGTGTTATTGGTTTTCTGAAAGCGATTGTATGGCCTGCATTCCTGGTGTACGAAGCGCTGAGGCAGTTGGGTGCATAAAGAGAGTTTGTTTTCAATCCGGTCTATCCCGGTATTAACTGGTAAATTATTCTGAATTGCCGGCTGCTGCCGCCGGCATTATCTTAACTATTACATTGCCCCGGCAGGATGATTTTAAAAACCAAAAGTTAATAGAACCGTTTCCGAATAACAGGTGAAAAAACTTTATGGCCTTTTCGCTAACTTTCCTCCTGATATGCCTGTATCACGCCAGTTAGCCGCCATTATGTTTGCCGACATCACGGGTTACACCGCCCTGATGCAGGAAGACGAAGCCTTGGCTCTTACACTCCGCAATAAACTGCAGCAAAAGCTGGAAGAAGAAACGGCCCGGCACGGTGGCCGCATTCTTGAATTCCGGGGCGACGGCGCCCTGTGCTTTTTCACCAGTACTACTGAGGCGGTGCTGGCCGCTATTGCCGTTCAGCTCGAAATGCAAAACTACCCCATGGTGCCTCTGCGTATCGGCATGCACACAGGCGATGTAATGATGGACGGCAATATGATTTATGGTGATGGAGTGAACATTGCTTCCCGCATTGAAACCTTTGCCGTACCCGGCAGTATTTTTTTTTCCGACAAAGTGCATGACGATATAAAGAACCAAAAGGAAATCCGATCTATTTCACTCGGCAGGTTTTCGCTGAAGAATGTAGCTGAACCGGTAGAAATTTTCGCCGTCAGCAACCCGGGAATAATCATACCGGATAAAAGCTACCTTGAAGGCAAAGGCAAGAAGGCAAGGGCCGACTGCGATTGTGTGCTGGTGCTTCCTTTCATCAACATGAGCGCCGATCCCGAACAGGAGTATTTCAGCGACGGGCTGACAGAAGAACTGATTTCAAAACTTTCCGGGCTTAAGGAATTGCGGGTGATTTCCCGCACCACCTCCATGCAATACAAAGGCACGCAGAAAGACATCAAAACAATAAGCGGGGAAACTGACGCCACCTACATTGTGGAAGGTAGTGTGCGGAAGCATGCAAATAACCTGCGCATCACCGCACAGTTTGTAGATGCCCGGCGTGATGTGCACCTGTGGGCTGAAAGCTACAGCGGCACGATAGATGATATTTTCGACATACAGGAAAGTGTTTCTTCAAAAATCGTTGAAGCGCTCCGCATTCACATGACCCGTGACGAAATGAACACACTGCAGAAACGCTATACTGAAAACACCGAAGCCTACCAGCTTTATCTGCAGGGCCGGTTCTTCTGGAAAAAAAGAAATGAACAGGGATTGAAATCCGCAGTCCGTCATTTTGAAAAAGCATTGGAAAAAGATCCTGACTATGCCCTGGCATGGGCGGGGCTTGCCGATACCTACGGATTGATGGGCGAATACACCAATATTTCGCGGCGTGAGCTGTACCCGAAACAAAGAGCAGCAGTGAACAGGGCTTTGGAAATTGATGATCGTCTTGGCGAAGCGCATATTTCACTTGCCATTATTCTTATGCTGAATGAATGGAACTGGGCAAAGGCGGAAAAAGAATTCAAACTCGGCATTGAACTAAGCCCCAACTATGCCACCGGTCATCACTGGTATGCCGAGTGGCTTTTGTTTACCGGCAATTTTGAGGAAGCTTACAAAGAAATTTCTCTTGCAGTAGAGTTGGATCCCGTTTCGCAGGGAATACTGAAAGATAAAGGGATTTATTACTATTACACCCGGCAATATGACAAGGCAATTGAAATGGCATTGATTACCCTGGAAGTTGATCCTGGTTTTTCGGCGGCACACCGCCTGCTTTCAATAGCCTACCTGGGCAAAGAAATGTACGAGGAAGCAATAAGAGAAAACCAGCTGTGGGGCCGGCTGACCGGCAATACGATTAAAACGGATGTGGCGCTGGCCCACATTCATGCAGTGAGCGGAACTAAAGATGATGCCCGGAAAATAATTGAACAAACCAGTATTGAAAAACTCCTCAGCAGCAACGATTATCGCGGTATTGCACTGGTATATGCGGCGCTTGGAAATAACGACAAAGCATTTGAATGGCTGGAAAAAAGTTTTGATAAACACGAAGAGTCGCTGTGCAGCCTGAAGGTGGACCCGAAATTTGATTCACTTCGCAGCGATCCGCGGTATGAAGTGATGCTGAAAAAAATCGGGCTGGGCATGTAAGCATTGTTTTCAAAATATCAACTGGCAACCGTGAAAAGCTGTCTGCCGTTTAGAAGTGTAATGAACCGGGTCATGCTTCGGAATATCCTCAATAAAATTTTACTGCTTCTTTTCTCATTCATTCCTTTTTTTACCAGCTGCGAAAAAGAATACAGTTACGAAGGCGGCCCCACGCCCATTGTATTAAACCCACCGGGCTCGTCAACACCTGCTGCATGGAGCTGCCCGGCCTGCAAAGACAAGGATGTGTATGAAGAATTAAAATGGAGTTTTTTCAATAACACTTCCTTCTACTGCGGTATCATTGACACGGCCATTGCCACACCCGAAAGAAACGGGTTTACTTTTTTCGGGCCATCATCCTGCTCCGCTGACAGTGGCATGGTGATAACCGTGTACCTGCAACCGGTAGTTTTAAACCGTGACCTTTACAACATCACTACCGCCAAAGTCGGTTTTTATTATTATGATAATGCCGGTCAAACTCATCCCTTTATTACCCGAACCGATTTTCCATTCTCACTCACCATCGAAAGTTATATTCACCAGGCAAAGTTGATGACAGGCCGGTTTGGCGGCACCGTATTTAGACCAAACGGCGAAGCCACCATACTAAGTTCAGGAAAGTTTAAGGTGAGGATCCTGTAATTGTATTGATTGAGTTAATAAGTGATGTGTGATATCAGCATCAGGGCAGAACGTTTGCGATAAAATCCAAAATCAGCTCCCGATAATTATCGGGACTGAAATCTAAAATCTGAAATTGCCCATTCTCCCTATCTTTGCCGACCTCCGGAAAAAGACGGCAGGCTATTAAACTGTTTAAGAATCAGCGATTATGGATAAATTGATTTACCTGGTACCCGCCATGGGGCTTATTGGATTACTCTACACTTTTTTAAAGTTCAACTGGGTGACAAGGCAGGATGCCGGCAATGAACGGATGCGAGATATCAGCGATCACATTGCCGAAGGCGCCATGGCCTTTCTGAGGGCTGAATGGAAAATATTGGGATATTTTGTTGTGATAGTCGCTTTACTGCTGGGGTTGATGGCATCGGCCAACCCGCATTCACACTGGTCAATAGCAGTTGCTTTCATCATCGGTGCAGTTTTCAGCGCCACGGCCGGTTATATCGGGATGAAAGTGGCTACCAAAGCCAATGTACGAACCGCACAGGCTGCCCGCAGCAGTCTCAGCAGGGCATTGAGCGTATCTTTTACCGGTGGTTCAGTGATGGGTCTTGGCGTGGCTGGTCTTGCCGTACTGGGGCTGAGCAGTTTGTTCATCGTACTAAAAACTATTTTTGTTCCCGATGGCGCATCGGTGAATGGTACCGATATGATTAGAACCATTGAGGTGCTTACCGGCTTTTCGCTCGGTGCCGAATCCATTGCTCTCTTTGCCCGTGTGGGCGGCGGCATTTACACCAAAGCTGCCGATGTAGGCGCCGACCTGGTAGGTAAGGTGGAGGCAGGCATTCCTGAAGATGACCCACGCAATCCTGCTACCATTGCCGATAATGTAGGCGATAATGTAGGCGACGTGGCCGGTATGGGCGCCGACCTTTTCGGCTCATATGTAGCAACCGTTTTGGCTACCATGGTGCTCGGCCAGGAAACTTATGCCACCGACCAGTTTGGCGGACTATCCCCCATCTTGCTGCCAATGCTGATTGCCGGAGTTGGCATTCTCTTTTCTATTGTGGGCACCTGGTTTGTTCGTGTAAGCGATTCAGCCGGTATCAATACTGATAATGTGCAAAAAGCTTTGAACATGGGCAACTGGGGCTCTATAGTTTTTACAGCCATCGCCTCCATCGGTCTTGTTTCGTTTGTTTTGCCGGAAACGATGAGCCTGCGCGGACATGAATTTACCAAGTGGGGTGTGCTGGGCGCTATCCTGGTAGGTCTTGTTGTTGGCGCATTGATGAGCATCATCACCGAGTATTATACTTCGATGGGTAAAAGGCCTGTTCGTACCATAGTGCGTCAATCGGCCACCGGGCATGCTACCAATATCATCGGCGGCATTGCCGTGGGAATGGAATCAACAATGCTGCCCATATTGGTGCTGGCCGCAGGCATCTGGGGTTCGTATGAATGTGCCGGTTTGTACGGGGTATCAATAGCCGCCGCCGCCATGATGGCCACAACGGCCATGCAACTGGCAATTGATGCATTCGGCCCTATTGCCGATAATGCGGGCGGTATAGCCGAGATGAGCGAGCTGCCAAAAGACGTGCGGGAAAAAACCGATGTGCTGGATGCAGTAGGCAACACAACCGCAGCAACCGGGAAAGGATTTGCCATCGCTTCAGCCGCACTCACTGCCCTTGCCTTATTTGCAGCCTATGTAGGTGTGGTAAAAAATAATGGTTACGATCTCGGTGATTCCATCAATATTTACAAAGCCGAAGTACTGGCCTCTTTATTTATTGGCGGAATGATTCCTTTCATCTTTTCATCGCTGGCCATACAGGCTGTGGGCAGGGCGGCCATGGCTATGGTGGAAGAAGTGAGACGCCAGTTCCGTACCATTCCCGGTATTATGGATGGCACTGGCAAGCCGGAGTATGATAAATGTGTGGCCATATCCACTGAAGCTTCCATAAAAAAAATGATGGTGCCGGGCGCCATTGCAATCATATCACCGGTAGCCATCGGGTTTGTTCTTGGCCCTGAAGCATTGGGTGGTTTTCTTGCCGGCGCCACCGTAAGCGGCGTGCTGATGGGAATTTTCCAGAACAATGCCGGAGGCGCCTGGGATAATGCAAAGAAAAGTTTTGAGAAAGGAGTAGAAATAAGCGGCGAAACTTTTTATAAAAAATCAGAGCCGCATAAAGCATCGGTAACGGGTGACACCGTTGGTGATCCTTTTAAAGACACATCGGGCCCCTCCATGAATATTTTGATCAAATTGATGTCAATAGTATCTTTGGTCATCGCCCCCACCCTTGCCGAAATGAACAAGGCTAAAGGAAGTGAAGCGGCGACAGTTCATCAAATAAATATCAAACCTGGAACGGTTGCAGCCAAAACTGGTACTGACAATACGGTTCAGTACAAATAATTTAAAGTTTCTAATCAGAACCATTACTTAAGTCCGGCTATGTCTATAGCGGGACTTATTTTTTTTTTCACTTTGCCTTCTTTCACACCAATTTCGTTTCATGCATTGTAACCTTTCAGCACTTGTCTCGTCTTAATGTTAACCGTTGTTAAAAAAAATTAAATATGGTTGGGAAAAACGGTCCATACGAAATAAGTCGTATATTCGGGCAACCAAAGTTTTAACCCATGTCAAATACCCGGTACATAAAACCCACCGAAAGCGAACTGGAGATATTGCAAGTGCTCTGGAGAAAAGGTCTAGCAACTGTGAGGGAAGTGCACGAAGAACTTTCTATATCAAAAGATGTAGGCTATACCACCACGCTGAAGCTGATGCAGATTATGCACGAAAAGGGCCTTGTGAAAAGAGACGACAGCATGCGTACGCATGTGTACCAGGCAGCCGTAAGTAAAGAAAAAACACAGAAGCACCTGGTGGGTAAAATGATTGATTCGCTTTTTGGTGGCTCGCCTACCCAGCTGGTAATACAGGCATTGGGTGAACACAAGGCCACCGCCGATGAACTGGAAAAAATCCAGCAATTAATCGACAGTTTAAAAGGTAAATAATTTTGTAAACCATGAACCAGTTAAACTTACTGCAGGCATTGGGATGGGCATTGCTGAACAGCCTCTGGCAGATGGCAATGCTCTGGCTCATTTACCAGTTGATCACAGGCTTATTGCCAAAACTAAAAGCCCGTTATAAAGCATCCACTGCAGTAGCATTTACTATAATTGGCTTTACCTGGTTTATTTTCACATTTATTTCTTCACTATTCTCCCCGGGAAATCATACAATTTATTCTTCAGGCACAGGGCTGATAAACCCATCATTGCGGAACCAGCTTTTCCAGGAAATTCTTCCGGTAGCATCTTTTATTTACCTGGCTGTACTCGTGGTGCCTGTTTGGAGATTTATCCGCAATTACCGCTATGTACAAATCATCCGTACACAAGGATTAAAAAAGATGGATGCCGGCTGGAGAATTTTTGTAAAAAGCACTGCAGCATCCATGGGCATTGCACGAAAAGTTCAGATCTGGCTGTCGGAACTGGTTACATCACCGGTTACCATCGGCTACCTGAAGCCCATTATCCTGGTACCGGTTGCTGCAATAAATAATCTTACCCCGCAGCAACTGGAGGCCATCATCCTGCATGAACTGAACCATATTCACCGCTACGATTATTTCTTTAACCTCGTCATCCGTTTTATCAGGACCGTTTTATACTTCAACCCGTTTGTGTCGCTGTTGGCCAAAAGCATAGAAAGGGAAAGAGAAAACAGCTGCGATGAAATGGTATTGCAGCACCAGTACAAACCGACCGAGTACGCATCGGCACTGCTGCGGCTTGAAGTGAACACCCGGCGACAAATGATGGTGGCCGCTGCCGGCAACGAGCATGTGCTGCTGCACCGCATTGAATCCATCCTCGGCATTCAGCGCAAGGCTCATTACAGCTTCAGGCGATTTGCATTTGCTTCAGCTGCTTTTATTACCGTGGCAGTATTGAATATTCTTTTTACCTTGAAAAACGATAAAGAGCCCGGTAACTTTTTTGTACTGCAAAACGAAGTGAGCCCTTATTATTTTTTCAAAAATAAACCCGACAACACAGGGAACAACTCCTTTTTAAAAATAAATGAAAGCTTTGCTCAGCAAGACAAAATTGTTCAATTCAACATTGGTGAACGGGTGAATGATTATTTTTCAGAAACGCCAGTGGTGTCACCCGGATTTCAACATGCCGGCTACCAGGCCCCGGTAATACCAGAACTGACCGAAGAAGCAGAAGTGAATGTGAAAGAAGCCGTAAACGCTACCCGGAAAATTCTTGAGGAAAAAGAATGGAAAGAGCTGGAGAAAAGCTATGCTGAAGTTTTTAATTCGGCTGAAAAAGCAAAATTGAAAAACGATTACCTGGACGAGCTGAAAAAAGTAAATTGGGAAACCCTGGAAAACAAACTAAAATTATCATACGACCAGATAGACTGGAACTCCGTAAACGAACAAATCAATGCTTCGCTGGCTCAAATTAAGTTAGACAGCATACAACAGCAGCTTAACCAGAGTCTGGTTAATCTTATCAGCATGGAAAATACCATGAGGGAAAATGAATCTGACTGCATTCCCGATACTGACATCACCCTGAAACTGGTGAAAGAAAACCAGCAGAAAGCAAAACAACAGCTTGAAAAACTGAAAGCTGCCCGCCACAAAAAGATTGTGAGAATATAATTACCAGCAGCGTGGACATTCCTGGCTGTACCGGTTGCCGATGATGAAGCCGATCATCAGTTCATGTGTGCCGCGGCTCACGGTATTCAGATGGGTAGTGGTAAAATCATAAGCATAGCCGACATGTACCGAATTGGCCACACTTAAACCCAGCATGGCTGCATAACCATTTTCATAGCGGTAGCTGCCACCCACCCAGAATAAATCACGGTACTGCAGTTTCAGGTTCACTTCGGGCTGCACATTGTTTTTGGATGTTGCATTGATATATTTCACCATCAGCGAAGGAATAGCATTGATGTCGTCAGTAAGAAGAAACCGGTACCCGGCGCTGAGAAAAACATGTGGCACAAGTTTCCCTTTGGTTACAAATGCAGCATCATCCACAAACTGGAGTTTCTGGGGAATGATTTGCTGTGCTGCCAACCCGATAAAATAATCTCTTGAATACAGATACAGCCCTGCGGAAAGATCAGGCCGCACTTTGAAGAGTTCGCCGCTGATAGCCGAGCCCGTGGCCGGATCAATCGGGTTGCCCGAGCCATCGAAATCATGTTTGGTTCTGTCAATACTCACTTTGGTAATGCCGGCTGCAAATCCGGCAGAAAGATTGGTAGTGGGATTTAAACCCAGGTGATAAGCATAGGATGCTGTGGCTGAAAACCGGTTATAACTGCCGGTTTTATCATTTATTACTGCAAGACCGATTCCATTGTGCGGGGCTGCCGCTGTATAAGTTTCCCAGTAATATTTCCCCCGCGGGTTTTGCCCGGGTATGGAATACGATGTAGCAGATGTACGGTAATCTTTTTTACCCAGCGGTGCATGCACAGTAAGATAGGCTGTACGCGGCGCACCAGCAAGCCCCACCCACTGATCTCTGGCGCTTACTTTCAGGTCAACATAATTCTCAATTCCTGAAATAGCAGGATTGATGATATACTGGTTCAGGATATATTGGGTATAGTGTGGTCGCTGTTGCGCATACAACCCCACTGCGAAAAAAGCAAAAAATAATATTAACTGAATTCTTTTCATTTTCCCATTACTCAATGTTAACCTGGTTTTGTTATTTATTCATGTTTTCTATTTACTTACTCTAAAGTGAATATTTAACACTACTGATCACTCATTACTCATCTTATCACATCCACATAGCCTGCCTGTTTTTGCCGCCCGTTTTTAGGGTCCACAATGTAATAGTATGTTCCGACAGGTACCGGCTTACCATTTACAGTACCATCCCACGGCTCTGAATAACCCACGGAATAATAAATGCGCTGGCCATAACGGTTGTAAATTTCCACCGTACAGCCGGGATAAGTTTCCAGGAAAGCAATCACCCATTTATCATGAATTCCATCCCCGTTCGGGCTGAAAATATTCGGTATCTGCGGTTTCTTCAGCACTTTTACAAATACCTGGTCGGTACTGGTGCAGCCCTGGTCAGAAGTGACACGCAAGGTATAAATAATATCATCGGTAGGTGAAGCCAGCGGATCGGGAATATTAATACTGTTCAATCCTGTTGACGGCGACCACAAATAAGTAACGGGAATGCCGCTGGTAAGTGCCGGCGTCAGTTGCACCACTCCGCCTTCCAGAACTGTTTTATCAGGGCCTGCATTTGCCACCGGTGTCGGATCAACAGTAATGGTTTGCTCCAGGAAATTACTGCATCCATTCGTACCCGTGTAAGTATAGCGGAGTGTATGTGTGCCTGCACCTGCCCCTGATGGAGTAAATAAACCCGATGATGAAACACCGTTGCCGGTAAACACTCCTGAACCCGGTAAGTTATTTGTTATTCCTGCCTGTGTCAACTGGAATGCCGGAGCATTGGAGCAGATATCAGGAATGGGATCAAACCTGACAGACGGTGTTGCCAGCACGGTAATTGTTTTAGTTATTACATTCAGACAGGTAATGCCTGAATAAGAAATCATGCGGATGGTGTACGTCATCGTTGGCGGGGCACCGAATTCAGGATATTTATGGGAGTATAATTTTCCCGGCGCCGGGTAGTCATCCACAGTTTTGATAGTGGGATCATTTAACCAATCCCAGTAAATTTCAGTTTTTACAATGCTTCCGAAATCAACTGTGGAGGCATCGGCAATGACAACATCCTGGTTGCTGCAGAGCACATTTGCATTCTGCACAGTAAAGTTGGCAAGCGGCACGGAGCCGTTTACGGTAAATGTTTGAGCAAGGGTATCAGTACAGCCCTGGTTGGATGTAACAATTAATGTGGCTGTATATGTACCAATGACCGAATAGCGGTGAGTCGGGTTTTGCAGCGTGGATGTATTGGGATTTCCTGCGGTTGCATTGGGGTCGCCAAAATTCCATAGCCAGGCTGTCATACTGCCGGCTGAAATTTTACTGGTATCAATGAAAGGTGCAAAGGGATCGGTCAAACAGATTTCAGGGGAAATAAATCCGGCCTCGGGCAATACATGAATGGTGACCGGTCTTGAAAGCACTGTGCTGATGCACCCTTTATTTGTTTCCACCTGCAGTGTTACGTTGTAAGTGCCTGCATTGGGATAATTATGGATAAATGGCGCCGGGTTGTTCAGCACCGCATTGGTACCATCGCCAAAATCCCATGTCCATTTCACCAGGCTGCCGGCATTGGCCACTGAAGCATCGGTAAAAGTAATATCCCTGGATGCACATGCCGGTAATGAAGTAGTAAAGTTTGCAGTCGGCAACGGGTTTACAATTACATTCCTTGTTGCCACTGTGGATGTGCAACCCACGGCCGAAGTAATGGAAAGCGTAACAACGAAGGTGCCCGGTGCGGAATAATTGTGTATGGGATTTTGCTGGGTGGATGTGTTTCCATCACCAAAGTTCCAGAGCCACTGTGCCACGGTGCTGTTTGGTGCCGTGCTCTGGTCGGTAAAGTTTACCGCATTGCCAAAACAGACCTCAGCCGGTGAAGTAAAGTTTGCCTGCGGCTGGGCATACACTGTATTTAAAATACGCACCGTATCATCAATGCATCCGTTGTTTGATGTCACCGTTAAAGTAACATTGAAGGGACCCGTATTGCTGTAAGAAGTTGTTGCATTCTGCGTGGTGGCCGTTTGCCCATTTCCGAAATTCCAGAGATAAGTTGAGATTGAACCGGATGAAATGGTGGATGTGCTGCTGAAATTAGCCGTACCTGCAGGCAGGCATACATTGGGTAAATTGAAGCTTGCCACCGGTTTTGGGTTCACCGTCAGTGTTCCCGATGTTTGATTGGTGCATCCCTTGTCAGTTAAAACAGATAAAGTGACATTGTAGTTTCCTGCCGTAGCCGGCGTGTAATTGATTACTGGGTTATTGCCGCCAACCCCGGTTCCGCTTACTGTCCATGTATATTGAGTGATGGTGCCCGCATTGGGAACCGAAGTGGACGTAAACTGAACCGGCTGGGTTTCGCAAACAGGACTTGAAGTTGTGTAGCTCACTGTGGGCAATTGCAGTACGGTTACATTCATTGAGGCCGTATCGGAGCGGCAGCCTGCGGCAGAGTTTACATACAGTTTTACTGTATAAGTTCCGACGGCGGCATATTGCTTGGTTGGATGCTGCAGATTGGAAGTGGTGCCATCACCAAAATCCCAGAACCACTGTGTCACCGTGCTGTTTGGCGCCGTGCTCTGGTCAGTAAAATTGAAAGTGCCGCCAAAGCAACTCTCCACGCTGTCCACAGTAAAGCTGGCATCGGGCTGGACATAAATGTTTGATATGGTCCGCACGGTGTCGTCGGAACAGCCATTGGTTGATGTGGCAGTCAGGCTGACATTGTATGGCCCCAGCCCGGTGTAATTATGAACCGGGTTGATGGCAGTAGAAGTGTTACCATCGCCAAAATTCCATAAATAGGTAAGCGAACTACCATCAGAAATTGTAGTGGCATTGGTAAAGGTGGCTGTGCCCTGCGGCATACAGATATTTCCAACGAGGTTAAAATCGGCCAAGGGATTTACTCTAACATTGATGAGTTGAGAGTAAACAAGGCTCTGGCAGCCTGTGGTTGTTTCTACTTTCAATGTGGCAGTGTATGTGCCTGCGGATGCATAAGAGTGCAATTGCGGTGCATTGCTGGTAGCTATAACTACGGGAGTGCCATCGCCAAAATCCCAATACCATTTGGCAAGTGTCGCTCCCCCGCTTACGGTGGATGAATCGGTAAATGTGATTGGCTTGCCTGCGCAATACGGAAGTGCTGCGCCAAATTTTGCCTGTGGCAACAGGGTCAGGTTTACTGTCCGGTATGCTGTATCGGAAATACAGCCCACATCGGTTATCACTGATAAGGATGAAATATAAGAACCCGGCGCCGCATACGTATGCGAAGGATTTTGTACAGCGGAAGTAGAAGCATCGCCAAAATTCCAGCGCCACTGAATAATGGGTCGTCCTCCTGTATTGCTGGTATCAAAGAAATTCACCGGGGCCGTCACGCAGCCATTGGTTGTAAAATAAAACCCGGCAGTTGGCGGGTTAAACACCTGCAGGTCGTAATCTATTTCCTGCACACCGCTGCAGCCGTCAGGTGTGGGGTTATTGGCTATTACTTTTATAGGATAGGTGCCCGGTGTTGTAATAGTATATGCCGAAGGCAAACTATACCGGTAAACCTGCCGGCCGTTTACAATCCAGGTAGAATCGAACACAGGGTTGGCAATGGTAACATCGGCAATGCCCATAGCATTCAGCGCCGGGCCAAATACCCACTGTATTTGAGTAGGCTGGTAAGGAAACACTATCCGGAAATTAAAAGGAGTATTGGTACAGGTGGCGGGAAAGTTTACTGTGGCGTATTGGTTTAGGATGCTGATGAACTGGTAAAGATCCTTAACATTGGCACCGGCAGAATAACCGTACGATTCGGCATTGGCATAACCATAAGCCAGAGCATTAAAACCTGAGTCGGAAGTGAGCTTATGATACCCTTGCGCTACATTTGGCAAATAGAGATAGGAATATGTGGGATCGCTGGGGTGCACCGCCCACGATGAAGCTGCAATTGGGATTCCATCCATTTTGAAGGAAGAAATACCGGTGCCGCCGTTTCGCATGATTACATGCAGGTGATGCTGCTGGTTTTGGGTGGCAGCCAGGTTCGAACTTACCAGGGTAACATTGCTAATATTTTGCTCCACCGGGTTCAGCATTATCATTTCAGGGTCGTAAGGGCTGGGATTGCCTGCGCAATTCTGTGTAGTAAAATACTGGGCAAGTGAAATTGGTTCGGAACCCGTAATCAGGTTGGGTGAGCTGTTCGAAAACTCATAATACCTGCCATTAACAAATGAAGCTGCGGGGACCAATACCCCATTAACATACACATTGGTAGTGGCCGTCTTTCTGATTATCCTGTAATAATTAGTCGGCCTGTTGTAACTGGGAACCGTCAGGTATTTTAACCCCCATGAACCGGTTGGATAAAGTTGCTGGTACAAATTATCCGACGTACCCGGGCTGGCACATCCGATTGAAATTTTACCACTACCCGAAAAAACAGCAATCCTTTTGCATCCACCCGAACCAGATGAAACAGATTTAATAAGAGAGCCGGTGAGATCTGAGCCTGAATTGCCGGAAGTGGTTCCAAGCACCTGGTAAATCTGTCCTTTGTTCAAATTTATTGTATAAGTATTCCCTGCCACCCACCCGTTTTTTGTATCTGATGCCGGCGTAATTTCTATTGATGTATTATCTTCTACAGCTATTATTGTAAAATAAGAGTTGGAATTAGGTTCATTTGAAGCCTGTGTAAAATTGGAGGAGTAATATTCTTTGCCTAATACAGGAGTTGGCAGACAAACGGTGGCACCGCTCACAGCACTGCGGGTAATATAGGCATAAACTACAGAGTTCTTATCCGTCACAACCCGGATGGTGCGGCCGGTAAACAATCCTTCATTGTTAATGGTATAAGCAGTCGGAATAATTGCCGTAACAACCTGGCCGGCTGCAATAGAACCGGTTTGAATGGTGGTGACTCCGTAGATTTCAACTGTGTAATTCGTGGCTACATCGGAGGTAATGTAAAGCGTCATGGTAGGCAGTCCACCCTGGGCCATCCCTACATGATAGCTGTAAGATATCCAAAACTCTTTTCCTTTATTGGAAAAATCCTGGCCCGATAAAATGGCAGGTACGGCAAAGCAGAAAATGCCTGTAAGCAGAGTCTTAAACTTTCTCATTTCTCCAAATAGTCCTATAGGTCCAGAATAGGGGTTACAAGGTAATAAAAACTGCTATACCATAAAAGGCCGCTGGTCAAGTTGTGATAAAACCCGGCTCCTTTTATTCAACCGGTTAAGACGTCTTTCCAGCATTCAATCCTTCACCTGGAGATAGATAATTTGAATCCGCCAGACTATATATAAAGCAATGGATGCCGGCCATAAGATTCAGCAAATGCATTAAGCCAAATAGAGCTTCGTATAAATCCGATTTCAACATCAGGCCGCTTAAAGAGGACAGGGCTAATTAATCCTTTATCACCTGCTTTTGTTTTGATATTAAAAATTTTGGGTATTTATTTTTTTAAATAAAATAAAAAGGGCGGCACCAGGTATTATTCACTGTTTTTCAATAATTAGAACCAAGTAAAAAAATAAAATAGGGTGAATGGTAGTAACGTCAGGCACAATAATAAAAAACACAAAAAAATTCGTGGTTTTAATTATAATCATCCCCTGCTTATTATTCACTGTCAAAGTTTTATGCTCCGAAATAAAAGCCCTGATATTTTGCACAATTGCCGAAGGTTGAAAAATTTGAAATCATAAACTAATTGGCAATAGTAATCATCTGAATTCGATGAAATATGCCTGGAAAAAACAGGAGGTAAAAAAAACTGAGCAAAATGAATTGAATGATGAGGAAGTCCAGGTGACGGTAATTTCACCCGGGCAATAAAAAAGCCCCCGGGTCGGGGGCTAAAAAAAATTAGTTGCCTGGTTTTGGAGGCGGTGGCGCATGAATATTGGGCGGCTTATTGGGTCCCCCATCGGCGGGTTTTTTACAGGTCTTGGGCAGCCGCCTGTAAGAGTCTTCATTGGCCGGTACATCGTCTGCATCATAACCGCAATTGGCAATGGCGGTTTTTATCTCTTCAATGTTGATACGGTCAGTGAGGTATTTTACGGTGGTTTCTTTCCGGCGCCAGTTTACCATTACATAAGTCACGCCATCGTGTCGTTTCAGGTAAGTTTCAATCCGGTTTTTACAGTCTTCGCAGCCAACTGTGGGGGTACTGATTTTTGCAGTCATTGAAGCCTTTACCTGCGCTGCGCCGGCAAACGAAATGCCGCCGGCCACAAAAAGAAAAAAGATTTGTTTCATCGGGAGCTGTTTCAGGCAATTTACTTAACTCCCCTCCAACCGGCCGGATCGGTCCGCCACTTTAACAAAATTTCCATTTGCTCAGCCGACAACAGGCCCTTTTCTGAAGCTAGTGAAATGAGAGCAGGATAATCAGTAAGCGGAAAATATTTCACGCCTGCCTGCTTAAATAATTCTTCAGCCACAGGAAAGCCATAAGTGAAAATGGAAACCATGCCGGCAATTTCAAGCCCGGCCTGCTTTAAAATATCCACCACTTGCAGGCTGCTTTTACCGGTGGAAACAAGGTCTTCAATTACTACCACCCTCTGCCCGGGTTCATAATAACCCTCCACCTGGTTTCCGAGACCATGCTCTTTGGGTTTGGGTCTTACATAAACATAGGGAAGCTTTAACTGATCGGCTACCATAGCGCCCCACGCTATGCCTGCTGTGGCCACGCCGGCCAACAGTTCTGCATCAGGAAATTTTTCGAAAACCACATTGCAAAGCTCCGATTTTATGAAGTCGCGGATATAAGGAAAAGAAAGGATGCGCCGGTTGTCGCAATAGATGGGGCTTTTCCAGCCACTGGCCCAGGTAAAGGGATTTTCAGGATTCAGTTTTACTGCGTTAACTTGAAGCAGTTTTTCTGCTACGACTTTAGCGTCCGTCATGAGGCAAATATGATTTCAGAAACCGGAAATCGGAAATTTATTTATGTACATAAAAATTTATTTTGACACCAAGCCCCTCTTCCTCTGCGACGACGTGGACGCAAGTCTTCAGCCTTATGTTCACCATGATGATGCCGTATTTATTGACGAACTGAATACACATGCCATCAAAAGTATGATACATGAAATGCAGCAGCCACAGGTTCATGCCGGCATTTATTATCATAAAAACCTGGAAGAACTGAAGACGGCTTTTTTCAAAAAATTCACCTTTATAAATGCGGCCGGTGGTTTTGTGCAAAACGAAAACAGCGAAGTGCTGATGATGTTTCGCCGGGGCAAATGGGATTTACCCAAAGGGAAACTGGATAAAAAAGAAACGTCCGAAGAATGTGCCATAAGAGAAACAGAGGAAGAAACCGGCCTGGAAAATGTACAACTGGGTTCCCCGCTGATAACCACATGGCACACGTACCACGAAGGCAGCCGCTATATTCTGAAAGAAACAAAATGGTTCCGGATGAAAGTAAGCGGCAGGCAAAAACTGACACCCCAGACAAGTGAAGACATCATTCAACTGGTATGGGTGAAAGAGAATGAACAGAAAAACTACCTGGCCAATTCTTTTCCATCTGTAAGAGATGTGCTGGTGGCAGGTTTTTCACCCGTCCGCTAATCTTTTCGTTTCATCACCGCTACTGTAAGGCGGCTTACACAAACCAGCCTGTCCTTTTCATCCATAATCCGGATATCCCACACATGCGTGGAAGCGCCCAGGTGCAAAGGTGTACAGGCGCCATAAACATACCCGCTCTTTGCACTGCGGATATGATTTGCATTAATCTCGATACCCACACAAAAGTTTGCATTATCATCAATAACCAGCGCCGAGGCCACACTGCCGATGGTTTCGGCCAGCACACAGGAAGCGCCGCCGTGCAGTAAACCGTAAGGCTGAATAGTTCGGTGATCCACCGGCATTCTTGCTTTCAGAAAATTCTCCCCTATTTCCATCCACTCTATTCCCAAATGCTCACTCATGGTACCTTTACCAAGTGGCCTGATGTGTTCCAAAGAGACATTTTTATGGAACCAGATTGACATAAAGTATTACTTGCTATTTTAAAAGTTGAGATTGTGACACCAGAATTAATAATAAAGATTATTTAAGTGTTCTCAGCACCTGTTCCGGCAGAAAATGCGAGGCATCGCCGCCATTCCTTAGAATATCCCTGACGATGGTGGAGGCAATCGAAGTATATTTCGGCTCGCCGGTAAGAAAAATAGTTTCAATGGAACTGTCGAGTATGCGGTTGGCGTCAGCAATAGTTTTTTCATATTCAAAATCGCTGACGTAGCGGATGCCCCGCAGGATGAATTTTGCACCTATTTTTTTACAGAAATCAACAGTCAATCCCTCGTACACGGCGCCTTCCACTCTTGTTTCTTTTTTAAAAATTTCATCCACCCAGTTCATACGTTTTTCAGCTGAAAACATAGGCGCCTTTGATGTATTTATACCAATACCCACAACAATTTTATCAAACAATGGCAGTGCCCTTGTAATGATATCCACATGACCCAGTGTGACGGGGTCGAAGGTGCCGGGAAAAAGACAAATGCGTTGCATAAAGCCCTCCCCCCTAAAGGGGGATTTTTACTTTAATA
>CAYUJD010000074.1:13118-18041 GCA_964444975.1 uncultured Chitinophaga sp. | reverse complement strand
CTTCAACAGCACCCGGGTGAATGGCAGCGTTGTTATCATTGCAATCCTGGTTATTGGCTACAAATCCATTTGGCGCAGCACAGGCTTGCTGTGTTACGGCCGGGTTTCCAAAGCCATCCCCATCGGCATCCAGGAAGAACGTTGTTGTCACGCCTTCGTCAATCTGCCCATCGCAATCATCATCCACTCCATTACATACTTCAACAGCACCCGGGTGAATGGCAGCGTTGTTATCATTGCAATCCTGGTTATTAGCTACAAATCCGGGGGGAGCATTGCAAGCCTGTTGTGATACATTCGGATTTCCAAAGCCATCGCCATCGGCATCCTGGAAGAAAGTAGTGGTGACGCCTTCATCAATCTGTCCGTCGCAATCATCATCCACTCCATTGCATACTTCAACAGCTCCCGGATGAATGGCAGCGTTGTTATCATTGCAATCCTGGTTATTAGCTACAAATCCGGGGGGAGCATTGCAAGCCTGTTGTGATACATTCGGATTTCCAAAGCCATCGCCATCGGCATCCTGGAAGAAAGTAGCGGAAACACCTTCATCAATCTGTCCGTCGCAATCATCATCCACTCCATTACATACTTCAACAGCACCCGGGTGAATGGCTGCATTGTTATCATTGCAATCCTGGTTATTGGCTACAAAACCGGGTGGCGGTGCGCAGGATAATTGGGAAACTGCCGGGTTACCAAAACCATCGCCATCGGCATCCTGGAACCAGTTTACAGGCACCGCACCTTCATCTATTTGTCCATCGCAATCGTCATCTACTCCATTGCACACTTCAGCAGCATTGGGATTAATGGCTGCATTATTATCATTACAATCCTGGTTATTGGCTACAAATCCATTTGGCGCAGCACAGGCTTGCTGTGTTACGGCCGGGTTTCCAAAGCCATCCCCATCGGCATCCAGGAAGAACGTTGTTGTCACGCCTTCGTCAATCTGCCCATCGCAATCATCATCCACTCCATTACATACTTCAACAGCACCCGGGTGAATGGCTGCGTTGTTATCATTGCAATCCTGGTTATTGGCTACAAATCCATTTGGCGCAGCACAGGCTTGCTGTGTTACGGCCGGGTTTCCAAAGCCATCCCCATCGGCATCCTGGAAGAACGTTGTTGTCACGCCTTCGTCAATCTGTCCGTCGCAATCATCATCCACGCCATTACATACTTCAACAGCACCCGGGTGAATGGCAGCGTTGTTATCATTACAATCCTGGTTATTGGCTACAAATCCATTTGGCGCAGCACAGGCTTGCTGTGTTACGGCCGGGTTTCCAAAGCCATCCCCATCGGCATCCTGGAAGAACGTTGTTGTCACGCCTTCGTCAATCTGTCCGTCACAATCATCATCCACTCCATTACATACTTCAACAGCACCCGGGTGAATGGCTGCGTTGTTATCATTGCAATCCTGGTTATTGGCAACAAATCCATTTGGCGCAGCACAGGCTTGCTGTGTTACGGTCGGGTTTCCAAAGCCATCGCCATCGGCATCCTGGAAGAAAGTAGTGGTGACGCCTTCATCTATCTGCCCATCACAATCATCATCTACGCCGTTGCAAACTTCATTTGCGCCCGGGTTAATAGCAGCGTTGTTATCATTGCAATCCTGGTTATTGGCTACAAAACCCGGCGGTGGTGCGCAGGATAATTGGGAAACAGCAGGGTTACCAAAACCATCGCCATCGGCATCCTGGAACCAGTTAACCGGAGCCGCGCCTTCGTCAATCTGCCCGTCACAGTCATCATCCACACCGTTACACACTTCTACAGCATTCGGATTGATAGCCGCATTCCCATCGTTGCAATCTGTATTGTTTGCTACAAATCCGGGGGGAGCATTGCAAGCCTGTTGTGATACAGACGGATTTCCAAAGCCATCGCCATCGGCATCCTGGAAGAAAGTGGAGGTGACGCCTTCATCGGTTTGCCCGTCGCAATCATCATCCACACCATTGCATACTTCAACAGCTCCCGGATGAATGGCAGCGTTGTTATCATTGCAATCCTGGTTATTAGCTACAAATCCGGGGGGAGCATTGCAAGCCTGTTGTGATACAGACGGATTTCCAAAGCCATCCCCATCGGCATCCTGGAAGAAAGTAGCGGAAACACCTTCATCAATCTGGCCGTCGCAATCATCATCCACGCCATTGCACACTTCATTTGCCCCCGGGTGAATGGCTGCGTTGTTATCATTGCAATCCTGGTTATTAGCTACAAATCCATTTGGTGCATTACAAGCCTGCTGGAATACAGCCGGATTTCCAAAGCCATCCCCATCGGCATCCTGGAAGAAAGTGGTGGTGACGCCTTCATCGGTTTGGCCATCACAATCATCATCCACACCGTTGCATACTTCAGCTGCGCCCGGATGAATGGCAGCGTTGTTATCATTGCAGTCAGTATTATCGGCCACATACCCGGCAGGAGGGGAACAACGCATTACTGTATCAGCAGGGTTTCCAAAGCCGTCACCGTCCATATCTCGGTAAAATGGAAGCTGCACGCCTTCATCAATCTGCCCGTCAAGATCGTTGTCAATACCGTCGCACACTTCAGGTGTTCCGCCGCCTTTTACCAAATCAACCGTGGCAGCGTTGACAACGACGGAATAACCCAGTGGTAAATTCTGGGTTGTAAAATTTCCAGACACTGTTCCGTTTGTAAGGCTGATAATTGTGTACGAACCGGCTGGAACTGCTCCCCCTTCAATTACCGTAAGTGTTCCGTTTAAAACAAGGTTACCATCCCGCTGCAATTGATCGTGCCCGCCACTCACACCCGCCCCGCCTGAACCATTAATCTCAATTCTCAACGTACTGTTTGCACTTAACGGTGCAGCTCCGTTCATTATAAGTATTCCTGGCGACAGCCCGGGTTCGATTGTCCCGTTGCTGGTAAACGTATTATTAAAATTAAAAGTGCCAGTTCCTTTAATGGTACCCGAATTTGAAAAGGGTACTCCAACAATCGTTGTGCCTGCAGTGGACTTGCTCACCGTGCCGGTAGCGCTGTTGGTAAAACTGTTGGTTCCACCAAAGTTTTCAATATCGGCAGCCGTGTTGCTGATGTTGAATGCTGCATTATTGGTAAATGTACCGTCAAGAAACCGAAATGCACCATCTGTCCAGTTGATAGTGCCATTGTTGGTAAGCGTTGCCTTTACTCTTTTATCACCCAGGGTACTTAAAGTCATGGTAGCAGTAGCAGAAAGGATAGTCACACAATCGAGGTTGCCAGCTGTCCAATTAAATGAGCCATTGACAGTGGCTGAACCTGCACCTGCCATGTCACCACCGGAAAAATTTATTGTGATAGTGGAAATAATATTCAGCGCCAGGTTGAAATTGGTGGTACCGCCTGCCTGGTTAAAACTTCCCGTGCCGGCTAGTGAAGTGCCGGCATTGAAATTGAAAGTGCTGCTGTTTTGTAAAATCGCAGTAGCGGTAAAATTAATAGTGCTGGTATTGGTAAATGTGGAGTTATTGGTAAATGTACCGGCCATCATCTCAAATGTACCGTTATTGGTAAAGGGAATTGCATTATTGCTGGTGCCTGCGGTGGACTTGTTCACGGTACCGGTAGCGCTGTTGGTAATGCTGTTTGTTCCCCCGAAGTTTTCAAAATCAGCCGCCGTATTGCTGATGTTGAAGGCTGTATTATTGGTAAACGTACCGCCATTGAAACGGAAATCGCCATCGGTCCAGTTAACCGTTCCGTTATTGGTTAGTGTATTTAATAATCTTTTATCACCGGTGGTGCTTAAGGTCATGGTGGCGGTAACAGAAAGGATGGTCACACAATCGAGGTTGCCGACTGTCCAGTTAAAACTGCCGTTGACGGTGGCTGAACCTGCACCGGCCATAGTACCACCGGAAAAATTTATTGTGATAGTGGAAATAATATTCAGCGCCAGGTTGAAATTGGTGGTACCGCCTGCCTGGTTAAAACTTCCCGTGCCGGCTAGTGAAGTGCCGGCATTGAAATTGAAAGTGCTGCTGTTTTGTAAAATCGCAGTAGCGGTAAAATTAATAGTGCTGGTATTGGTAAATGTGGAGTTATTGGTAAATGTACCGGCCATCATCTCAAATGTACCGTTATTGGTAAAGGGAATTGCATTATTGCTGGTGCCTGCGGTGGACTTGTTCACGGTACCGGTAGCGCTGTTGGTAATGCTGTTTGTTCCCCCGAAGTTTTCAAAATCAGCCGCCGTATTGCTGATGTTGAAGGCTGTATTATTGGTAAACGTACCGCCATTGAAACGGAAATCGCCATCGGTCCAGTTAACCGTTCCGTTATTGGTTAGTGTATTTAATAATCTTTTATCACCGGTGGTGCTTAAGGTCATGGTGGCGGTAACAGAAAGGATGGTCACACAATCGAGGTTGCCGACTGTCCAGTTAAAACTGCCGTTGACGGTGGCTGAACCTGCACCGGCCATAGTACCACCGGAAAAATTTATTGTGATAGTGGAAATAATATTCAGCGCCAGGTTGAAATTGGTGGTACCGCCTGCCTGGTTAAAACTTCCTGTGCCGGTAAGCGAAGAGCCGGCATTGAAATTGAAAGTGTTGCTGTTTTGTAAAATCGCTGTAGCAGTAAAATTAATCGTGCTGGTATTGGTAAATGTGGAGTTATTGATAAATGTGCCGGCCATCATCTCAAATGTGCCATTATTGGTAAAGGGAATTGCATTATTGCTGGTGCCTGCGGTGGACTTGTTTACGGTACCGGTAGCGCTGTTGGTAATGCTGTTTGTGCCTCCGAAGTTTTCAAAATCAGCCGCCGAATTACTGATGTTGAAGGCTGCATTATTGGTAAACGTACCGTCATTGAAACGCAAATCGCCATCGGTCCAGTTAACCGTTCCGTTATTGGTTAGTGTATTTAATAATC
>CAYUJD010000074.1:0-13018 GCA_964444975.1 uncultured Chitinophaga sp. | reverse complement strand
TCATCTCAAATGTGCCATTATTGGTAAAGGGAATTGCATTATTGCTGGTGCCTGCTGTGGACTTGTTCACGGTGCCGGTAGCGCTGTTGGTAATAAGGTTTGCACCTCCGAAGTTTTCAAAATCAGCCGCCGTATTGCTGATGTTAAAGGCTGCATTATTGGTAAACGTACCACCATTGAAACGGAAATCGCCATCGGTCCAGTTTACGGTGCCATTGTTGGTAAGTACATCTAAAAGTCTTTTATCACCGGTGGTGCTCAAGGGCATGGTGGCGGTAGCTGAGAGAGTTGTTGCACAATCCAGGTTGCCGGCTGTCCAGCCAAACGTGCCGTTGATGCTGACGGCGCCGGTGCCTGCTAATGTGCCTGCGGAAAAATTGATAGTACCGTTCACAGTCAGATCATTTGCATCCGCACCATTAGCCACGGTGAATGTATTACCCGTAATACTCAATGTGCCTCCATTTTCTACCACCACCTGGTCGGCTGTAATGGCTGTATTGGCTGTAACGGTATGTGTATTTCGGATGGTAATAACTCCATCAGTAGATGAAGGCGGAGTGGCTGCCGCAACCCAGCTTGCTCCGTCAAACCGTTCCCATGTGGCTGCAGTGTTCCAGTTACCGCTGGCAGCGCTGCGGTAATCGCCGGCAGACTGACCGCGGGTGATAATAAAAGAAAAAGTCAAAGAAAGCAGGAGGAAGCTAATCTTTCTCATAACAGAAGTTTTACACTGAATAAAATATCAGAACCTGGGCAACCGCGGTTTCAAGGGATGAAAGGATGGAGAGGTATGCCACGTAAAATTCAATTAAAACTCATGCGAAGGCAATCAGCCTTTTGTATGAATTTGAAAAAACAAAGGAATAAAAATGTGGGACTGCTGCTACGGCGTTATTGATGTACGGGCAGACTTTTCAGAAAAAGTATTCTGCAGTGCCGAAAAAAGTATACGACAATACGTATTTTCCCCATACCTTTTAAAGCCACCCCTTGCGTGTGGCGGTTTTGGCAGCTTCCATTTTGTTGCTTACATGCAGCTTTTCATAAATATGATAAATATGTGATTTTACCGTAGCCATGCTTATAAAAAGTTTTGCGGCTATATCGGAATAGCTGTTGCCATCAATCACCAGCAGTAAAATTTCCTGTTCACGCGGGCTGAGGGGGTTGCCGGGTACACTTTCTTTAGGAATATAATGTTGCTGCAGGTAGCGCATGGTTTTGATGGCTACAGATGGGCTCATATAGGAACCTCCGCTCATTACATCATGAATGCATTCAATGATCCTTTCTTTCTTTTCATCTTTTACCAGGTAACCGTCGGCGCCGGCTTTGATGGCGTTCAGCACTTTTTCATCATCTTCAAACACGGTGAGCATAATAACTTTTATGGCCGGGTTAATTTCTTTCACATGCCTTACAGCCTCGATACCGTTCATTTCATCCATTTCAATATCCATTAAAATAACCTGGGGGTGCATTTCCTGTTTATTTACTTTCATAAAACGCAGCAAAGCTTTAGCAGAACCGGCTTCAAAGATGAAATGGAAATTTTCTCTCAGCCGCTCCATAATGTTTCGGCGCAGCAGTTCATTGTCGTCTGTAACAGCAAGAGTAATCATGGTTTCAGGAGAAATATAAAATTAAACCCGAATGCCGGCCCTTTTTTATCAGGAAAAAGGTTGATTTCATGAAACCTGCAGCCGCACCGTAGTGCCGTTTTCGGGCCGGCTGATAATTTCCAATCCTGCATTCATTTCTTCCGCCCGCTTTTTCATATTCTTTAATCCATACCCCGCTTCAGTGTGGGCAGGATCGAATCCTTTCCCGTTATCAGCAATTTCAACAAGCAATAAACCATTTAATTGACCTACCGACACAGATACCAGGTCAGCACCACTGTATTTTACGGCATTGTTCAGCGATTCCTGGATAATGCGGTAAATATTCAATGCTTCCAGTGAATTCAGGGGCTGATGCTTGTAGCTGTTCATCTTCCAGTTCATATTTACCATCATGTTTTTACCCCGGTAGAGATTGACCAGTTGCCGTACTTTATTTTCCAGGTTTTCCCACAGCACTTCTTTTTTGTCCAGGGCCCAGATGGTTTCCCGGAGTTCCTGCATGGCATTGCGTGCCACCGAACTGATTTTTTCGGCTTCACTTTTATCCGAAAGCTCACGATAATCATCATCAATCCTGTTGATGAGATAGGTCAGCTTCGAACCTACATTGTCATGCAGTTCCCTGGCAATGCGTTCCCGCTCCAGTTGCATACGGTATTCTTCCTGCAGGATAGCCAGTTTTCTATAATATTTTTTCCTGGATATAATATGGCCGATGTAGAAAAAAATTCCCAGCAGCAACGCAGCCATTATTACTATAAACCAGCTTCGCTGCCAAACAGGGGGAAGCACTTCAATACTCAGCACTAAATATTCCTGCGATGCATACCCGTCGGGATTGACGGTTTTTGCTACCAATTCATAATCGCCGGCAGGCAAATGCTGGTACCTGGCACCGGTTGAATTATCAAGCTGTCTCCATTCATCTTCAAATCCATTGAGCTTGTAATAAATATCGTGACGCCCGGTGATGGAAAAATGCGGGTTTTTGAACCGGAAAAGCAGGTTGGATGCAGGATGCCTGATGGAAATATACCTGCTCCCGTTTGGAAGAATATTTACCGTATCTTTTGTTACAGAGTGCAAGGCAGGCATTGTCACTAAACTATCGGGATGCACCCTGCTCATATCTACTGCATACAACGCATCTGTAAGACCAATGAGCAGGGTGTTTGTTTCTTTGCTGAATGCAGCCCGGTTAATTGTATTGTTTTCTTCAAATAAAACAGGGCAGGAGCGGATAGCCCGCAGCCGGTCCGGGTTTACCAAATGCATAAATTTGTCGCTTAAAGCCCACAGACGACCCGCAGCATCGCGGAAAATGCAAAGTACTTTTGAGCCGATAAGACCATTTGCTGATGAAAAGGTTTTAGTGATTCGTTTTCCATCAAATAAATTCAGACCCGACTGGGTGCCTATCCATAATTCCTTTTCTTTTTCCTGGAACACCGTATAAACCGTGTTGGATAAAAGCCCATCCTGCCGTGAAATGCTTATGCTACCGCCGGCTGTGTCGTGCAGGGTAAGACCGCTGCTGTAAGTAAGTGCAGCCAGGTAATTTTTAACGGGCAGCAGGAATTCAATAATGGAAGGCGTGCTGTTAACCATATGAAAATTGAGGGTATCAGTATAGTTCCTGTTTCGATACCCACTGTACAAGCCCTCGCCATATGTAGAAATAAAAACTTTGTTTCCTTTTACTGCAAAACCAGACGTACCTGTATTTGCATACACATTGTGTACAGGATAGGCGGGTTCTTTCTTTTGTGAAAAACCGGCCTTCGAGCTGAACACATAAAATTTATTCATGGTGCCAAGAAAAACTTCTCCACCCGGAACTGTATATATGCAGGTATAATGTACATCTGTATTGGCAAGACGGATGGCATCCAATTGTGCTTTAGCAGGGAAGAACCGGTAAACTTTTTTACCGGTCGTTATAAAAACTTCATCCCCTGAAGGAAAAACAGAGGTCACTTTTCCCATCAATTCATATTTCGACAGGTAACCTGCAGGCCATATTTTTATTCCGGCGCCATAAGTGCCGATGTAAATTTTATTTTGCCGGTCTTTGTAAAAGCTCCTGATGTAATTAGTGCCCAGGCCGTTTTCGGCATTAATAAATAACTGCCCTTTTCCCTTGCTCCAATATATCAATCCATTCAGCGTACCAAGAAAGAGTTCCTTGTCGCCGGTCAGTATGGCTTTAATTTCAAATTGTGACGGAAGTGATACCGGCGGGTGAAATACAAATTCATCCTGCAACAGCAATTGCCCGTCACTGACAGAACAGTTCAGAATTGTGTTGCCGTTTTTAAAAACAAGTGACTGGGTAATAGCCCGGTTGAGTGATTCCTTGAATTTTTCCGGTGAATAATTTATTTCTTTGAAATCAAGCTGCCGGTTTTTCTTTTCCAGCAGGTAGATACCGTTATTCATGCCAGCTACAAACCTGTGATCGGTTAGCCGCTTGATGAAATAGCTTTGATAATAAACAGCCGGTGGTTTCTTTTTATTATCAAAATAATACAGTGCTCTTTCATGTGTAACAATAAACAGGCTGCTGTCATTATTAACAAATAGCTGGAATACAGATGGCATGTTTTTTTCAGGCAAAGAAAAAATGTGAACCGTTTGCCCGTTGAAAACATATACGCCCTGCATAGTGCCCAGCCATATATTGCCTTCGGGGTCCTCGTCGAAACAGGTGATGAAATTTGATACCAACCCGTTGTCGGTATTAAAGTATAAAAAATTTTTGCCGTCATAGCGGCAGGCCCCTTTATCGGTACCCACCCACAAAAACCCCTTGCTGTCCTGGAAAATGCAGTTTATATAATCACTTGGAAGGCCTTCAGCAGTGGTGAGTTGTTCAAAAAAGATTTTTTGTGATTGAGCAGGTATGCCAACCAGGAGGATGAAAAAAACGACCGGCCACAGCAGAACCCGGGTCATAATGAAAATTTATATCGTCGGTCAAGAAATGCAGTTTTAGACAGGTATTAAATTTCAGGCAGGTGAAAATAAAATATCAGACGCATGAACCCGGCTGAACAGGGATACCTGCCGTATGAATTACGTCCCCCGACAGACAACAAGCGGGTAATAACAGAGCGGCAAAAGGGATTCGAACCCTCGACCCTTAGCTTGGGAAGCTAATGCTCTGCCAACTGAGCTACTGCCGCTTGTAAAAACTTAATATCAATTGCCCTGGTTGGGCATCCGCCTGTGGCGGACTATTTCGCTTTTATTTCTTCTAATTTACGAAACAGATTTGGCCAATGAAATTTTTTCTGACAGCCAGCTCTCCTTTACCGGCACAATCCACTTCGTTTCCAGCTCTTCTTTTGTCTGAACCAGGTTATTAAAGTACAAAGTATCTGAACTGATAAAACCGTTGTCAATTGCATACTGAAGCTGGGAGAACGGCAGCAATTGAACCCGATAGCTGCCGGATTTATCATTTACAAAAAAAGCAAGCGTGGTTCTGTCAAACATATTCACACCGAAACGCTGTTCAATTTCTTTTATCAACCGGACTGAGCTGTCAGTGCTGCATCCGCTGATGCCTGCAGTCTTTTCATCGGCCATCAAAATAATGAACTGGCCAAAAAACAAGTGGGCAGCAGCCTTTACCGGTACGCCATGCGACATCCAGTGGGCCGTAAAGCCATTCAGCATATCCTCTATTACCAGTGCTTCATGTAAAGTAAACAACCGGTTGCACTGGTAAACCCAAACTCTTGAATCAGGGGAGAAATCCGGATTCAGCAGCTGTCGGTATTCAAGGTTCATACTGCGAAATTACAGGGAAAATTATTCCGGGGTTCAGTCACGGGCAACTGAAAGCGAGATGTTTTTTTTACTCTGGCGTTTCCTCTTGTTGTTTTTTCCGCTTTTCCCATTTGAATAAAGAAAATAAAAAAGCGATTACGACCGCAGCTACAAACCTGCGGACAAGTTCCTGTGCTGTAAAATTTTTTGAAATCACATTTCCTGCCACCAAATCCCAAAGAATTTCAAAAAGTAAAGTCACCACAAACAATGAAAGTGCCCAATAAATAAACCAGCTCCACCTGAAATTTTTGAAACGCATACTATTCTTTTTCATTTTTCCATTGACTGTGCCACCAGTTCAGCCACATCCAGCACTTTTACTGAGTTTTCCTTTTCTGCATTTTTCACTCCGTCAGTTATCATCGTATTGCAAAAAGGACAGGCAGCAGCAATGACCGCCGCCCCGGTGCCGATGGCTTCATTGGTTCTTTCAAAGTTTACACGGGTGACGCCTTTTTCTTCTTCCTTGAACATTTGTGCGCCGCCGGCGCCGCAGCAGAGTCCTTTGCTCCTGCAGTGTTTCATCTCTACCAGTTCGGCATCCAGCGTCTCCAGTATTTTACGCGGCGCTTCATAAATATTATTGGCCCGGCCCAGGTAACAGCTGTCGTGGTATGTAATTTTTTTTCCTTTGAAACCGCCGCCTTCTTTCAGTTTTATCTTTCCCTCATCAATCAGCTGCTGCAGGTAAGTGGTATGATGTATCACTTCGTAATTGCCGCCGAGCGCCGGGTATTCATTTTTCAGGGTATTAAAACAATGCGGGCAGGCCGTGACAATCTTTTTAATCCCATAATTATTCAGCACCTGTATATTCTGGTAAGCCATCACCTGGAAAAGAAACTCATTGCCTGCCCGGCGAACCGGGTCGCCTGTGCACATTTCTTCTTTACCCAGGATGGCATAGCTGATGCCCACCTTGTTGAGAATTGCTACAAATGCTTTGGTGATTTTTTGTGCCCGCTGATCGAAACTGCCGGCGCATCCCACCCAAAAAAGCACATCGGGCTGTTTTCCCTCTGCAAAAAGTTCGGCCAATACCGGGATTTTCATAGTTTAATTAATAATGAAAATTTTAAATGCCCCATCGGAAATAAAAATTCCATAAATCATCAACCCTACTACAATAATTCCAATGGCCAGTATGGATAATCCCATTGCTGTTTTTGCCTTCCGGTCATATTCGTTTTGCTTAATTGATTTTGCCGCAAGCAGGATGCTGATGACCGCCAGCACCAGCGACAGGGGTATAAGAACTACGGTGGCCAGGCTCAGCAGGCTGAGGATAAAAGCTATTTTAGAACGTTTTGGAGTGTCCGTTTTAATCGCTTTACGGGTTTGCTTTTTAAGCTTTGCCTGGTATATTTTAAATGCCAGTTTTTCTTTCAGGGTAAACCGGCAGCCGGTAAGTTTTTCCAGGTCCCTTAATTTCAGGGTTGCCCGTTCCGGTGTTGAAACGGGTAAATGACCAGCAATTTTTAAAACCGGAGTTTTCATGGCAGGGCCGGGAATGCTCATTAAGATCGGGCGACCACTTCCATTCACAAAAACAAAAAGTGAAATCAGCAGGATAAATATTCTCATAAGTTTTGATTGACTTTGGCTAAAATAACCCGATTATGTTTTCTGACAAAAAGATATGAGTGAATTTATTCACCGAAAATACCTGAAAGTGCCAATTAAAAATCAGCACTATGGCAACAGCCAAAATGAACAAACAGATTTTCTCATTGGCGGTTAAATTGTACTATAAAAATAAATTGAATTTAGCAGGCCGGAAAATGCATTACTGAAGATCAAGCTCTATTTTTGCCGCCGTTACATGAGTATCCGCAATTTTTTTCACCGCCTGTTCAACTGGGAACTGTGGCCCTTTTATGTGCTTTATTTTCCCATCGGGTTTGCCTGGTTCTGGTATTGCCTGCGGGCCAGGTCGTTCTGGTTTTTCAGCTCATCCAATCCTACCATCACCTTTGGCGGCTTTGAGGGAGAAAGTAAAAAGGAAATGTATGAGCAGCTGCCACCTTCATCCTATCCGCAAACAATTTATATACTTCATGACCTGCCATTTGATGAAGTGCTTTGCCGGGTAAAAGAGCATGGTTTTACCTATCCCTTTATTGTAAAACCCGATGTGGGTATGAAAGGAATTCTGTTCCGCAAAATTGAAAACGAAGAACAGTTCAGGAAATACCACGAACGGATGCCGGTGGAATACATTGTGCAGGAACTGGTGGAAATGCCTGTGGAGCTCAGCGTTTTTTATTACCGGCATCCCCGGCAGCAAAAAGGAACCATCAGCGGTTTTATACAGAAAGAACTGCTGGAAGTGTACGGCGATGGAACATCCACCCTATGGGAACTGATTTTGCAGCATCCCCGTGCCCGGTTCCGGCAGGAAGAAATGCGGCACCGGCACGAACACCGGCTGGACAGGGTATTGCCACGGGGCCAGCATTTTTATCTTTCGTATGCGGGCAATCACAACCGCGGCGCCCGGTTCATCAATCTTTACCACCTGGTGGATGAAAAACTGCTGCAGGTTTTTGATGAACTGAGCCATTATACCGATAAGTTTTATTACGGCCGCTATGATATCAAATGCAATTCGCTTGACGACCTGCGGGAGGGAAAGAATTTCCTGATACTTGAATTCAATGGCTGCGGCGCCGAACCCAATCACATTTACGATGCCGGCATCAGCATCTGGCAGGCTTACCGCGAAATTCTGAAACACTGGAAAGTGCTGTATGAAATAAGCAAACACAATCATGAAAACGGCACGCCTTACTGGTCATTTAAAAAAGGCAGGGATTTTCTGAAACAATCAAGAAAGCATTTCCGGTTGTTGGAACAATATGACTGACCCTGTGCGGACAATGAACATGACGCTATTGTTAAACCAAAAAATTATTAGGGCTTTAAGCAACGGTTTCAGCGCCAATTTCGTTTTACACCATTATTATGGAAATAAAAACCGTATGATTAAAAAACTCTTTTTACCCCTTGCAGTTCTTTCTTCATTATGTGGAGCCGGCCAAAGCTATACCCCAATAGATGCGGGTTCGAAAGTGCGGTTTGTGATAAGGAACTTTGGCATCAATACGGGCGGCACATTTGAGGGCCTCAGCGGCGCCATCACTTTTGACCCCAACAACCTGGCCACGGCCAGCTTTGAAGTGAGCGTGGAAGCAAAAACAGTGGATACGGATATCGAAGCAAGAGACAACCACCTGCGCAAAGCCGAATATTTTGATGTGCAGAATTACCCCCGCCTGGTTTTTACATCAACCAAAGTAACCAAAACTAATAAGCCCGAATATCTCTACATGTTTGGCACCCTTACCATCAAAGGTGTAACCAAAGAAGTTAAATTTCCATTTACCTGTACAGCCAAAGACGATGGCTGGCTTTTCGAAGGAGAGTTTGAACTGAACCGGAGAGATTTTGGCGTGGGTGGCAGAAGCTTTTCCCTTTCCGATGAATTGCGGGTAGAACTTTCCGTATTTGCCAAAAAGAATTAATTGCTTTCTGTCTTTTAACAACCTTTCGCCTTGCATGGTAGTTCGTACATTTGACCAATGCACCCGTTGGTCAAAATATTTTTTGTCGGCATGCTGGTGAGCTTCTTAGGTTCGCTGCCGCTGGGCACACTGAATGTAGCAGCCATGCAAATTTCCGTTACCGATGGCATCCGGCCGGCGGTGTATTTTTCATTTGGTTCATTGCTGGTGGAAATATTTTATGTACGCCTTTCGCTGGTGGCAATGGACTGGATAAGGATGCAGGAACGTATTTTTAAAATACTGGAATGGGTGACCCTGCTGATAGTGGTGGCGTTGGCGGTTTCCAGTTTTTATGCGGCAATGACCCCTTCGGTAAAAGAAAACATAATCCTGAGCAGTACACTGCACCGGTTCTGGCTGGGTATCATAATGAGTGCCGTGAACCCCGTGCAGATTCCTTTTTGGTTTGGATGGAGTACAGTATTGTTTACAAAAAAAATTCTGCAGCCAAGAAACAACCATTACAATTCTTACATCGTGGGCATCGGGCTGGGTACCCTCGTGGGCAATTGTGTTTTTATTTTCGGTGGGCAGTTTGTTGCCGATAAGCTGAACAACAATAATAATATCATCAACTGGATTATCGGCGGCATATTTGCTGTTACGGCCATTATCCAGTTGTGGAAAATTTTAACCAAAAAAGATGTGGCGCATAAAATAGAGCACCCCGAAGAAATGACCCATGGCATGGAAGAAAAAATTGAGAAGCTGGTGGAAGAAGCCGAAAAAACATTAACCAAACTCTGACTTAATACATTTCCTGTACAAACCCGGCACCGATGAAAAATAAAGAAACGGCCCGGGTAAAAATTTCACCGCAGGCCGTTTCTTCCTTCACACTTTACTTACGAAACGCCTTCGAAACGGAAAGCGTATCGTAGCAATCGCGGAAATGGACAATTTTTCCTTCATCATTGAATTCATCAAACATGGCAAAAATGGAGGAGATGGGTTTTTTGCTCTTGCGGATGATACCCTTGTAATGCCCGGTGGTTACCACCAGGTTGTTGCCTGCTTCAAGAATATGCTCCGGCACCATTTCTTTAAACTCCACCAGGTTATTTAGTTTTTCAAAAAAGCCTCTTACATCATCCGGTCCGTGATAAATACCGGCAAACGGAATTTCCGGCTGGCCCATCACTTCCCAAATACAATCTTTGTGAAGCTGGGAAAGAATAAAAGAAATATCTCCCCGGTTAAATGCATCATACATCTGCTGTACTTTTTCGGCATGATGAACTAATACTTCCATAAAAAAAAATTTTAAGTTGATTAAATAGTTTTTCCGACGGTTTTCAAAGGCTGGATGAAGAAAATTACCTTACGGAAAGCGCTGAAAAATCAATTAACCGTTGCTGCAACAATCTGCCCGAGGTGCGGAAACAGGGTGATTAAAAAATGGGTGGAGATTTTTCCGGGATAAAGGTAGTGTGTTTTGAAGGGGAGAGCTTTTACAGGAGCCAATAAAATTTATGCACACCCGTATGGCGAGACTTCTGTATTTTGAGACGAATTCATGCATTTATGAATGATACAAAGCAACTTCACCGTACGCTGGGTCTTCAACTGGTGATTGTTTTTGTCGTAGCCAATATTCTTGGCTCCGGTGTATATAAAAAAGTGGCGCCGATGGCCGCTGAACTTCATTCGCCGGGCTGGGTGCTAATTGCGTGGGTTGTTGGCGGCATTATCAGTTTGTTTGGTGCGCTGAGCTATGCCGAAGTGGCCGGCCTGCTGGCCGATACCGGCGGCGATTATGTTTATTATAAAAAAATCTACAACCGGTTTTTTGCTTTTCTGTTTGGCTGGTCCACATTTGCCATCATTCAAACTGCCGCCATTTCATCGCTGGCCTATGTTTTTGCCGAATCATTAAACAGCATAGTTCACCTGCCGTCGCTATTGCAAAAGTGGTCGTCTGTCAATATTGAAGAGATTTTCTATCCTTTTAAAAATTTTAATGTAAAACTTACAGCCCTACTGCTCATCATTTTACTTACATGGATTAACAGCAAGGGATTAAAAACCGGCGCCTGGCTGGGCACAGCCATCCTGTTGCTTGTATTTGCCGGGCTTTTCACCATCATTATTTTCGGGCTTACCAGTAATGAAGCAAACCTCAACATGGCCTTTGTGTTAAAAACAACTAACCAGGAAGCGGTTACTTTCAGCGCCATATTTACTTCTATGCTGGCGGCATTCTGGGCATACCAGGGCTGGGCCTCGGTGGGTTTCATCGGCGGCGAAGCAAAGAATGCCAATAAGAATATTCCGAGGGGTATTGCTATCGGTGTATTTATTGTAATCGCCATCTATCTTTTGGTCAATACAGCGTACCTGTCATTACTGCCTGTAGACACCCTGGAGCAGATTAATAAATCTGAAACCCCGCGGATAGCGGCTGTGGAAGCGGTGAAGGTATTCTGGGGCAGGAACGGTGAAGTATTTATTGCTATTTTAATCCTGGTAACTACACTGGGCTGCAATCATGCCACCATCATCACCAGCTGCCGCATATATTATGCCATGGCCAGGGAGGGGTTGTTTTTTAAAAAAGTGGGTGAGCTAAACAAACATGCCGTGCCGCACCATTCACTTTTGTTTCAGTGTGTGTGGGCCTGTATCCTGGTTATGTCTGGCACATTCGATCAACTGACGGATATGATCATCTTTGCCGTCTTTGTATTTTATGGGGCTACTGCGCTTGGCGTTTTTATATTAAGGAAAAAAATGCCCGATACGCCGCGACCATACAAAGTGTGGGGCTACCCGCTGGTACCCGCCATCGTCATACTTTTCTCTGTTGGACTATTCATCAATACAATTGTCACCCGGCCAAGAGAAGCCGGCATCGGCCTGATACTGATGCTGACCGGTGTGCCAATGTGGTACTGGTTTAACAGTAAAAATTCAAAAGTCAAAAATCAAAAAAGTATTTCGGGAAAGGATAATCCCGGTGAGTTTTGAATTTTTACTTTTCACATTTTCGATTTAAAATCTGTAGCCCGTCGCCAGGGCCGGTATGAACCTTCCGCCTTCATCATCCATTCTGGAATTGTATTCTTTGGTAAGCTTGAGTGTGTAGCCACCGGCTACCGATGGCGTAGTAAATAAATGCTTGCCAAAAACAAAATGATACCCCGCTTCGGCCATGGGTGTAAAGAAAAGACTGTTGAAACTGGTTTTGCCTTCAAAGTTTTCGAAGGAAAATAAAACACGCAGCCCGATAAAAGGATTACTGCCCTTTGTACTGTTGCCAAAACTGTTTCTGAAACCAGCAAATAATCCGAAACCATTAAATCCGCCATACGCATCGGAAGGAGAAAAGTGATAAGTAAAGCCCAAACTGAAACTGGTTTTATTACTGAAGTTTTCATACCGGCCGGCTATAATATTGCTCTTATATCCTTTGCCCATCGGCCGCATATATTCTCCGCCGAGTTCCCATGGGTTTTGGGCTGTGCAAGGAAAGGTTAAGGTTAAGGTTAAGGTTAAAGTTGAGGTTAAGAATAGATTTTTCAAAATGGCTTTTTTCATGAGCGTAAAACGTATGTCACGGCCGGATTATTTTCCGGCTCAACCAGGAAGAATATGCTTCAATTCAAAACCTGTAGCCCACTGCAATGCGTGGAATAAAAAGTGGCCCCTCATGATCATCTTTAGATTCTTTATCATCACCCAGCGGCAGGTTATAGCCCAATGCAAGTGAGGGTGTGGCAAAACCGCCTTTCCCGAAATTGTTGAAAGTATAATGGTATCCAAATTCAATTGAAGGTGTAAAAACCGGGTGCTGAGTGGCATTTACGTCTTTCAGAAAAGTGAAGGTGAGTCTTGCGCCACCAACCAGGTTGCCGCTGCTGCCATAGCTAAACCCGTAACGGTGGCCGGCAGAAATACCAAGGACGCCTTTACCTGAAGATTTTTTTTCGCCAACCAGTGTATCAAAAGTATAATTGATGCCAATCTGCCAGCTGCTTTTGCCGGTAT
>CAYUJD010000073.1:0-18229 GCA_964444975.1 uncultured Chitinophaga sp. | reverse complement strand
CCTGATGAAAATTAATTTCGGGTAATTTTGTCTCTTATTTCCCGCCAGGTAATTACATGCACATTGTTTTCTTTTAAAAGTTTAGAACATTCCGGGCTGATGAAAAAATTATAATCCTGCTGACGCCATGCGGCACCCCAGTCGGGATGGTCAATGGTGACGGCTTGCATTTCCGCATCATCGTATGCAGTATGTATAATAAGGTATGTGAGGCCGGGTTTCAGGTTTTTAATGCCCGCTGTATAAAATTCACTGAAACCGCTTTTGAAGTCAGCAGGATTGGCCGATAAAATGTGGTCCACAACCACGTCATTTTCTGACAGAAGCGAATCCAGCTTGATTTTTAAAACTAATTCTAGCTGGCGGGGTATAAAAACCGGTATCCGGAACTCATGCCCAACTTTTATGTATGATTTTAAAAAATCAAGTTTATACAAAGCTGTGCCCATGTGTGCATCAAGATGGGTGGGATCAATGCCAAAGTGAATAGCTCGCTTTACCTGGTTTCGCATTTCTGTTTCCACTTCGTAGGCCGTGGCGCTTTGCATCACGCTGTCGGCTGATGAATAAAGAAACCCGTTTTTATTTACCAGCCCGGGCACTTTATTGTGTGGCGTCACAGGCCCCCATTTATAATGTTTCCATTCGCTGGTGAGGGTTAAATGGAGCCCAAAATCAGTTTTTGGATTTGCCAATGCATACGCTGCTATTTCGGGCATCCACGGGCAAGGTACCATGATGCTGGCCGAACTGACACTGCCTTTTTCCAAGGCGGCAATGGAGGCCGCATTTTCAGAATGCGAAACGCCCAAATCATCGGCATGAATGATGACCAGCTTTGCATCTTTGGGATAGCCCAGTCTTTCCTGTATTGTTTTTGGCTGGCCGAAGATCATGGTTGCGGAAAAAGAAATCAGTAAAAAGAAAAACCAGGATTTCATTTAATGTATTTTTAGCGCTCTCAAAGTAATGAAATTACGGGAAACGATACTGAAAGTACATTCCAAAGCCAACTGTATGCGCATTGTGAAATGGGTTGGCATCAGCCAGCAAAAATTTGATGAACTCTTTCAATTGTTTCTGAATGATGCATACCGCGTGGTACAAAGAGCTGCCTGGCCGGTTAGCAATTGCGTGGAAAAGCATCCGGAGTTTATACTAAAACATTTTGACGGGTTGCTGAAAAACCTGGAAAAACCCAACCTGCACGATGCGGTAAAGCGAAACACTGTGCGCCTGCTTCAATACGTGGACATTCCCGGGAAATATCACGGGCGGGTGATGGATATTTGTTTCCGTTTCATCTCCTCTCCCAATGAAGCCGCGGCTATAAAGGCTTTTTCGATTACCGTTTTACAAAACCTGGTAAAGCAATACCCCGAAATTATCAATGAAATAAAACTGATAATTGAAGAACGATGGGACTATGAATCGGTGGCTTTTAAAACAAGGGCTAAAAAACTTTTGAAGCAGATACCGGTATCCACATCACGTGCAAGTTCGTGAAAGGCACAAAACTTCCTCGCCATCCTGCACCATCCAATGAATCCCGGTTTATTAGTACAGCATCCTCACCTTTATCGTTTGCTTCACCTCCTTCAGCAGTTTAAATGCGGTGGCAGAAATCTGCCGGTCTACATCCAGCACCACGTAGCCGATGTCGTCGTTGGTTTTAAGGTACTGGCCGAGAATGTTGATGTTATATTCGGAAAGCCGGGTGTTGATTTCGGAAAGCACGCCGGGCACATTGTAGTGAATGTGCAGAATGCGGTGGCTGCCTTCGTGCGGGGGCAGCATAAGGCCGGGCACAGTATGCGAACCCAGTGTAATTCCTTTTTCAAGAAAACTGAAGAGCTTGGCGCTTACATCTTCACCGATGTTCTGCTGTGCTTCTTCAGTAGAGCCGCCGATATGCGGAGTGAGCATTACATTGGGTACATTTTGCAATACCGATACAAACTGGTCGCCCTTCTTTTCCGGCTCATCGGGGAAAACATCAATAGCTGCGCCGCCGATATATCCTTCCAGAATCGCTTCCCGCAATGCCTCTGCATCAATCAGCCTGCCGCGGGCAAAGTTGATGAGGATACACCCCTTCTTGCAATACTTCAAAGTAGTTTTATTGATGAAATTTTTTGTCTGCGATGTTTCGGGCATGTGCATGGTGATGACATCAGCTGCGCCCATCAGTTCCTTCAGCGATTTTTTTTCCTGGGCGGTGCCCAGCGGCAGTTTTGTCTGCTCATCATAAAAAATTACTTTCATGCCCAGCGCCTCCGCCATCACACTTACCTGCATACCGATATTGCCGTAGCCGATAATGCCCAGGGTTTTTCCCCGCAACTCATAGCTTTCCTTTGAATCTTTCATCCAGACACCGTTGTGGGCTGCCCTGTCTTTATCGGGCACACGGCGCAGCAGCATGATGGCGGCGCCAATCACCAGCTCGGCCACCGACCGGGTGTTGGAATAAGGGGCATTGAAAACCACAACCCCTTTTTGCGTGGCGGTTTTCAGGTCCACATGATTGATGCCGGCACAGAAACAACCGATAACCTGGAGTTTCCTGGCTGCATCCAGTACATTTTTGGTGATACGTGTTTTGGAACGGATGCCGAGAATGTGCACATCCTTTATTTCTTTTATTAACTCTTCCTCGGGCAGCGATTTACTGAGTTTGTCTACATGGGTATAACCCTGGCTGCGGAAAAACTTAACGGCCGATTCATTGATATTATCCAGAAACAGGATCCTGATTTTTTCTTTGGGGTAACTTGTCTTGGGTGTTTCCATGCGCACAAATATAAACCAGGATTTTTTGGATTGAGGGGATTTTGAGGAGATGTAATTTGAACAGCAACCCGTCTCTATCTGTAAATGCTTAATCAGGGCCCGGTACGATGAACGGAGCGTCGCAACAGAAGTTCAATCAGGGTACTTAAGTTGGTATCAAAAAAAAAAATTACAACCATTCAAACGATTCCCGAATTCCAATAAATCCCGGGTTTTTAGTACAGCAACCGCACCTTGATAGTGTGCTTCACTTCTTTCAGCAGTTGCAGGGCTTTTGCAGAAATCTGCTTGTCCACATCGAGCACCACGTAGCCGATGTCGTCGTTGGTTTTTAAATACTGGCCGAGGATGTTGATGTTGTTTTCTGAAAGCCGGGTATTGATTTCGGAAAGCACACCCGGCACATTGCTGTGAATATGCAGAATGCGGTGGCTACCTTCCTGCGGGGGCAGCGCCAGGGCCGGTACGGTATGCGAGCCGAGTGTAATTCCTTTTTCGAGGAAATTGAACAGCTTGTTGCTGACATCTTCGCCGATGTTTTGCTGTGCTTCTTCGGTGGAGCCGCCTACATGCGGCGTAAGAATTACATTGGGCAAATCCTGGAGCGGAGTCTGAAACCGGTCGCCGCTTTTTTCCGGTTCCACAGGAAATACATCAATGGCTGCACCGCCGATGTGGCCTTCGAGTATTGCTTTGCGCAGCGCTTCCAGGTCCACCACCTCTCCCCTTGCATAGTTTATAAGTATGGCGCCTTTTTTAAAATGCTTCAGGTTGTTTTTGTTGATGAGATTTTTTGTCTGCGATGTTTCAGGCACATGCAGCGTCACTATATCGGCACGGCTTACTAATTCTTTCAGCGATTTGGCATCTTCGGCATTGCCGAGGGGCAACCTGGTTTCCACATCATAAAAAATCACTTTCATGCCCAGCGCTTCGGCCAGCACACTTACCTGGCTGCCGATATTGCCATAGCCGATGATGCCCATGGTTTTGCCACGCAGTTCAAAGCTGTTTTTCGATTCTTTAATCCAGGTGCCTTCGTGTGCCGCTTTGTTTTTGTCGGGTATGCGGCGGATGAGCAGGATGGATATGCCCATAACAAGTTCTGCTACCGACCTTGTATTTGAATAAGGTGCATTGAAAACCACTACGCCGTTTTTTGTAGCGACTTTCAGGTCCACCTGGTTCACACCAATGCAAAAGCACCCGATGGCCTGCAGTTTTTTTGCAGCATCCAGCACCCGCTTTGTGATTTGCGTTTTGGAGCGGATGCCGAGTATGTGCACATTCCTGATTTCTTTTACCAGTTCATCTTCCGATAAAGCCTTGTTTATCTTCTCCACCTGCGTATAGCCATGGCTGCGGAAATTCTTTACTGCCGTATCGCTTATGTTTTCCAGAAACAAAATCCTTATTTTTTCTCTTGGATAACTGGTTTTTGACAATTCCATGGCTGCAAATATAGACCGGCAGCTATTAACAAATTAGTACTACCGGGGAAAAGTACAATTGACAAGCATTTGTATGCATATTATTTTTGCTGAAACTGAACTCTATTGAAAAACCTGCCGTATCTGTTACTGATTTTTGTATTGACCTGTTGCACTCATCAGGGGTCAAACAGCCGAGAAAAAGAAGATTCACTCGACTACTACCCGCCTGCACCTTCCGACATCAGCAGGCAGGAATACCGTTATTACTATCGTCTTTTAAAAAAATATTTTGACAGCACACTGCTGGGCAAAGGATTCAACGGCCAGTTGCTGGTGGCGAAAAACGGGGTGGTGATTTTTGGAGTTGATACGGGCTTTGCCGATTTAAGAACAAAAGACAGCCTTACGTTCAGCACTCCACTGCATATTGCCAGCACCAGCAAAACATTTACCGGCATGGCCATTCTGCATTTGGTACAAAACGGAAAGCTGAACCTGGACGATTCATTGGGTTTGTTTTTCCCCGGGATTCCTTACCCCGGCGTTACTATAAAAATGCTGCTGAGCCATCGCAGCGGGCTGCCGGATTATTTAAATTTTTTACCAGCAACAAAACAAAAAAACTACTGCTATACCAACCAGGACATATTGAATTCGCTTTACCATCTCAAACCCCAAACTGAATTCAATGCCGGCAGCAGGTTCAGCTACTGCAACACCAATTTCGTGCTGCTTGCACTTATCATTGAAAAAATTACAGGGGAAAGCTACCCGGCATTTTTGAAAAAATTATTTTTCGATCCGCTGCTGATGACAAACACCTTTGTGTACACCCAGGCCGATTCGGCAAGGGCCACGCCCAGTTTCCAGGCAGGCGGCGCTTACTGGCAGCCCGACCAGTTTGACTGCACATGCGGCGATAAAAACATTTATTCAACCGCTCCTGATTTGCTGAAATGGGACCAGGCAGTTCACAGCGGCAGTCTTGTAAAAAAAGAACTGCTCGACCCGGCATTCGCACCTCTGAGTAATGAGCGGCCCTCCATTCATAACTACGGACTGGGCTGGCGGATGATGATTTTTCCCAACGGCAAAAAAATCATTTATCACAACGGCCGCTGGCACGGCAGCAATTCGGTGTTTGTAAGGCTGCCCGATGAAAAGGTAGCCATCATTGCCCTAGGCAATAAATTCAACTGGCATATTTATTCATCAGCCATGCGGGCTATGAATATTTTTAGCGAATACATGCCCGGCATTATTCCGCTCAATGGTGAGGCCGAAAACGTTGCGTCAAAGTTCAAAACAGAAATAAATACAACAACCGAAAACACAGACCCTGCAAAAACACTGCGCTGATCATTTCATTTCTGGAAATTCTTTCTCAACTTTAAGCCGGAAATGGTTTCATGAAAATTTTAAATGCCGGACAAATACGGGGGTGGGATCAGTACACCATCCAAAACGAGTCCCTTGCTTCCATTGACCTGATGGAAAGAGCAGCAAGCTGTTGTTTTGAATGGCTGGAAAAAAACGGTTATCTCGTTTCTCCATTCAGCATTTTTTGTGGCAAAGGAAATAATGGTGGCGACGGGCTGGCAATTGCAAGAATGCTGGCCCAAAGAAACTGTTCGCTTACGGTTTATATTCTCGAGTTTGGTCACCGTGGCACCGGAGATTTTCAAACCAACCTGGCCCGCCTGCACCAGTACCGGCCGGTTGACATTCATTTCATACAGGACGAAACCAATTTTCATCCGCTGCCGGATGACAGCGTTGTGATTGATGCCCTGTATGGTTCAGGTTTGTCGCGGCCGCTGGAAGGCCTGGATGCAAAACTGGTGCAGCATATCAACAACAGCGGTAAAGAAATCATCGCCATAGATATCCCCAGTGGCATGGCGGTTGACCAGTCGTCGAAAGGCAATGTGATGATAAAAGCAAAACATACACTGAGTTTTCAGTGTTACAAACCGGCATTCCTTGTGGCAGAAAATGCGGTATTTACCGGCGAGGTGCATATTCTCAATATCGGTCTGCTGCCAGGGTATCTTTCTTCCATCGAAACCGTTTTTGAATTAACGGATAGTTCCATCATTCACTCTATTTACAAACCACGAAACCGGTTTGCACACAAAGGAAAGTTCGGGCATGCCCTGTTCGTGTCGGGCAGTTATGGTAAAATAGGAGCGGCTGTGCTGGGTGCCAAAGCCTGCCTGCGTAGCGGTGTGGGACTTCTCAGCTGTTTTGTTCCTGCCTGCGGTTATGAAATTCTTCAAACCTCGGTACCCGAAGCAATGCTGCTGACCGATGTAAATACATCATTCCTTACAAAAGTGAATGCTGATGTTTCATTGTTTGATGCAGTTGGTATCGGCCCCGGTCTGGGCATTGCATCAGAAACACGAACAGCAATCAGGGAGTTGCTTGCCGTTTATAAAAAACCCATGGTGATTGATGCCGATGCGCTAAACGGACTGGCCATGGAAAAAAAATTGCCTCCCCTCCCACCCGGTTCCATTCTTACGCCGCATCCCAGGGAGTTTGAAAGATTATCCGGTGCATGTGAAAATGATTTCCTGAGAATTGAAAAAGCAATGGAAATGGCGGCATTGTTAAATTGTTTAATTGTTTTGAAGGGTCATCACACGTTTATTGCTTTGCCTTCGGGGAAGGGATATTTTAATAATACCGGCAATGCCGGCATGGCTACTGCCGGCAGCGGCGATGTGCTTACCGGTATTCTTACCAGCTTGCTGGCGCAGGGTTACTCTTCAGAACAAGCCGCCGTACTTGGCGTGTATCTTCACGGGTTGGCCGGTGATATTGCAGCCAAAAAAAATTCGGAAGAAGCCATGATTGCCGGCGACATCATTGATAATTTAGGCGCAGCCTTTCAAACCATTCAGCGATGAAACGATTTATTTTTCTGCTGGTTTCTTTTTTATTCTGTAAAAATATTCTGGCCTCAAATAAAGATTCTCTTGTTTATTATGCACTGCCCGACAGTGTGAGGGCCGTTTCATTCCTGGTGGATGTTTCTGTTTCCGGCGTGCCGGCCAAAAAGGAAACAAAGGCGGGTATTCAAACCAGCCTGGTAAAGCTTTATTTGGAAAATGACAAGGGTGTAAAAAAAATTGAGTTTGAGTTTTCTGAAAATACAGTGATAGTGGTTAAAGGCATTGGTGTTGAAATGGAGAAAGGAGAGCTGAACTGGAAATACCAATGGAGCGAAAATGAAAACTACAGGCTGATGATAGCAACAGCCGGCGATTCGGCCGGAAATTTTTCCCTGTATTCCGGTTATATTTTTTTACCAAAAGAAAAAAAGTGGAAACTGCTTGGCACCTGTAAAATTGAGGGGAAATGGAGTACACTTAAGCAGCCCGCAGTTTTTTATACGCCTTTTAAAAACGCACAGCCGCGGGTAATCATTCATGAAGCCTGGTGCCAGCGTAACAACGGCTCATGGAAAAACCTGCTGGAGAAAGAAATTGCCCTGCCGGTTGTCAACCTGTTATCGCATGCCGACAGCCTGCAACAAACCGGAACAGACAAAAAAATTATCGAATCGGCCATTGAAGAAAATAAAACTGATGCAAAACAAAATAAAGATGGAGTTTATTATGCAATAATAAAAGAAGGAAACGGACGGCCGGTTTTAGTGAATGATACGGTGGTGGTTCATTACAAAGGTTATTTATTCAGCGATGGTTCGGTATTCGATCAAACCAAAGATAAACCCGCCACCTTTCCGCTCAACAGGTTAATCGTGGGCTGGCAAACCGGGTTGCCGCTATGCAAAGTGGGCGGCAAAATTAAACTCATCATTCCTTCCCATCTTGCCTACTCCATCCGCACCCGGTCGGCAAAAATTCCACCCAACAGCATTCTTGTGTTTGAGGTGGAAGTGCTGGATGCAAAATCGCCGCATTAATCCCCTGTATTTAAACAATACTTCATTACATTTACAAAAAATCAGCAGCATGAAACTATTTGTAGCCGGCCTGCCCTATGACCTGGATGACGCAGAGCTGGAAGAAATTTTTGAAAAATTCGGCAAAGTGTTATCGGCAAAAGTTGTCATGGATCGTGAAACCGGCAAAAGCAAGGGATTCGGTTTTGTGGAAATGCCCAACGATACGGAAGCGAAAGAGGCAATCGAAAATCTCAACGATATTTCCCTCGGTAAAAAGCCATTGATTGTAAAACAAGCTGAAGACCGGCCCGGTGGCGGCTCGGGTGGTGGCTTTCGAAGCGGGGGCGGCAGCGGCTACAGAAAACCAGGGCCCAGGGACAGGGGGCGATACTAATTTTATTTTTCATTTCACATCATCATTCACCCGGCTTCTGCCGGTTTTTTTTTGATATTCCTTTGATGCGGGTTAAAAAAAATTTTTACAGTCGTCAGGCTACTGTCATACTGCAATCTGCTAAAGTTGTGGGGAAAAATCTAAAAAAATGATTCACTCCATATGGTTTTAGACAAGAGCCGTCGTTATTTTCAACATTTTGCACTGCAATTTTACCAGATGAGTGAAGCCAACAGGTAAATCATTATTTTTAACAGCAGCAATCACTATTTTTCTGACAAAATAAAAGATATGGCCCGCCCCCACCACCGAAAAAAACATAAAGAACACCTCAGGCAGTATCAGCAGAGCCGTGGCAGTTTTAAAAGAGAAGTAAAAGGTAAAGCAACCAATATATTCGCCATTACAGGCTCAGTGGTGGGCCTGGCAATTGCTTATTTTGCCACGCAGGGCAATTTAGTGTGGGTTATTATCGGGCTGCTGGCCGGAGGCGGAGCCGGTTATTTAATCGGGAAAGGTGTAGATGAGCCGGGTAAAAAATAAACTGTTTATTTATACCGCTTCCCGTGTTTGATTACGATATCCACTTTCTGTAACAGGTTAATGTAACGAAGTACATCGCCACGCACAGCAATGATGTCGGCAAATTTTCCTTCGCTGATGGTGCCCGCTTTATCATCCACTCCCTGGAACACGGCCGGCCAGTACGTGGCAGCTTTTATCGCCTGCATGGGATCCACACCCAGTTCCCGCACCCAGATGTCCAGTTCATTCCATGTACTCTGGCTGTGAAATTTCATCGGTATGCCGGAATCGGTTCCGATCATCAGTATCACGCCGGCTTCTTTCAGCTGTGAAAATTTTTTCTTCAGCGTCGGCTTACGGTAAGGCGTTACCTGGAAATAAGACAGCTGCGAAGGATTGGAAATTGACTTCCGGATATCCTGCACAATGCTGTCGGGCAAACCTGTTTTCCACGAAGGATCATCAAGGTGTTCCTGGTTTTTTAAAACATAATCATAATTAAACAATCCTTCAATCGTTGGTGTCCAGAAAAGTTTGTTATTGCTGTTACCTGTTCTTTCTTTTATCATCTGCATCACATCTTCCGGGTATTCCGGCGCGGTGGCCAGCCCGGTGTGTTCAAAACAATCCACGCCGGCTTTCAACCCCCTTCTTATTTCTTCGGGCCGGTGCGAATGGGCCACCACTTTCAGTTTGTTTTTATGTGCTTCATCCACCACGGCTATCACTTCATCCATGGTCATCTGGTCCTGGTCAATCAGTTTGATGCAATCCACCCCGGCCTTTGCCAGCTTCTGTACCTTGGCTCTTGCATCGTCCACACCATTTACTCCCCAGCGAAACTGTTCCGTACCCGGATATGGCGCATGCTGAATAAACGGTCCGCTGACATATAATGTAGGCCCGTCAATTTTACCGGCGTTGATGGCATCACGCACAGCGATGCAATCTTCCAGCGGCCCTCCAAGGTCTCTTGCGCTGGTGATGCCTGCCAGTAATAATTGCTTTGCCGAAGCGGGCATGATGACATTGCGAAACAGCGGCGGATATTTTTTATCCCAATAGCCATAATCCGAGTGACCATTTATCATCAGGTGCACGTGCATATCCCACAGCCCGGGCAGCACACTCATGCCTTCGGTGGAAATGATTTCATAATCTTTCGGCACAGGCAGCGTACCCACCTGTCCCACTTTTACAATCTTCTCCCCTTCTATCAGTATCACCGAATTTTTTACCGGCTCGCCGCCGTAGCCGTCAATCAGCGTGCCGCCGACGAGGGCTTTTTTCTGGGCAGATAGAAAAATGGCAAAAAATAAAAGCAAGTTGGTAAGAAATAGTTTTCTCATAAACTGTTTGGTTGAAATAACAAATGGGTTCTATTTAACTTTTATAAGAATTACACAACTATATTCTGCAATTATTAATTTGTCCTTACTTGGAATAAGATCATTTGCTTCGGGGTTAACTTTGCTGTTTACAACTTTTTTCCATAAACCCGAAGGTAATGAAACCACTTGTTCAACACCCGTTCCATTAGATGCTACCATGACATTTTCCCAGGTATCATTTACAGCTTTTCCATTGACGATATATGAGATAATTCCCGGGGGCAACTTTTCTATAAACCTGATGTTACTGACTATCTGCCTGGCATCCTTCATCCTGAATGCAGGATGTTCCTTTCTTATTTTTATCAACGCCTGTACATAGTTAAAAATCTCCCTGTTCTTTGTTTTCAAACCCCAGTCAATCGCATTGATGCTGTCCGGCGATTCAAAACTGTTCTCCACTCCTTTCTTGCTGCGCAGAAACTCAGTGCCGGCATGCAGAAAAGAAATGCCCTGCGAAGTCAGTACGATGGATAAAGCCAGTTTGTACATTTCTTTTCGTTCAGCTTCTGTAGCATCTTTGGCTGAAATGGACAGCTTGTCCCACAGCACATGATTGTCGTGGCATTCACAGTAGCTCACTGTATTCCAGGGCTGGGCTGCATACGGCGCTTTGGAATAATTTACTTTTTTATAGTCCACCTGCGGATGTTTGCAGGCAGCCGCTATTCCAAACTTTATACTTTCTTCCATGCCCGGCTTGCCGCTGGCAAAACCACGGTCTTCATGTTCAAACACGCTGCCTTTTATTCCGTCCCTTATATCATCGCTGAACACAGCTATTCGGTCGAGCCTGTAAGCATATTTCTTCAATGCCCGCAGCGAATCAGGATAGGGTGAAGCGCCGGCTGTCCAGCCTTCGCCGTAAAGCAGGATATCCGGTTTTACTTTATGCAGCTCACGGGAAATCAGATTCATGGTTTCTATATCATGCACACCCATCAGGTCGAAGCGGAAACCGTCCACATGATATTCTTTCACCCAGTACAATACCGACTCGAGCATAAACTTCCGCATCATGTATCTTTCGCTGGCCGTTTCGTTGCCGCAAGCTGTTGCGTTGGAAAACTTTCCATCTTTTGTTTGCCGGTAATAATAACCCGGCACCAGCTGGTTGAAATAAGAATCATCGGTGAGCATGGTGTGATTATACACTACATCCATCACCACCCTGATTCCGTTCTGATGAAATGTTTGCACCAGTTGTTTGAATTCTTTTATCCTCGTCACGCCATTGTATGGATTGGTGGAGTAAGAACCTTCCGGCACATTATAGTTCAGCGGGTCGTAGCCCCAGTTGTACTGTGGTTTGTCAGGTTTGCTTTCATCCACCGTGTAAAAATCATAGCTGGGCAGCAAATGCACATGCGTTACACCAAGTTCTTTTATATGGTCAAGCCCCGTTGACAGCCCTTCGGCATTTTTAGTCCCGGTTTCCGTCAGACCTAAAAATTTTCCTTTGTGTTTGATGCCAGATGCAGGATGAATGCTTGCGTCCCGCACATGCAGTTCATAAATGATAGCATCAGTGGCCTCACCCGCCTCACCCCTTGCCCCTCTCCTGGCGGAGAGGGGTGAGAAGGATGGACTTTTATCACTTTCCCATCCCGGCGGGTTGGTTTCTTTCAAATCAACCACCATGGCCCGCCGGCCATTTACACCTACAGCTTTTGCATACGGATCGGGTACTTCCTTCAGCCATTTGCCGTTAATCATTACCCGGAACACATAAAATTTTCCTTTGTGATCTCCTGACACCTGCAGCAGCCAGGTTCCGTCCTTATCTTTTTTCATTTCATGCGTGGCAATGGGTTGGCCGCCGATACCTTCTTTATAAAAAAGCAGTTCCGCTTTTTCTGCCGGCGGACTCCAGATGCGGAAGTCAGATCGGTTGGGTGAATACACAAGGCCCAGATCATTTCCCTTGTACACCGGGTATGAATCATAAATAGTTTTCTGTGCTTTTACTGAAAACAAATTAAATAACCAGCCTGTAAGCAAAATCATTTTCTTCATTTTAATAACAGCTGTTTGAAAAACGAATTTAAGTTTTATAGAAAAGAGTATGTGGAGAATTTTTAATGAAATTCATTCGCTGTGAAATTTATTCGTGTAAATTGACCCCCGATAAAAAACGATTGCTACATGGGAGATCTCCAGGTTAAAGTACAACCAAAGAAATATGATGCGGTGATTGTGGGTTCCGGTGCAGGCGGCGGCATGGCGGCTTATGTGCTGGCCCATGCCGGGCTGAAAGTGTGCCTGCTGGAAGCCGGCTACATGTACAACCCGCAAAAGAATGTAACGCAACTGAAAAATCCATGGGAAAGTCCGCGGCGCGGGGCCAGTACAAAGCTTCGTCCCTTTGGCGATTTCGATGCCAGCTACTGGGGCTGGGAAATTGACGGCGAACCCTACACCAAAGCGGCCGGCACCGACTGGCTCTGGTGGCGTGCCCGCATGCTGGGCGGCCGCACCAATCACTGGGGCAGAATTTCACTGCGCTTCGGCCCAAAGGATTTCAAACGAAGAAGCATTGACGGCCTCGGCGACGACTGGCCCATCAGCTACGATGACATCAAACCTTACTACGATAGAATTGATGAGCTGATTGGCATCTTCGGCACCAATGAAGGTTTGGAAAATGACCCCGACGGAATTTTTCTTCCCCCGCCCAAGCCACGCCTGCATGAACTGTTTATAAAAAAAGCGGCCGAGCAGGCTCATGTGAAAGTGATTCCTTCGCGGCTTTCCATTCTTACAAAAAAAATAAAAAGCACCTCCGACGACCGCAATGCCTGTTTCTTCTGTGCACAATGCGGCCGCAACTGCAGCATTGCGAAAGCTGATTTTTCTTCACCCAATGTGCTGATATATCCGGCCATAAAAACCGGAAACATTGATGTGGTGGCAAATGCCATGGCACGAGAAGTGCTGACGGATAAGGAAGGACTTGCTACCGGTGTTTCTTACATCAATAAAGAAGATATGATGGAATACCGGGTAAGCGGCCGCGTAGTGATTGTGGCAGCCGGCGCCTGTGAATCATCACGACTATTGTTGAATTCAAAATCGCCACGACATCAGAATGGCCTGGCCAATTCAAGCGGTGTGGTGGGTAAATACCTGCACGATTCCACCGGCGCTGCGCTTGGCGGTTATTTGCCGGCACTCTTCGGCCGTAAGCACTACAATGAAGATGGTGTGGGCGGCATGCATATTTATTCGCCGTGGTGGCTCGATAATAAGAAACTTGATTTTCCCCGCGGCTATCACATAGAGTATTGGGGCGGCATGGGCCAGCCTTCGTATGGTTTTATGGGTGGCATCGAAAATTTTAATGGAAAATATGTTGTGAATGGTGTGGAAAAAAAACCCGGCGGCTATGGTAAATCATTGAAAGAAGATTACCGGTATTTCTATGGGGCCAGCGTAGGCATGGCCGGCCGCGGCGAAGCCATTCCGAGAGAAGATAACTACTGTGAGATTGACCCCAACGTGGTGGATAAATACGGCATTCCTGTGCTGCGTTTCAATGTAAAGTGGAGTGATTATGAAGTAAAGCAGGCCAGGCATATGAAGGAAACTTTTATGGAGATAATGCATAATATGGGCGCTGTTGTTACCTGGGGACATAAAGACAACGATAAAAATCAGTGGGGACTGGCCAAACCCGGCGAAATCATTCATGAAGCTGGTACAGCCCGAATGGGCAATGATCCCAAAAGTTCAGCGCTCAACAAATGGAACCAGGCGCATGATTGTAAAAATCTTTTTGTGGTAGACGGCGCCGCCTTCACATCGCAGGCTGATAAAAATATTACGTGGACGATACTGGCCTTGAGCATGAGAGCAAGTGAGTATATCGTGGAGGAGATGAAGAAGCAGAATTTATAAGGTTATCGTTTTTCGTTTTCTTAAAAACGATATATGACATGATTATTGGGATTCTTCATAATGCCAAACCATAAACCATCAGCTAAAAACAAAAAAAAATTATGGACAGAAGAAAATCTTTAAAACTCATTGCCACCGGCGCAGTGGCTGTGCCGGCCGTTATCACCGGCTGCACCGCCGACGATAAAAAGAAAACGGAAGCTGCGGCAGAACCAACATTCGACCTCGACCGCTTTCCCGAGGAAGTGAAAAACGAAAAACGGCTGCTGGCCATGGAAAAATTTTTCACCGACCATGAAATGGCAACGATTGCCGTGCTGGCTGATATTATCATCCCCGCCGATGAAGTAAGCGGCAGCGCCACCGATGCCAACGTGCCGGCGTTTATTGAGTTTATTGTAAAAGACATGCCGCACCATCAAACTCCCCTGCGCGGCGGGCTGCGCTGGCTCGATGTCCATTGCATGAGCAGGTTCGGCAAAGCATTTATTAACTGCGACAATAAGCAGCAACTGGAAGTAGTAGATGATATTGCTTTTACCGAAATCAGGTACGAGGAGAATGGTAAGGAAGTTGTAAAAGGAAAAATTAAACCCGGCATGGAGCAGGGTGTAGCCTTCTTCAGTAAAATGCGTGACCTGGTGGCAACCGGTTTCTATACATCCCAGATTGGCGTTAAAGACATCGGCTATATGGGCAACACACCCAACCAGTGGAATGGCGTGCCTGATGACGTGCTGAAGCAGTACGGGATGGCTTATACCGAAAAGGAATTGAAGGAGTGCCTAAGCTTTTAGCCCTCAAACCCCCTAAAGGGGGCTTTGGGCAACTCACAAATCTTTGAACAATAAATTTTGCTATATGAGTGACCAATCAAGAAGAAAATTTATCCGTAACGCTGCAGTTGCAGGCGCCGGTTTCTTCATCGTTCCCCGTCATGTTATCGGCCGCGGGTTTATTGCCCCCAGTGATAAATTAAACATTGCCGGTATCGGCGTGGGTGGCAAAGGCGAAAGTGATTTGGCTGAGTTTGCCAAAAGCCCCAATGCTGTCATTGTTGCACTGTGCGATGTGGACGACCGGCAGGCGAAAAAATCAAAGGAGCGTTTTCCAAAAGCCACCTACTACAAAGATTTCCGGCAGATGCTGGAAAAAGAAAAGAACAATATTGATGCAGTATCGGTATCCACACCAGACCACACACATGCTGTGGCGGCCATGATGGCTATCCAGATGGGCAAGCATGTGTATGTGCAAAAACCTTTGACGCATGACATTTTTGAAGCCCGCATGCTGACCGAGGCGGCACGAAAATATAAAGTGGTGAGCCAAATGGGCAACCAGGGCGCCAGCGGCGATGGTGTTCGCCAGATGCAGGAATGGTACCATGCAGGCATCATCGGCGATGCGCATACCATCCGGGTGTGGACCAACCGCCCGGTGTGGCCGCAGGGTTTGGGTAAACCAAAAAACACGGCGCCTGTTCCTGCCGAACTCGAATGGGATCTTTGGCTCGGCCCGGCATCATGGGAAGAGTATCGGGAAGGTTATGTGCCATTCAACTGGCGAGGTTACTGGTCATTTGGCACCGGTGCCTTGGGTGATATGGCCTGTCATTTAGTTGACCCCGCATTTAAAACAGTGGGCCTTGGCTACCCTTCAGAAGTGGAGTGCAGCGTGGCCGCAATTTATGAGCAGATGTGGACGGCATCTTATTATCCCGACAGTTGCCCTGCCGCTTCATTCATCAAACTGAAATTTCCCGGCAAAGATGGTAAACCGGATGTAAAACTTTACTGGATGGATGGCGGCATTCGTCCGGAACGACCCGAAGAGCTGAAACCCGAAGAAGCCATGGGCGATGCCGATGGCAGCGGCGGCGTGATCATTGAAGGCACCAAAGGAAAGATGATGTGCGGCACCTATGGCAGCAATCCCAAGTTGCTTCCCACATCGCGGATGACGGAAGTAAGTGTGCCGAAAACATTGGCCCGGGTACCCGAAGGACATTATGTGCAGTGGGTGAATGCATGCATTGCCGGCTTTGGTAAAAAAGAACTGAGCTCATCATTTGATTATGCCGGCCCGCTTACTGAAGCTGTGCTGATGGGTAATCTGGCATTAAGAGCCTGGAACATTAAAAACCAGCAGGGCCGGTTTATTGGCCGCAAAAAACTTTTATGGGACGCCATCAACATGAAGATTACCAACCTTGACGAAGCGAACCAGTTTGTAAAGCGTGAATACCGCCAGGGCTGGACACTGGGAGTGTAATTACTCCTCCCCTGCATTTTTTATGAGTGCAAAATAATTTATCCTGTGCCGGGAAAATTAACGTAACTTCTCTCAAACTTACCGGCTATGAGAAAGCTGTTCCCGGTCATTTTCCTTTTCGGAATAATGACTGCATGCACCAAACATGGCGGCGGGCCCGCTGCAAAGAATGAGAATAATGAACCACCCGCAATAAAAATTATTTCCCCGGTAACAACACCTGAACTTCATCCCGGCGATGAACTGAATGTGAAGGCAAGGTTTTCTGACATTGACCTGGTAGCTGTAGCATCATGGGAGGCGCTGAGGGCTGCTGCTGTTTGCGGCAACAATGCTTACAAGGGCGAATACAGGCCCATGACCTATGAGTTTGAAATGAATTTCAAATTCATCATTCCTTACAATTATGCAGGCAGCCGGGTCATCCGGCTTTATGGCGTGGATGGCGCAGGCAATATTGCTTCGGCCGATATTAATTTCCGCTCAACAGACTGATTTGGCAACAACTTTTTCAGCATTTAAAAAAATCAGTTTATGAAAAAGTATTTATCCTGTGTTGTTGTTATCCTGCTTATCACACTGTCCTGTACCAAAGAAGCAGTGTATGAGCCCGATACCGTGAAGCCGGTTATTAAAGTTTTTTACCCGCTGGATAACCCTGCTATTGACCAGGGCTACCCGCTTTGTATGAAAGTGCTGATTACCGATAACCGGAGCCTGGTGGATGTATGGCTGCAGATTGATGACGGGCACGGGTTTAAAAAAACATACCCGGTGACGGGCCGCTCTATCGAAATAATTGAAAAATATACGGCGCCAGCCGATACCCGCGGGCAGTTATCCGCCTGGTTTTATGCCACGGATGATGCCGGGAATATGAGTGCGGAGGAAATAAGATTTGTGATGAACAATTAGGCTGAATAGCTTTTATGATAAAAGAGTTTGTCCCCCAATTTTATTACAACACAGAATTTTGGAGAAACGGAGGAACACGGAGTCGTGATTAGAAAATACACATACTCTGTGCAGCTCTTTCGCACTGTATCTCTGTGTTGAATTTTATTTTGTTGAAGCAACCACAATTTTCAGCAGCATAAAAACAGCGCATCAGCCAGGTTCATTTCTCACATTCAAATTAGTGCCGGCATAAAACCCGAGGTCTTTATCCTTCAGCAGTTTTGTCCAGAAAACAATTTGTCCCGTGTGGTACGAATAGTGTTCGGTGATGTGGATGATAATGCCGATGCCGGAATAATGGTACCCCTGCACAAGTCTTTTGCGCAGCAACTCATCGGTGTCAATATGCTGAATGATGTCTTTAGCCTTTTCAATTACTGCAATAAACTTATCCCAAAGTTCTGTTTTTGAGTAGCCGCCGGTAGCAGAAAACTCCTTATCCCTCTCCCTCCTGTCTTCTGCTTTCCCGAGTGAGGAAATGACCCACTGGGTTATGTTGCCGCAAAGATGAAGCACCAGGTTACCCACGCTGTTTGATGCATCGTTCGGACGCTTCCAGATTTCTGTTTCATCCAGTTCATCCAGGCAGCGTTTTATTTTGGGGGTGTTTTCATCCATGTAGTGAATGCTTTGGTCAATAAATTCT
>CAYUJD010000072.1:0-18297 GCA_964444975.1 uncultured Chitinophaga sp. | reverse complement strand
TCGGGCCGTTGTCGGGGTTGCCGCCTTCATATTTGTTTCGCCAGCTTACTTTGGGGTCAAACCACTGCTTTTTGGCACCCGGAAAAGTTTTTTCAAAAATCGGGTAATTGAACTGCAGCGTTTCATTAAAGCCTTTGGCGGCACCGCTCACAAATACCAGTGAGCCGGTAAGGATTTTGTTCTTATCAATTTTCCATTTCTGCTTGTTCTCCGTTTTTTCCTGCGCCTGTGCTGCTGAGGCGCAAATTAAAAAAGCGAGTAAAATTATTCTCATAAAAAACTGTTTTAAACAATGCTGAGGATGCAGCCATTTCGACCGCAACAGTTTTTCCCATACTGCTAAAGGATAATTTTCTGCTTGTTGATTTTTGATAAGATACCCCCAACCGGGAGATAGTAAGGGTGTACGGAAACAGGATAGTTTCTAAGGATAACCATGTTAAATTAAAAACTCAATGGCAGAAAGTGAAATAAAGACATGAGAATTTTTTCTGTGGGTAGATTTACTATAAGTTTCCGGTGGAATAAAAACGCAACATCCGTTTTATTTTTTTCTGAAAAAAAGCCGGATAGGCACGCCGCGGAAATTAAATTGCTGCCGCAGCTGGTTTTCCAGGTAATTTTTGTACGGCTGTTTTACATCATCAGGATAATTGCAGAAAAAAGCAAACGAAGGAACCGGTGTCGGCAGCTGGGTCACGTATTTTATTTTTACCGGGTGACCGCGTACTACGGGGGGATGGTAAGCATCCATTGCTGCCTGTATTATTTCGTTAAGTTCTGAAGTGGAAATTTTTTGCCGCCGGCTTTCATACACTTCCATCGCCGTTTCTATTACTTTGAAAATTCTTGTTTTTTCTTTTGCCGAAATAAACAGGATTGGCACATCGGTAAAAGGCGACAGCTTATTTTGTAACTCTTTTTCATAATCTCTTGCGGTATTTGTCTGCTTTTGCACCAGGTCCCATTTATTCACCAGCACTACAATGCCCTTTCCTTTCCTGGCGGCAAGACTGAAAATATTTACATCCTGCGCTGAAATACCTTTGGTAGCATCAATCATCAGCAGGCACACGTCGGCCTCATCCACTGCCTTAATGGCGCGGATGACGGAATAAAACTCCAGGTTCTCGTACACTTTTGTCTTTTTGCGTATGCCCGCCGTATCAAGGAGTATAAATTCTTTCTGAAATAAATTGTAATGCGTATGAATGGTATCCCTGGTGGTGCCGGCAATTTCGCTTACGATGGTTCTTTCCTTTCCTATCAATGCATTCAGCAGCGACGATTTGCCCACGTTGGGCTGTCCGATAATGGCAAATTTGGGTAGAGACGCAAGATTTTGCGTCTCTACCCAAATATCCTGTGGTATCAATTCCGTAATGGCATCCAGCAGTTCGCCGGTGCCGCTGCCGCTGATGGAGGAAATAAAAAATATTTTTTCAAACCCCAGGCTGTAAAATTCTGAAGCCGCCAGCATCCTTTCACTATTGTCTGCTTTATTTACCACGAGGAAAACGGGTTTTGAACTGCGCCGAAGCATGCCTGCCATGGCTTCATCCAGGTGGGTGATGCCAGTGGCTGCATCCGTCATAAACACAAGGGCGTTTGCCTCCTCAATGGCGATGGCCACCTGCTTGCGTATTTCAGTTTCAAATACATCATCGCTGCCGGGCACAAAACCGCCGGTGTCAATCACGTTAAAACTTTTCCCGTTCCACTCGGCCACGCCATATTGCCGGTCGCGGGTCACCCCGCTGGTATCATCCACTATGGCCTTGCGCTGCTCCAGCAGTCTGTTGAAAAAAGTGCTTTTGCCCACATTGGGCCTTCCGGTTATCGCTAAAGTAAATCCCATGACGATGTAAAAAATGCAAATTTACTCAGGGCAAATCATTTCGTCTTGCCGTATTGTAATAATTGAGAAATAAAACAACGTCGGCCTCTTTCTCAAACCGCAATTTATGTTCGCTGATCCATGCGGCAAAAGCCGAGGTATTTGGCAGGAAAGAAAACACATTATCCCTGTTCAGCTTTTTTATTCTTTCATACTTCTCTTTGTATTGCAGAAAATATTCAACCTGGTCTTCAAAGTAAAATTTTTTAACCGTTCCAAAGAGTGAGTCTTTAGCTTTTACCAGCCGCCGGGTAATTTTCATCAGTTTTACATTACCCTGGTTAAGCTCCTGCACATAGCAGGTTTTGCAGGTGGCCTGCTTGTCAATCTCCGGGATATTATCCCTGAAAACGGTGGCGATGGCGGTACTGTCAGCATCCTGCATAAAAACCACTTTGTTCAAGGTACCGGGAATAATGGCTTTTTCAACACCGTCTTTATCCAGAAAATGGACTTCATTATTCACAGCGTTGAACCGTGCCCTGTAACTGCCCAGCAGGGTATCCCGCTGATCGTAGAAATAGGCTTTCGACCATTCGCTTTTCCAGAATGCAGAGCCCCTTATTTCTTCGTAAGGTATGGTGCATCGCAACCCGTCACTGCCATACACCACCACGCTGCTGAACGCATCCCGATTATTCTGAACGGGCCCCACCTCAATAAACACTTGTGCGCAGAGTTCTGAAAAATTCTGGCTTAGCACGACTACAAAGGCTATAAAAATTTTCATCATAATTTTTAAAATTGTTTTTTTATTTAAACCTTCGCCAGCCAGCCTGGCAGAAGAAAATAGTTCAATCAGCCCGGTTTCTGTTTTGCAATTCTGTTTATTATCGCCGCAGTAAGCAGCTATCTGCTGCCTGATAAGAGGAAAATCTGACTGCAATTGCTGCATGCCCTTGCGAATTTCTTTCATTGTATTGTTGATTCTGTTATAAACATAGTAGCCGTTTCCTCTGCAATGCGGTAATAAGTCTGGCCGTCAAGAGAGCGGTTTTCCTGAAGCTGTTTTGTTACTTTTTTTAAAAGCTGCAAACCGGAGCTGCCAGGATGCGGGTAAAATGTTTTGGCTGTGACATTCTTTACGGGAGAATAGCCGTTGCGAAACATCAGCATGACCTGCCGGCCGTTTACCGTTTCCGGATAGCTAAATTCACGGTAATGATCGTTGATGAAATACTCCTTTCCCACATCAAGGATATGCAGTACATGGCTCCGTGCTTTGTACCGCATAGGAATACTGTTAACCACGGCCCCGCTTTTCAGCCTGATAAAACCCGCCTGCCATTCGGAGTTTAAGAAAACACTGCCTTCAATCCGCTTGCTGGTAGAAAGTTTCAGGCCATGTGAATTGAGCAAAGCTGCATTTACAATATTGCTTTCGTCTGAAACAAGCTGAAAAGTGCCGATACCATTAAACCTTGTTGGCGCATCGTCGGCGGCAACCGGGGCCATCGGACAAAAATGCTGGTAAAAAATACATAATATCAACCAGACATTTAACATGACATTACGCATCATTTAGCAGTTACAATTTTTTAAAGTTTCCCGGTTTTTCAGCCATATCCAAATTCCCTGAGCCAGGTTTCGTTGTCCCGCCATTTCTGCCGCACTTTTACAAACAGCTCAAGAAAAACTTTTTGCTGCAGGAAAGCCTCAATGGCTATACGGGCATCAGTGCCCAGTTTTTTTATCATGCGTCCTCCTTCTCCGATGAGGATGGCTTTTTGTGTTTCCCGCTGCACGATAATGTCGGCAGAAATTTTTACAAGAGAATTTTTTTCCTTGAATTCTTTAACCACAACGGCAGCGTGGTAAGGAATTTCTTCTTTGTACAGCTCATAAATTTTTTCGCGGATGAGTTCGGATACAAAAAAACGGGTAGGCAGATCGGTCAGTTCTTCCGTATTGTAAAAAGGTTCGCTTTCAGGCAGAAATTCAAGTATGGCATTTACCAGTTCCTCTTTGCCCACTCCCAGCAAGGCAGAAATACAGGCTGTTTTCCTGCAGTAAGGTTTTGCGGAAAAAAAATTTACCAGTTGATCCAGCCTGTCTTTGCCGGCTTTGTCAATTTTATTGATGACCACTATGGCCGGCACTTTCAGCTTCAGCGATTCAAAAATTTTATCCGTCTCTGTTTCATTCTCATCAGCCCCTACCAGCAGCAAAGCCACATCGGCATCCTCCAAAGCATTCTTTACTGCCTGCATCATTTTTTCATGCAGCCTGTATTGGGGGTCAATAATGCCGGGAGTATCTGACAGAATGATTTGACCATGCTTGTTGTTGAAAAACCCTTTTATCCGGTGACGTGTGGTTTGTACTTTGGATGAAACAATGGCCAGTTTTTCTCCCATCAGCATATTCAGCAAAGTGCTTTTGCCGGCATTGGGTCTGCCGAAAATATTTGCAAAACCGGTTTTCATGCAAAGGCCGTAAAATTAGAAGAATAAAATGTTTGGCAGGTACCCGTGGCAGGATTATCTTTGCATCCCACATCGCGAAGTAGAGCAGCGGTAGCTCGACGGGCTCATAACCCGTAGGTCGGGAGTTCGATCCTCCCCTTCGCAACTAAAAAAGCGTCCCGGGTTCCGGAACGCTTTTTCTTTTTTACCCTTCATCTTTACGATTTGCGTGACACATTGCTGGCGCCACTGGTTTTAATATCCCTTATCAGTCCTTCGCCTTTAAACCTGACACTGCTGGCGCCGCTGGCATTTGCATTCAGTTCCTTATTTACCGTAATGGAAATGGATGAAGCGCCGGTTGCTTTGGCATCGCAATAGTTGGTAATTAAATCAAAGCCTTTAAAATCGCTGGCGCCGCTGGCTTCAACCACCAGGTTGGCGGCATTGCCTGTAAGAGTAACATCGGAAGCTCCGTTGATGTCTACCTTCAGTGTTTTTACATCCACTTTACCCTTCAAATCGCTGGCGCCGGAAAAAACAATTTCCAAAGCTTCGGCAGAAATGCCTTCTTCCATAAATACATCGCAGGCGCCGCTTACATTCAGCTTATCCAGTTTCTTTACCGAGATGTAGGCTTTCAACTTCAGTTTGTCGCCTCCCAGGCTCTTCCAGAATTTCTTTTCATCTTCAAACCGGATAACCAGCACACCGTTTTCTACTGAAGTTTTAATGCGCTCCCTGTACTCGGCTTTCGATGCGCTTACAGCCACCGCTTCTTCATTGGCCTGGGTGATGTACACATCAAAGGCATTGGAAATTTTTATGGCATGAAAGCCGGTAAGATTGCGGGGCTCTGCATTGGCATCGCTTATGGTTTTTTGGGCAAATAATGCTGCAGCAAACAGCATCGTTGTCAACATCACAATTATTCTTTTCATGTGCGTCAGTTTTTTATTTTGAAAAAATTATCTGCTTACTTTTTTAATATTGCTGCTGCTGGTTTTGATGTCGCGTATCAGCCCGCTGCCTTTGTAAAACACATCGCTGCCGCCACTGGCACTGGCCGAAAGTTCTTGGTTGACCGTAACATGCACATCGCTGCCGCCGCTGGCTTCCACATTGCAAATGTCGGCCGAAAGCTCATACCCGCTGAAATCACTGCCGCCGCTGGCATCAATAGTCAACCGGCCGGTTTTACCGGAAATGGACACATCGCTGCCACCGCTGGCTTCCACTTTCAGTTCGCTTAATTCCACAGTGCCTGAAAAATCGGAGCCGCCGGAAATGCGCAAATCGAGCTTCGGCACTTTAATCGTTCCATCCACATCAATATCTGAACCGCCTGAACCTTTCAAGGCATCCAGTACTTTAAAAGATACATAAGCTTTCAGCTTGCGGTTGCCCCAGTCAACCCGGAAATTATTATTCCATTCGTACCAGATTTTCAGCACGCCGTTTTTCACTTCGGTTTTTATTCGGTCGCGGTATTCGGGCTTTGAGGCGCTGACGGCCACCGCCTCGCTGCCCTGGCTCAGGTACAAATCAATGCCGCCCGATACTTCGATGGCATGAAAGCCTGTTACAATTCTTTTTTCCGCATTGACATCGGTTAATGTTTTCTGTGCCGATACTGCAATCATTAAACTAACTGCAAATAATACAGCGGGAATTTTTTTCATGTGCATATTTTTATTTTAAATTTTTGTCACATGGACCCGAATCGTCGGGTCGCCATAAAATTTTCATCGCTGGCTGGTATAATAGCTCGAAAATTTTATAACTCATTTCATGGCTAAGCTTTTAGATTTTAGAAACATTTCCGCCGGTATTGGTTTTTATTTCCCGTATGCCGGCATTGCCTTTATATTTAATATACCCGCCTGTGCTGGCTTTTACGTTCAGTTCTTTTTCTACCGAAATAAAAAGGCCGGCACCCGTGCTCATGTACACATCGCAGGAGTTGGCCTGTAAATCTTCTCCCATAAACTTACTGCCGGTATCGCCTTCGGCTTCCAGCTTATCCACTTTGCCGGTGAGGGTAATTTTGGAACCGGTACTCTGGTTCACCTTCATGGTGCCGATGTTCACTTCGCCTGCTACAAGGCCTCCTGTGTTTGCGTTTAATTCAAGTGAAGTAGTTTCCAGCCGGCCTTCTAACTTCACATCTGCTCCGGTGCTTACATGCAGCCTGTCGAGGATTTTATACGAAACCCATGCCTTCAGTCCCTTGGTTTCATTCACACGGTTTACGGCGCCGAGCTTTGTTTCGTAATGAATTTTCAATATGCCGTTTACCACTTCAGTCACTATTTTATCGCGGTATTCGGGCTTTGAGGCGCTTACGGCCACCTCTTCGGTGCTTCCTTTTGTAAGTACCAGCTCGATGCCCGTAGCCACTTCAATGCCATGAAAGCCGCTGACATTTCTTTTTTCCGCATTGGAATCGTTGATTGTTTTCTGTGCAAAGGCGGTGGAAACAAACCCTGCAAGCAACAAAAATGGAAGGATGGATTTCTTCATAAACTTTGATTTATAAATGATACGAAGCGAGGCGTAGAAAGGTTACAGGGTTTTTGAAAAAAATCTTTCCTACATTTGCCCCAGAACTTCAGTGTTTCCCCGGGGTGTTCTGGCAAAATTGGCCGGGACTGAGATCAAACCCGTCGAACCTGATCAGGGTAATGCCTGCGCAGGGAAGGTGCAAAACATCTTTCGTTTCCCCCTGTTTACAGCATTTCCCTTCATTTTAAACCTGAAATTTTTTAAAAAATGAAGCGGATTGCCATTTTATTCAGCACAGCCTTTGTTTGCCATTTGACATTTGGCCAAAACAACGACACAACAAAACGAGACAGCTTCCTATTGCTGGAGCCTGTGGAAGTAAGAGCCATCCGGGCTGGCGAAAATTCGCCGTTTACCAAAACCAATCTTTACAAAAAAGAAATGGAGAAGCTGAACCTGGGGCCCGACCTGCCCTTTATTTTAAACCAGACTCCATCGGTGGTGATAAACTCCGATGCAGGCAACGGAGTGGGGTACACCGGCATCCGCATCCGCGGTTCAGACGCATCCCGTATCAATATTACTTTGAACGGAGTACCTTTTAATGATGCGGAAAGCCAGGGAACGTTTTTTGTTGATCTGCCCGACTTTACTTCCTCCATCAGCAGTATACAGGTACAGCGGGGTGTGGGCACATCATCAAACGGTGCGGGGGCTTTTGGCGCCAGCATCAACATCAGCACCAACGAAGTGAACCTGCAGCCGTATGCCGAATTCAACAACAGCTATGGTTCATTTAACACCTGGAAAAATACAGTGAAAGTGGGCAGCGGGCTGGTTGGCGAACATTTTACTACTGATATCCGGCTGTCACGCATCAGCAGCGACGGCTATATTGACCGGGCCAGCAGCAATCTGAAATCGTTTTATTTTTCCACCGCTTACCTGGATCAGAAAAATTCGCTGCGGCTGAATATATTTTCCGGTAAAGAAAAAACCTACCAGGCGTGGTATGGTGTAAGCGAAGCCGACCTGAAAACCAACCGCACCATCAACTATGCCGGCATGGAAAAACCCGGCGTGCCATACGACAATGAAACCGATAACTACCAGCAGGATCATTACCAGCTTTTTTACAGCCGGCAATCGGGCAAACAGCTAAAATTTAATCTTGGCCTATTTTATGTAAAAGGTGAAGGCTATTACGAGCAGTACAAGGCCAATGAAGCTTATGCCGATTATGGACTTCCCGAACCGGCCTACGGAACGGATGTGATTACCCACTCCGACCTGGTAAGGCAATTATGGCTCGACAATGATTTTTTCGGAAATATTTTTTCACTGCACTACAAAGACAATACCTCCCAGTTTACTTTCGGCGGAGGATGGAACCGGTATGAAGGAAAACATTTCGGCGATGTGATTTGGGCAGAAAAGGGTTTGGCTCTGCCGGGCCGGTGGTACGACCTGGCTGCCGGTAAAAATGATTTCACCATTTATTTTAAAGAACAAACAAAAATCGGCCAGCTGTTTTCCGTTTTTTATGACCTGCAATACCGCCGGGTAAAATATGACCTTAATGGTTTCAGAAATAACCCGGATTTAATTACAAATAATAAATATAGTTTCTTCAATCCAAAAGCCGGTATCAGTTTTCAGAAAAATAACTGGTCGGGTTATCTTTCTTACAGCCGGGGACAGAAGGAACCCAACCGCGACGATTTTGAGGCCGGGCGGAACCAGCAGCCCAAACCTGAAAAGCTGAATGATTTTGAACTGGGCCTTGAATCAAAAAATAAAAAGTACAGCGCCGGCATTACACTTTATTACATGCAATACAAAGATCAGCTTGTGTTGACCGGCAAAATAAATGATGTAGGAGCCTACACCCGGACCAATATTCCAAAAAGCTACAGGGCCGGCATGGAACTTACCGGCAATGCGGATATTACTCCCCGCCTGAAAGCTGCCGGAAACCTGGCACTCAGCAAAAACAAAGTGCTTGATTTTACCGAGTATATTGATGACTATGATAACGGCGGCCAGAAAACCAATTTTTTTTCATCGGCCGATATTGCTTACTCTCCCAACTTCATTGGCAGCGCTGTGGTTACTTTTATCCCCATAAAAAATGCTGAACTGAGTTTGATTGGCAAATACGTGGGCAAGCAATATCTTGACAATACACAAAATGAAAGCCGGCGGCTGCATGACTATTACACCCAGGATGCAAGAATCATTTTCAGCATCAACTGCAAATGGCTGAAAGAGCTGAACATCATCCTGCAGGCAAATAATGTGTTTGACAAGCTCTACGAGCCGAATGGTTACACTTTCAGTTACTATTACGGAGGAACCCTAACCACAGAAAATTATTTTTATCCCATGGCCGGAAGAAATTTTTTGATGGCTGTGAATGTGAAATTATAGAAATTGATGGCGGCAGCTTCAAGCTGAAAGTCAGAGGCGGAAATCTGCTATTAATAATTTTGTATCTTGAAAAGCCTTTTTTCACTCAGACATCAGACTATTGAATCCCACTCTTAATTCCTCATGTCCTTTCCGAAACTCACTTTCACCAACCGGGTTTCGCTGGCATCGAACTGGAAATAAAAATAAATACCGTTTTTTGCCAGCCGGTAGCTGTGGTCAATATAGCTTTTTGATTCGCTGTAGCCTTTCAGTTTTTTCCTGATTGAAGCAAGCGTGGTACTGCTGTTGATACTGAGTTTATCTACAGTAAGGCTGCCGGTAAAGCCGCTGCTGGGTACCACATCATTTCTTTCGGGCATGGAAAAATGCACTTGTATTTCAGAAATATTGCCGGATGGTACTTTATTATTAGTGCTTTCAAATAAAACAACACCGATTTCATCATAGGTATGGGTCCGGTTGTACCCGTCGCGGATGCGTGCAGATGTACCAAGGTATTTTACCGCTTTTGTCAAAGTCCAGTCACCGGCCACATTGTTTTTTTTGCCCATGTTGACGGCACCTTTTTTTATCACAATAGAGACATCGGCTGGCGATGGCTGTGCCATGGACATTAATGAAGCAAGTAATGACAACTGTAATAAAAAAGTGATTTTATTCATAATGTGCATTTTAGTTGTGCAAGATTGCACCAGGCTTATTATAAAAGAATACTCCCGCCGGAGTATTTTTCAGCTATTTTGTTTACTCGCTGATTTAAACCACCTCAACCTTAATCTTAGCCTATCTCCTTTCCCTCACTTTACAACTCCAAACTTTTCCTGCCAGGCCAGCATGCCGCCCACCAGGTTTTTAGTGTTTTTAAACCCCATGGCTTCAAGAAACATACCGGCCTGCCCGCTACGGTTGCCGCTGCGGCAGTAAAAAATTACTTCTTTGTCTTTCAGGTCTTCTATCTCTTCAATCTGCATAGTTTGTATTTGACCAAGCGGCAGCAGCACACCGCCAATATTAAACTCGGCATTTTCATAAGGCTCCCGCACATCCACAAAATTCAGGTGCTCACCGGCATCCAAACGTTTTTTCACCTCTTCCACAGTAATATTTTCCATAAAATAATTTTTTATTGTTGTGGTAAATTATGCACTAAGGTATCAATTACCGGCCGATCAAGACTCAGCTTTACGTCAATTGTTTGTCCCGGTCTTATTTTTATCCTTTTTCCTTCTTCAGAAAACCGCGGAGGGTACTGTTCGCGGATGTAGGCATTCATTGTATCCGTTACGCCGGCATCTAAAAGCACTACCAGGAAACTCAGCCCGTTTGATTCCAGCAAGGCTTTGGCATCACTGAATTTCATTCCCACCAGGTTGGGCACTGAGAATTCTATATCGCCAATTCCATTTCCCAGCACTAGTGAAATCACACTGCCCTGCCGCAGTTTGGTTCCCGGGGCTACAGAGGCTCCATCATACCACTGTTCCAGAACAGAATTTTTGGCAAAGTCAGGCTTGTAAGTAGTATCGCCAATACGAAGACCCATATTTTTCAGCTGCATTTCAGCATTGCGGTAACTGAAACCGATGAGGTTGGGCATTTCCACCAACGGAGGCACCTGCCTGTTGATGGTAAGATATACTGTGCGGCTTATCTTCACCAGGGCATCCCCTTCGGGCACCTGCTTCAGCACCGCACCCTTTGCCAACGTGTCGCTATAAATGGAGTCCTGTATTTCGATATCAAAACCACCTTTGCGTAAAACTTTTTTAGCCTCATCAAAAGAAAGCCCTACTACATTGGGAACAACCCGGTTTTTACCATGCCGGGTGAGCGGCCCCAGCATACGGGATAATAAAAACAGAAAGAATACCATCAGCACGAGGCCGGCTAGCAGGTTTATCCAAAGCGGTTTTTTTGTAATAAACTGAAACATTGTTATGGAGTTGGAAAATCCGGTTGGTGAAAATATGTTTTTACCGGTATTACGACTCAAATAGTTTAATTAAAACATTCCTCTACCAGCCGGGTATAAAATTCCTTCAGGCTCCAGCCCATTACTTTTACCTGTTGCGGCACGATGCTGGCTTCACTCTGACCCGGTATGCTGTTTATTTCCAGCATATAGGGATGCCCGGTGGCTTCCTGTAAAATAAAATCAATACGAACCACGCCGCGACAATTAAATACAGAATATATTTTCCTGGCAGCTTCACGGATTTTATCTGCCGTAGTTTCATCAATGGCTGCAGGCGTCACCTCGCTGGAAGCACCTTCATATTTCGCTTCGTAATCAAAAAAATCTTTCTTGCTCATCACTTCGGTGATGGGCAGCACCAGGATATTTCCCCGGGTTTTAAATACACCAACTGTCATCTCCCTTCCCCTTATCATTTCTTCTACCAGCACCTGGTCGTCTTCTTTAAAGGCCTTGCTGATGGCCTGCTCCAGCGCGGCAGGCTCATACACCTTGCTCATGCCGATGCTGCTGCCTCCGTTGTTGGGTTTTACAAAAACGGGGAATTTCAATTCATCAGTAACCTGCTGCAGGGGAACGGGGTTGTGTTTAAAAAGATGAAAAGATTTTGACACATGAATGCCGGCCATGGCAGCAATAGCTGTGGTGTATCGCTTGTTGAATGTAATGGCCGAAGTGGCGGCATCGCAGCTTGTGTAAGGAATCTTCAGCGTATCAAAATATCCTTGCAGTTTGCCGTCTTCACCCGGTGTGCCGTGCATGCCGATGAATACGGCGTCAAACTTCAGTTTCTGCCCGTTGAGCAGCAGGGAAAAATCATTTTTATCCACTTCGGTTTTTTGCCCATCGGCCGACTCGTAAAACCAGCCTTTCGGGTTGATGTCAATTTTATACACATTGAATTTTTCCCTGTCGAGATTTTTGTCAATGGTAAAGGCCGATTTATAGGATATGACCGCTTCGCCGGAAAAACCCCCGGTTACAAGGGCGATGTTTTTCTTCATGTGTGGTTTGAATGGATTTACTGACGCAAATATTGAGCAAAAATTGTAATACAGGAAAACTAATCTGAAAAATACAGGGATTTATAACATCCCTTTATCGTACTGAAAGGGCGATATCCTGTCTCTGCAATGAAACGGTGTTATCAGTTGAGTCAAATAAGAAAGGTGAAGGACGTTCTCCCTTCACCTTTTTACAGCGGAACATATCACCCGCCTGTTTTCGCAGCTCACTTGCCGCATTATTTTGATGAACTAAAGTTAACTCAGCCGCCTGGTTTTTCCTGAAAAATGCAGGATTAATTTTCCACAGCCTTGTCACTATTTTATTATATATGCAGTTTGTCTTTTTTTGCCAGCAGCTCTTCCACCGTTTCTTTGTACATTTCATCGGGTACGCAGCAATCAACCGGGCAAACGGATGCGCACTGGGGCTCTTCATGAAAGCCCTGGCATTCGGTGCACTTATTGGGAACGATATAATATATATCCGTGGCTATCGGGGGGTTTTTCTGGTCTGCATCTATCACAGTGCCATCCATCAGGGTATAAGGGCCTTTTACGGTATTACCATCTGCAATAGTCCACTCCACGCCGCCTTCATAAATTGCATTATTGGGACATTCCGGCTCGCAGGCGCCGCAATTGATGCATTCTTCGGTAATCTTGATTGCCATAGCTTTTAATTGAGGGGTTGGGAATTAATTTTGCACACAAATATAATTTGACCGGATGAATTTACAAGAGAGAATCCAATTACTTGCCCGGCTGGGATATTACATGTTATCCGATGAACCGCACTGGAGCGCCGCTAAAGTTAAAGCCGCACAGCAGAACCACTGGTTCACTGAAGAGTTTATCGGGCTTGCAGTGAAAAATATAGCCACGCAGTTTTTAGATAAAAATATTCTTGAGCATTGGACCGCCGCTTATCACCTGCCCGAAAAAAACCTGCAACCTGCATCTGTTGGTGTAGTGATGGCCGGCAATATACCGCTGGTGGGCTTTCACGATTTTCTTTGTGTGTTCGTAACCGGAAATAAAATCCGCATCAAACCATCTTCAAAAGATGATGTGCTGATAAGGCATCTTGTTGAAAAACTCTCATCCTGGGATGCAGCATGCGGTGAACTTATCCGGTTTGAAGACATGCTGAAAGGCTGCGATGCTTATATTGCCACCGGCAGCAACAATTCATCCCGGTACTTTGCATATTATTTTGGCAAATATCCCCACATCATCCGGCGCAACCGCACTTCGGTTGCCATTCTCGACGGAACAGAAACCACCGGCGAACTGGGGCTGCTGGCCGATGATGTGCACCAGTTTTTCGGAATGGGGTGCCGCAATGTGACCAAAATTTATGTACCCCCGCATTATAATTTTATTCCGCTGCTTGAAGCTTTTAATAAGTATGATTACCTGAGCGACCATCACCACTACAAAAGCAATTACGATTATAACCTGGCCTTGCATATTCTGAACAATCAATTCTACATGGCCGGCAAATCTGTGCTGCTCATTGAAAACAGCTCCGTCTTTTCCCCCATCAGCCAGCTGAATTATTCTTTTTACGCAGATAAAACCGCATTGGCAGCAAGCCTGAAAAGTGACCCGGATCTCCAGGGTATCATCGGACATGATTTCGTCCCATTTGGTAAAGCACAATGCCCGGCAATAAATAATTATGCAGACGATGTGGATACCTTAGATTTCCTCCGGTGGCTAAATTCACAGGCGGCTTCGGTTAATCTGTAATTGTTACTAACTTTGTTTGCGCAAGTACGAAGGCCTTGGTAAATGAATTGTTAAACTGAACCTGCGGACATTTTTTCAGGCGCCGTCTTCGTTAATTTGTGATGGAACAGAATTTGAAAACTAAATATAAAATTTACTGAATCATGAAACTGAAACATGTTTTATTAATCATTGCAGTGAGCAGTATCTCTGCCATTGCCAGTGTATGGGGTTATTCCAAATTTATCCAGCCGAAAAACATAGCCGCTGTACAAGCCGACGGAAAAACGCCTGCCAACTATGCAGGATTCTTTGACGGAAAAATCAGCAGCCTGCCTGCCGAGCTTGATTTTACCAAAGCTGCTGCCACTTCGGTGCAGGCTGTTGTCCATATAAAAACAAAAATACCTGCCCGCAAGGTGAGCAATGATTTACCCCGGCGCAACCGCGGCCTATTTGACGACTGGTTCGACGACTTCTTCAATTTCGGACCGCAGATTATACCTGAACAAAGAGCATCGGGCAGCGGTGTGCTTATTAGCGATGACGGCTATATAGTAACCAACAACCATGTGATAAGCGATGAAAACGGCAGCATTGCCCAGGAAATAAATGTAACGCTGCACAATAAAAAAAGCTACAAGGCAAGAGTAATCGGTAAGGATCCGAGTACAGACCTGGCCGTATTGAAAATTGACGGCACAGGTTTTCCCTATCTTATCTATGGCAATTCCGATGAAGTAAGGCTGGGGCAATGGGTGCTGGCAATCGGCTACCCGCTGACACTTGAAACCACGGTGACGGCGGGCATAGTGAGTGCACTTGGCCGCTCCATCGGTATCAACAGCCGCCAAAGTACTATGCCCGTTGAATCGTTCATTCAAACCGATGCCGCTGTAAACCAGGGTAACAGCGGCGGCGCACTGGTATCCACCGATGGCAAGCTGGTAGGAATTAACTCCGCCATTCTTGCTCCCAGCGGCACCTATGCCGGTTATTCATTTGCCATACCGGTAAATCTGGCCAAAAAAATCATTAACGACATCATTGAGTTTGGCGATGTGCAAAGAGGTTACCTGGGTATTCAGTTTGCCGGCAATATGACCGAAACCCAGATGAAAGAACTCGGTATTAAAGAAGGTGAGGGTGTTTACATCACTGCAGTGCCTTCCGATGGCGGCGCTTATGCAGCCGGTTTGAAAAAAGGCGACCTGATAACCAAAGTAAACAACTCACCCGTGACAAGCGGAGAAGAACTGGTTGCAAAAATTGCTTCATACAGGCCTAATGATAAAATACAGATTGCATATAAACGCAGCGGAAAAGAATACAACACCACCGTTACACTCAAGGGCAAAGTAAGCACAGTGGCGGAAGTATCAACAGAAAATATTGAAGCTAAACTGGGTGCCGACCTGGTTACACTGGATTCAAAAAAAGCCGATGAATACGAAGTGGACGGTGGCGTGGTAGTGAAAAAAATCAGGGAGGGCGGCAAGCTGAGCAATACAAAGATGGACGATGGATTTGTAATCACCAGTGTAAACGGCAGAAACGTGAAATCTGTTGAAGAATTAAGTAAGATCCTTAACAATGCAATCGGCACAGTTAGGCTGGAGGGATTTTATCCCGGCTACCGGGGTACCTATACTTATCCGCTGAATTTATCCGAAGAATAATTTTACAATCCATAAACCCCGAACCGCCCCGGCAAACCGGGGCGGTTTTTATTTTGAACCAACCAGCCAGTGCCATGGCCTGAGAGAAATTTTGGTATCGCTGCTCATACAAATTTCTTCACCGGTAAAAACATTTTTATAAAAACCCGACATTCTTTCATCCGGTATAGTACATTCAATAGAATACGGTGATAAATTAAGCAGTACCAGCACTACCCTTTCGCCTTTTTTCCTGAGGTAAGCAAATATCTTATCCGGGTGGGATGTTTGTAATCTGCCAGGGATGGTCTCTTCGTCAGCAGCGCCAAGTGCCGGATGCCTTGCATGAAGCTGAAGCAGGGTTTTGTAAAAATCATGCAGCTCATTTTTTTCTTTCCATTTAATAGTGTCTTTTTCAAAAAACTTCAGCCGCTTTTTGTTTGGCAATTCCTGGCCGCAGTACACAAGGGGGATACCATTCCATAAAGCACAAAGCACTGCAAATGCTTTTGCCGCTTCACCCAACCTTTCATATTCACTGCCGCTGTGCGAATTCTCATCGTGATTGGAAGTGAAAAAAAGGCGTAGTGCATTTTCAGGAAAATGGCTTTTATATCTCTGCAAAACGGCAAACAGGCCTTCCATACTGGTTTCGTTTCGCCAAAAAGCTTCCATGGCATGCAGAAACTCCCATGTATAGCTGGCATCAAACACTTCGTGGTAACGGGGATCTTCGGTTTCAGCAAGCCAGAAAAGTTTTTTTAATTTCTCGAGTTCGGCTCTTGCATGGCTCCAGAATTCAAGCCGAACAAGATGAGCCATATCACATCGGAAGCCGTCAATGTCAAAATTTTTTACCCAGAAAGCCATAGCTTCGATCATAGCCTGCCACAGATCATGATTGTGATAATCCAGGTGAATCACATCCGCCCAGTCAGGGTATGGCGGACGGAAATTTCCATTTTCATCTTTTGAAAAAAAATCAGGATGTGATTTTGTCCACACATGATCCCAGGCTGTGTGATTGGCCACCCAGTCAATGATGACTTTCATGCCGAGTGCCTGTGCCTGCTCCACCAGGTTTTTAAAATCATCCAGCGTGCCGTATTCAGGATTCAGCGCCGTGTAATCGCTGATGGAGTAATAACTGCCAAGCGTTCCTTTGCGGTTCAGCTTGCCGATTGGCTGCAATGGCATGAGCCAAAGGGTTTCCACTCCCATATCACGCAGTCTTGGCAAATGCGTGACAAACGCCTTTAGTGTACCTTCTTCTGTGTATTGACGGAGGTTGACTTCATAAATATTGGTATGATATGCCCATTCAACCGTAGAAAAATGCTGATGCATAAATTGACGGGATTGTTATTGGGTGAAAATAGTAAGAGTTGGGGGGATGGGAGAATTTCTTTTATTTATTATACGAGGATTAAAAACTGCTCATATCATTATTATCCCTAGTAAATTCATCAGCCGGTCTGCCAGTTCTATTCCAGTTATCTTTGTCCTATGAAAAGCTTTGATGTACCCATCATCTACCGCAGCCCGCTGATTACTGCCATTAAAAAAAGGCGAAAAGAAGAGGACCGGTTGAAGAAGGACTTTACCCCTACCCTGCTCGACTTTGGCCCGCTGCAGATTTTCCTTGCCCGCCATTTCGGCTTTTGCTACGGAGTGGAAAATGCCATAGAAATTGCTTTTCGTACGGTGGAAGAAAACCGCGAAACCGGCAAAAGAATTTTCCTGCTGAGCGAAATGATTCACAACCCGCAGGTGAATGCCGACCTGCAGGCGCATGGCGTTCAGTTTTTGCAGGACAATTATGGCCATCAACTGATTTCCCCCGATACGCTTACGGCTGACGACATTGTCATCATCCCTGCCTTTGGCACCACGCTGGAAATGGAAGAGAGAATCAACCGCCTGGGCATTCGCACCGAAAAATACAATACCACATGCCCCTTTGTAGAAAAAGTATGGAACCGCAGCCAGCAGATTGCCCGGAAAAATTATACCGTCATCATTCACGGCAAGCCCGGGCATGAGGAAACAAGAGCTACTTTTTCGCATGCTTCGGCACATGCTCCATCCGTAGTGGTAAAAGATATGGAGCAGGCAATACAACTGGCCAAATACATTTCAGGCGAAAAACCTGCTGAACAGTTTTATGAAGAATTCAACGGGCAGTATTCAAAAGGTTTTGATGTGACAAAGGACCTGCAGCGCATCGGCGTAGTAAACCAGACAACCATGCTGGCCAGCGACACGCAGGCCATTGCCGATTACCTGAAGCAGGTGATGATGGAGAAATTCAATCTCAGAAAAGAAAATATTGAAGAGCGGTTTGCCGACACCCGGGATACTCTTTGCTATGCCACCCTCGACAACCAGCAGGCCGTAAGCGGCATGCTGCAGGCCGATGCCGACTTTGCCATAGTGGTTGGCGGGTACAATTCTTCCAACACGTCTCACCTGGTTGAGATCTGTGAAGAAAAGCTGCCGGTTTACTTTATTAATAACGAGGAAAAAATTCTTTCCCCCCATGAAATACTGCATTATAATATCCACACAAAAGAAGAACTGCTCACCCATGATTTTCTGCCCGCAAAAGAACCGGTGAAGATTTTACTTACCAGCGGCGCCAGTTGTCCCGATGCATTGGTGGAAGGAGTGATTAATAAGCTGGTGA
>CAYUJD010000071.1:2927-18793 GCA_964444975.1 uncultured Chitinophaga sp. | reverse complement strand
CATCCTTAGCTTTGCACGTCCCGAAAAAATCGGGATTTTTAATACGGATGAAGGTTACCGAGCATTTAGCCCTTGCTAACGGGCAAACGTTGATTTCTTTTGAAATTCTGCCGCCGCTGAAGGGGAAAGGCATCAATGCGATTTATGAGCACCTGGACCCGCTAATGGAGTTCAAACCTGCTTACATCAATGTTACTTATCACCGCAGCGAACACATCTTCAGGCAGCGGGCCGATGGCAGTTTTGAAAAAGTAGTGATCCGCAAACGCCCCGGCACCGAAGCCATCTGTGCCTCCATTATGAACCGTTACAATGTGGATACGGTACCGCATCTTATCTGTGGCGGATTTACCGTGCAGGATACGGAAGATGCTTTGCTTACACTCAGCTACCTCGGCATTGACAATGTGCTGGTGCTTCGCGGCGATGCACCGAGAAATGAAACTGCTTTTGTACCCGAACCGGGTGGGCATCACTATGCAATAGATTTACTGAAGCAGGTAGTAAACCTGAACAACGGCATTTACCTGGAAGAGGAGCTGAAAGGAACCAATAACACCACGTTCTGCGTAGGCGTGGCCGGCTATCCCGAAAAACATTTTGAAGCGCCGAACATGCAAACCGATCTTTTGTACCTGAAGAAAAAAGTGGATGCCGGCGCCGAGTATATCGTTACGCAGATGTTTTTCGATAACAAAAAATTCTTTGAGTTTGAAAAGCTATGCCGTGAGGCCGGCATCACGGTACCCGTCATCCCGGGTTTGAAACCTGTAACTTCGAAAAAACAACTCACATCCATACCCAGAACTTTTTATGTAGATATTCCTACCGAATTGTCTTCCGAAATTTTGAAATGCAAAGACGACGCCTGTGTGGAGCAGGTAGGTACCGAATGGCTGCTGGCGCAATCAAAAGAGCTGAAGGCCGCCGGCGTGCCGGTGCTGCATTACTACACATTGGGCAAGCCGCATGTGGTGGCTAATGTGGTAAAAAACTTATAAGAATCATGAACAAAGAACAAGGAATGACGAATGTAGATTGTCTTTATCTTCTATATTTACAATTCCCTGCCTGTTCGTACAGGCAGGCTTGTTCACTTTTTGATATTTTCATCGAATTAATTATTGAATGTTGTTGTCAGCGTAGCGGTAATGCCAGTAGCAGCCGGCACAAACCGACAAATACCTCCTACACAAAACAGCCCGGCCCGCTGGCGGCCATAGCTCAATCCAAAACGGGTTCCACTTTTAGAATAGCTGCCCCCGATAACGGCATAGTGCGTGCCGGTTAAATCATAATTATATAAATCGCTCAGGTAAAATATCCAGTTGGGTGCAAAAGAAAATTCGGTGAGCAGCGCCGCCCAGTTGCCGCGGTCTTGCCGGGTGGCCAGGTGCTGCAGTTCAAAACGAAATGCTTTTTTCTTTGCGTATTTCCAGAGCGCATCCAGCACCACGGTGTTTGTCTTTACATCCGGCAAAGGTTCGCCTTCAATCACCAGCCGGTTGTAAAACAGGTTCTGGTATAAAAGAATGGTGGAAAATTTTTCACTCCATTTTTTTCTCCATTCAAGGTTCAGGTCGTGAAAATATTCTTTGTCACCGAAGCTGAACAGGTCATCCATGTCTTTGTGTCCGCGATAGGTGGAAAAATTCAAAGAAAATTTTGAACCGGATTTTCCGCCCAGCCCCGAGCCTTTGGGTGCATTGTAAAACAGGTCAAGCTGTCCGCCCGTTTCATTCAGCCGCTGGGCATTGTACACATAAATATTGGTGGTAAGATAATCGTGCTGCCTGGTAAGTGCCGGTATGTAATTCACCTGCCCGATGCTTTGTGTGGCTTCCCGTTCGCTGCGGGAATCGAGGTTTTCCAGCGTCCGGAAAGTAAGGATGGCGCCGAAATTATTTTTTGCAAAGGAAAAATTGGTGAGAAAAGCCTTGCCGCTAGTGTTGTCGTAGTTGTTGGCGTCATGCGGGTCACGTTTTTTATGTACAAACTCAAGCGAAAACGATGCGGCGCTGCCACTGATGTCAAGTCGTGTTGATGTGGCATTCACCGTGGCAGGAAAATCAATCACCGGCCCGGTGTACTGCTGGTAGCGGCTTACAAAGCTGAAGCCTGCAGCCACTCTTGTATCCGGCATCGTCCTTGAAGTTTTAGAAAAATCAATTTCTGCATCCAGTCCTCGTACATTACTGTTGCTGTACTCAAAAATTTTTCTTTGCCTGCCATAAACAGCCTTGATGTTCAGAAAAGGCAAAGGCGAAACATGTATGTTGGCTCCTTCCAGCGCATTGTTTATCCCTATTTGCCTGTTTTCCCACGAGCGGAATACCAGTCCGCTGCCAAACTGTTCATAAAAATCACCCACCTGCAAGGAAAAATTGTTTACCTGGTATTTGAAATATTTATTTACCAGCTTGCCGCTGTTTAAAACAAAAGGATACCCCTGCACAGCCGGCAGGTAAGCTTCAAACTGCACACCGGCAGTAAACTGCTTGTAGCTGTAATCCAGCTTCAGGTAATTATTGGAGCCGATACGGTCCGGCGGCACCACGGCATTTATTTTTGAATCCTTATGATAAAACTGCGAGTAAGTTTCGAAACCACCGCTCAGGCGGCCATTGTCTTTTTGAGCCTGTGCAAAAAATAAAAAAACAAGCGCAGCAAAAAGCAGTTTGATTTTTTTCATACAGCCGGTAATAATTACGGTTAAAGGGATTTCAGTTTTTCAAAAAGCTCTTCTTCATTTCCTGCCACATACCCGTTGTGCTGGTACACGATTTTCCCGTTTTTTACAATCAGTACATGTGGCACATCATTTATGTTCAGGGCCCGTTTCAAATCGCTGTTTACATCCAGGTAAATTTCAAACGGCCAGCCCTTGCCTTTTACAAACGGCTTTACCCGCTGGCTGGTTCTTGCATCGTCAATGGAAATAGCAACCAGTTTGAAAGGGGTTTCTTTTTGCCGGTCTTCATATTGCCCGCTGATGGCTTCCAGTTCCTGTATGCAGGGCACACACCATGTAGCCCACAGGCTTACGATTACTGCTGTATCCGGTTTTGAACCAATGGTATTGAATAAAACTTCCTGGCCCGTAAGTGTTTTAATCTTTACAGCCGGCAAGCCGGTTTGAGCATATGAAAAGCCACTGTAATACAGGCAAATAGTTGCAATAAGGATTCTTTTCATCAGGTTGTTTATTGCCGTAAATGTCGGATGAATTACGGAAAATAGCGTCTGGTATTTGATATTTTTGTTAGCTTTAATTTGCAAAACAATCGTCATCATGATGAGAAAACCAGTTTTATTTTCCGCTGTGATTTTTTTTACCATCATCACAGTATTTCAGGCTTGTTCCAAAAGCGGTACTTCCGGGGGAGGAAGTACGCCGCCGCCGCCACCGCCGCCGGCAAAATCACTGACCGTTTCGTTTGACAAAACTCAAATCTTCGGCGATGGTTGGGAAACCGTAACAATAACTGTGAAAGATGAAAGCAATAATGATGTTACTTCTTCCAGTTCTATTTACATCGGCAATGTGGCTCTTTCCACCAATTATTTTTTTACCAATGTGCCGGGCAGTTATAAATTCAAAGCTACCCGGTCGGGCATCACTTCACCAGAAGTAACGTTGACTGTTACTGACCCGGGACCTTCGCCTTTTGCCCAAAAACTTATTGTGGAAGATTACACCGGCGCCTGGTGCGGTCATTGCCCCAGGGTAGGCATTAAACTTGACGAATATGTTACCAACGGCCACCCCAATTGCCTGGTAATTGCCAATCACGGACCTGCCGGCAGCGCCGATCCGTTTATCTTTTCCAATCATGGCACGCTGGCCAATACATTTGCTGTTACCGGTTATCCTTCCGTATGGATTGATCGTGACTTTAAATGGAATGAAGACCTGGCACAGCTTGATGCGCAGTTTACCAACCGACGGCCGCCGCTGGGTATCGGTTTTCAGACATCGCTTTCAGGTAATATGATTACTGCCAAAGTGAGAGTTAAGTTTGATGTGACTACGGCAGTAAACCTGAAACTGGTGGCGTACCTGTTGGAAGACGGCCAGGTGTACCCGCAGGTGAATTATAACTATTACAACCTGCCCAATCCCATTCAGAATTATGTGCATAATGGCATCTTGCGCCGCACTGCCACTGATCTGTTTGGCGATGATATTCCGGCTGCGAGCCAAACCAAGGGAACCATTTATGAAAAAACATTACTGGTTGACGCCACCGGGTATAACATCAGCAACTGCAGGTTGGTTGCATTTGTGGTGCAGGGACCCAATAACCAAAACCGTAAAGAAAAAGTGGTGCTGAATGCACAGACTGTACGGGCTGGTGAGAATAAAGATTTTGATTAAAAGAATAATACATGATAAATGCGTAACCCCGGCCACCCCGGGGTTTTTTATTTTACAATACTTTTCAATGCGGCTTCGTTCACCTTCACGCCGTATTTTTTTCTCAGTTCGCCAATCCAGGTCTTGTCTATTTCATCCTGGTAATCGTTAATCACATCGCCGCGGGCCTCAGAAAATGATTTTTGCGACGGCTGGCTGTAGATATTAATAATATAAGACAGGGTGGCACTGTTGTCGTCTTTGTTTTTCATCACCGCTGTTATCAGTCCTGCTTTTGCAGTGGCTTTTTGCGCCCCGGGTATTTTGGTTATTTCAAACCGCCCCGAATCAATCGTGGCCTTATCGCTGTAATTTTCCATAATCGTTCGCCACGCTGCCGTGTTTTTAACCAAAGCCGTTTTCAGTGATTGCGCAGTGGGCTCGTCACTGCAATAAAAAATCACGGCATCGGCGCTGTATGTCCATTTATAGTTTACTTTATGGCGGTTAAAATATTCCAGCTGCCCCGCGGTATCAGCCTGCGCCTTCGACCATACTTCACGCATCATAATATCGAAAAACAAATTGCCTTCTTTCAGCTCCTTCATCTGCAGCGCAAACTCTTCATTAAAATCTTCGAGGTGGTCGCGGTAATATTCAATAGCGGCCTGCTGTTTGAATTCTTCCGCCAGTTGCGTTGTCGGCTTAGAGCCGCTACCGTCAGCTTTAAATCGGTTCGACTGAGCATAAAAAATAAAATCAGCCACCAGCTTTGTGGTATTGCCCAAAGTGAAAAACACATCGCTGTTGCTGATGCCGTTGCCGGCGGGCACGGTTTTATTGTTCAGTATACTGTCCACAAACACCTGGAACTGCTGCGGGTCAAAGTTGCTCATTTTAAAACCCGCCTTATCCATGATTTTTTTATACAGAATTTCTTTGGCGGTATTTACTCTTGCATCTTTTTCTACCTGCAGTCGCATCAGATCAAGATTCTTTTTGTCTTTTATGGCCGGCGGCGGTGTAAGTGAAATCCGCTTTACTATGTGATAACCATGTTTTGTAAGAAAAGGTTTGCTGATGGCGCCGTCTTTTGCCAATCCGAATACGATATTTTCAAAGGCCGGGTCATAAGTGGCTACACCAAACTCGGGCATCACACCGCCGGAAGCAGCCGAAATATTATCGTTGCTGAAAGCCTGCGCCAGTTTTGCAAAATCATCTCTCTTTAGCAGACGCTGGTAAAGCGAATCGGCCAGCAGGGCATATTTTTTCTTTGCAGCGCTGTCGCTGCCCGGCGGAATCACCAGCAGTATCTGAGCCGCCTTCATTTTGCCAATGGCTTTTCGTTCTCCTGCATTTTTAAAAATATGATAGCCGGAATTAGATTTGTATGGCGCAGAAATTTTTCCCGCTGCCAGGCTGTAAATAAGGTTTTCGTACTGGTAGGGCAGCGAGAAAACAGTGATATAACCGAGATGACCTTTGTTTTCCGCCACGGAAGGATCGGCGGAATATTTCAGCGCTGTTTCATCAAAGCTTTTACCCGTCATCAGCGCCATGTAAGCTTCCTGCGCTTTCAGTTTTACAACGGCCGAGTCGGAAAAACCGGGTCGTACGCTGTAAGGAATGAAGATGTGCTGCACCCTGATGTCTTTCTGGCTTCGGTCAAACGCTTCGTTCACCAGCTTGTCCAGGCTTTCGTTATCGGTCATATAGTTTTCCAGCACCTGGTTGCGCAGCGCAGCAAATTCCTCGATGAAAACCGGCAATGTATCGTAGCCACGCACCAGCGCTTCGTGGGTTTTCAGTTTGGAGTTGATGTAGAGGTCGAGATATTCCCGCATCTTTTTTTCTTTATTCACCACAGGAGCCGGGTGCACTTTGTTGAAGGCACGCAGGTATTCATTTGCCGTAATATTGTTTTCGGCATAGGTAAAAAGTGTTTGTGCCTGGAACGAAAGCGAGGAAATCAAAAAAAGCAGCAGCAGTGATTGTGATTTCATACAAAATTATTTTGTTACTGGCCTTTCAGTTTGTAGTCAAGCACTTTATCAATCTGCTCAAAAGGAATTTTTTTGGCCAGTATCTTTTTGTCTTTGTCAAGCAAATATAAGGTAGGCACCACCTGCACATCATACAGCTGAAAATAACTGGGGATATAGCTGCTCACCCTTGCCTCGTTGGCAGCTTTGGAATAGTACACATGCTCCCAGCTTTCCAGTTTTTTTTCATTGATAAACTGCAGCCAGTCTTCTGCTGTGCCTTCGGTTTCTTTTGCCACGGCATAAATTTTTACCTGCAGCGACTCCCATTTAGCCCGGTAAATGGAATCAATCTGCGGCAGCGTTTCCTTGCAATGCCCGCAGGTAGGATCCCAGAACAGCACTATGGTGTAAGGGCTGCTGATGGAAAACAGCTTTCTGATTTTTCCCGTGCTGTCGGGCAGCTCAATATCGGCGGCCTGTGTGCCAAACAGGTTTGCCATCATACTGTACGCCCGGTCAAAGATGGTTTTCTTTCCTTTCTCAGTGAGCCAGGGATAGTCCTTTTGCGAAAAATAATTTTCAAACAGGTAAATGAACACCCGGTCTTCCCACATGTATTGCGGGTTGAGGTAGCGGTTTACAAATTTCACCAGCAGAAAGCGGGTCATCTCATCGCTGGCAGTGGCATAGCCCAGCATCCAGTTCAGTTCTTTGATTACCGAGTCGGGATCGGGATACACCAGCCGCTCCAGGTATTCATCGAGCTTTTCTTCAAAGAAAGAAGTACGCACCAGGCGCTCGTCAAAAAACCAGGCTCCGTCCCAGTAGTGATCTTTATAATAACGAAAGGCAAAGGTTGAATCATATTTACCGCCGGGGTGTTGTCCCGCTGGAGGCACTTCCGGATTTTTCATGGCATTTAATAAAACGCTGATGGTAGCATCGGGATGAATTGTGATAAGGTTATGCCGGTACTGCTGAATGTCTTTGTCAGCTTTGTTGATAATCTCTTTCCATTTGGCAGAGTCAGCTGCGGATGTGGAAGCGGCCAGTTGTTTTTTGGCAGTTTCAATTTCACGTCCTTTGCCGGCTGCATATTGCTGGTATTGTAAAAACAAATCATTATCCGGCGAGCCCTGGAATTTGATGCTGTTGATGAGGCCGGCTGTATCGGCTGATACGGAAAACTTTTGTTCTTTATCAATGAGTATTTCGAAATAGCCCGACTTATCGGGAAAGCCGATAAGGTAAACTCCTTTCTCCGGTTTTTTGGCTCTTTTGAAAATGCCGGTGCTGTTATCATCCAGCATTACCGAGTCAATAATGGGTTTTTGCCGGCCGTAATGATAGCCGAGATAAATCCATTGTTTTTTGAAAGGTTTAAAGGTGACCTTGAGTTCAAATTCATTTTGCTGGGCAAAAACGAAGCCCGGGAGTAAAAACAGCACTGCAAAAAATCGCTTCATGGAGTAATGATAATAAACGGTAAAGTTATTCAAAAACCGCTACTGGCGGTTAGAAAGATGAAAATGGGTTGTTAGGCGTTGTATGATTCGTAAAGAAGCATGATCTTGTGTCTCTTTTTCTACAATTAACTTTGCCCTGTGAGACGAAAACGAAAAAACATCATTCTTGAAAAAGTACTTGTGGAAGATTACGCCGCCGAAGGCAAGAGCATTGCCCGTGTAAATGGCAAGGTTGTTTTCATTGAACGTGTGGTGCCCGGCGATGTAGTGGATGTGCGGCTGTTTAAAAATAAAAAAGACTGGGCCGAGGGCTACCCGCTGCAGTTTCATTCTTATTCAGGCGAAAGAGTAGAACCGTTCTGTTCTCATTTTGGCGTATGCGGCGGTTGCCAGTGGCAGATGTTGCCTTATGAAAAGCAGCTTTTTTACAAACGACAGCAGGTAGAAGACAACCTGAAGCGGATTGGAAAAGTTGAACTGCCCGAAATACCTCCCGTGCTCGGCGCTGAAGAAACAATTTATTACCGCAACAAGCTCGAATACACTTTTAGCGCAAAGAGATTTATTCCTGAAAAGGAGTTTGAAAGTTTACAAAAAATAAGTGAGCACATTTCAAGTGGGGTTAGTGAGCAGACAACCCTCACCACCGGAGGAGGTCAGGAGGGGGCGTCAGGCTTCCATGCCAAAGGACTCTTCGACAAAGTAGTGGAAATAGAAAAATGCTGGCTGCAGGCCGAACCATCCAATGCCATCCGTACTGCTTTGGCAGATTTTGCAAGAAAAAATAAGTACAGCTTTTACGATTACAAACTGCACACGGGTTTTTTGCGCAGCGTGCTGCTCCGCATTTGCACCACCGGCCAGGTGATGGTGAACGTGGTGATGGGTGATGATGAGGAAGAAAAAAGAATCCGGTTGCTGGAGCATTTACAGAAAAAAGTGCCGGGCATTACCTCACTTCTTTACACCATCAATACAAAATGGAATGACAGCCTTCATGATTTAAACCCGGTAGTGGTAACAGGTAATGGTTACGTGACAGAAAAACTTGAAGACTTTCAGTTCCGTATCGGGCCAAAATCTTTTTTCCAGACCAACACCAGGCAGGCGGAGAAGCTGTATTCGGTGGCAAGAAATTTTGCTGAACTTACCGGCCGCGAAACAGTGTATGATCTTTACTGCGGCACGGGCAGCATCGGCATTTTTGTTAGCAGGCAGGCAAAAAAGATTATCGGTGTGGAAACGATTGCCGATTCCGTAAGCGATGCGAAAGAAAATGCAGCGCTGAATAATATTCATCATGCTCAGTTTTTCGCCGGCGATGTTGTTAAAGTCTGCAATGATGAATTTATCGCTGCGCAGGGCCGGCCCGATGTCATCATCACCGACCCGCCGCGGGCAGGCATGCATGAAAAGCTGGTGAAAAAGATTCTTGAAATGGCGGCGCCAACCGTAGTGTATGTAAGCTGCAACCCCGCCACGCAGGCAAGAGACCTGCGCCTGCTGGATGAAAAGTATTCAGTAACCAAAGTACAGCCGGTAGATTTGTTTCCGCATACACATCATATCGAAAATGTGGTACAGCTAATATTGAACGAGATAATTTAATAGACGCTCCGAAATTTTTCATTGTGAATATGAACCGCTTTGTTTTTGTTTTTTAAAGAATGCAGAAGAAAAAATATTGATACCCCTGCCGAAGTCATTGCTGCAACAACGAATCCTGTCTTTGTTTTCTCGTATGATGGGTCGTTTATATTGTTACTATTTTTCCTGCTCAATACTGCAAATAAAACAGCTGGAGGGATAAAAGACAAGCCGATTAATTCCCTAGTTTGCGCTTTTTTATAATAAGGTATTGCAGCAGGTGTTTTGTATAGTTGTGCTTGCAATTCTTTTTCTTTTAGTTTATGGCCATCCATTTTGTAGCCCGGCCACAATCTGTAAATAATCCCAGATTTAAGCGTTGAGTCTTGCGCATAGACATTAATAACAACAAACAAAAGTGAAAGGAAAGTAATTGTTTTCATTTGTTGATATTAATAAACTTTAAAACAATATGTATAATTTCTTTCATAATCGCTTACAGAACCGTTATTAGCCTGTTCAAGAAAATACAGGTGCTGATCGGTGTTCCTTATTTTAAGAAAATATTTATATAAAGCGCAGTCGTAAGACCGACTGCTTTGTTGTCCAAGGTTAACTACAAATATGCCTTTTATCTTAGGTCGAATATGGATTTTTAATTTAAAACTGTCGGGGCTGTTGCCATCCCAATATACGGTTCTAAAACTTTTCAGCTGGTCATCAGAAAAAAGTATCGTATCTTTTACGATTTTTCCATGTTCAGGTGTAAGTATCATATCTTCAATAACTCCCTCCGTTGGCATTAACTTTATTATCCTTAATGGGCCATTTATTGTGCTATCGGAATCTGTTACGATATATTTCTTTTCTTCATCATAAAATGTTCGTGGTGCAGCAGCCGTAATAGTAATGCTTGCTCCGATGGGGATGCTGTCTGAAATTGGGGTGTAAAGACAACCAGGTTTGTCATACAAAAATTCATACCCCATTTTGGGACAGATAGTATATTTTCTACACGCAGTAAGCAATACTGCTACGAGGACTGTAATTATTATTTTCCAAAGACAATTAATAGCCATAGCTTACGAATAATTGATCAATTTGAGATGCTTGGCTTGAATGCAAGGCCTTTAAATGGGATTTAAATGCAGTCATGGTTGTTGGTTTATTATAAAGAGCAACTTGGATGTCATAAAAGGTAAATCCTGAAACATTATCAACAACCGGGTTTTGTTCATTAGTTGCATCCATTAAATCATTTATTAACCCAACAGGGATCCAATTAAAATAATCATTAGGTGCGGATATGTTTGGATCAAAGTCTTCTAGGAATTTTAAATTACTACTTATTGAAAGATCTGAACTCCATATTTTTCCTTGTAGTTCAAAACTTTCAGCGCTAGTTTCATAAATTTTATTGGTCAATGAATGTGCAAAATGCTGAGCAAATGATTGCCTTATTGAAACCACATCGGGATGATAGTTTTGATTATTATCAATACCATTACCAAAAGGGGAATAGTCATTAAGAGTGTATCTGTCCTTTACATACCCAATAGATTCCCGGTATAGTAATTCTACATCATCGTTAATTATACTATTCTCTTCAAGATTCCATACATAGGCTAATCCAAGCTGTTGTCCTACAGAGATCGATACTTTAGTTGCCGTTAGTGAATTAATATCACTCGTTCTGTAATGGATATTTATATCGGGATTTTGAGGAGTTGAGGCTAAAAATCCTATAGCAGCTAAGATTGAAAATTCTGGTTCAGTATAAATAAGAATGGCTGTCAAAATAGCCAATGCAGAATTAACCCCATATTGGAGAATGTCAGCCTCCAATATTTGATCCTGACTGATTAACGGAGCGCTGGACCTTCTGAGAAAATCAAATTGAGGAACTTCACCTTGTGTACGAGATTCTGCCAAATAAATTCTCAAATCCTTCGGTAAGGGTGAAAGATTATTTTGACTTAAAAACTGATTCGCCTCAACTGCTGTATTAAGAGTGGCTGCTGCTATCCAAAGCCTAGTTTTTCTTTTTATTGAAGTGCTTCCTTTTTGAAATTCATAATTGATGTTTTGAAGATCATTCCCTCTGTAAGTGCCAATATTTTTTTTCATAGGGAACCATGTTTTCCATGCACCAAGTTCACTAAATTTTTCTCTTACAGAGTGACTTTTTTGGTAAGATGAAGTTTTAAATTTTACTACGATTGTTACTTTTTTTGGGAAGCTTTTTTTAAACTGAAAGCGTCCGTTTTGATCTGTATATGTTTTATCAATTTTAAAAAAACGCTTTCCTACAACCCTGACAAATTTTAGAGGAGCAGAGGCACCAATTCTTCCTGCAGGATTAGCAACGTAGGTTTTAAAATTGATTTGACCATTAGGTGATAATAAAGAAGGTGTAGTACCACCACCCCCATTATCATCACAAATCACAACCTGATTGTCACATGGAGCAACTCTGTTAATTTGGTAATATTCTTTTCGTTGTTGTCGAAGTTGAGGATAATTTAAAGAATCGTTACATTCCATATTTCCTGTTATATACATGGCCTCATCTTCAAGAACTTCATTATTATCCGGAATAAACAATGGTTCCAATATTTCATATTGAATACCCGAAGGAAAAGAAAATGTTTGTTCCACAACGGAATATAACCAGGGATATTTATCAGATGCTAATCCATAGTAGGCTTCAGGCCAATAGTCACCGTCTTGAATTACTTGGCGGTTTAAAGGATAATCATATAACTCAACGTCTAAAGAATCTAAAACTATCAGATCATTGTAAGATATTGGTTTAAACCTAACATAATAATGTGAAGTTCTGACTAATGATATATTATCTGAATAAATGTAATTATAAGCAATAGTCATATTCGTAAGTGAATATGGATTAGTTAGGATAGCACCTAGTATTACAGCATATTGAGAAGTATCGTTGACAATAGTCTCCTGATAACTGCAATCCTCGCAAACAGTATAATCCAAATCGCAATTGGGCTTATTATCTTCTGGAGACGATGTTGCAAATTCCTCTCTGAGTTGTTCTTTAAAGTCAATTTTTTTACAACTCACAAGAAAAAGGAAAAAGCCAAATAGGGTGTAGAAGAAATAGGTTGAAAATCTAAGTCCGCGGTTCTGCGGTTCTGCGGTTCTGCGGTTCATGGTTTTTTTGGTTTATGTAATTATAGCAATATACGACCTTTAAAAAATTATCAAAATAATTTTTGATATGTTGCCGAAAATATATGTAATGAAGCGGCGGATTCTCTTTTTTTCTCTTTAACCCGCTTGGCCTAATTTTACCGAATGAGTTTCAAATACACAAGGCCCGAAAATTTTCCCCCGATTGTAAAAAACCTGCTGATCATTAATGGCCTGTTTTTCCTGGCACAATACATTCTTGACAGCCAGGGTATAGATCCGTTTCTTTATGGAGCACTGTTCAACTGGAATCTTCCCTGGTTCAAACCTTACCAGTTTTTCACCCACATGTTTATGCATGGAGGCTTCGGGCATATCTTTTTTAATATGTTCAGCCTATGGATGTTTGGCCGCATACTGGAAAATGTGTGGGGGCCGAAGCGGTTCCTGTTCTTTTATTTTGCCTGTGGTATTGCAGCGGCATTTGCACAGCAGTTCATGGGAAATTTCATCAGTGCAGTAGGAGCTTCCGGCGCCATCATGGGTTTGTTTGTGGCCTTTGGTTACCTGTTTCCCAACTCCGAGCTTCTTTTTCTTTTCATTCCATTCCCCATCAAGGCAAAATACGCCGTCATCATCTTTGTAGGCATTGACCTGTTCAGCGGGCTGGCCCGCATGCCCGGCGACCAGGTAGCTCACTGGGCGCACCTGGGTGGCGCTGCCGCCGGGTTTATCATCGTTTACATCTGGAATAAAACCAACAAAAAAACGTTTTATTAATAAAATCTGCTGAAAAGAAAAGAGGAAAAGGTTGAACTTTGCCATAATCACCATTCATCCTATGGGCATTTACGAAAGAGACTATAAAACCCGTTTCACCAGCACTTTCCAGGATAACTCACTGGTAATGCTCATCACCATCAACCTGGTGGTGTTTGTGCTATTCCAATTCATCAATGTGTTTTATTTTTTCAGTTATCCGCAGGATATGGCAAGGGTAAAATTCTACAACGACTTTTACCAGAATCTCGCTATTCCCGGAAAGTTTGAGGACTTCATACGCAAACCATGGACACTGCTCACCCATATGTTTTATCACCAGGGCATCTGGCACATCATCGGCAATATGCTCTGGCTTTGGATGTTTGGTTACATTTTTCACGATCTGACAGGCAATAAAAAAATCATCCCGGTTTTTATTTATGGCGCATTGGGTGGCGCCATAGCATTTATGCTGGCATACAATTTTATTCCTACACTAAGAGTGGTTTCTGCAAATATGGTTGGCGCATCCGGTGGCATCATGGCTATTGTAGTGGCTACTACCATGCTGGCGCCGGGCTACCGCATTTTTCCCATGATTAATGGCGGCATTCCGCTCTGGGTGCTCACTATTATTTTTCTCATCATCGACCTGGCTCTTGTACCTGCTGAAAATACCGGAGGCCATCTTGCCCATCTTGCAGGCGGGTTCACGGGTTTCCTGTTTATTTATTTTATGCGCCGCGGGTGGGACTGGAGCACGGGCATGAACAATTTGTTCTACTGGGTAAACAATCTTTTCAATCCTGACAAACCCAAAAGAAAACCCAGGGAGGAAATGTATTACCGCGCCGGCCGGAAACCTTTTAATAAAACCCCCAACCTGACCCAGCAGCGTATTGATGAAATTCTGGATAAAATAAACCAGAAGGGTTTTCAGTCTTTAACCCCGGAAGAAAAAGATCTGCTGAAGAAAGCGAGTAAGGAAGATTTGTGAGAAGTGAATATTGTTAAACTGTTTGATGGCTGACTTGTTTGATGGTTTTCAATCCGAAGGTTTTTTTTCGCTTGCTGACAATTCAACCATTTAAGCATGCAACCATGCAGCCATCAACCCATCGTCATTTCGTAACTTGCACCAATGCCATCCCGCCTCCGCACCATTACCAGGAGAATCCTTGTCGTACTCAATGTAATTACGGCGGCGTTTTATTTGCTTTCGTGCCTGGCGCCATATATAAAGCCTGCTGATTCGTGGTTCATTTCTTTTCTTGGTCTCGGTTTCCCGTTTTTCCTCGTGCTGTTGCTCGGCTTTATTTTTTTGTGGCTGATACTGAAACTGCGGCGGGCCTGGTTTTCCGTCATCGTTTTACTGCTGGGTTACAAAAGCATTGCTGTGTTCTGGGCATTCAATACGCCGGCGGCTTTCCGGTACGATAAAAAACCGGGGCATATTCGTGTGGCCAGCTGGAATGTGGCCCGCTTCCTGGAATGGAAAAGAAACAACAATGAACGAAGCCGCACACGGCTGCAAATGCTGGAGCTGATAAAAAAACAAAATGCCGACATTCTTTGCCTGCAGGAATTTTTTCATTCACCCGATTCTGCATTTTACAACAACATCAGCGAAATACAGGCCATGGGGTACCCCTGGTTTTATTTTTCTTTTGATCCTGATGGCGACCGGCAGTTCATTGGCTCGGCAATATTTTCAAAATACCCCGTAATTGATACAGGACTTGTGCGGTATTTCCGTCCTTCGATGCCCGAGGCACTGGTGCATGCCGATATAAACACCGGCGATGATACCATCCGCGTATTTTCCACCCACCTGCAATCGGTGCAGTTTCGCCAGCGGGATTATGAAGCCATCAGCGAAATAAAAAAAGCCGAAGACAGCTTTTTTGTAAATTCAAAAACGGTGCTGGCCAAGCTGCGCAAAGCCATGAAGTACCGCAGTACACAGGCCGATGTGGTGAGGCAAATCATGGACGACAGTCCTTACCCGGCGCTTTTCTGCGGCGACCTGAACGATGTGCCCAACTCCCATACTTACTTCACCATCCGCGGCCGCATGCAGGATGCTTTTTTAAAAAAAGGTTTTGGCATCGGCCGCACGTTTTCCTCCCTGTCGCCCACGCTGCGCATTGATTATATTTTTGCCGATGATAATTTCCGGATTCAGCAGTTCACCAGGGTTGTTAAATATTTGTCAGATCACTTCATGCTGCTGGCCGATGTGGAACTGAAAGCTCCGGTCTCTTACAAGGAGTAAAAAAAGCCTGCCTTTAATTTATGGCCTGCTTCCGTCTGTATCTGCGATGTTGTTAAATCTCCATTATCATGGTATAGCCCTATTTTTGCCAAAGTTTTTTTATTTATTAACCCGGCTTGATTGCTGCTATGAAGCTTTTGTTGCGACGCTCCGTTCAGGGTTCTGTTCGCTTATCATCTTTTTTCGAAAACCGGCGCTTGCGAGAAATGTTCAAACGCCTGATTCACTGCTGACCAGTTACGAAAGCTGATAAGAATTACCGGAAGATAAAC
>CAYUJD010000071.1:0-2827 GCA_964444975.1 uncultured Chitinophaga sp. | reverse complement strand
CCGCTGCATCCCGGCCATGTGGGCATGTATGTGTGCGGGCCTACGGTAAGCGGCGAAAGCCACCTCGGTCATGCACGGCCCTATGTCACGTTTGATGTGATTTACCGCTATCTGGTGCATCTCGGTTATAAAGTTCGGTATGTGCGCAATATTACCGATGCGGGACATTTTGAAGAAGAAGGCCGTGAGGCGGAAGACAAAATATCAAAAAAAGCAGTGCTGGAAAAACTGGAACCGATGGAACTGGTGCAGAAATACACCAACCTGTTTCATTGGGCCATGCAGCAGTTCAACACGCTGCCGCCCTCCATTGAGCCGACGGCCACGGGCCACATCGTGGAGCAGATTGAAATGATAAAACAACTGATTGATGCGGGCTATGCTTACGTGGTGAACGGCTCGGTATATTTTGATGTAAAAAAATATGCCGCCAGTCATGATTACGGAAAGCTGAGTGGAAGAGTGATTGACGATTTGCTGGAAACCACCCGCGACCTTGAAGGGCAGGAAGAAAAACGGGATACAGCCGATTTTGCGCTCTGGAAAAATGCAGCGCCGGAACACATTATGCGCTGGCAAAGCCCGTGGGGTGAAGGTTTTCCCGGCTGGCATATCGAATGCTCGGCCATGAGTACAAAATATCTCGGCAGGCAGTTCGATATTCATGGCGGTGGCATGGACCTGCTTTTTCCCCATCATGAAAGCGAGATTGCACAGAGCACCATCTGCAATCATGCGGCGCCGGTGCGCTACTGGATACATAACAACATGATTACGATTAACGGCAAGAAGATGGGCAAGAGCTATAACAATGTCATCAAGCTCACCGAACTGTTCAGCGGCAATCACCCCATGCTGGAAAAAGCCTATCACCCGATGGTGGTGCGGTTTTTTATACTGCAGACACATTACCGCAGCACACTCGACTTCAGCAACGATGCGCTGCAGGCAGCGGAGAAGGGTTTGAAAAGATTGTGGGAAGCGTATGAGCGGTTGGAAATCGTGAGTGGTGAGTCGTCAATCGTGAGTGGTGAGTCGTCATCGGATAAGGAACTTGACGAGAAGGTGAAGAAACTGGTAACAGAGTTTGATGAATTTATGAACGATGATTTTAATACGGCCAAAGTGCTGGCCAGTATGTTTGAGCTGGTGCCGGTGATAAATTCGATGAAGGATAAAACGATTCCGGTGACAGCGCTGAGCAAGGAAACATTAGAGTTGCTCAGCCAGCAGATGAAAACGTATGTTGAAGACATCCTGGGACTGAAAAATATTTCCGGCACGGATGATGTAAAATTCCGGGGCGTGATTGAACTGCTGATGGAAATAAGAAAAGATGCCAGGCGCAGGAAAGATTTCGCCACGAGCGATAAGATAAGGAATCAATTGTCAAAGCTGGGCATTGCCCTGAAGGATGAGAAGGACGGGAGTGTAAGCTGGGGTATTGAGGGGTGAATGGGCAATGGTGAATAGACAAAACCTGAGAAACTCTGCATTGACCATTTGACTATTCACCATTCACCTTATCGCCCTAAGCATCTCTCTCTTCTGCGGTGGCCCTGGCAATTTCTCCACTTTAAACCCCGCAGCCATCATATTTCTTCTTACTTCACCTTTGCTGCAGTAAGTAACCAGCACACCGCCCGGAGCAAGGAGGGCAAACATTTTATCAAACACTTCTTTTGTCCAAAGTTCGGGTTGGGCGGCAGGGGCGAAGACGTCGAAGTAGATCAAATCGAATATCGTTATATGTGCGAATGATTGCAACATATATTTCGATTTGTGCAATAAAAGATTTTCAGTTACTGCAATGCTTTTATTCCATTCACATTGATGCATTCTAATAAAATCATCCTGCAAATCTTTTCGATTCAACTGTTTGCAATAATTCAATGAAAGTATTTCCTCGTCACCAAGGGGGTATGGTTCCAGTGCTACATAATAAATACTTGTTTCAGTTTTTTCTGCCTCTATTGCTGTAAGTAATGCATTCAACCCGGTACCAAAACCAACTTCAAGTATAGAACATACTGACTGGTTTGTACATGCTGATTTAAAGCCTGCTTCTATAAACACATGCATTGATTCCTGTATAGCCCCATGTACGGAATGATAAGCTACACCCAATTCAGGCATACTAATGGAGTGTGAACCATCGCCTGTCAAAATAATCTTCCGTTTCATGCGGCAAAATTCTATTTTTATTTCCTCATCATCCTTATTATAACGTAAATCCTGGTTCTATGCACTACGTTGAACATTTGTCAAAAGACGAAAAAATGAAAAAGCTGATTGAGCAGCACGGTGTGTTCACGCTGAAGAAGCGGAACAATCTCTGGCTTTACCTGTGCTATTCCATCATGAGCCAGCAACTGAGCACCCGGGTGGCCGATGTCATCCGCCGGCGGTTTATTGACCTGTATGACGGGGAACCCACAGCACAGCTGGTAGTGGATACGCCTTTTGAAAAACTGCGTGCCATCGGCATGAGCAATGCCAAGGCAAGGTATGTGCAGAATGTGGCAAGATTTGAACTGGAAAACGGGATGAGCCTGAAAAAACTTTCCAGGATGAGTAACGAAGAAGTGATTGAATACCTGACACAGATAAAAGGGGTAGGTCAGTGGACGACAGAAATGCTGCTGATGTTTGCCCTTTGCCGCGAAGATGTATTTGCACTGGATGACCTTGGCCTGCGCAACGCAGTGATTCGTTTGTATGGCTTAAAACACCGCAAGAAAAAAACAATGGAAGCGGCCATCTTAAAAATTGCCGGTCAGTGGGCGCCTTACCGCACCTATGCCTGCATGTACCTGTGGCGGTGGAA
>CAYUJD010000070.1:0-18899 GCA_964444975.1 uncultured Chitinophaga sp. | reverse complement strand
TTACTTTTATTCGCCTGTCTGTATCTTGCGATTCATATCACTTCTGTTCAGCTTTGCTTTACCAGGGATCATAGGCACATAGGGCCACATAGTAAATCCTGTGTGAATCTATGTTTCTATGTGCCTGTGTGGTCAATCATCTTTTCAATATTTAGTAATTACCTCATCCAAATTCAGCAACGTATTGCATACCACTACGAGTGCTGCTGTTTCAGGTTTGTTATGCTCATTATTCACGCCAATCATCGCACAAGTATTATCCGGGTCGGCTATAAATTTTTCCAATGCCTTTTTATATAATTCAAGCAATACGGCTTTGTTTTTTTCCTTCACAGGATGACCGGTAGCCAGTTCATATCCCCTGCTGATTTGTTTTGAAATATCTGAACCCGCTTCCCGTTGCAGCCGGTAAGCAAAATGCCGGGCCATATCAAGATAGGCAGAATCATTCAAAGTTACCAGGGCCTGCAACGGTGTGTTGGTTCTTATTCTCCTGGCCTGGCATACTTCTCTTTGCATGGCGTCAAACAACATCATGGAGGGATAAGCTGATGTCCGTTTCCAGTAAGTGTAAACCGCCCGGCGGTACTGGTCTTCGCCTTTGCTCTGGTACCATTGTTCTGCATCGTAGGGGGCACTCCACACTCCTTTTGGCTGGTAAGGCATCACCCCCGGCCCGTACATCTTTTTACTCAGCAGCCCGCTGCAGCCAAGTGCTTGGTCGCGGATTTGTTCGGCTGACAACCGCACTCTTGGTCCCCGTGCATATAATTTATTGTAAGGGTCTTTTTCTTTCAGTTCGTCCGTCACATGCGATTGCTGCCGGTAGGTGGCTGACAGCACAATTGCTTTAATCATTTTCTTTATGCTCCAGTTGTACTCATGCATAAACTGCCAGGCCATCCAGTCGAGCAGTTCCGGGTGTGTGGGCGGCATACCCTGGCTGCCGAAATCTTCCGGTGTTTCCACTATGCCGAATCCGAACAGCTGCTCCCACAAGCGATTCACCATTGTTCTTGCGGTGAGCGGATTTTTTTTATCCGTTAACCACCGGGCAAGGTCCATCCTGTTTTTGTTTCCGTTTTTATTTATGACCGGAAAAATTTTCGGTACACCGGCTTCCACTTTTGCTCCCTTCACCATCCAGTTGCCTCTTTCAAACACATGTGTCATTCTTTTCAGGTCGGAGGGATTTTCTGCCATTACGGGTGTGACGGGTACCTGTTTATTCATCAGGCGCATGAAACGGTTGTATGTAGTGTCGTAACCCGGTTTTCCCTTGCCGGGGAATTGCTGTCCGAAGTGAAACCAGTCGAGCACCAGCGAAGTGAAATCCATTTTCTCCAATTTCCTGCTGTAATAATCAAAATAGAGATCATGTACACCCGGCACAGGCTCTGTTTCCACAGCATGAATCATGCTTTGGCCTTTTGTTTCCGGCACCAAAAATGATTTCCATACTGGTCCATCGGGACTATCGAGATGAATCGTCCACACACCATCTTTCGGATAACCTTTGTAGCGGAACATGAAAAGCGTTTTATCCGAAAGGTCCATCTGCTTCAGCCGGAATCGTGTTTTCTTTCTTATGATAAGCCACTTGGTATCACGCAGCTCGCAGTTCTCATATTTATCCGTCCGCTCATACGATGTCATTGAGGGTTGCCATGTTTTGAGCAGGCGGTACATTTTATCTGCTTCTTTTGCCGAAGCATTTTGTTTTACCCAGTCTTTTATCCGCAGCACTTCAAGGCTGTCGTCTTTTTCGTAATGACGGAGTAATGGATATTCTTCAAATGAGTCGGCGTCCCGTGTGTTGTTGAAGAAAGCGAGGAACCTGTAATACTCCTCGTGCCGGAAGGGATCGTAAGGATGACTGTGACACTGAATACACTGGAAAGTGGTTCCCAGCAAACCGGTCCAGGTGCTGTTCACCCGGTCAATCACTGCCATGGTTCTGAATTCTTCGTTATCGGTGCCGCCCTCATCATTGTTCATCGTGTTGCGGTGAAAAGCAGAGGCTATAAATTCAGCATCGCCCGGTTCGGGCAGCATGTCGCCGGCCAGCTGTTCGGTTAAAAATTTATCATACGGCTTGTCGTCGTTGAAGGCACGGATTACCCAGTCACGGTATTGCCAGATGGTGCGGCCGGGGTCTTTCTCATACCCTTTTGAATCGGCATAGCGGGCAATGTCGAGCCACATAGATGTCCACTTTTCGCCGTACTGCGGGGAAGCCAGTAAATCATCAACCAGGTTTTCATAAGCCTTTTCACTATTGTCATTTAGAAATTTCTTTGAAGTTTTTTCATCAGCAGGCATGCCGATGATATCCAAACTTGCCCGGCGCAGCAAGGTATATTTATCCGCTTCCAGCGATGGTTTCAGTTTGTTTTCTTTCAGCTTTTGAAAAATGAAGCGGTCAATTTCATTTTTTATCCCATCGTAGTTGTAGTCCGGCAGGTCAGGTTTTGTGACCGGCAAATAAGCCCAGTGTAGTCCCCATTCAGCGCCTTGTCGTATCCATTTTTTTAAAATGAGAATCTCCTGTTTCGAAAGCGGCTCATGCTTGTAGGGCATCCGATCTTCTTCATCATTGGCCGTAATGCGGCGTATCAGTTCACTTTTACCCGGATGTCCGGGCACTATGGGAATCTTTCCTGATTTGGCCGGCTTCAATGCATCTTCCCGGAACAGCAGGCTGAAGTTTGATTTGGCCTTGACACCGCCGTGGCAGGCTATACATTTTTTATTGAAGATGGGTTTTACCTGTGTGTTGTAATCTATTTTTCCGGAGCCGGTGGAAAAATAATAAAACAATCCTCCGGCTGCAATCAGAACCAAAAAGACAAGCATTCGTTTTACAGGAAGCATAGCCATCGTGGTTTCCTTTATGGTTTTAAAACCAATATGACCTATGTGCTTCCTATGTTTCTATTGTGCCTATGTGGTTCATTTCTTCACCACATAGAAACATAGGCGCATAGTTTTCACATAGTATAAATTGAACAATATCAACCCGGTTAAAGTTAAGAAGATTTGACAAGTTCAGTATTGGAAAGCAGTAGTGAAAACCAATTTATATCCATTTATTCTTATGCGCCAGGTTGATGATCTGCGCCCGGCTGTTTACGTGCAGTTTTTCATAAATATTGGCGGTGTGCTTTCGTACCGTAAGGGGGCTGATAAAAAGTTTTTCCCCGATGGCCTTGTAATTTTTTCCTGTTACCATTTCTTTCAATATCTCCATTTCCCGCTCGGTCAGGATGGATTCGGTTTTTTCTTTATCAGCCGCAACAGGCGCCGGAGCATGGCGGAGCAGCTCCATTGTTTTACGAGCAATGGAGGGGCTCATGGGAATACCGTTATACTCCACCACATTGGTGATGGCATCAATGATGTTTACGGCGGAATCGTCTTTCAGCAAATACCCGCCGGCGCCGGCTTTGATGGCTTCAAATATTTTTTCATCGTCTTCAAACACGGTGAGCACAATAAATTTTATTCCAGGATAAACTGCCGACGCCTGTGTGATGGTTTGTATGCCATCCATCAGCGGCATTTCCAAATCCATCAGCACCACCTGCGGATGTTTGTTTACCGGTAAATGTTTTAACTGTTCCAGAAAGTCATGGCCATTCTTTGCTTCCAGCACCAGTTCAATTTCCTTATATGCCATAATCTTCTCCTTTACCGTGGTGCGGTTGATTTGTTTGTCGTCAACTATGGCGATGCGGGTTGGCAATTTGAGAAATTATTGATTATTTATTATAAATTATTTGACTTTCCGGATATAAATATCCTTCAATAATCAGTAATTAATAATTTGTACAAAAATCATTTATTAAACAACTCTTTCCAATACTACACAGCGATTATTTTTTATACCTTAAATTACTTATAATTTTCTCCGCTTGAATATTGCTGGTCATATTACCCGTGGATTTTTTTTATACCTGGTTTTACCAGTAACATTAGGTGTTTCATGTTTATTTGGTCAGTTGCCTCATTCTATCATTGAATATACTACCGAAAATGGGCTAAGCCTTAACTCAGTAAACGACCTGCATTTTGACCGGCAGGGTTTTCTCTGGATCACTACAGCTGATGGCCTGCAGCGCTTCGATGGCTACCGTTTTCAGACCTTCCGGCATGACCCTTCGGCCAAAAAAAGCATTGCAGAAAATTCCGTGTCTTCCATATATGAAGACCAGGATGGCAATTTGTGGATCACCCACCGCACGGGCATTTGTTTTAAACCAAAAGGAAAAAATGAGTTTATTGAACTCTCCATAGCCATCCTGGATGGTTTTCCCCTCATGCATCCGCCTTTCTGTGTAAACGAAACAGATACTTCGGTATGGGTTATTAATATCCTGTCAGGATTATATGCGGTGAATAAAAAAACATTACAGGTGAAAAAAATATTTTCTTTACCTGAAAACTTCAACAGCATTGTTGCACTTACCCGTATCAAAAGAAAAGGCGACAAATTATGGTTCCGGAAATCAACCGATAAATCAGGCGATCTGTACCGGGTTACTGATAAAGGCATTGTTCAGCATCCCAACAAAGAAAAAAGGAAGATTCATTTTTTAATTCCGGGCAAAAATGACAGCCTGGTGATCATTGCAGATAAAATAGTGTACAAAGCATTAGCAAAAAATCCTTTTACGCCGGTAAAAATTACTAACGCAGGTTTTGATGCGGTGGATTTTCAAAATGAATTCATCAGTACAGCGTTGAAGATTGCCAATGACCAGCACCTGTTGAAAGGAATAAATAACACCTGGCTATACGACGGCACGAACGAATCAATTAACCCCTTTCCGGCTGCACAATATTTTTCCGGCGATCTTACCCGCTACCTGAGTACCTCAGCTGCTGATGATCATAAAAACTCCTGGATCGGCTTTAATGGTATTGGAGGTATTAAAGTAATCTCTGTGCAGAAATTTAACCTGTTCAACCGCCCTGAAAAAAATGCTTTGCCTTATACGCTTACCGGCGATAAAAAAGGAAATGTGTATGCCGGTATTTACCTTGGCGATATTGAAGTGTATGATAAGGAAGGCCGCTTCATCAAAAAAATAAACCTTCCGGAAGAAGATAAAAAATTCGGCAGCCCCCGCGCCATGATGCTGATTGACTCAAGCACCTTGATAGTAAAATCAACCCTGCATAAACTTTATGCCATCAATATTCACAATGGCAGCATTCAGTCATTAACGCATTTGCTTCCCCGATCGGAATCCAGCAGTCGGGTATTTGAATTGGGTATACAGCAGATCCGTGATGGTGAATTGTGGTATAGCTATACCAACAGCATTTATTCTTTGAAAAAAAATAAAAATGACTACGCCGGCGATCCGCTATATACGCTTCCTGAAAAAGAACTGATCAACACATTTTTATTCACGGGAAAACAATGCTGGATAGGAACTACCACAGGCGCCTGGTTGTGTGAAAACAATCATTTCTCAAAATTACCCTTGCCCCCCACTTATGTAAAACATATCAATCAGCATCCGGACGGAAGTATATGGATAGCCACCACCTTTGGCTTATACATTGTAAAAGATAAAAAAATAATAAAGCATCTGAATATAAAAGATGGCTTGCCCAATTCATTTATTTACAGTATAGTTTTTGACAACGAGGGCAACGGATGGATAAGCAGTAACCGGGGTCTTGCAAAAATTTCTCCGCCAACTGCCGGCGATAGTGTATTTACCATTACATCTTATTCGGCCAGGGAAGGATTGCAGGGCGATGAATTCAACACAAAAGGTTATTATAAAAATGAAGATGGCACTTTGTATTTCGCCGGCGTCAATGGGATCAATTTTTTTAAACCGGACAGTCTGATCATAAAATCCGGTGCATCACCCATCATGCTTACGGGAATTGAAGTGAATAATCAGCCATACCTGCCCAACCTTCAACCGGAATTTTTTCAAACGATCAGTCTGCCTTATCGTCAGAATAATCTTCGTTTATCTTTTTCCTGCATGGATTTTACCGTGCCGGAAAAAAATCAATATAAGTTTTGGTTAAAAGGGTTTCAGGATGACTGGACGCTACCCCAAACAAATAACACCGTGCAATACATTTTACCTGTTGGCGAGTATGAATTGCATGTACTCGGCGCAAATTATGAAGGTGTGTGGAGTAAAGAGCCGCTGATCCTGAAAATAAATATTCTGCCGCCCTGGTACCAGACAACATGGGCAAAAACGATTTTTGCAATTTTGATTTTAACTTTTGTAGCCGCCATATTCTATTTTATTTCCCGCAACCGCTACCAGAAAAAACTCAGGCAATTGCAAATGGAACAGGAAATACAAAAGGAAAAACAACGGCTCAGCCGCGACCTGCATGATAATCTTGGTTCACAACTTACCTGGTTATCCAATAATATTGCCCAGTTGGAAATAGCACAACAGGAACAAAAACCAATTGAACAAAAATTAGAAACCTTAAAAGAAGGAACCGGTGAACTGATGCAAACCTTAAGAGAAACGATCTGGATATTGAACAAAGACAAGATCAGTTGTGTTGATCTGTTTGACAAAGTAGTGAGTCTCGCTGCAAGGCATATTGAGGCTTATCCGCCTATGCAATTGCAAACGGAAGAAAAAATTCAGTCCATCATTGCATTGAATTCCGGGCAGGCCTTACAGATCTTCCGCATTTGCCAGGAAGCCATCAACAATGCTTTTAAACATTCACAGGCTACCATACTATCCATCAAAGCAACTTCATCAAGTAAACATTTTACAATTTCTGTGAGTGATAATGGGAAAGGATTTGTTGTGAATGAAAACATTTTTGAAGGGCATTATGGATTACAGAATATGAAAGATAGAGCTATGGAAAGTAATCTTTCTCTGCATATCAATTCCTCACCAGGCAACGGGACTTCGATCCGGATTTCTGTCTGATATTTCTTTAAATACTACATTAAGAGTATTGCTTACGGCTTCATCCAAACATAGCTTCGGCTTTAAAATTAGAAGCAATGAAAAAGCTCCTATTCTTACTCCTTTTACTCAGCAGTTATTTCATTTCTTATTCACAGGTAAATGAAAAAACCCTGCTCAATGAAGAATTCAATGACAATAAAAACTATTGGAACCTGAACAAAGGTCTTAATGGATATAGTGAATTAAGAAATGGCAACCTGATCATGGAAAATACCGGCGAAGTGATGCGGATCAACGGGTTCTGGGTGGGTATTGATACAAGCTTTGATTTCAGAATTGTTACTTCGTCCCGGATGATCAGCGGCGACCAGAACTATGGCTATGGTTTTTATTTCGGAGCATCGGACCTCAAAAACAGTTATTATTTCGAAATATCCGGGGGGCATTATATGCTCTTCAAATATGAAAATGGTAAAGACAGCATGCTGATTAACTGGACAGAACACCCCCGGATAAATGCGGGCTACAATGCGTACAATATTTTAATGCTGAGTAAAGAAAAGGATCTCTGGAAATTTTATGCTAACGGGGAGTTTGTTACTTCTTATAAGGCGCTTCCATTTTATGGTAAAGAAATCGGGCTTGTTGTGGAAGGCCCGCAAAAAGTTGAATTCGGTCACCTGCTGGCAAAAAATTTATACCCGGTTGTAAAAGGAGAAGGCAGTTTATGTGAAATGTTTCCGAAAATCAAGTTGCAGGCAAATGCAAGATTCAATACTATTCATACAGAAGAACTGATCAGTGCCGGTAGCGGCATAGCAGAAGCTGACAGGGCCAACAGGCGAACCCGAAGCGATATGCCGGCTGCGCCACAACGATATAAACCCACCATGGTGATAACCGATGCCTGGCAGAATTATGTGGATGTTTCAAACAATTATATTTCAGTTGCCGGTGTATATAATACTAAAGAAGACGCATTGAAAAAAATGGATTCCTTGAAAAATCAACTGAGCGTCTGCCTGAAAAATTATACAATTTCCAAATCAGTACTTTATTCTAAAAAATTTACCTATTATAATATAGAAAGAAAAATTGACAAAGGCTATGTTGATGAAAGTAATGGTTTATACATAGAAAATGATACGCTAAGAAATAAGTTTTCAGTAGTGGTGCGCATCTCAAGTTGGGAAGGCATCACCAGGAATTTTATTGAGAATAAATCAGACAATTCCAAACTGGCCGGTCAGCTGAAACAGCTTATTATCCATTCAAACGACCATTTCAAAAAGATCACAGGGGCAATGATTCCCGGCCCTCAAAAAGTTACCACTTACTACAGGAAGTATTCAACTACTTTTAAACTGGAAGGAGCGAATGATAATTACATAGATTATTCCACCGGCATTACTTCCTTCATTGCAGTATTTGGTGATAAGCTAAAAGATGCAGATGCCGAAGCTCTTTTTAACAGCCTCGCTGATAAACTTAAAAAAGCATTAGGCGCTGAGATGATCTACACCATTGAACAAGGAAAGGAAAGCTATAATAAATTCAATAAAAGGATGTCGTTCATTAATAAAAATGACGATAGCGATTACAAAGGCATCATTCTTAAAAAAACCAAAACCAGCGACACAGAAAATCTGTTTCGGGTAGAAATCCTTGCAGCTAATCATTGGTCGGTGGCCTATTAGAAATAAAGCTTTGAAATTTATATGTTCAATAAATTGGCCCTTGTTTCATCAGTATCCACCTTTAAAATACTCTCCCGGGAGTATTGATTAGTTATTTTTTCCATAACACCTTGCAGCTGCTGTTTTAAATATAATACCACTTTTATGATACATCATCTTTTATCCATCACAGCGAATGCAGAAATTCCTGATCAATATAATTGGCTGATCGCCGCGGCTGCTCTTTCACCTGTTTTGCTGTATTGGGTTTCTAAAAAAAAAATAGGCCGGCCGCAAAAATTATTTATAAAACAGCATAAACTCAATTGGTTGCAGCGCTGGTATCTGAAGCGAATTGAAAGGCGGATGAAAAAGGGGGATGATGCAGATGTCGGTAAATTATTTGGAGTTCTGCTGGTTTTGTTTTTCCTGGGCGGAGCCATCATTGCGTTTATAAAAGGGAATGCAGCAACCGGAATTGTGGCGCTTCTGCTTGGAGTATTATTTCTCGCTGTTCTACTCGCTGTTCTAAAAAAATAAACCGGTGAAAAAACTGTTATTTCTTTTACTGTATAGCTACTCTGGTATTGCCCTGGCGCAAACTTCCCAGGCAACATTTGAAAAACAATTACTTGAATTGCTCAAACATTCAGACAATGATTTCAAAGAAATAAAAGGCGAAGCCATTCAGGGTACCACGGATGAATTTCTATCCACTTATAAAATGGAAAGAGCGGCCAAAAATGTTATTTGGGAAACCGGGTGGAAATATTTTATAGCAACATTCCCTCAAACTAAAGATTCGACCGAAGCTTACACGGCTTACATGAAAATGCAGGAAAGTATAAAAAAAGTTTTAGGTGATAAAGCAACAGCCAAAACCAGCGAAGAAGAACAGCAACTGACGGAAAGCATTTCAATAAAGCGAAGGACGATCCGGTTCCGCAAACATGATGGTGATCTAACGGCCTATTATGCTGAGCTGGTATTGGAGAAAGCAACCCGTAAATCCGATTTTCTGCAAACTGTAAATATTGACTGGACGATCAAGCTAATGATTCACCAGGTATTGGAATAGCGTTTTTTAAAATTTAAAAATTCCGGTACGGCCTGCTGAAAATAAATACTACACCGGGAGTATTGAACAAAGCAGCCAACCACGTTAGCTTCACTTTTTAATTTTCGTTATTATGAAACAGCTCACTTTGCTTGTTGCGGCATTGTCTGCGGCTTTCATTTCTGCCGCACAAAATCCGTGGCTTGCCAATGACAGCATTGCGTCTTTCCAGTCCAATTGGGGATCGCTGACCGATTCCACACTCGAAGTAAAAGCATTTGCCGACGGATATCATATTCATGTAACAGGCAATCATTCAATGTATCTGAGCAGGCGATTCAACCTGGACCAGATGCATGATTTTAAGATTGAAGCCACATTCAGGTTACTTAGTGTGCCAAATGAAGGCGACCCGTTTGGTTTGTTTTTTGCCGGCGGCGAAAGTCATAAGCAGGGATATCAATTTGTTATTGCCCGCAATGGCTATTATAGAGTGGGGCAAATAACTTTTACCGGTTTCAATGAAATAGCACAGGATCATGCCAAAGGTGCCGTAAGTAAAGGATACCGCGAACTGAATAAACTTACTGTAATGCACCGGGAAGGTTACTGGACATTTTGCATTAACGATGTGGAAGTGGCCATGCGGAAAACTTATCCTTTTGCCGGCGACCGTTTTGGTTTTTTAGTACCGGCTAAAACAGAAGTCATCATCACTTCTTTTAAAATTTATGACTGGACACTTGCCGCAGGCCTTTCCCCCTTTGAAAAAGAACCGGTACGCTTTGTAAAACTCTACGATCATTTTTACGATAATAAAAATGAATGGCTGCTGCAAAATAATAAAGAGGTTGAAATAACCATGAACGGGCATTACACAATGATAAATAAAACAGATGGATCTTACTGCGCCTGGAACAGCGCCGACCTCGGCTCCTTTTTCGACAATTATTCAATTGAAACCGAGTTGGTACATGACAGCGGTACTGATGAGTGGGGTTATGGACTTGCTTTCGGCCTGAAAGACATGGAAAACCGGTTTATATTCCTCCTGTCGGATGGCTATGCCTATATAGCGGGCAGGAAAAAGGGAACGCCGGATATCATTATGAAATGGAAAGAGTTTGATTTTATCAATAAAGGCAATTATGCCACCAATCACCTGGAAGTAAGAAAGATGAATGGTCAATGGATCTTTTATGTAAATCATCAACTGGTTCATTCCTGCCCAGCCCAGTCGTTTTTCGGAAACAATTTCGGGCTATATGTAGAAGACAAGCAAAAAGTGACAATGAACTATATCAAGGTGACGATGCTGTATTTTCCAAGGTAGATTATTTTTCGATCAGGTTTTCATCAACCAGGTATGCTTCAATTTCAGCTATCCCTGTCGCTGATTTCTGTTGATTAACCGACAGTATTATTTTATTTACCCACAACGCAGGAAAGGTAATTACCCGTTTCCGGCCAATCGTTGTTCCTTTTATTTCTTTGAGCATTTCCTGCTTACCATTGACCAGATTTAAAGTGAATGAAGCGCAATTTTGTCCCTGCGTCAGGTTTTCCCTTAAAACAATACAATTGATGCGGGCGGCTTTTTGAAATGCTAACCCAAGAGTGTGAAGATGAGGGATAGAAATGGCTTCTGTAGTTTCAGTTTTCCCATCGTTTAAAGCAGGTGCTGACCTGAAGCCGTTATGCGGGATAAAAAATCCTTCACCTTTTCTTGCAATATTATTTTTAAAATTCTCCGCTACTAATTTTTTAAACCCCATCAATGCCACCGAATCATTTTCATGAATCAGTCCTCTTGTGTCGGGTGGCACGTTCAGCAAAAGATTGGCGCCGCGGCCAACCGATTTTAAATACAGATCAAACAACTGCTCCGGCGTTTTTACTTTATCATCTTCATGGGCATGATAAAACCATCCGGGCCGGATGCTTACATCACACTCAGCCGGAATCCATGCCTTGCCATTTACATTGCCCGTGGTCAGCGTATCGGTTGGCGGCGCTCCTTCTCCCGGTGTGAAGCCGGCCGTATCCAGGTAGTTCCAGTTAGTGACACCTGCAATGCCTTTTTCATTCCCCACCCAGCGGATATGAGGGCCCACATCACTGAACACAACCGTATTGGGCGAAAGAGATTTTACTGTTTTTTTAAACCGATCCCAATCATACACCTGTCTTTTTCCATTTGGCCCTTCACCATTGGCGCCATCCCACCATAGTTCCCATATCGGTCCGTAGTTTGTAAAAATTTCTTTCATCATGTTTACAAAAACATCGTTGTATTCAGGAGTACCATATTTTGGATGATTGCGGTCCCAGGGGGAAATGTAAACACCGAACTTCAATCCGTACTCTTTGCAGGCCTGCGATAATTCTTTCAGCACATCGCCCTTGCCGTTTTTCCATTTGCTTTCACGAACGGTATGCGTGGAATATTTGCTGGGCCACAAACAAAATCCATCATGATGCTTGGCGGTAATAATAATACCTTTTGCCCCTGCCTGTTTTGCAATTCTTGCCCACTGCCGGCAATCAAGCTGCGTGGGATTAAAGATATCTTCCGGTTCATCACCATGTCCCCATTCTTTACCGGTAAATGTGTTGGGGCCGAAATGAATGAACAGGTAAAATTCCATTTCGTGCCAGGCCAGCTGCTGCGGGGTGGGGCGGGGTGGTTTGCCGGGCTGCGCATGCAGTTCAAAGGAAAAAGAAAAAAGGAAAAAGTAAAAAAGCAGCTTTTTCATTTTGTCAATACTGATTTTATTTCCGGGGAAACGGGGTGATTGGCTTTATAGATGTATCCTAAAAGCTTCGCCATTGTTTGTGCAAACTGATCTTGAAAGAGCTGCAACCCGTTTTTCATTTCTCCTTTTGCTGCCACACCCGGCCCCATCACGGCCAGCCAGATTTGCGATGCATCGGCCACATCTTTTCCATGATCAGTCCATTCTTCTTTATTGATATCGCCCCGGCCATGATCGGTGGTGATAAATAAAGCCGTTTTGTTTTTATACTGCGGATGACTTTGCACATACTCCCAGATTTTCTTTATCCACGCATCCACCTGGCGGGCGGCATCGAGGTAAGAACGGTAATAGCCGTGATGCGCCCATTCATCCGTTTCGCCGTAGGCGATGTACAGAATTTTCGGCTTCCGGGTTTGCAGGTATTCAAAAGCGGCGTAATGCGTAAATACATCAAGGCATTCCGCATCGCCGAAAGGTTTGAACGAATCATGCAGCATGGCATTGATGAGCTTTTCATTTGCCGTCGGGTTTTTTCTGCCGATGCTGTCAAATGCAGAAAACACCGGGATGCCGCTGCGCTGCTCATTCAGTATGCGGTCAAAAGCATTCCATGCGCCGAAAGCAGCCACTTTGTTTTTAAACGACGGCTGCCGGTTAAAAAATTCCAGTACGGTCACCTGCGGATTGGGCGGAAAATCATTTGAGTTGATTGCCGTATCGGCATAGCCGGTCATGATTTCATTATAGCCGGGATAACTGAACCAGTAAGGATTTGCGTTGTCCACTTTGTTATTAAACTGCCGGTTGCCATAAATCTGTCCTTTGGATTCAATCACACTCCACAAAAAAGGCATCAGCTTTTTTCTGCATTCCTTTTCATCCTTGTGCCAGTAGTTGTTAAAAATATATGCGCTGTCGCCCTGGTTATATTTTTTATTGTTGGCAATGGCTGAGTCCATTCCCCTGAAAACCTCCTGCCAGCGCAGGCCATCGGTGGTAATGATAATAATATTTTCTGCCCGCTGGGCAAATAATGATGTGAGAAAAAAACAGGCGAGAAAAAAAAGAAACAGTTTTTTCATAGTGTAAAATTTTACAAGGCCCTGTCGAGATGCGTATAGCCGCCATCCACATGAATCAGCTGCCCGGTTGTGTGACTGGATTTTTCTGATAACAAAAACACAACCATGCTTGCAATTTCTTCCGTTGTTGTCATTCTTTTACCCAGCGGAATCCGATCCGTAATGGATTTCAGTTTTTCTTCCGGGTTGGGTAAACTTTGAATCCACATTTCATACAATGGCGTGTAACATTCGGCCACTATCACTGCATTTACACGGATACCGTATTTCAATAATTCCACTGCCCATTCTCTTGTCAGCGCATTACGACCGCCGTTGGCTGCCGCATAAGCTGAGGTATTGCCCTGGCCGGTTTCCGCCACTTTGCTGCCGATGTTCACTATGGCGCCTTTGGTTTTTATCAGTTCAGGCAATGCATAATGCGCCATGAGATAATAATGCACCAGGTTTTTGTGCAGCGAAGCAATGAAAGCTTCATAGCTTCCTTTTTCCAGTCCCACGCTGTCGTTGATGCCGGCATTGTTCACCAGCCCGTCAATGCGGCCAAACTTTTCAATTGTTTCTTTTACCGCCCGTTCACATTCTTCCGGATGGGTAAGCTCGGCCGCAATGGCAAAACCAGTTCCGGTTTCCTGGAGGATAGCTTCATTGTCTTTTTCATTTCTGCCCACTACCACCGGCACAGCGCCTTCGGCCGCCAGCGCTTTAGTAATGCCGGCGCCGATGCCTTTGGCGCCACCGGTTACGATTACGATTTTATCTTTTAACAGTAAGTCCATTTTTTGTTTTTCTGCTGAAAAAAGAAACCGGAAATTATTCCCGTGTCTCGCTGCGCCTCCGAAGCAAGATACTAATTGAATTATCTTCCGGTGAATTCCGCCTTTCTTTTTTCAAGAAAAGCCGCCACACCTTCCTTCCTATCTTCGGTAGCAAAGCAGTTGCCGAATTCTTTTATTTCAAGTTCAAAACCGTCAATGGTTTCATTATACACGGCATTGGCTGCTTTGATACAGCCCGCCACTGCAAGCGGCGCTTTTGTGTTAATGAGTTCAAGAATGGATTTTGCTTTTGCAAGCAGTTCTTCCTGCTTCACTACATAATTTACCAGCCCGTATTGAAGCGCTGTGTTTGCATCAATCATGGTAGCTGAAATCAACAGTTCAATGGCTCTTCCTTTCCCGATTAATTGAGTGAGCCGTTGTGTGCCGCCATAACCGGGAATCAGGCCCAGGTTTACTTCCGGCTGCCCGAATTTTGCATTCTCACTGGCGATTCGGAAATGGCAGGCCATTGCCAGCTCGCAGCCGCCGCCGAGGGCAAAGCCGTTCACTGCAGCCGCAATAGGTTTGCTGCAGTTTTCAATTCTGAAAAAAGTGTCCTGTCCTCTTTTTGCCAATGCCATTGCCTGCTCTTTGTTCAGTCCACTGAACTCCGTGATGTCTGCCCCGGCCACAAAGGCTTTTTGTCCGGCACCGGTGATGATGACCGATTTTATTTCCGCATTCGATTCAATTTCATCAAGCGCATTGTTTAAATCAGTAAATACATCCTTGTTCAGCGCATTCAGTTTATCCGGCCGGTTGATGGTGAGTGTGTAAATGCCGTTTTCCAGCGAAGCAAGCAGGGTTTGATACATGGTTTGTCTTTTGCCAAAAATAGAAAATAAAAAAGCACCCATTTGTATGAGTGCTTTGGAAGGGGTTGGTGACCCGCAATTATTACTGCAACGATATCCCTTTTAGTTTTTTATCATGTACGATTCGGTTGTGGTATTCACCGGTGCGCCGGTGCTGCCGCCGTGTACTATCACTTTCACGGTTTCCATGCCCTGCACTTTCAGCAGGTACAGGCCGCTGCGCAGGCCGCTTACATACTGCTGCCGCTGGTTCACTACTTTGAATGTCTTCATCAGTTTCCCGTCCAGCGTGTACAGTCCGGCTGCGGTTTCTTTTTCAATACCACTCACCGTAAACCAGAAGTTGCCATTGTTCGGGTTAGGGCCTACAGTTATTTTATTTATTGATGTGCCGGGCTGGTATTTTCCTTTTGCATAAGTTGTAGTTGTTTCGGTACTGTCGGTAGTCCGGTTGTTGTGCGGGTTGCCGCCACCATTGCCACCACCGCCACTGGTTTTGCCTGCCACAGTAATGGTTGGCGACCAGGTGACATTATTGCTCTGGTCAACAATCTTCAGGCGGTAATAAGAAGTGCCTGTATAAGCGTTGGGATCAATATGCAGGTAAGAAAGCGGTGAAGTGCTGTTGCCGCCGGGCGCCTTGGTAGCCACCCATGCACGGGCAGTGAAATCGGCTTCGTTATCGAGGCGACGCTGCACTTCGTAGCCACTCATGTTGGTTTCGGTTTGTGTTGTCCATTTCAGCTCCACTTCAGTGGCCTTCTTTCTTTTTCCGGTAAATACAAGGCCGGTAACTCCCGAAGTAGCTACATCGTTGGCCAGGGTTTGCAATGCTAAACTGCCGATACCTGTTTTCTCCACATAGTTTGCATTGGTATTGCGTGTGGTTTGCGACAGGTTAGTCCAGTTGGCGCCGTTATCACTGCTTTGGTAAATAACCAGAATGTTTTCATTCTGATTGTTCAGTTCGGCGTCAAAATATTTCAGGCGCAATGTTGCATTCAGGTTGCTGTTGTTTTGCGGCATGATGGAATAGTAGCGCTGAATGCTGCCGGCCAGCCCGGTGCCGCTTTGTGGCACATGTCCCCTGCGGATGATAACATCGCCCAGGTTGGCGCTGCTGGTAATGGTAGCGCCCAGGTTGCCGGGGTTTGCTGCTGCCGGGGCATTCAGGTTTTGGGTGATTTCTACAAAACCGCCGGCAGGGCCGATGATGCGGTTGGTTTCCGATTCGCCGGCGATGTAGCCTGTGGCCGGCATCATAATGTTGTTTCCATTCAGGTCGAGCTGGCCAGAGATGAAGCTGATGGAAGAGCCGATGTGAATATTTCGGCCCAACAGCAGTTTGCCACCGCTGGTTTTGGCCACTTCCACCGTGTTGAACATTGGCAAAGCTGAACCACCGATGCTGGCATTTTGTGTGCCCGTGAATTTAAAGCTTCCCGTACCGCCGGCAATGGTTCCGTCATTTACCAGGTTCATATCATTAAGCACCATGGTGGCATTGCCGTTCACCACCCAGTTTGCGCCGGGGGATATGACCATCTGCGAAAATCCGCAGAGCCAAAGCAGGGGGAGCAGGAGTGAAAGAAAATATTTTTTCATAAAATTTATTTTTTTATGATCTGATCAATGAGCTTTTTCAATTCATCAATTTGCTTTTGCTTATCTTCAATCATTTTCTGCTGTTCCTGTACGGCTTTTACCAGCGGCACCACGAAATCGCTGTAGCGGAGAGCATACGTCTGTTTGCCTGCATCCTGCGGTTTGTCAATACCGCTGAAGTAATAGCCCAGTGATTGTGCTGCTTGCTCCACTTCCTGTGCCATAAAGCCGGTGTATACTTCATTTTTCTTTTCCGGGTTCAGCGTTTTTTGTTTTTTATCTGCAGGTAAATCTTTTGAGTTAAAATCGTTAATGGCATCCACATCCAGCGTATAAGTAACCGGGCGCAGTTTGGTAATGAAGGCAAGCCCCGGCACATCGTCTTTCACGTTGCGCTTGAAACGGCCATCGCTGAAATTGCTCCAGTTGGCATAACCGCCGATGGAAGTAACGGATGAATTGCCGGTAACCACTTTGTTGCTGGCATTGACGACTGCAGTGTAACCGATAGCAGTGGAATTAGTAAGATTGTTGGATGAAACATTAGCTTGATTTCCAATTGCAGTGTTATAAGATCCATAAACATTATAGGCCAGGGCTCCCATACCAATAGCTGTGTTTTGAAAACCAGTCAAATTATATTGCATCGCAAATGAACCCACTGCAGTATTATAATATCCCTCAGTATTAGATAAAAGAGCACTACTGCCGGCGGCAGTATTATAGGTGCCATTGATATTGGAGTTGAGTGCATCACTACCCAAAGCCGAGTTATGATAACCTGTTGTATTTGCCATCAACGTGTTGTAACCGACAGCGGTGTTCACAAACCCGGTTGTGTTTGTATATAAAGCTTTTGAACCTATAGCAGTGTTTTGATTGGCCTGGAAGGCTGCCGAAACACCCGTTCCATTATTGTACAATGCCGAATCGCCAATGGCTACCAGGTTGCTTCTTGTTGTATTCAGATAAAGGGAGTAAGCTCCGATTGCAACATTGGAATAACCGGTTGTGTTTAGATAAAGCGACCGGGTTCCAAACGCTGAATTGCCGATGCCGGTTGTATTATTATACGAGGCAAAATAGCCCATAGCTACATTGGAATAGCCGGTTGTGTTATTACGCAAGGAATTGGCGCCGGCAGAAGTGTTGGCTGAACCTGACGTATTCGCGGCAAGTGAATTTGCTCCTATTGAGGTATTGGTTGTGCCGGTGGTATTATTCATCAGTGCATTATAGCCCAGGCTGGTGTTGAAAAACCCGGTTGTGTTTGCATATAATGCTTTAGAACCAACAGCTGTGTTTTGCTCCGCTTGCCCGGCAATACTTGCTCCGATTCCATTATTGAATAACGCCGAATCACCGATGGCCACCAGACTATTCCGGTTCGAATTATTGAACAATGCTTTTCTTCCGATAGCTACATTTCCCGAACCTGTGGTGTTGAAACTCATAGCAAGAGGGCCAACCGAAACGTTCCCATCACCGCTTGCATTTTCGTGCAAGGAAGAAGTACCGATTGCTACATTTTCTTTTCCCGTAGTGTTGTCATACAGTGCCTGCATACCCAAAGCAGTATTGGCCGAGCCGGTGGTATTGGCATAAAGTGACTTGGACCCGACGGCTGTGTTGGCAATGGCTTCGGAAATTTGTGTTGCTCCAGTGCCATTATTATACAATGCTGAATCCCCAACAGCAACAAGGTTATTCCGGTCGGAATTACTGTATAGTGACTTTGAACCTATTGCCACATTGCTGTAACCAATATTATTAAAGCCTGCATAATGTCCCCAGGAAATGGTTCCGTTGGGATCAATCCATCCATAACGTTGGTTATTTACTCTGAACATTATGGGCTGATTATCGCTGGTGCCGATAAAATTGGTAAGTGCATTGGTGCCGCTATTTCCGAGCAAACTCCAGCCACTGCTGCCGCCACCGCTTCCTGCAATATTTGTCCAGGCGCTGCCATTGTAAAACCAAAAGCTGTTGGTATCGGTATCATACACCAAAAGACCAGTTGCAGGTGATGCAATCGCAGTTCGCTGTGCCGTGGTCATGCGGGGCACCAGCATACCCTTGGTGGTGCTTTTTACATCCAGCATGGCGCTGCTGTGCGCCGGGGTGCCATCGGCATTGATAGCTACATTCTGGCTAT
>CAYUJD010000069.1:9460-20103 GCA_964444975.1 uncultured Chitinophaga sp. | reverse complement strand
ATTGCATCGAAGGTATTTTTTGCCATAAAAAAATAATTAATAATTATTAATCAATAATTATTAATTGGATTATAAGTTCCCTTTCTTAAACTGTTCTGCTGCATAGTTTGCTGCTCTTGCTGTAATCGCCATAAAAGTCAATGACGGGTTCTGCGTACCAGTGGAGGTCATGCAGGCGCCGTCGGTGACAAATACATTGGGGCAATTATGAAACTGGTTCCACTTGTTCAGCAGCGAAGTGTTAGGGTCGCTGCCCATGCGTACGCCGCCCATTTCATGAATATCAAGCCCCGGGGCCTGTTTGCTGTCGCGGGGAGTGATGTTTTTGCAACCCGCTTTTGCCAGCATCTCTGCGCCCTGCTCCAGGAAATCTTTCAAAATCATTTCATCGTTTTCGTCGTAATCAACGGATGTGACGAGTTGCGGAATGCCCCAGGCATCTTTTTTATCTGCACTCAATCGTACATGATTCGATTCCTTTGGAATCGTTTCGCCCTGCATCATCATAAACACGCCCCATCCGCCGGCATCCATCTGCGATTGCTTCAGCTCTTCACCGATACCTTCATAACCGGTGCCGCGGCCACGGTTGGCGGAGAAAGCAATAAGGTAGCCCCGTTTGAAGGGCATTTCCTGCCTGCGCACATTGCGGAACGATGGCATGAAAATCATGGTAGGCCTGCGACCGTACGTTACATAATGCGTAAAGCCGTCAATACTGGCGGTGATGCTGCCGCGGTAATTATGAAAACAAATGTATTTGCCCAACAGGCCGTTGTCGTTTCCAAGGCCGTTGGGGAAGCGCTGCGATTTTGAATTCAGCAAAATCAGATTTGTATTAATACAGGCTGCATTTACAAAAATTATTCTTGCCGAATATTCAGTTGTTTTTTTTGTATTTGCATCCACCACTTTTACACCGGTTGCTTTTTTCTTTTCATCATCATACATGATGGAATGAACCACGGCATGTGTTCTCAAAGTGAGGTTGCCGGTTTTTTGTGCCCAGGGAATGGTAGATGCATTGCTGCTGAAATACCCGCCGAAAGGGCAACCCCGTTCGCACAGGCTTCTTGCCTGGCATTGCCCGCGGCCCTGTTGAAGATGAATTTCGGCCGGCTGAGTAAGATGCGCACAGCGACCAATCACTGCCGGCCGGTCGGGATAAAAATTTTTGAATTGCTCCACCAGATATTTCTCCACCACATTCATTTCCCAGGGCGGCAAAAATTCACCGTCGGGCAAATTCTCCAGTCCATCTTTATTGCCGCTGATGCCGGCAAACTTTTCCACATGACTGTACCATGGGGCCATGTCATCGTAAGTGATAGGCCAGGGTGTAGCAAAACCATCACGGGCCGGGGCTTCAAATTCAAAGTGGCTCCAGCGCTGCACCTGACGTGCCCACAGCAAGGATTTGCCGCCCACCTGGTAAGCCCGTATCCAGTCAAACGGTTTTTCCTGTATGTAAGGATGCTCTTTGTCTTTTACAAAAAAATGTTTGGTGGCTTCGCCAAAAGCATAACAACGGGCCACGACGGGATTTTCTTTTAACACAGAAACAGGCATGCGTCCGCGATGAGCAAACTGCCAGGGATGCAAGGTGGCAGTGGGATAATCTTTCAGGTGCACTACATCACGGCCACGTTCGAGCAGCAAAACTTTCAGTCCTTTCTCACAAAGTTCTTTTGCTGCCCATCCGCCGGAAATACCGGAGCCAATTACGATTGCATCAAATTGGTTATTCATTTTTCTTCTCAATGAATAATCAATAATTAATAATTATTAATTATTGATTATTAGTTCAGCCCGGTCAACACCTTGTCTCCCTTCTTATACGGCACATCACCCATATATTTTCCCGGTACGGGCTGGTAATTGGTGGCACCCTCTCTGCCGGCTTTGGATGTGAAATAGCCGGTAATGGTGAGCTGTTTGAAATATTGGAAATAATGATTGGGGGCTTCCCGCTCTTTGTTTTTCTGGTATTCGGCCCTTTCCTTATCAATAGCCGTCAGCACTTCTTTACGGTGTTCAGGCGATGCTTTCATAAAACCATGCCCATGCATTTTTTTGCAGGCTTCATCAATTTTTGTCATGCCGTCTTTAAAGGCATCCTGGTCTTTTTGTTCATAACAGTCGTTTACCATTACGGTCATAAATTTTCCCACGCCGGCTTCTTTGGCGCCGGGTGTACTGGTTTTCGGGAAAATGGTTTCAGCCACTTCATCGAGGAATGTAATATCTTCTTCCGTAAAATCTTTTCCCTTGCCTGCTTCAGGATTTTTACAACCTGCCAGGAAAAATTCGCCGCCGATAACCACACCGCCTGTGGCGGCAGCTACCATTTTTAAAAGTTCGCGTCTGTTCATATAAAAAGTTTTATGTCTTATTCTATTAATCAATAATCATTAATCAGAAATTCCACCTTACACATTCAACTTCTTTAACTCCGACACAGCAAAATCAACTGCCCGGGCTGTCATGGCCATATAGGTAAGCGAGGGATTCACACAGGATGCGCTTGTCATACAGGCGCCGTCAGTAACGAACACATTCATGCAGTCCCACACCTGGTTGTTGCCGTTAAGTACGCTGGTCTTCGGGTCGCGGCCCATGCGTGCCGTACCCATTTCATGTATGCCCATGCCCGGTGCATTATCGCCGTCGTATTCACGAACGTTTTTCACACCGGCAGCTTCCAGCATTGCTTTCATTTCTCCTTTCATATCCACCCGCATTTTTTTCTCATTTTCCTTAAACTCTACATCAAAATCCAGCACAGGCAATCCCCATTTATCTTTCACCTTTTTATTCAGGGTTATTTTATTTTCATGATAAGGAAGTGTTTCGCCAAAAGCCGTGGCGCCTATCCGCCAGTTTCCCGGTTCGCTTAAAGCATCTTTCAGGCCGGCGCCGATAGTTAGTTCGGCCACATCGCGGCTCCAGCCCGTACGACTGGCACTGCCCTGGTAACCGAAGCCTCTTAAGTAATCCCGTTTTTTGCTATCGCCGGGAATATTGACAAACCGAGGGATGTAAAAACCTGTGGGCCGGTGACCGAAATAATACCGGTCTTCAAATCCTTCTACTTCACCGCTGGCACCACAGCGGAAATGATGGTCAATTACATTATGACCCAGTTCGCCGCTGCTGCTGCCCAGTCCTTCGGGCCAGATATCGGTGGCGGAATTCATCAGTATCCATGTTGAGTTCAATGCAGATGCGCAGAGGAAAATAACTTTTGCAAAAAATTCATACGTCTGGTTGGTTTCTGCATCCAGCACCTTTACACCTTTGGCTTGCTTTGTGTCTTTATCGTAAATGATTTCCATCACGATGGAGAAAGGCCGCAGTGTAAGATTGCCGGTTTTCATTGCAGCAGGCAATGTGGAAGACTGTGTGCTGAAATAAGCGCCAAGCGGGCAGCCGTTCCAGCACATGTCGCGGTAAATGCATAGATTTCTTTCAGGGCTGTGGGGCAGGGGTGCCGTAACATGTGCGGTGCGTCCGATGATAAGCGTACGCTGATTGTTATAATGTTTTTTGATTCTTTCTGCCACTACTTTTTCCACCACATTCAGTTCCATCGCCGGCAGAAAATGACTGTCGGGCAATTGCGGCAGGTTTTCGTACGAACCCTGTATGCCGGCAAATTTTTCTACATGGGTGTACCACGGTTCAATGTCTTTGTAGCGAATGGGCCAGTCAATGGCGATGCCTTCTTTTGCATTGGCTTCAAAATCAAATTCGCTCCAGCGGTAGCTCTGCCGGCCCCACATGAGGCTGCGGCCACCTACATGATACCCACGGAACCAGTCAAAACGTTTGGTTTCCGTGTATGGACATTCCGAGTCTTTCACCCAGTAATGCAGGTTGCGTTCGTTGAGCGGGTAATCCCGTTTGAGTACAGGATAGTCCTTAATCATTTCCTGTGTACGCTGGCCGCGATGAGGATATTCCCATATCGGTTTGTTGCTTTGTTCGTAATCTTTTATGTGTTCAATGTTTCGGCCCCGCTCCAGCATGATTGTTTTGAGGCCTTTTTCACAAAGCTCTTTGGCGGCCCAGCCTCCGCTGATGCCGGAGCCCACCACAATTGCATCGTAAGTGTTGTTGTCTGCCATGGTTTAGTTTATTGTTTATTGTTTATCGGTACAATTTTTTTTTAACGCCTGTTTAGCCGGGTGAGGATTTTTATATACCCGGCTTTATGTACTGCTATTAAGCTTCCGTTGCGACGCTCCGTTCATCGTCAGGTAATTCTATGGAGCTGATTCACCCACCGTCATTCCTCCATTGGCCACTCACCACTCACACATCGCACCTCCTCACCGCATCTTTCAGCGCTGCTACTTTATCTTCAGTTGTTTTGCCGGTAGGAATGAACTCCTGTGCCACATACCCGGCGAAACCGGTTTTCACAATCGCTTCCATAATGGCCGGGTAGTACAGTTCCTGGCTTTCGTTTATCTCGTGCCGGCCCGGCACGCCGGCCGTATGATAATGCCCGATATGCTGGTGATTGTCGCGGATGGTCCGTATCACATCACCTTCGTCAACCTGCATGTGGTAAATATCGTACAGCAGTTTGAAGTTGGGCGAGCCGATTCGTCTTACCAGCTCCACACCCCAGGATGTTTTATCACACATATAATCTTTATGGTCCACCTTGCTGTTCAGCAGTTCCATCTGGATGATGACACCGTTTTTTTCAGCAAGGCTCATAACCTGTTTCAATCCCTCCACGCAATTTTTCCAGCCGGTTTCATCATCCATGCCGCGGCGGTTGCCGCTGAAGCAGATAAGATTTTTGAAGCCGGCTGCAGCCACCAGCGGGATGACTTCAGCATAATCTTTTATCAGCTGCGCATGAAAACTTTTCTCGGCCCATCCGTCGGTCAGGCTTACTTTACCGCCGTGGTAACACATGGAGCATATGAGCCCGTGTTTTTTCAGCGTGGGCCAGTCTTTGGGAGCAATGAGGTCAATGGCGCTGAGCCCCAATTTTTTTACTTCGATGCATAATTCTTCAAGCGGGAGGAAATTATAAGTCCACTGGCATACGGAGTGATTGATGTTGCCTTTCAGGTGTAAAATTTCTTGTGTTTTTTTTTCAGCCGGAAACGAACCCAGCAGCGGAGCGGCAGCCACCGCCACAGAACCGGCTGCCATTTTTTTCAGCGCCTCTCTCCGGTTTGATTTTTTCATAGCAAGCAATCGGGTTTTTAAAGGTACAAACAATACCCAGTTCAGGTTGTGGCAGGGCTTTTTCTTTTTTCATTAAAAAATAAAATAAACAATGCCAATACAGCAGCAGCAATGCCTGCCGGAACCAGCCAGACGGATTTCCAGGCTACGATTTTATCAGCCGTATAAAAATCTTTTACATAACCGCTCAGTAAAGTGCCGATCCACATGCCCACACCGTAAGTGGCCATGGTGATGAGCCCCTGCGCCGAGCTTTGAATTTTTACATCGGCCTTGCTGTCGGTATAAATTTGTCCGGTGACAAAAAAGAAATCAAAGCAAACACCATGCAGGATGATGCCTGCAAAAAGCATCCATAGGCCGGCGCCGGCATCGCCATAACTGAAAAATACAAAGCGAACGGCCCATGCTATCATGCCGATGGCAATCATCCATTTTACGCCCAGCCGGGTGAAGAAAAAGGGGATAAGTAAAATGAACACGGCTTCAGAAAATTGGCCCAGCGTCATGCTGCTTGTCACATTTTTCATGCCTGCTTCGGTAAGAAACAGGTTGGTGAAGCTGTAATAAAATGAAAGCGGGATGCAGATAAGTATGGAGGCGATAAAAAATACGGTAAATGCTTTGTTTTTGAATAACACCAGTGCATCGGCGCCCAGCACCTGGGCAAATTTTGTTTTCGTGCCTTTGGCTTTGGGCGGTGTATCGGGCAGGGTAAAACTCAGTAATCCAAGCAAAGCAGATGCAGCCGCTGCAATAATAAATGTTGTTGCCAATTGCTCGGTAGAAAGGTTGAACACTTTATCTATCAACCAGCCAACAACTATCCATCCGATTGTTCCCAGGAAACGGACAGAAGGGAATTCTTTACCCGGGTCTTTCATCTGCCGGAAAGCAACTGAGTTGGCCAGAGCCAGCGTGGGTGCATACAGCAGCGAGTACAGCAGCAGAATCCAGTAAAAGAAACCGGCGTTATCAATTTTTGTAAGGTAAAATAATAAACCTGCACCGATAAGATGCAACACACCCAACACTCTTTGTGCCGGGAAAAATTTATCTGCCACCATGCCTACAAAAAACGGCGAGATGATGGTGGCGATTGCCATAGCGCTGTATGCCGCACCCACCTGGAAGCCGGTTGCGCCTAAAACTTTATCCAGGTAAGTGCCCATGGTAACATACCATGCCCCCCAGATAAAAAACTGGAGAAACATCATGGCCGAAAGCTGGATGCGGGTGAGGAGTTTCATACTTGCTGGTTCCTGTTTTTAAGCTTAAGCAGCTTTCTGCTTTTTATAAACATTTCGGCGGACAATATATATAAGTGTGAATACGATTATGAGGATGGCCGGCATGATGGCTACTTTCAGCAGCGTATCGGAACCGGCTGTATGGTTGGCTGCCGCTTCATCCAGCCCCTGGCTTATTGCTTCAGCTTTGTTCTTATCAAACCATTTTCCCATCAGCGGAATTACCAGTGAAGTGGAAAACATACCGGCGCCTCCCATCAGCGATAATCCCAACGCACCGCTTTTGGGAATATACTCCGAAACAAAACCCAGCATAGTAGGCCAAAAGAAACAAATGCCTATGGCAAAAATGACGGCAGCGCCAATAGTGGCAGCCCCGGTGGTTTGACTGAGCAGCAACAAACCGATACCGGCAAAGAGAGCCGAGAAAATCAGCATTCCGTTTGGATTCAGGCGATGTACCACCGGGCCTGCAAAGGAACGGCCCAGCGCCATGATGCCGTTAATCATGACAAGAATCAGAATGGCCGAAACACCGGCATTGCTTAGCAATGCATTTATCCATTGATTGGTGCCCAGCTCGGTGGCGGCTGTCAAAAACATGCAAAGGATCATGATGATGTATAGCGGGTTCAGGCAACTTAAAAACATTTCTTTTGTGCTCACCCCTTTTTCCACTCTTTCTGTTTTTGGAAATTCAAGCCGCCAGAACATGACACCATAAATAAGCGCAGGAAGAAAAAGAATGGAAACCATGATGCGCCAGTCTACATTCATTCGTTCCAGCAACAGGTAAGAAATAAGACCCCCTATCACGATGCCGCCCGGAAACCATACATGAAAGGAATTCAGCTTGGTTGTTTTATCATCCGGATAAAGAGAAACAACCAGTGGATTGCAGGCCGCTTCCACCATTCCGTTGCCCACACCGATGCACACGGTGCCGATAAAAAGCATGGTGGCATCTTTGGCTATTAAATAAATAATGACGCCGGCGATATGACCCATGAAGGCAAGGCCCACGAGTTTTTTCATTCCAATCACATCACAAAGCGGGCCGCCAAAAATCATGGCCAGGGTAAATCCCCAGAAAGCAGGACTGAAAATCCAGCCAACCTGTTCTTTGGTCAGGTTGAATTCATCGCCCCAGATTCCTTCCAGGGCTGCCCGGTAGGCAAATGTCATGGCAGTTACAACAAGTGCAATTCTGCTGGCAAGAAACAGTTGTTTTTTGTTGATAGCAGACATAGTGTTGGTTTTGATAAAAAAATTTTGGATGGGCTAAATGTACTATTTTTAAAAACACATTTACCTTCACTGCTCATTAATTTAATTTTTATCAACCCCAAACAACTGTTTGAAATATGGAAAACAGAAAACTTCGGATGGCCATGATCGGCGGCGGACGTGATGCATTCATCGGCGCCATTCACCGGCTTGCCATTCATATGGATGGCCAGGTGAATATTGTTGCCGGCGCATTGAGTGTGCATCCTGATATCGCCATTGCATCAGGGCATGATATTTTTCTGGATAAAGAAAGAATTTATACCGACTATAGAACCATGTTGGAAAAAGAAGCAGCTATGCCAAAGGACAAGCGGATTGATTTTGTCAGTATTGTTACGCCCAACTTTGTTCACTTTGATCCGGCTATGATGGCGCTGGAAAAAGGTTTTCATGTAGCATTGGAAAAACCTATGACCTTTACGCTGGATGAAGCAAAAAAGCTGAAGGCAAAAGTGGAAGAAACCGGATGCACCCTCTTACTTACGCATACCTACACCGGTTACCCTATGGTGAAGCAGGCAAAACAGTTGATACGCAGCGGCGCCATCGGCAACGTGAGAAAAGTGTATGTGGAATACCCGCAGGGCTGGCTCAGCACTTTCCTGGAAGGTCAGCACAACAAACAGGCAGCGTGGCGTACCGATCCCAAACGCAGCGGTATTGCCGGCGCCATGGGTGATATCGGAACGCATGCTTTCAATCTGGCTGAGTATGTCACCGGGTTAAAGACCACGCATATCTGCGCAGCTCTGAATATTGTTGTAGAGGGCCGCATGCTGGATGACGATGGCGCCGTGTTTTTAAAGTATGATAACGGAGCTACCGGTGTGCTGATGGCTACACAAATAGCCGCAGGCGAAGAAAATAATATCAAAATAAGAGTGTATGGTGAAAAAGGAAGTGTGCACTGGCAGCAGGAAGATTGCAATTCGCTTGTTGTAAAATGGCTCGACAAGCCGGCCGAAATTTACCGTGCAGGCTCGGGTTATGTGAATTCTTTTGCAAAGCACAATTCACGAACTCCCGCCGGTCACCCCGAAGGATACCTCGAAGCTTTTGCCAATCTCTACCGCAATTTTGTTTTAACCGTCCGTGCAAAGATGAACGGGGAAAAACCGCAGGATGAGTGGCTTGATTTCCCCGGGCCGGATGAAGGTATCCGGGGCATGGCATTTATTGAAAATGTGGTGGCTTCGGGAAAATCAAATGAAAAGTGGGTGGAGTTCAAAATTTAATAAAAGCGCAATATCGCAAACACCAAATTCCAAATGAGATACAAATTAAAAATTGGAAAATAGCATTTCAAAAACTTGAGACATTCTCCAAAGACGAGATAAGGGTTTTGATTTGATTTTTTAACCTAGTTGGAATTTGGGATTTGTATTTTGGAATTTATTTTAAAAGACATTAGCAAATGAGAACGATCAAAGGCCCCGCCATTTTTCTTGCGCAGTTCATGGGCGACAGACCGCCTTTTAATGACATGAAATCAATTTGCCGATGGGCAAAAAGTCTTGGCTTTGCAGGTGTGCAGATTCCCACCTGGGATCTGCGGTGCATTGACCTGCAAAAAGCAGCAGAAAGTAAAACCTATGCCGATGAACTGAAAGGAATGATAAACGAATGCGGAGTTGAGATAACAGAGCTCTCCACGCACCTGCAGGGTCAGCTGGTGGCTGTGCACCCGGCTTATGATGATTTGTTTGATGCTTTTGCGCCTGACGGGGTAAAGAAAAATCACAAAGCAAGAACGGAATGGGCCGTGCAGCAACTGAAGTGGGCTGCCAAAGCCTCACAGAATTTAGGATTGAATGCACATGCCACATTCAGCGGTGCATTGTTGTGGCCCACTGTGTATCCGTGGCCGCAGCGGCCGGCCGGCCTGGTAGAAACCGGGTTTAAAGAACTGGCCCGGCGATGGCTTCCTATCCTGAATTATTTTGATGAATGTGGTGTGGATGTTTGTTACGAAATACATCCCGGCGAAGATTTGCACGACGGTATTACCTATGAAATGTTTTTGGAAAAAGTAAATAATCATAGCCGGGCATGCCTGCTGTATGATCCTTCGCATTTTGTATTGCAATGCCTCAACTACCTTGATTATATTGACAACTATCATGAACGCATCCGCATGTTTCATGTAAAGGATGCCGAATTCAATGCCACAGGCAGGCAGGGAGTGTACAGCGGTTACCAGAACTGGATTGACCGTGCCGGCCGTTTCCGCTCACTGGGCGACGGGCAGGTAGATTTTAAATCCATCTTCAGCAAGCTGGCTGCCTATAATTATGGCGGCTGGGCCGTGCTGGAGTGGGAGTGCTGCATCAAGCATCCGGAAGACGGCGCCAGGGAAGGCGCTGTGTTTATAAAAAAACATATCATCCGTGTTACGGAAAAGGCCTTTGACGATTTTGCAGGCCAGGCAACGGATGAAAAATTTAACCGCAAGGTTTTAGGATTGGAATAATAAATACCTTTACACACCAAAAAAAATTCTGATATGAAAAAAATTTTTGTAATGCTGGGCATGCTGGGCCTGCTGGGCCTGCTGGCAGCCTGCGGCGGCGGCAGCGAAAAAAAATCGGATGAAACCACAAAGGAAGAACCAGCAAAAGAAGAAACCGCTGCATCATCAGGCGAATTGAGCGATAACCCCGATTACCAGAAAGGGCTTGCGATTGTTTCAAAGAGTGATTGCTTAACCTGTCATAAGATTGATGAAAAAAATATTGGGCCGGCCTGGCGTGATGTAGCCAATAAATATGCTGGCCAGGATACTGCCATCGCATACCTTGCTTCCAAAATTATTGCAGGTGGCAGCGGTGTGTGGGGAGAAGTGCCAATGGCTCCTCATCCAACTTTCACACAGGAAGATGCTGAAGCGGTGGC
>CAYUJD010000069.1:0-9360 GCA_964444975.1 uncultured Chitinophaga sp. | reverse complement strand
TTGCAGGATCACGGCAACCCTGTGTGGTTCCGTAATATCAAAATAAAAAAGCTTTAAGGATTGACTGCTTCTAAGTGCCCGTTGCGATTGACAGCGGGCTTTTTTTTATCAGCATTTTGAAATCCGGGGTAATGTGATTAGCTTTTACCTGTAATTATTTTTTATAGCCGGGGAAATTCTCCGCACAAAACCAACTGTTATGAATTTTGAAATCCTGTCACACTTCAACTGGCTGGCCATACTGGTGGCTGCCTTAGCTTATTTTGTACTGGGCGCCCTGTGGTATTCAAAGGCACTGTTCGGATCCACATGGGCCACACTTGTAAAACTGGATACCAGCAATCCTGACCTGAAAAAAGGCATGGGCAAAATGATGGCTGCCACCTTTGTTCTTATTTTCATTGTATGCCTTGGTCTTTCGCTGCTGATTGTAAAGTTTGATTTTGTGGGGCTGTTTTCGGGGGTAAAGATGGGCCTGGTTACAGGGCTGTGCTTTGCCAGCACGGCTGTCAGCATTAATTATGTGTATGAAAGCAAACCCGGCGGACTTTATTTTATCAACAACGGTTATCATGTCATCGGCCATGTGCTGGCAGCGATGATTCTTGTGATGTGGAGGTGAGGAATAACTGTCTAATGGTTAAATTGATTTACGTTTAAAAAGTTTTGGAAAAACGACAAGGTAAACAATGCAGCCATTTATCCATTCAACCATTCTCCTTAATCAACCTTTGTAATCTTCAATGTATTGGTGGGTAAATGCAGATCAACCGGAGTGCTGCCTGTGCTTACCACCACTTCGCCGGTTTTGATGAAGCCACGGTCTTTCAGAATATCTATCTGGTCGAAGATGATGTCATCGAGGCTTTCTTCTTCGTCATAAAAAAATGCCTGCACTCCCCAGCTAAGGCTGAGCTGGTTTACCAGCGATTTTTCTTTGGTAAAAATAAACAGCGGCGATTTGGGGCGGTAGCTGCTCAGCATAAAACCGGTATAGCCGCTTTGCGTCATGCCAATCAGCGCCTGGGCATCCACATCTTTTGCCAGCTTACATGCATTATAGCAAATGGCATCGCTTAAAAAAGAAGGAGAATGGGATTGGGGTACCAGTTCATCTTCGAGGTTGTAGCGGTAGTCGGTTTTTTCCACTTCTTCGATTATTTTTTTCATAGTTTCCACTACCAGCGTCGGGTGTGCACCGGTGGCGGTTTCGCCGCTCAACATTACGGCATCAGCGCCTTCGAGCACGGCATTGGCCACATCGGTTATTTCGCTGCGGTTGGGTTTGGTTCTTTCAATCATGCTCTCCATCATCTGCGTGGCCACTATTACCGGCCTGGCCCGGTGGATGCATTTGCGGATAATCTGTTTTTGAATCAGCGGCACTTTCTCCACCGGCAGTTCTACGCCCAGGTCGCCGCGGGCAATCATGATGCCGTCGGATTCCACAATGATGTCGCGGATATTATCTATTGCCTCCGGCTTTTCAATTTTGGCAATTATCTTGGTTTTGCTTTTCTTTTCTTCCAGCTTGTTTCGCAGGATGATGATGTCTTTCACATTGCGTACAAAAGAGAGGGCTACCCAATCCAGTTTTTGTTCAATGATAAAATCCAGGTCGGCCAGGTCTTTTTCGGTCAGTGCGGGCAACGTGATTTTTGTATCGGGCAGGTTGATTCCTTTTTTGGATGAAAGCAGACCGCCCAGCGTCACCTTAACTTTTACATCGTTGTTTTTTTCAATACTCATCACTTTTACTTCCAGCTTGCCATCGTCAACCAGGATGGTATTACCCACTTTCACATCCTTGTGCAGGTTGGGGTAAGAGACATATATCTTCTCTTTGTTGCCGACAAGTTTTTCATTGGTAAAAGTGAGTACATCATCTTCATTCACTTCGATGGAGCCGTTTTCAATTTCACCCACACGCAGTTTCGGGCCCTGCAGGTCGCCGATGATGGCTATATTATAGGGTTCGTTATCATTTATACCCCGGATGTATTCAATAATCTTCAGTTTATCCTCGTGTGTGCCATGCGAAAAATTCAACCGGAAAACATTCACACCGGCTCTTACCAGTTCCAGCAGCTTATCATACGTATTGCAGGCCGGGCCTACCGTGGCTACTATTTTAGTGCGGTGATGTGTGTGCTCGATGCCGGCTTCTTTGTTCTGCTGTTTGTAAAAATATTTTTCAATGTTTTTAGTCATATACTTGTTTCTGGTTCCGGCTTCCCGGTCATTAGTTGCTGGCCGGAGGGTTCTGGTCAGTGTCGGCTGATTGCTTGTTGACCAAACCCGGAACAGGTTATTGAATAATTAAGTAGTGAGTTTATCGTCAATTGTCACAGGCCGCTGGTTTCTTCTGCAATAAATATTTTCATTTCTACATCGTTCTGCTTATGCAGCGTTTACTTACCTGCAACCAGTTACCGGTAACCAGCAACTAACTTGCCAGTATCTTCACAATCTTCAGCCACTCTTCGCTGATTTTTCCTTTGCTTTTTACGGCGTTTTCAAGCGGTATATAATGCATCTTGTTGTTTTGTATTCCGACAAATACATTGAACCTGCCTTCGATGAGACATTCCACTGCATGAAAACCCATGCGGCTTGCAATCAGGCGATCGAGGCAGGAAGGCGCCCCGCCCCGCTGAATGTGCCCGAGAATGCAAACCCGTATTTCGGCTTTCGGCAGATTTTCTTTCAGCACTTTTTCCACTTCCACTGCACCGCCAAACTCATCGCCCTCGGCCACCACGATGAGGTTTACAAGTTTTTTTCTTCTTTCTTTTTCCTGCAGCGATTCCACAATATCATCAATATCGGTTTTCCGCTCAGGAATCAGGATGTTTTCTGCCCCGGTGGCAATGCCGCTGTGCAGGGCAATGTAGCCGGCATCACGCCCCATCACTTCGATAATGAAAATGCGGTCATGGGCATCCATGGTATCCCGTACTTTATCTATTGCTTCCACGGCGGTGTTCACTGCCGTGTCGAACCCGATGGTGAAGTCGGTGCCTAAAATATCTTTATCAATGGTGCCGGCAAGCCCGATGCAGGGAATGTCAAACTCTTTGCTGAACTGCACAGCGCCGCGGAATGAACCATCGCCGCCAATAATCACCAACCCGTCAATTCCTCTTTTTTTCAGGTTTTCGTAGGCTTTTTTTCTTCCTTCGTAATCATAAAATTCTTTGCATCGTGCCGTTTTCAATATGGTGCCTCCACGCTGAATGATGTTGGCCACCGAACGGGTATCCATCTCATGAATATCATCGTCAATCATACCCTGGTAGCCCCGCATGATTCCATATACCGGTAAATCGTGATACAAACTTGTTCTTACCACAGCCCGTATGGCCGCATTCATGCCAGGTGAATCGCCGCCGGAAGTCAGTACACCAATTCTCGAAACTTTTTTTTCCATAATACTTATAATGAACCAGTTAAAACAAACATCCGTTTGAATTTTTGTTTTATTCTGGCCGCCAAAAATAATGTTTTGTTTCCGATTGTGATTTTTCACATTCGGTCAATCATCATGGCAGGTTACCTTTTGTAAGAGGAAAAAATTTTTGCAGACTTATTCGTTTAATTTTATTTACCCAAAACAATTGTCATGAAAAAAATATTGCTACTGCTGCTCGGCAGCCTTCCTCTTTTTGTATCAGCGCAGCTGAATTATCCTGCAACGAAACAGGTAGATACCGTAACCAATTATCACGGTACGCTGGTTGCGGATCCTTACCGCTGGCTGGAAGATGATAATAGTGATGAAACAAAACAATGGGTGACGGAACAGAATAAAGTAACCTTTGGTTACCTGGAACAAATACCCTACCGGGCCCAATGGCTGAAGCGACTGGAAGAGATTAATGATTATCCCCGGTACAGTTCGCCGTCGAGAAAAAATGAGTATTTCTATTTTTCAAAAAATGACGGCCTGCAAAACCAGAGTGTCATTTACCGCCAGAAAGGCCTCGATGGTAAACCCGAACTGGTAATTGATCCCAACAAATTTTCAGATGACGGCACCACGGGTCTTGGCACATTTTCACTTTCAAAAAACGGAAAGTATGCAGTGGTAGGCAAGACCCAGGGCGGCAGCGACTGGCGTACTTTTTTTATAATGGATATGACCACGCTGAAATATCTTTCCGATTCGCTGGCGTGGGTAAAAGTTTCCGGTGTGGCCTGGAAGGGCGATGGGTTTTATTACAGCCGTTATCCTGCCCCGGAAAAAGGAAAAGAACTTTCCACAAAAAATGAAAATCACCAGGTATATTATCATAAAGTGGGTACATCGCAGAGTGAAGATGTGCTGGTGTATGAAGACCCGCAAAACCCGCAGCGCTTTCATGGCGTATTCACCAGCGAAGATGAGCGCTATGTGTTTCTGAACATCACCGACAGGGGAAAAGGAAAGGATGGAAATGCCCTGTGGTATTTCGACAGCCACAGTGATGATAAAAAATTTAAGCCCATTATTACGGAAGTTGGCGAGTATGATTATGGTTTTATAGAAGAAGTGAACGGAAAATTTTTACTGATAACAAACGACGGGGCGCTGAACCAGCGCATCGTTTCAGTGGACCCGCAACATCCTGAACCGGCCAACTGGAAAACGGTGATTGAGGAAAAACCGGAAAATATTTCTTCGGTTACCTCGGCTGGTGGTAAACTATTTATCATTTACCTGAAAGATGTGACCAGCCGTGTGTATGTGTATGATTTTGATGGCAAGCAGGAAAGGGAAGTAGCCCTGCCGGCTTTAGGGTCTGCCGGTGGATTTGGCGGCGACAGGGATGACAAGTTTGTTTTTTACACATTTACTTCCATCACATTTCCTCCAACCATTTATCGTTATGACATTGCAACAGGGAAAAGCTCTGTTTTCAGAAAGCCTGAAATAAAATTCAGCCCGGAGGACTATTCAACCGAGCAGGTGTTTTATACAAGCAAAGACGGAACAAAAATTCCGATGTTTATTGTGTATAAAAAAGGCACACAGCAAAACGGAAAGAATCCAACTATTTTGTATGGCTATGGCGGGTTTAATATCAGCAGCAATCCATCTTTTTCGCCCAGCCGCATTGCATGGCTTGAGCAGGGGGGCATTTACTGCATAGCCAACCTGCGCGGCGGCAGCGAATACGGTGAAAAATGGCATGAGGCAGGTATGCGGTTTAAAAAACAAAATGTGTTTGATGATTTTATAGCCGCCGGTGAATTTTTAATCAGGGAAAAATACACTTCAAAAGATTTTCTTGCTTTGCAGGGTGGCAGCAATGGCGGCCTGCTGGTAGGCGCCATCATCAACCAGCGGCCCGACCTTTGCAGGGTGGCCATTCCACAGGTAGGGGTGATGGACATGCTCCGGTTTCATAAGTTCACAATCGGGTGGAACTGGATTGCAGAGTATGGCAGCAGCGATAAACCGGATGAGTTCAAAAATCTTTATGCTTATTCACCGCTTCATAATATTAAAGAAGGATTGAACTATCCGGCCACACTGATCACTACAGCCGATCATGACGACCGGGTGGTGCCGGCTCATTCGTTTAAGTACGCTGCCACACTGCAGGAGAAATATAAAGGCGCCAACCCGGTACTCATCCGCATTGATGTAAAATCGGGCCATGGTGCCAGCAACCTGAAAAAAGGATTGGAAACCACGGCCGACATTTATTCTTTTATATTTTACAATATGAAACGGGCGCCGAAGTTTGAAGGATTGAAAACCGGAGAGCAGAAAAAGCCGTTCTGAATTTTATTTGAAAGGAACTTTGTAATTAATTACCGCCATTACGGGCGGTAATTTTATTTTTGCAGGGCATGGCTAAAAAAATCATTATTGCAATTGACGGCTGGAGCAGCTGCGGCAAAAGCACACTGGCAAAACGGATGGCAAAAGAGCTGGGTTACCTGTACGTAGACAGCGGCGCTATGTACCGGGCCATCACACTGTATTTTTTACGCAATCATATTGACTGGACAGATAAAGCCGAAGTAAAAAAGGCGCTGAAAGAAATTTCTCTTGAATTTATTGTGAATGAAAACAGCGGCCAGGGCGAAATGCACCTGAACGGCGAAAACGTGGAGTATGTTATCCGCGACCTGGTGGTGGCAGAAAAAGTAAGTGAAGTGGCTGCCATAAAAGAAGTGCGGCATTTTGCAGTAGAGCAGCAGCAGCAGATGGGCAAAAAGAAAGGCATCATTATGGATGGCCGCGACATCGGCACGGTGGTATTTCCAAACGCTGAGCTGAAAATATTTCTGACAGCCGACAGCGCCGTAAGGGTGGAGCGGCGGTTTAAAGAATTAATAATGAAAAACCCCAACGTAACCATTGATGAAGTAAAAGCCAACCTGGAAATGCGGGATTATATTGACAGCAACCGGAAGGAAAGTCCCTTGCGCCAGGCCGACGATGCCATACTGCTCGATAATACCAACCTGGATGAAATCCAGACACTGCATAAGGCGCTTCAGCTGGTAAAGCGCAATGTGCCGGCCTGATACCGCCCGCTGTTTCACTTTTTACGATGATGAAGATCATCGTTTACACTTCCGGGCGTCATGCATTATTCTTCACCTGATTTATAATTTGCAGCAGCATGAAACGATTCATGCTTTCAGTTCTTTCCATTGCCGCTGTCTTTTTTTACAGATGCAAGGTCAGCCGAATCGCCTTTCGTGAAGACCGGTCTATTTATTGTGGTATTCCAGCGGGCTGAAACCGGGACTATATGTGCTAAAAATTGAAAACAGCCGGGATGGGGAAATTACGAGCAGGAAAATAATTGTGAACTATGAGAATGGATAAGCCTGGCGGCAAAAGGGCAGGACAACCTGCTCTAAGTTTTAATGTTATTGAGCATCAGTAGCTAACATGCTGAAAGCAGGTACATTTTTTAAAAGAAATATTACCCTGCTATTTGCTTTTCTGAAAACTATTTTTACTTTAGCGTATTGATTGCATACGATCAATTCCTCAATTTCCCACTCTCCTGTGTAAAAAAGCCGTTGGTTAAAAATCCAAATTTAATGTTGAACTCTGTAGTGTAGCTGAAATGTCTATTGCTGAGGCAATGATATTTTGGCAATACTGGTTTCCAAATCCTTCAGAAATTCTGAACAGTACCCCTATTAAAGCTGCATAAGCTAAGTCCTTCCTATTACGAATGCCATAGATCCAGGCTCCTGCTGAATCACCGCAAACAGCGGATGATAAAAATCATCATATACTGCTTCCCGGGAACGGGTGGCTGTCATTCGTAAACTGTTAAAACTTTTTTTAACCGTCCCGCAACAGGCGGGCCAAAAAACCTTGAAGCATGAAAAAGATTTTACTTTCACTGATGTTGGTTGTTGCCTTTGCAGTAGTGAAGGCGCAAAATGTCACTTTGAATGAAGTGTACGGTAACCCCGGCGGAGCCAACAGCGAGTTTATTGAAATTTATAACAGTGCCGGCTCCGGCTCCATGGACTGTTATACCATTATGGTTTATTATCAGAACGAAGGAGGTTCTGCACAAGGCTGGTATGTTCTTGACCTGCCGAATACGCCGGCTATCAATTCAGCACCCGGCTACTATGTGCTGGCTTCGGCATCTACTTTCAGTGTGCAGGGTACGACTGGTGCCATGGCCGATGTAAACTGGAATGATATCAATTTCAGAAATGGCTCTACAAACGGCTATTTGAAAAAATTTGGGTGGAATGGTTCAGGTTATACTGACCTGAATCTTCCTAATTCTACAGTAATTACAAACTTGCTGGATGGGACCCTTAATGGCGGCCAGTTTTATTTTACACTCCTTTTCAAAAACGGAGTTTTAATCAATGGATTTTATGGTGGTGCCAGTAACGGAACGTTGTCAAATTTTGCAGTTTCATTAGGTTCTTTAACTGTTCCCCTGTCAGGCTGTGGAGCTCCGGGTGATCAGTTCACAGTTAATTTTAATACGCTGAAAGCTGTTGAATTTTTCAACCCCAGTGGCGGCAGCGATAACGGATATGCCCGGACCAGCGACGGTAAATGCGGCGCCTGGGTGAAAACGGCTCCCCAGGTAAATCATACACCGGGTGTAACGAATGGTTCTGCTTCAGGGTTGGCCGGTTCGCTTACAACCACTCAACTGGTAAGATGCGGTGAGTTTGGCGGCGATGTAAACCCCCGGGTTGTATTTAACATTACCGGTTTTACCGGCGATGTTACCATAGCTGATGACTTCCCGGTTGATGTTATTTTATTTTATGATATCAATGGTGATCAGCAAATTGACGGCGGCGATGTGCAGGATGCGGATGTAAAGAATGTAACCGGAGCCGAAATTGGTTCGGCTGACTCTATTTATCTTGATGCCGGTTTCTATCTTTATCCGTTCATCCTGGTGTATCAAACCCAGCGTGGATGTTTTGATAAGGTTGTGGCTCTTGATAATCCCTGCTCCGCATTGCCTGTAACCTTAAAATCGTTTACGGCAAGCCGCAACCGCAGCCATGTAACTTTGAAATGGGAAACAGCTACGGAGATTAATAATTCTGATTTTGAACTGCAACGTAAAATAGGCTCTGGCAACTGGCTTACTGTCGCTACCATACCTACTAAAGCAGTTAACGGATTCAGCAACTCTCCGCTTTTGTATGAATATGTAGATTTTAATAATACAAATGGTGTTTCGCAATACCGCTTAAAGCAGAATGACGTTGACGGCAAATATTCCTATAGCCAGATTCGTTCTGTTCGCGGCGAAGGTCAGAAAGGCAAAACTATCATCTATCCCAACCCCAGCAGCAATGGTAAGGTAAATATCGTGTTTGAAGATGTAAACGGCATCCGCGATGTGTCGCTGATGGATATGAGCGGCCGGGTGATTAAGCAATGGAAGGGTGTAACCAACAACAATATTACAGTGGATAACCTGAATGCCGGCTTCTATACAGTGCGTATAGTAAATACCGAAACCGGCGAGCAGGTAGTGGAAAAGATAGTTGTAAACAAGCGTTAAAGCTCAAGGTTTTAACCAACAGCGGGGCGGCCAGCATTGTGTCGCCCCTTTTTATTATCCCGGCTTACCGTCGTTGAAAAAAAATTTTTGGCCAATACCAATATTTTGTAATTTCAATTTTGATTCTTCCATTCTCCCACTCTCCGTTGGAAAACTACCCGGTAATTTTATTCGAATCATTCCTGATTAGTAACTCACTTTTCCGTAGCCTGTGATGGGTAACTCCAAACCTGTCAAGAACGCTTTCCTGAAAAGCCAGGCAGAGGTATTGTACATTATAATTGGCCTGAAGCATCCGAAGGCAGGATTTATTTCTATCTGAATCCCTGTAAATAATTCACTT
>CAYUJD010000068.1:0-20625 GCA_964444975.1 uncultured Chitinophaga sp. | reverse complement strand
AATCTGTGTAATCAGTGGTTAATTGGGGTTAAAGTGACTTTTGAGATAGCTTGTACTATTTTCTGCAAGCAAGTTTTACATGCTGAATCCTCAACTAGAGCGAAAGCTTGGGCTGTATGCCTGCATTTCTATTGTAGTTGGCGCCGTTATCGGCAGCAGCATTTTTATGAAGCCCGCTACCATGGCGGCCCAGGTTGGCTCGCCGGTCACCTTGCTGCTGGTGTGGGTGATTGCAGGTATTATTTCACTATTTGGCGGTATGATAAATGCGGAAATTGGAACCATTCTGCCCAACACCGGCGGTCAGTATGTTTATTTCCGCCACATGTACGGCGATTTTTTTGCCTTCCTGTATGGCTGGGCTGCCTTCGTAGTGATTAATACCGCTGCAGTAGCGGCCATTGCTTTTGTATTTGCCCAATACGCCGAATATTTTGTGGAGCTGCCGCAATTTTCAGCGGAAACGGAAAAAGCATTTCACCTTTATCTGCCCGGCATCGGCAGGCTGTTTCCATTGAAAAATTTTGGCGTGAAAAGCCTTGCCGTTTTGCTGATTCTTATCATTACATGGATAAATTACCGCAGCCTGAAGGCCGGGGGAGCGGTACAGGTTTTATCAACGTTATTGAAAGTAACTGCACTTCTTATTTTGGTTTTCTTCATTTTCTTTTCCGGCAAGGGGTCATGGCAAAATTTTATTTCCTCATCACCGGGCCGTGATACATCATTTGCAGCTACCATTACAGGGTTTATCGCTGCCATGTCCGGGGCGCTGGCAGCTTACGATGGCTGGAACAACCTCGGCTTTGTGGCCGGTGAAATAAAAAACCCCAAAAAAAATATTCCCCGTGGTTTGTTTATCGGACTGGCGGTATGCACCCTGATGTATGTGCTTACCAACCAGGCCTACCTCTATGTGCTGCCTGTTGACCAGATGAAAAATTCACCGCTGGTGGCTTCCGATGCGCTGGGGATAGTTTCAGGCCTGGCCGGGGGTGGGCTTATTGCCCTGATGGTGATGATATCAACTCTCGGCGCTGTGAATGGTAATGCTATGCCCTGTGCAAGGGTAACTTTTGCCATGGGCGAACAAAAAAGTTTTTCTCCATGGGCCGGCCGGGTACACCCGGTTTTTAAAACCCCCGGCAATGCCTTGTGGCTTCATGGCTTTTGGTCATGCCTGTTTGTTTTTTCCGGCTCTTTCGATATGCTTACCGATATGTTTGTTTTTATCACCTGGATTTTTTACGGCTTTGCGGCTTACGGAATTTTTATACTGAGGCGGAAAATGCCGGATGCGGAAAGGGCTTACCGGGTTTGGGGCTACCCGGTAGTACCAGCTATATTTATTTTTTTTGCGGCATTCTATTTTGCTGTTACCCTGTACAACGACATACATAATTATTTGTCAGGCAAGACAGCGTTTATCAATTCAGTATACGGACTTTTACTAACCGTAGCCGGAATTCCCATTTACCTGTACTACCGGGAAAAAAAATGAGAAATAGTACAAAAGGAGTATTGCCGGTGCCGGACCATTTAACTATATTAGTATTGCGAACCTATAATCCGATCCTGTTAAACCCGTTAATCCTGCCGGGAAATACCCACCTATCCGATACGGCAGGTATAGTCCGCCACGGGGCGGATATTCGGGCTGAACCAAATAAACTTTTAAAGAAATTAAAGCCCCGGCTAACTAACCGGGGTTTCTCTTTTTTAATAATACCTGCCTATTAACGGGTGCTCCACTATGAGTTGCTTTATTTTCACCGGGTCAATGATATTTTGCTTTCCGTAAGCAATTTTTCCGCCGGGTTCAACAATCAATGTGTAGGGCAATGCTCCCTGCCATTTGGGATCCACTGTTTCAATCAGTTTGTATTTGTCATCCATATTAAACAAATAATTTTTATTGGAGGCCTGCTTTGACTGAAGAAAATTCAATGCTTTTTTAAATTTCGAGGTATCGTCAAGGCAGATGCTGACAAACTCAAAGTCGCGGCCGCGGTACATACGGTTCATTTCAACAAACGCAGGGAACTCCACTATGCAGGGGCCGCACCAGGTGGCCCATATATTGATGAGGCGGAGTTTATCCGTATTATTTTTCAGCAGCTCTTTAATGCCGGCTTCATCAATCAGTACAAGGGTGACGGGTTCGGCAGCCCAATCCTTTTTTGCTTTTTCAATCCAATTGCTTTTTTCCGCCCACTTGATGGAGCAACCAAATACTTTGGTGGTTTTCACAGTCACTTCTTTACCCTGCAGCAGTTCTTCAATTGCATTACGGGCATCATGTACATTGGGTGTCCGGGATGGTTTTTCCACATCGTCAATGCGTCCCTGGTAGCGGAGTTTTCTTTCTTTATCAAAAATAAAAACATGCGGTGTGGCTACAGGTCCATATGCTTTGGACATGGTTTGTTTATCGCCGTCGTAGAGATAAGGAAAATTGAATTTCTTTTGTTTTGCACGCTGCTTCATTTCTGCAAATGAATCGCCCAGGTCGGTATAGCCCAGTTCATCCAGCCGGATGGATTTGGGATCATTAGGCGAAACGGCAACAACTGCTACTCCTCTGGGAGCATAATCTTTGGTGAGCTGCATTATGCGGTCTTCATAGGCCTGTGCAGTAGGGCAGTGGTTGCAGGTGAAAATGATGACCAGGATTTTTGATTTGCTGAACGAGGCCAGCGTATATGTTTTTCCATCTACACCCTTCAATGAAAAAGTTGGTGCTTTGGAGCCGATGGGCAGGGTGGGATGCTCTTCGCCAGGGAGCTTTTGATTTGTAAAGGCAAATAACAGAAATAAAATAAATGAAAGCCGCATAGTTTTTTATTCAAGACGGCTGAAGTTCGGATATTTTTTTATCACAACCGAACCAGGCGGCGTTGAAATAATACAAGCTATCTAAAAAGTCACTTTAACCCCAATTAACCACTGATTACACAGATTTTATTTCACCGATTTCTCAGATTTTAATATTTAAGCCGTGCAATCTGTTTGCTTAACCTGTGCAATCTGTGGTCTGAAAATACTTTTGAGATGACTTTTAATAACCGGACGCCATCTCAAAAATCATTTCAACCAATTAACCACTGATTACACAGATTTTATTTCACCGATTTCTCAGGTTTTAGCATAAAAGCGGTGCAATCTGTTTGCTTAACCTGTGCAATTTGTGGTCTGAAAATACTTTTGAGTGGCTTGTAATAATTTAACGCAGTGTAATTATGAAGGAGAAATGTGCTAAAAATGTTCATATCAGGCGGCGGCAAAATCACTTTCCCGGTTATTGTTATTAAAGCTGTTTCAGGCAAACTGTTTTTTCCACTTACTTTTGAGAAACAAATTTCGCTCTATGCACTACATGCGCTGGATTGGCCTGCTGGCCGTTATTCTCCTTATCTACGCCTGCTTCACTCCCTGGGTTATTATTAAATCAGAAAATATCGTAGTGAGTGGTGTGGATGCATCAGAAACCAATTTTGGCAGGCCAGGCTATTTTCATTTTCTTTTCAGTTTTTTCTTTATCCTTTTTCACCTGCTGCCAAAAATATGGGCCAAACGCTGGAACCTGCTGGTGGTGGCGCTCAACATCGCCTGGGCTGTACGCAACTATTTTATCATTGCAGCCTGCCGTGATGGCGAATGCCCTGAAAAACAGTTGGGGTTATACCTGGCGCTTGCCGCATCGGTCATCATGCTGCTGGCTGCTTTATTTCCCGACATCAGTTTGCCTGAGAGAAAAGAAGAAAATTAATCCAGAGCTTTCAAAGAGGTTTCAATTATTCCCACACTTTCCAGTATTTGCTCTTTAGAAATAATAAGCGGCGGAGCAAACCGGATTTTGTCACCATGAGTGGGCTTTGCCAGCAGCCCGTTTTCTTTCAGTTCAAGACATAATTCCCACGCAGCTTCTTTGTCCTTGTGTTTGATGACAATTGCATTCAGCAATCCTTTGCCTCTTACAATTGCAATATGCGGAGAATGGATTTTGCTAAGTTCTTCTCTCAGCAATTTGCCCATGACAACAGCATTCTCCGCCATCCCTTCATCCAGCAAAACCTGCAAGGCTGTAATGGCCACTTTACATGCCAGGGGGTTGCCGCCGTACGTGCTGCCGTGTTCACCGGGTTTGATGGTGAGCATAATTTCATCATCGGCCAGCACAGCGCTTACGGGCATCATACCGCCGCTTAGAGCTTTGCCAAGAATCAAGATATCAGGCCTCACATTTTCATAATCGCAGGTCAGCATTTTACCCGTTCGGCCAAGGCCCGTCTGAATTTCATCGGCAATAAACAGGGTATTGAATCTTTCACACAACGCTTTTGCCTTTGACAGGTAACCATCACCCGGCACCATCACCCCGGCTTCACCCTGTATCGGCTCCACCAGGAATCCTGCGACATTTTTATCTGCTAATGCTGCTTCCAGTGCGGCCATATCATTATACGGAATGATTTCAAAGCCGGGCATATAGGGCCCGAAGTTTTTTCTTGCCAGCGGATCGCTGCTGAAAGAAATAACCGTGGAAGTGCGGCCATGAAAATTTCCTTCACACACAATGATTTTTGCCAGACCCTCTTCAATGCCCTTTACTTCATAAGCCCATTTGCGGCACAGCTTGATGGCGGTTTCCACCGCTTCTACACCGGTATTCATGGTTAACACTTTATCGTAACCAAACAAACCGGTGATGAATTTTTCAAACTCACCCAGCAGGCAATTGTAAAATGCACGGCTGGTAAGTGTAAGCTTTTGCGACTGTTCGGTAAACGACTGAACAATCCGCTGATGGCAATGACCCTGGTTGACAGACGAATACCCGCTGAGAAAATCATAATAGCGATTGCCATCCACATCCCACACATACACTCCCTGGCCCCGCTCCAGCACCACGGGAATGGGATGGTAATTGTGTGCACCGAATTTCTCTTCAAGTTCCAGGTAATATTTGGTCTTTTCAGAAAGATGAATTGTTGATTGCATAATAAAAGAAATTAATTGTAGCAGGTGATTTGTATAAATCCAATGGAATAACACCCCCCGGGGGGTAGGGGGGCTTATCCTCGGTGATTAAGCAGGTCGAGGTTGAGGTAGAGAAATGACAGTATGAAAACTTTTGAAATCATTGAGGGCTGCAAGATACAACCAATCGGTCAAATGCTAAAACGGGTCATCTTCGCCGGCATACATTACCCCGGTGGAGGCCGTCTCTTTCAGCTCAATACGGCTCAGGTTGGGAAAAAGGCCTTTAAGTTTTTGCCAAAACCAAAGTGTAATGTTTTCAGCTGTAGGGTTTTCAAGTCCGGGCACATGGTTCAGCGTTTTGTGGTCTACTTCATCTATCACAACGCTGATTTTATTTTTCATTTCTTTAAAATCAATAATCCAGCCGGCTGCAGCGACGGGTTTTCCTTTTAAATAAACCCTGATACGGTAAGTATGGCCATGCATTTCACGGCACTTGTGACCTTCGGGCAGGTGCGGCAAAAAATGAGCGGCGTCGAAAGTAAACTCACGGTAAATTTCCATGCGGCAGAATTTTGGCGGCAAATGTAAAGGGCTGCTTTTTATCTTTACATGATAAAACTCATCCGCTTTTTATGAGTTATACAATACCGGCCGACACCCGCATCGGGCATGTGCATTTAAAAGTGAGCGACCTGGAAAGGGCCTTGCAGTTTTACCGCGACCTGCTGGGTTTTGAAGTGCAGCAATACTATGGCAGCAGCGCCGTGTTTATTTCGGCCGGCGGGTATCATCATCATATCGGGCTGAATACATGGCACAGCCAAAATGCCGGGCCTGCACCCGTGAATGCAGCCGGGCTTTATCATATTGCCATTTTATATCCTGCAAGAAAAGATCTTGCTATTGCAGTAAAAAGACTGCTGGATGCAAACTATCCCCTTACCGGGGCCTCTGATCATGGTGTTTCTGAAGCTGTTTACCTGGATGATCCTGATGGAAACGGAATAGAACTGTACTGGGATAAACCAAAGGAGCTATGGCCGAGGGACGATAAAGGGAACTTGCTGATGATGACAGAAGCGCTGGATTTGGGAGAGTTGTTGAGGCTGGCGGACAATACCATACCAACATTTACAGAAGAGAAAGGCTCGTAGCACACATAACCCGATATCAGGTCATCACTTCTTTTACAAAATAGTTTTCAGGGAACGTGAGGTTGATTTTAAAATCTTTTTCAAAAATGCCATACACAGCCGAACCGCTGCCGGTCATGGAAGCATATACTGCTCCGGCTTTGTACAGTTTTTCTTTAATTGACTTTATTTCCGGATATTTTTCAAAAACCGGTTCTTCAAAATCGTTTTTCAGTTCATCTTTCCAGGCTGCCACCGGTTCAGCGATGATTTCTTTTATTGGTTTTTTACGAACAGCCGGAACAATGTTCATAAAAGCCCAGACTGTACTTATATGAAAGCCGGGATAAACAATTAAAATATTGTAAGCAGATAATTCAATGTTTACCGGCTCCAGTATTTCGCCGCGGCCGGTGGCCAAACAGGGGTTGTTTAAAATAAAAAAAGGGACATCGCTACCCAGCTGAAATGCGTACTCCAGAAGTTGATTTTCTGAAAGACCAAGGCTGAATTTTTTATTCAACAGTTTTAGGGTAAAAGCTCCATCGGCACTGCCGCCGCCCAATCCCGCCCCTGCCGGAATGGCTTTGTGCAAATGCATTTGTACAGCCGGCAGGGAAGGAAAATCTTTTTTCAGCAAATGATAAGCTCTGACGCATAAATTGGTTTCAATATCGCCTGCAACCGGGAGTCCGCTCATTGTAAATTGAATATTATTAATCGGGGGGTGACCATATTTTTCAATTACTTCAATTGCATCCCTGATACCAATCGGGTAAAACACAGTTTCCAGGTCATGATACCCGTCATTTCTTTTGCTGGTAATATTAAGCCCGATGTTGATTTTGCAGTTGGGGAATAATATCATAGAACCGGCATTGACAGGAATTTGTGTATTATGAGGAAAATAGAATCCAGTTCGACAAAGAAAGCAACAAAAAAGGAAACCAGCGTCGCCAGTTCCCCCTCCATCATTTTAATCATGAAAATCCGGGTTATTTCTTCTTCCTGTTATTAATCTCATCCCTGATGGCAATGGCCCGGATATAATCTTCTTTTTCCAGCACATCGTTCAGCAGGTCGTTCAGTTCTTCGATGGTCATGGTTTTCAGGTCTTCGTTGCCGCTGCTGCCGCCTTCTTCCACGGGCACTTCTTTTTGTTCTTTGCCTTTTTTCTTTTTGCCGGTGGTTTCTTCCATCAGTATGCCGGCGCTGTCGAGAATATTTTCATAGGTGTAAATAGGACAGCCAAAGCGTACGGCCAACGCCAGTGCGTCGGATGTTCGTGAATCAATTTCAATAGTGTCTTTTTCTGTCGAACAAACCAGCTTGGCATAAAAAATTCCTTCCTGTAAATCACAAATGATAATTTCGTGCAGTTCGATGTTGAAAGCAGTCATGAAATTTTTCATCAGGTCGTGGGTGAGGGGCCGGCTCGGCTGCATTTTTTCCAACGCCACGGCTATTGCCTGCGCTTCAAAACCCCCGATAACGATAGGAAGCCGGCGCATACCATTCACTTCGCCCAGCACTACGGCGTAGGAGTGAGTTTGTGTGATGCTGTGCGACAAGGCTACTATTTCCAGCTCTATTTTCTTCATTAACACCCTAACTCCCTTCAGGGAGAATTAGATTGTGACAAAAATAAATAATTAAGCTTACCGAAACCAGAAAGAATTTTGATATAATAATTTTAATAAAGCCCCTCCAGGAGTTTGTAGTTTTATTTAACCTCTCATCTTCTTCACCGCCTCAATTAGTTTCGGCACTACCTCAAATGCATCACCAACGATTCCGTAATCGGCGGCTTTGAAGAAGGGTGCTTCGGGGTCTTTATTGATAACAACAATTACTTTGCTTCGGTTTACGCCGGCAAGGTGCTGAATGGCGCCGGATATTCCGATGGCAATATAAAGCGAAGGTGCAATGGCAGTTCCTGTTTGCCCCACGTGTTCATTGTGCGGACGCCAGTGTGCATCCGCCACGGGACGGCTGCAGGCTAATGCTGCATGCAATGTTTTGGCAAGTTCTTCCACCATGCCCCAGTTTTCGGGTCCTTTCATCCCGCGGCCGGCGCTTACCACTATCTCCGCTTCGGTCAGCGGCACTTCGCCGCTCAGTTTATTTACTGCCGTCACTTTTATTTTCGGTTCATCGGTGGCAAGCGCAAGGGTTTCCACTGCTGCTGTTCCTTCGCCTGCTATTACCTGGTAGGCATTGGGATTAAGTGCAATAATTTTTACCTCTGTGTTCAGCGAAATGTTAGCAAAGGCTTTCCCGGAAAAAACATTTTTCTTCACAACAAAACCACTGTTTACATCTGGCAGCGCCACAGCGCCGGAAACAAGACCGGCTTTCAAGCGTGCAGATAAACGCGGTGCGACAGCTTTCCCATCCACATTGTTTGAAAATACAATCACCTTTGCACCGGTTTTTTCTGCCACCTGTGCTATTACTTTGGTATAAACCTGCGCATCAAAATGGTCAAGCGCCGGGGTATTTACATGATTAATTTTTTTTACTCCGTATTTGCCCAAAGCAGCTAAATCATCTTTAGCGGAGCCCAGCACCACAGCTTCGGCTGCTGTGCCAAGCAGCTCTGCCACTTTAGCGCCATACGTCATGGCTTCCAACGAAGCTTTTTTTACATGACCATCATTGGTGTCTATAAATATCAATACTGACATGAGAAAATTTTAGATTTTGGGTTTTAGATTTTTGATTTTTGATTTGTAGTTAGAGTCGTAGGTCAGACATCAGACCCTCCTTCGTCCCGAATAATCGGGACTACGAAGGGCAAGCATCAGACATCAGATATCATATCACTTTCGCTTCCTCCTTCAGCAGCCTTACCAGTTCTTCCACATTATCAGGCGACACAAGTTTTACTCCTGCTTTTGGTGAAGGCAACTCAAAACTTTTTACTTTAGTTAGTGTGTCATCCGGCACAGGCTCCGCCACTTTCAGCGGTTTGGTTCTGGCAGCCATTATGCCCCGCATGTTGGGAATGCGCTGCTCGGCCACGCCTTTCTGGCAACTGACCACAAGCGGCAACTGCACTTCACAAATTTCCACACCACCTTCTATTTCCCTGGAAACAGTTGCTGTGTTTCCGTTCAGCTCAAATTTTGTTGCCAGCGCCACATAAGGCATGTCGAGCATTTCGGCCACCATGCCGCCAATGGAGGACCCGTTGTAGTCAATCGTTTCTTTGCCGGTAAAAATTATATCGTATGCTCCTTGTTTTGCCATAGCAGCAATTTGCGCAGCTACAAAATAGCTGTCCTGGCTTTCGGCATTTACACGAATAGCTTCATCGCCGCCAAGGGCCAGCGCTTTGCGTATGATGGGTTCTGCATCGGCAGCGCCTACAGTGATGAGATGAATGACTGTTGCAGCATCGGCTTCCTTCAATTCAATGGCCCGCACCAGCGAATACCACTCGTCGTAAGGATTAATAATCCACTGCACGCCGTTACCGTCGAATTTCGTGTTGTTATCGGTGAAGGCTATTTTTGCCGTGGTGTCCGGTGTTTTACTGATACAAACTAAAATCTTCATACACTAAACCCGCCGGAAAGCGGAGAATTTTTGAATAGTTATAAATAAAAAAATAAAAGTTGCATAAACAACCAAAGCAAAGATAGGGGGAGGGAAGTAATAATTAATGATTATTAATTAATAATTGTTCAGATGGACAGAATCAGCAGGATTAAAGAGTTGTTGATGGAAAACCCGGGAGACAGTTTTCTGCAGCATGCGCTGGCGCTGGAGTATATCAAGCTGGGTGATGATGGCGAGGCAAGAAGTTTGTTTGAAAAAATTTTGCAACGTGAACCGGGCTATGTAGGCAGTTATTATCACCTGGCCAAATTGCTTGAGCGCATTGGCAAAACGGATGAAGCGGCAAAAGTGTATGAAAGGGGAATGGAGGAAGCGAAGAAGGCGGGGGATGGCCACAGCTTCACTGAATTGAAAAGCGCCTACGATGAAATGATATTTTAAAACGGATGCAGGAAATAATAAATATCATTATTCCATTTTTCGTTGGCTTAGTGTTGATTCTTCTTTCATTAAAATCAACTGAAAAGAAGAAGCGGGTAATAGCAAACGGAATTGAAACAGATGGGATAATATTTAGTTTTGAATCATCAGGGATTTCTGACTCGTCGGCAGTGTATCCTGTTATCAGGTTTGTGACAAAAGAAGGGGTTTGGATAACAGAATTGGCTGATATGGTACTACCCCGTTATCTGTTAAAGGAGGGTCAAAAAGTAAGGGTCATTTATAATGCAGATAATCCAAAGGAATTTGTTTGTAAAACCACTTTTGACTTTGCAAAATTGAGTTATGTATTCCTGATTGCAGGTTTCCTTTGTATTGCTGGCGGGTTTTGGATGTTGTATAAATATTTTTCAGGATAAACTTCATGAGCTTACTTCAAAAATTTCAGGATAATATCAAACAACAAAATCTTTTCACCCCGAAAGACAAACTGATTCTTGCTGTCAGCGGCGGTGTGGATTCCGTCGTGCTGTGTGAATTATGTCACCAGGCCGGTTATGATTTTGCCATTGCCCATTGCAATTTTAAACTAAGAGGAAAAGAGAGTGAAAGAGATAAAGAGTTTGTAAAAAACCTGGCAAAAAAATACGAAGTTGCGTTTCATTTAAAGGAATTTGACACAGAAAAGTTTGCTTCCGAAAACAAAATGTCCATCCAGGAAGCAGCAAGGGCGCTGCGGTATGAGTGGTTTGAAGAACTCATCATTGGTGACCCGATAGTTATCGGGTGGTCAACAGTCAATAAGGCGGATCAAAAAAATAGTCACCATTTATTCTTTGCCATTCACCTGCTCACGGCCCATCACGCCGACGACAATGCCGAAACGGTGCTGATGAATTTTTGCCGCGGCACGGGCCTGCACGGGCTGACCGGTATCCCTGTTTCGTATGGCCATATCCGACGGCCTTTATTGTGCTTTACAAAAGAAGAACTGCTTCAGTTTGCAAAAGAAAGCAATCTGGATTTTGTGGAGGATACATCCAATCTTTCTTCCAAATACACCCGCAATCTCTTTCGCAATGAAATTATTCCCGCCATCGGTAAAGTGTTTCCGCAGGTAAAGCAAAACCTTGTTGACAATATCAGCCGCTTCAGTGAAATTGAAAAGCTGTACAGGATTGCCGTGGCCGATGTGAAAAATAAACTGCTAAAACTAAATGGAGCCGAGTGGCATATCCCGGTGAAACAACTGATGAGCTACCACAACCGGGCTTTGATTTATGAAATCATTGCTGATTTTGGTTTTACTGAAAAGCAGATTGATGAAGTAATAAAACTGGCCGGCAGCGAATCGGGAAAATATATTGATTCTCCCGCCTTTCTGTACCGTATCATCAAACACCGCCACTGGCTTATCATCAGCCCGGTGAGCACAGCCGAAGCTGCCACCATTATTATTGAAGAAAAGGACAAATCTGTTTTGTTTGGAAACGGCACGCTGCAGTTTGAACAACATCAAACCGCAAACTTCAAACCGCAAACTTCAAACGACTCTGCCTGCCTCGATGCAAAAAACATCAGCTTCCCACTCATCCTGCGCAAATGGAAAACCGGCGATTACTTTTATCCGCTGGGCATGAAAAAAAAGAAAAAGCTGGCCCGCTTTTTCATTGATCAGAAACTTTCGAAAAGTGATAAGGAAAAAGTGTGGGTACTTGAAAGCGACCGGCGCATCCTGTGGGTGATTGGTTACCGTATTGACGAGCGGTTTAAAGTGACGGAGAAAACAAATTCAATTTTGAAAATCAGATTACATCATTCCTAAATATTCTCTCACTTTGGTAAGAAAACTTTCCAGGACAGGATAGTCGGAAAACATCTGTGCGGCTACGATAAGAAAAGCAATTCCATACAGCGCTCCCCAGATATGAGCGGAGTGATTGATATTATCCGCCGAACGCTGTTCAGCCCAGTAAGACAGGCCAAGATAAATGAGCCCGAAAATAAATCCGGGGAGCATTACCGGAAGAAAAATGATTCCGAGCTTTTCCAGGGGAAAAAGCAGGATAAATGAAAAGATGACTGCGGAAACAGCTCCTGAGGCGCCCAGGCTCCGGTAATAATAGTTCTCTTTATTTTTTTTATAAGTGGGAAGCAGGCATACGATGAGCGATGTTACATACATGAGCAGGTATATTAATCCGCCGCTGGATCCGAAGATGGAAAAAAAAGCTGCTTCTACATACTTGCCGAAAATATAAAGACCATACATATTCAGCAGCAGGTGGATAAAATCGGCATGAATCAGCCCGCAGGTGATAAAACGGTACCATTGATTATGCTGCGAAACGGCCGGCGGATAAAAAATAAGATCATCAACGATTTTCTGGCTGGAAAAACCACCGATTGAAACCAGGGATGTGATAATGATTATGATTAATGTTATTGTCAGTTCCATCCGGTAAATCTAATCCCGATAAAGATCGGGACTACAATCTGAAATCCGAAATCTATTTATGATGATACTTTTCATTCTTCAAAATGGTGCAGGCCCGGTACACCTGCTCGGCCAGCATCAGCCGCACCAGCTGGTGCGGAAAAGTAAGCGGTGAAAGACTCCATTTGAAATTGGCTCTTTTCAACACCGCCTCGTCCAGCCCGAATACGCCCCCAATCAGAAACACAAGATTTTTTACGCTTTCATTTCCCCGTTTGCCCAAAAAAACGGCCAGCTGTTCCGATGTCATTTGTTTGCCTTTTTCATCCAGCGCTATCAGCCAGTCATCCCGTTGCAGCCATTCCAACACTATTTTTCCTTCCTTCTTTTTCAAATCCATTTCACTCATCATGCCGGCATTTTTTGGTAAAGGAATGAGTGTCCACTCCACCGGGTAATACTTTGCTATCCGGCGGGTAAAATCTTCCACGCCGGCTTTTATATACGCCTCATTATTTTTTCCTATACTCCAGAAATGGATTTTCAAATCACACCCCCAACCCCCCAAAGGGGAAATTTTTAAGTTTCAAATATATTGACGAAAAAATTCCGGGAAAAAAAGCGTTCCTGTCAGAACGCCTTTTGCAATACATTATTCACCCTGAAAAATTCAACCATCAATAGACAATATAACAATGTAACAATTCAACCATCGGTCCTTTACTTAATCTCAAAATCTTTTTTGAACGACATAAACACAAAACGGTAAGTAGTATTGGTTGGCGCCAGCTGTGTGGCTTTCATGTAGTGGGTATAAGCTTCCACCAGGTAATGTGCCTCTTCCATCAGGAAACCCAACCTGAAGTTGTACTCGGCTTCGGTTTCTGCCGCTTCGGTATTTTTTAACTGGTTGTAAACATTGGCGAATTGCTCCCTGGTCACATAATTCAACACTTTCTTATCCTCGTTATCAGGTTCCCCTTTCACCATGGCGGTCCAGTGGTACGATTTGCCGGGCTGGATGGTTTTCAGCAAATCAGAAATATCCACATGTTTTTTCTTTACAGTTTTTGAAAAAATGGCATTCCCGGTTTCATCGTACAGTTTGAATTCAAATTCTTCGGCGTCGGTATACGATTTCCACGACAGCGGAATGGTGCCGCTCACATAGTTGATGGTATCCAGCCGGGGGTCAATCCATACATTGTTGATGCCGCGGCTGACGGCGCCCACATTCGACATAAAATGCTTGCGGTTTTTTTCCGGTGTGCCTTTTGACTTGGTCAGCTCGGCCCAGATGTATTTCATGTAATTGGCGCTGAGCGAACTTTTATTTACCAGGCAGGAATCTTTGAGGCCGGCAGTAGTGTAGTTGCCGGCTTTGTTTAAGGAAAACATGCGGGTTTCGTTACACAACAACGTAGCAAATGAAGCAGCGCCAACTTTTATTGTGGCATTGCCGTAGATAATCGTTCCGATTTTGGCTTTTGTTTCCACTTTATTTTCCACTACCGACACATTCCCTTTAAGGCTGTAAACTACAAACATATTATCCTGGGCCGAAGCTGCCGTAAAAAATAAAATGGGCAAAAAGAAGCAGGTTGGTTTTCTCATATTCAGAATAGTTTAATGATGATTTTGATGCGGATGATGCTGTTGCGTGTGATGCGGCTGGCCTTCGCCCGGGTGATGATGATGTGTGAACACGGTCCGGTACTTAAACTTCCGGTGCAGCCATACTACAAACGCTTCGTAAAAATAGATAACATCCACTGCCAGCACAATCACGTACAGCGTATATTTCATGTCCAGTTTGATGTCAAATTTATCAAAAATAAGGATGCCAAGGTAGGCAAAAAAAATGGCGGAGAATACCTGGGCCAGTTTGGCTACCAGGTGAAACCAGATATGGCTTTCAAGATAGTAGCGGATAAAAAGTGACATGTGTATCCAGCCAATAACAATAGCCACCAGCCAGGCCACCCACTTGGGCATTTTGTGAATGTAGTTGCCATCGAGCACCATGGAGATGATGTTGGCCTGCACAATTATCCCATTCATATCCGGATGTGTTTTACCCGCAAACTTATCGTTCATGGGAGTAAATTTTTTATCCTCGATATTATTCGGATCCAGGTTGATATATCCCAGTAAAACAATTTTATCTTTTAATAATGCTGAGTCCACATTGTCCATCATAAGGTCATTCGCTTCAATAACCTGGTACCTGTCCACTCTTCTTTTATAATTGATAGTTTCAACAGCCTTGTGTCTTTTTTCCAGTTTTTCATAGGCTTCTTTATCATATTCTTTTACTATTGCAGAGGTGATATGGGGGTATTTATTGCCATTTACTTTTTCAAAAGGCGAATAAAAACGGATTGTGCCGATTTCTTCGCCAATCAGATTGGCATATCCGCGTTTGGTATTTACGTCGTCAAAATAATTTTTTATTACATTGAATTTTTTCTCTTCTGGTTCAAGCACACTAACAGAGACCAGATTTTTTACCTTTTTAAAAGTTTCCCTGAGTATTGAGTCTTTTTCCGGCTCTTTGGCATCAAGGAAATAAATATCAAGGCCGATAACCTTGGGTTGATACACACTAACTTTTTCTACCAGGAAACCAAGTTCGGCCCGGTCAAGCTGCCCTGTATTAACTATTATAATTCTTTTATCCGGTTCTGTATATTTTCCTTTTTCGCCTTTGGCATAGCTCATATCATTAAAGTCAAAATCCTTTAGCGCCAGCTTCATCGGGTTCAGCACATAAAAATTTATCGGGATCATGCCCAGCAGCACCAGGAATACAAATACAGAAATGGTAGCAAAGATGGTGTCCCGTTCATACAGGTATTTGGTTACATGCCCCACATAGCGCTTGGTGTGGCGGGCAATATGTTTGTGCAGCATAAAGCAGGAAATTTTGGTAGTAAAAATAAAACCGGATACTACCGGTTTTTCATCAGCGTCGTCATAATCCCCCTTATAAGAAAATTTTCAAGCTCTGCCTGTTTCTTAAAGGGGATTTGCGGTCATTTATCTTGCTTAAAACCTGTAAATTAGCAATTATATGCCAAAACTTTTCTCCGCTTTCATGGCGGTCGTAGTCTACCTGTGCATCACTGGTGCAAAAGCAGCCGGACAGGGGGCAGCACTTTCAATAGACAGTGCCGGCAACCGCACTTTTGCTATGATTATGGGCATATCAACCTACAAATTTATCCGTCCCCTTTCATTTGCCGACAGCGATGCCGAACTCTTCCGCGATTTCCTGAAATCGGCCGGGGGCGGCCAACTGCCCGACTCCAATATTTATTTTTTAAAAAATGAAGAAGCCAAGGCAGCCAACTTCCTCGTAAAAGGAATGAGCTGGCTGCGCAGCAAAAACCTGAAAGCAGGCGACAGGCTTTACATTTACCTGGCTGGTCATGGCGATGCCATCAACCAGGATGAATATTTTTACCTCACTTACGATTGCAATCCTGCCGGCGATAAAAACAATTATCTCATCACCGGCACTATTCAATTGTATAACCTGAAAGTGCGGATAGCCGAAGCCAGCCGTAAGGGAGTGGAAGTAATTTTTATTATGGATGCCTGCCGCACCAACGAGCTGCCCGGCGGTGGCGAAGGACAACAGCAATTGCAGGCGGCTATTTCTGAAAAACAGGCTGGTGAAATTATTATGCTTGCAACAGGCGCAGGGCAGGAGTCGCTGGAAGATGCCAGCATCGGTACGGGGCATGGGTTGTTTACCTATTTCCTGGTAGAGGGTTTGGCAGGTATGGCCGATACCATGGTGCACCAGGATAACCTGGTGACATTGGAAGAACTGCAGCAATACATCAACCTGACGGTGCCTTCGATGGCTGAAGCAAGGTATAAACGCAAACAAAATCCTTTTCTCTGCTGTGACGAAAGCAAATTAAAGGTGATTTCAAAAGTGGATACCGCTTTTCTGCGCAAATGGATGCTTTCAAAACAACTGAGAGGACAATTGCGGGGAAATGAAATTGATTTTATTGTAAGAAACCTAAAAACCCGTGGCAGCGTTTACGAAATTGCCGACACCAGCATCCTGGAGCTTTACAACTCTTTTAATACAGCACTGAAAGAATTCAATCTCACCGGCAATGGCAACTCTGCTGAAGCGCTTTTCCAGCAGATGGTCAAACTGGATCCCCACAACAACTACACCATAGATGCCAGGCTGAACCTGGCAACCGAATACATCAATTTTGCCCAAAGCAAAATAAACCTCTACCTCGAAGGAAGGGATGTGACCACCATCCAGCGTATCCGCTCACAACTGGATGCCGACGATAAATCAGAAGAAATTACCAACAGCCTCGACCGGATGGAAAAAGTAGCCCGCCAGGATTTTTCGGAAGTAGGTAATATGCTGGAAAGAGCTATCGGCTATGCCGATGTGGATGATGAAAAATTCCGGCGCAGCCTGATGGCTAAAAGATTTTTTTTTAAAGCACATGGCTACCTGGAAAAAGGTGGAACCACCGCCGGGCTGAAGCAGGCCATACAGGATGCCATGGAAGCTTATAAAGCAGACCCTGAAGCCGCTTATATTCTCAATACACTTTCTTCGCTGCAGTTGAATAATGAAAAGCCTGACAGCGCAATTTATTTTGGCAAGCTGGCCGCGGCCGCAGCGCCTCAGTGGCGGTATCCTTATGTAAATATTGCCAATGCTTTCAGAAAAAAAAATCAAACTGATTCGGCCCTGGCCTATTTTAAAATGGCCCTGGCAGTAGATAACAAAAGAGCCGATGCCTATGTTGACATTGGCTATTATTACTTCCAGCAGCGCAAACTCGATTCAGCTAAAGCTTATTACGAAAAAGCCCTGCAGCTGGAGCCCAGCAATGCTCCGGTATTGAACAATATGGGCTGGTTGCAGCGGGAGTATCGCCATTTTGACCAGGCATTGGTTTATTTCAAAAGATGCCTGGGCAGCGATTCCACTTTTTTCAACGCCTACAACGGCATCAGCCGTGTATTTACCGACATGAAAAAATTTGATTCGGCCCGCTTTTATTACCAGAAAGCCATGCGCTATTATCCCGATAAACTGATTACAGCTAATTACCTCGGTCAATTTTACCAGCAAATGAACCTGGTGGATTCGGCGCGGGCCTATTTTATGCAGGCTGCCGTGTACGACCCCAGCTACGATGCACCATTCATCAACCTGGGCAAGCTTTATACACAAACAAAAAATTATGACTCAGCAAAATACTATTACAACAAAGCCATTGACCTCAACCGACGCAATTTCCGCGGTTACAACCTGCTCGGCTCCATGTTTTATGAAATGAAAGATTTTGATTCGGCATTTTATTATTACCGCAAGGGATTGGAGCTGAATCCCGACAACAGCATTGTGATGAATAATATCGGGCTGGCTTATTATGGTATTGACCAGCTGGACTCTGCCGCCCGTTATTTCCGCCGGGTTATTAATGTAAGTCCTGAAAACCCTTATGCCGCCAATAACCTCGGGCTGGTTTATTTTAAAATGAAAAAGCCGGATTCTGCCATGATCTATTATAAAAAAGCACTGGAGCTGAAGGCTGACCTGGAATCGGCATTAAATAACATGGGGCTGGCGCTTACCGAAAAGAAGGATTACGATGCGGCAAAATATTATTTCCGCTCGGTGGTGAAAGCGCATCCTGAAAATACGCAGGCCTTGGGCAACCTGGAATATGTTTTCAAACAAACCAACCAGTTTGATTCGGCCATTTATTATTACACAAAGTCCATTGACCAGGGCGTATCGGGCTCTTATATTTTCAATACACTGGGCCGCCTGTATTTTGAATCAGAAAAATTTGACTCGGCTGCGCTCTGGTATAACGTAGCGGTGCAAAACGAGCCAGGCAATGCAGTTAGTTATAACAACCTCGGCGCTGTGTTTGCCAACCTGCAGCATTACGATTCGGCTGTGGCGATGTATAAAAAAGCATTGGAGCTGGATCCCGGCTATTACAATGCCGGGTTTCGGCTTGGCCTGGTTTATCACGGCATGAAACTGTACGATTCGGCTATCGTTTATTTTAAAAAGGTAATACAAATCAATCCAAGGAACAATCTTGGCTACTATTACCTGTCATTAAGCCTGGCCATGAACAATAAACCAGAAGAAGCCCTGCAGTACCTGGAGCAGGCGCTGGAGAGGGGGTATGACAGTTATGACTATATCATCATTGAACCCGACCTGGAAAGCATCAGGAAATTCCCTGCTTATAAAATGATGATGAAAAAGTTTTTCCCGAGCCGGTATAAGGAGGAGGATAACCAGTAAGCAGGCTGGTTAAGTTTTTCCCCAAAAGAATAGCAGGAAAGAACAACAAGCATGGCTGGAAAAACAGGAGCAAAAATTTTTCATCCTTCATCTGCCGAATCCTCAGTAATTTTCTTTTTTTAAAACAATGCTATGAGAAAATATACAGTACTGTTGTTTGCTTTAGTATGTCTTGCTGCCAAAGCCCAGGTAAAAAAGGCCCCTGAAGTAAAAGAAGGCGACGGCCCGTGGCCGCAGCTCATCATCCGCGGCGTTACCCTCATTAATGGCAACGGGGCGCCGCCCACCGGCCCGGTGGACATTGTAGTGGAGAAAAACCGAATTGTGCAAATAGCCTATGTAGGCAATCCTGGCTTACCGATAGATACGGCCCGTCGTCCCAAGCTGAGAGAAGGAGGCAGGGAAATGAATTGTGAAGGCATGTACCTGCTTCCGGGATTTATTGATATGCATGGCCATATTGGCGGTACGGCGCAGGGTACACCTGCCGAATATGTTTTCAAGCTATGGCTGGCACATGGCATCACCAGCATCCGCGACCCAAGCTGCGGCAACGGGCTCGATTGGGTACTGGATCAAAAACAAAAAAGCAACGAAGGAAAAATAACGGCGCCCAGAATTTTTGCCTACACATCATTTGGCCAGGGCGCCAAACAAACCATCAGCACTCCTGAGCAGGCCATAGAGTGGGTGAGAGAAAATGCAAAGAAAGGCGCCGACGGAATAAAATTTTTTGGCGCCGCTCCGCAAATAATGGATGCAGCAATTAAGGAAAATAAAAAAATCGGGTTGCGCAGTTGCTGCCATCATGCACAAATGAGTGTGGCCAGGTGGAATGTGCTGCATTCGGCGCGGGCCGGCCTCACCAGCATGGAGCACTGGTACGGACTGCCTGAAGCCTTGTTTGAAAACCAAACCGTGCAGAACTACCCGCTTAATTATAATTACAGCAATGAGCAGCACCGTTTTGAAGAAGCTGGCAAGCTGTGGAAGCAGGCATCGCCGCCTTTTTCTGAAAAATGGAATGCCGTGATGAACGAACTGCTGAACCTCGACTTTACACTTGATCCCACTTTTAATATTTACGAAGCCAGCCGCGACCTGCACCGTGCAAGAAGACTGGAGTGGCATGAAGATTACACACTGCCATCGCTTTGGAAATTTTATGAACCCAACCGCAATTCGCACGGCTCATACTGGTTCAACTGGGGCACGGAGCAGGAAGTTGCCTGGAAAGAAAACTACCGGCTGTGGATGACATTTGTAAATGAATATAAAAACCGCGGTGGCCGGGTGACTACCGGAAGCGATAACGGGTTTATTTATCAAACCTATGGCTTTGGATATATAAGAGAACTTGAATTGCTGCGGGAAGCCGGTTTTCACCCGCTGGAAGTAATACGTTCGGCTACTTTGTATGGAGCGCAGGCCTTAGGTGCCGAAAAAGATTTGGGCACTATTGAAGTGGGCAAGCTGGCCGATATGGTGATTGTAGAAGTAAACCCGCTGGAAAACCTGCAGGTGCTGTATGGTACCGGCGCCATTAAACTAAATGAACAAAACAAGGCGGCACGTGTGGGTGGAGTGAAATATACCATCAAAGACGGCATTGTTTACGATGCCAAAAAATTACTGGCCGGTGTAAAGCAGATAGTGGATGAAGAAAAAGCGAAGACGGGTTGGAAGTTAAGGCAGCCGGGAGCGGGGGAGTTTTGAAGCTTATTTGATGAATTAATTTA
>CAYUJD010000067.1:0-21455 GCA_964444975.1 uncultured Chitinophaga sp. | reverse complement strand
AATTTAAAAGGCTTTATTAAATAAAGCTTCGGAAAAACTGTTTTCTTATATTTATCTTTTTCTTTTCAGCATCACAGCTGAGCTTTTCTGAAGGTCGCCCTCAAAGCGGATTTCGTGCCGCTGGTCGCCATCCTGAATTATGAGCAACCCTGTATTGGGCGGGATGGCGCCAAGATTTTCAGCATACATTATGACTAAAAGTGAATCGCCTGGTGCGGAGTCAACCGGTAATACAAACCTGTAGGCCTCTGATGTAAGCACTGCTCTGTCTACAATGGTTTTCCCGTTGGCAACTATGCTCACTGTGTCGCCATCAATAGTGCCGTTGTCAACAAGGCTGAGCAAAAGACTGTCGGAAGAAAAGAATACGGTGTTGATGATGTCGGTTTTTCTTGTTTCTGTATTTTTTATTTCCGGGCTTGGTTGTACAATAACCGGTTTTGTAACGGAAACCGTGACGGCACTGTCTTTTTGTTTTGCTGTGGCAATATCTTTCTTTGGTTCCGGGGGATTGAGAAAGGAGAGGGTGTGTAGCAGGTTCAGCAGCTTCAGTTTGGCAATGATTTTTGTGGTAAGTGGCCTGTTGTTTTTTTGCAGGAATATTTCTCCCTCATAAATGCGGGTGTCGCGGAAATCGAGTGAACGGGTTTTAAAAACGCCGCTGAGCGTCATCAGCGAATCCTTTCCCTGCAGGATGACAGTGGCCATTAGTTTTACGCGGCGGGGTGTAGTGCGGTAGTTTTCATAAATCAGTTGGCCGTCTTCAAACTCCAGCTCAATTTTCTTTTGTGAAAACCGGGTGATTTTAACACCGCTGTTTTCAAATCCGTCAACCGTATAAATGGTAAGGGCATAACCGGTGAGCTTGCCCTTTGTATTACTGATGGCCAGTTCGTATTCCAGTTTGCTTTCGGGTGTTTTCAGGTAGCCTGTCCACACGCCGGTGATGTCCTGCGCAGTGCCGGGTAGCGAAAAGAATAAAAAAACCGGTATGGTAAATAATGCCCGCAAGCGGTAATGGCTGGTTAAAACAGTCAATTGATTCAGGTTAGGGTATTGAAATTAGATATTCCCGGTGATTAGCGGAACAGATTAACAAATACACCAAAAATTATCTTTTAATTCTTGATAAAAGCATTCTGAATTATAGCCCAAGCACATCTTTCATCGAAAAAATACCTTTTTTACCGGCCAGGAATTCGGCGGCCATCACGGCGCCAAGTGCAAAACCCTTGCGGGTATGGGCTGTGTGAATGATTTCAATATCATCAATGGCGGAGGAGTATTTTACTTTATGTGTGCCCGGGGCAGGGTCAATGCGTTCACTTAAAATTTCCAGTTCTTCCGGGTTATCGCTGATGTGGTTCACCCATTTCTTTTTGCGGCTGACATGGTGAAGTACCTGTTCGGCCAGGGTGATTGCTGTACCGCTGGGCGCATCTTTTTTTTGTGTGTGATGAATTTCGGTGAGCTGTATTTCATAATCGCCATGCGGGTTCATCAGTGCAGCCAGTTTTTTATTTACTTCAAAAAAAATATTTACACCCACGCTGAAATTGCTGGCATATAAAAAAGCGCCGTTGTTTTTTTTGCAAAGTTCATGAACGGCCGGCAGGTTTTCCACCCAGCCTGTGGAGCCGCAAACGGTGGCGGCGCCAAACTGCATCAGCTTTTTTGCATTTTCAAAAGCGCTGTGCGGCCCGGTGAATTCAATAGCTACATCGGCGGCAGCAAGATTTTCTTTCATAAACTGCTGCTGGTTGTCTATATCTATTTTTAAAACAATGCTGTGACCCCGCTGCCGGGCAATTTCTTCAATGGCTTTGCCCATTTTACCGTAGCCGATTAATGCAATGTTCATAGCGCAGAAAGTTTCCGGGTTGCGTATTGATTGCTGCAAATTGATTGCATGATAAGAAAGAGTCAAAGGTAAATGATAAGATGTGACGCCGGGAAATTTACTTTCCGATTTGAAGTACAAGACTGATTCCACTGGTGCCGGCCATCGGGCTGCGGCCGGGTTTTATTTTCAGTGAAAGGTCGGGGCTTACGTCAAAGCTTTTCAGATGGGCATCCACCGAGGCGTCTATTATATTCAGCCCCCAGAAAAGTAAAAAGAAAAGCACGGAGTAATCCACATCTCTTCTGAACTGGTCGCGGTTGAAACGCAGCGATTCTTCAGAAAGGGGAAGCAGTTCGGGTTTTATTTTTTTGTATTCAGTGGAGTCGCCATAAACCCTGAGATTGTATTTGCCGGTATATGCCTGCCTGAGGTCTTTATAATTGTTGAGATTGTAAAAGAAAACTCCAGCCGTGGTGCCCAATGCTCCATACACAATAGGCAGTTTCCAGTATTTTTTATTGTAAATCTGTCCCCAGCCTGGCAGTATGGCTGAGCGGATGGCGGCAGTTTTGGGATTATGGGGTTTCTTTTTTGCAGCACTATCAGGGCCTTGCTTTTTTGAAACCGTGTCTTTGACCAGTGCAATTTTTTCAGCAGGCTGGTCTTGAGAAAACAAATTGCCGGTAAGGAGAACAAGTGACAATATAATAATGGAAACACATTTCATTCAGGGATTCATTTTTGCTGAACTGGCTTGATGCCGTACCAGTGAGCCGACAGCTATCGGCTGACACAACCGGAGCTTTAGCAGCACTACAGCCAGGTACATAATCAAAGCCTTTAATTTTAATGACAGATTTTTTCAATGAAGTTTGCTTCAACCTGTTTTTCTCTTTCAGGGAAAGGGGTTTGGTTTCTAATCAATCGACACATTCAGCTGACCGATCAATTTATTGAACTCTTCAAGTGAATAATATTCGAAAGTAATGTTGCCGCTGTTGTTCTTGCTGCTGTGTTTCAGTTTTACACGGGTGCTGAAATGCGATGCTAATTTATCTTCAATTCGCTGAAAACCGGGTGGCAGGGAAGTTTTTGTGTGTTTTTTAACGCCGCCTGCTTCGCGGTAAAGTTTACGAACAAGCGCCTCAGTTTGCCGAACGGAAAGTCCCTTTTCTTTTATTTCTTCAAAAATGAAGAGCTGCTTGTCGATGGAATCCACATTGATAAGTGCCCGGGCATGGCCCATGCTGATTTCGCCGATGCGCACCGCCACCTGTATATCAGGCGGCAGCCTCAGCAGCCTGATGAAATTGGCTATGGTGCTCCGGTCTTTGCCCATGCGTTCGGCCACCTGCTCTTGTGTAAAACTGAGTTCTTCCATCATACGTTTGTAGCCAAGGGCAATTTCCATGGCATTGAGGTCTTCACGTTGCAGGTTTTCAAGCAGGGCCAATTCAAGCAACTGCTGGTCATCGGTATGGCGAACGTAAGCGGGAATATCTTTGAGTCCTGCAATTTTGGCTGCACGAAGCCGCCGCTCACCGGTAACCAAGCGATAGCGGCCTGAAGGCATTCGGGAAACCGTGATAGGCTGAACAATGTCATGCATTTTGATGGAACTGGCCAGTTCATTCAGCGCTTCTTCATCAAAATAGCGGCGCGGCTGTTTGGGATTGACATCAATAGTATCGAGCGGAATGCGCATGATGCCGGTGGCCGACTCTACTACGGATGGCTTTAGTGTGCCGGCGCCGGTTTTCAGGTCGGCATCAATGCTTTGCAGCAGGGAGCGGATTCCTTTACCAAGCGCCTCTTTATTCAGATTTTGTTTGGGGGCAGTCATTTGATTTTAGATTTCTGATTTCAGATTTTTGGATTTTGGCAATGAAATCCGCAATCCAATCCTGATGAATATCGGGATGCAAATCTACAATTCACAGCTCGAGTATCCTTTCTTCCTGCCGGATCTTTGTCAAATCATTTTTCTGTAAAATTTCTTTCGCCAGGTTCAGGTAATTCATTGAGCCTTTGCTGTGGGCATCGTAAAGCACTACCGGTTTTCCCACGCTGGGGGCTTCACTGAGTTTTGAATTACGGTGAATAATTGTATTGAACACCATGGAGTCAAAATGCCTTCTTACCTCACTTACCACCTGGTTGCAGAGCCGCAGGCGTCCATCGTACATGGTCATCAGTATTCCTTCTATTTCCAGGTTAATGTTCAGGCGGGTTTGAACAATTTTTATCGTGTTAAGCAGTTTACCCAATCCTTCGAGGGCAAAAAATTCACACTGCACAGGCACAATGACAGCATCAGATGCCGAAAGAGCATTTACGGTAATTAGCCCCAGCGATGGCGAGCAGTCAATGATGATGAATTCATAATCATTTTTGATAGGGTCAAGAATATTCTTAAGCACCAGTTCCCGGTTGGGATAATTTATCATTTCAATTTCGGCGCCTACCAGGTCAATATGCGAGGGAATGAGGTCGAGGTTGGGAATATCAGTTTTCAGCAGCACATCTTTTGCGGCGGATTCACTCACCATGCAGTCGTACAGGCTGTGGGTGATGTTATGCAGGTCGAAACCCACGCCGGTTGTGCTGTTGGCCTGCGGGTCGGCATCAACCAGCAGGGTTTTAAATTCAAGAACGGCCAGGCTGGCTGCCAGGTTAATGGCGGTGGTGGTTTTTCCCACGCCTCCTTTTTGATTGGCTACTCCAATGATTCTACCCATATTGCCCCTCCCATCCTTCTGCATGTACAGAAGTATGTTTTTATAGAGTTAAAGAGTTATTGTATCTCCGATTTTAATAAGTAATAATTCAAACCCTTTGTCTGCAAACGCCGTCTTTGCTTTTTCATGATCAATTTTTATAAATCCAAAAGTATCGTAGTGTACACCAATGATGGTTTTACAATCAATCATAGCCGCACATTCGGCTGCATCGATAGCGCCCATGGTAAAATTGTCGCCGATCGGTAAAACGGCAAAATTAAGTTTTGCCCATTTCGGGATAAGGGCCATGTCGGCAGTAAGTGCGGTATCGCCGCTGTAATAAAAATTGCCTTCACGGCTCATCACAATAAACCCCATCGGGTTGCCGCCATAGCTGCCATCAGGCAGGCCGCTGGAGTGCTGGGCCGCCGTGCATTTTGCCGTAAAAGCCCCAAAGTTCCATTTACCACCGGTATTCATCGGGTGTGTGTTTTTTATGCCATTCCGGTTGAGCCATTCATGTATTTCCCAGCTGCATATTACTTTGGCTCCGGTTGTCTGGGCCATGGTTATACAATCGGCAATATGATCGCTGTGGCCATGCGACACGAGAATAAAGTCGGTGGTGATTTTATTAAAATCAATATGGCGGGCCAGCTCGTTGTAAGTGATAAAGGGGTCAAATAAAAGTTTCTGGCCGGCTGTTTCTACCTGGAAGCAGGAGTGGCCGTAGTAAGTAAATTTCATATTGCTTGTTGAGTTTTGTTGCTGGTTGCGATACAACTATAACTATAAGCTATCTCAAAAGTCACTTTGACCCCAATTAACCACTGATTACACAGATTTTATTTCACAGATTTCTCAGATTTTAGAAAAAAAAGCGGTGCAATCTGTTTGCTTAACCTGTGCAATCTGTGGTCTGAAAATACATTTGAGATGACTTGTAATAAATTATTCAAAGTGCTTGCTCCGAGTAAAAAAAATCATTATGCCGGTATCTGCTGCTGCTCTTTGCCACAAAAATAAGTTTTCATCATCAATGAATGATTTACGATTAACAGGCTTCAGGATGAATTGCATTAATTTTGTCCAATGCGGAATACTGTTTTCTGGTGGGTGTTTATCGGGTTCATGGTTTTGCTCGACCTGTACTTTTTCCAGGCCCTGAAGACCATTACTCAAAATATAAATGGCAAAGCCCGTCTTTTTATTTTTATCAGTTACTGGACTGTTTCTGTTTCTGCTATTGTCGTGCTGCTTATTTTGCCTTATTTGCATTTTGAACAGCAGAACAAGCTTTTTCGCAACACACTATTTGCATGCATAGCGGGTTTGTTTTTTGCAAAACTGATAGCTTCTACCATTTTCCTGGTGGATGATGTGCGCCGGGGCATACAGTGGGTGGCCGGCAAAATATTTTTCTCAAATACCGAAGGTGAAGCGCTGCAGGCGGGTGAAAAAATTTCCCGTTCGCTTTTCCTGAGCTGGACAGGCATACTGATGGGCGGCGGTTTATTCGGCTCGCTGCTGTATGGTTTTGGCAATAAATACAGGTACCAGCTCCGGCGTATCCGGTTGGTATTTGAAAAACTTCCGGCTTCATTTAAAGGTGTAAAAATTGTTCATATCTCCGATATTCATTCTGGTAGTTTTACAGATAAAGATGCGGTACGACGCGGTGTGGAAATAGTGATGAACGAAAATCCCGACCTGGTACTGTTTACCGGCGACCTGGTGAACAACAGAGCCGACGAAATGGATGACTACATGGATGTTTTTAGTAAAATAAAAGCGCCGATGGGAGTATTTTCCATTCTTGGCAACCACGACTATGGCGACTATACCAGCTGGAACTCGGAAGAGGAAAAAAAGGCCAACCTGAAAAGATTGAAACAAATTCATGCGGAGATGGGCTGGCGTCTTTTGCTGGATGAAAATGCAGTACTGGAAAAAAACGGGGAGGCTATAGCATTAATCGGTGTTCAAAATATTAGTGGCAAGGCAAGGTTTAAAAGTTATGGAAATATGACCCGGGCGTATAGGGGGGTGGACCCTTCGCATTTCAAAATACTGATGAGCCACGATCCCTCGCATTGGGACGCCGAAGTGCGAAAATTTTATACTGACATTGACCTGATGCTTTCCGGGCATACCCATGGCATGCAGTTCGGAGTGGAAATTCCGGGTTTCAAATGGAGCCCGGTGCAATATGTGTACAAACAATGGGCAGGGCATTATAAAGAAGGCGTCCAGCAATTGTATGTAAACAGGGGTTTTGGATTTATTGGTTATCCCGGCAGGGTGGGTATACTGCCTGAAATTTCAGTAATTGAATTTGTTTAAGGCAAAAATTCAGTGCCAGGTTAAATAAAGCAGCCCTTTACGGCGTTTTTAGGTCTGTTTTTAATGAAAGCTTAAACCATCTAAGTATTTATAAGTCACAGAATTTGAATTTTTTTGGCCTAATACCCCCGAAGCCGGGACACAACTGCCGGATATTGAAAAAAGTAGTCACCATACTTGCCTTACTTTTTTCGGGAATGCTCCTGTATTCTCAATCTTCCGTTATTGATACCACACGCAAGGAAATGAAGAATGAAGTAGCCCTTGATTCTACTATTGATTATGATTTACTGCTGCGGGATATGGAAACTTTTCTTGATTCCATTTCTTCCCCCCACAGTTATTTTATGGGCAGTATGGCTCTCGGTAAGGGCTATTTCAATTTTACCAGCAAGACAAGTGTATTTCTTGAAACTACTGAACGGTTTACGTACACACCCATGGTTGGTTATTTTCACAAAAGCGGACTGAGTATGACGGCCACAGGCAGCATAGTGAATGAAGAAGACAAGCTGAACTTTTACCAGTTTTCCATTACACCCGGCTACGATTATCTTGAAAATAAAGACCTGGCTACCGGCCTTACCTATACAAGATTTTTTACCAAAGACTCCCTATCATTTTATACTACCCCCTTACAAAATGAACTGTATGCTTATTTTACTTACCGCAAGTGGTGGGTAAGGCCTACCGTGGCTGTAAGCTATGGCTGGGGCAGCCGTACCGATTATATGGAAAGAGAAGCACAGCTTCTCGATTTGCGGTTAAGAAGGGATGGCGTTGTCAGAATAAATTCAACTGAATCCATCAGCGACTTTTCAGTCATCACTTCGTTGCGGCACGATTTCTACTGGCTGGGTGCCTTTTCGTACAGAGACCATTTCCGCCTGACTCCGCAGCTTTCATTTATCAGTGGCACACAAAAGTTTGGGTTCAACCAATCGGCCAATACTTATGCAACCGTAATCCGTACGGGCGCCAATGTGCTGTATAATTCTGAAAATATTTATCTCGATGACCAGCTTTATTTCCAGCCGCTTTCCCTCACTATGTTCCTGAGAGGCGAATATTCCATCGGCAAGTTTTTCATTCAACCCCAGTTGGTTCTCGATTATTATTTCCCCACAGAAAAAAACAATTTCAGCACTCTTTTTTCCTTCAATCTTGGTTTTATCTTCTGATATTTTTGCAATTTGTTATCATACCGGCTGTACTAATTTTTTACCCGATCAGTTAATCATGGGTAGTTAATACAATTTAACAGCTGCCGGCTGTCCATGGCATTATAGTTGAAATTTACCGGCGGAATAGTCTTCATACATGATTGACGCTATGACCATTTTTTATGTTGGTCACAGACCAACAGGATCAATTCAATTATTTAAAACAAAAAAAATGCACATGAAAACAAAACTTGCTATCCTGCTGCTGTGCCTGCTGCTGATGCAGGGCGCATCAGCCCAATTCAGGATCGGCGCCAAAGCCGGCTCCAACGTGGTAAAGGTTGACGGTGTTTCTTTCAAAGATCAGTTCAGGTATGGCTACCACCTTGGTGGGTTTGCCGAAATTGTCCTCACTCATGACAAAAAACTTTCCCTGCAGCCTGAAGTTTTATTTAACCAGTATGCGACAACACTCGACAGCAGCTACAAATCTATTTACGAGAACATCATCAATTCTTCACAAAGCAAAGTGAAGCTGAATTATCTTTCCATCCCCATCCTGCTTAATTATAAACTCATCGGCCCGGTGTACCTGCAGGCGGGCCCGGCGTTCAGCATCCTGATGGACCAGGACAAGAACTTTTTGCAAAACGGGGCCGATGCTTTTAAAAAAGGGGATTTCGCCATGATTGGAGGTGCACAACTAAGGGTAGCTAAAATTTATCTTACCGGCCGGTACGTAATCGGCCTTAACAACATCAACGATATAGATGATAAGGATAAATGGAAAAGCCAGGCCATACAGCTTTCTGTAGGATTGTCGCTCTGAATTCAAATATCTATGGAAATATCCCCCTGGCTGATCCGGGGGGATTTTTTTGTCTTACCGCTTGCTTTTTACTTCCTTATAAATATTTACTGAAACGTCGGGCATGAAACTTGACAGCTATACAATCCTAATGTATTTTTATCCCCTTGGCCCAGGTAGTGTCAGGTTGTCAAACGGAGAATTTACCAATGAAAGATTTGAAAAATTATTTGCGGGCGGAAGATGAGATGGATTTTCTTCCCATAATTCCCCTGAATGAAAGTGAAAGCGAATCCGGCGATGGTTCTGATATTCCGGCCGAACTGCGGATTATTCCATTGCGTAATACGGTACTTTTTCCAGGCGTTGTACTGCCTATAACGGTGGGCCGCGATAAAAGCATAAAGGCAGTGAATGATGCCTATAAGGCTGACAAATTGATAGGTGTGGTGGCACAAAAAGACAGCTCGGTAGAAGATCCCGGCATTCTTGATATTGAGGTCACCGGCACCGTGGCCCGCATTGTGAAGCTGATAAAAATGCCCGATGGAGGCACCACCGTAATCATCCAGGGCAGAAACAGGTTTAAGATAAACCGGATAGTTTCAGACCATCCGTATTTTAAAGCCAATATTGAAATCATTAAAGATGATGAAGCGCCAAAAGACGAAAATTTTGCCGCTTATGTGTCTAATATAAAAGACATCGCATCAGAAATCATCCAGCTTTCGCCATCCATCCCGGCTGAAGCATCCATCATTTTGCGCAATATTGAAAATCCTTCTTTTCTTATACATTTTATTTCCAGCAACCTGAGCGCCGACCTGAAAGAAAAACAGCAGTTGCTTGAAACGAGCAACATCCGCGAAAGAGCCGATAAGCTGATGACGTTGCTGCAAAGAGAACTTCAGTTTGCCGAACTGAAAAATAAAGTAACCACCAAAACAAAAACAGAACTGGAAAAACAGCAACGGGATTATTTTCTGCAGCAACAACTTAAAAGCATAAAAGAAGAACTGGGCGGCGATACCAATGAAAGAGAGCTGAAAGAAATGCAGAAAAAGGCCGATGCCAAAAAATGGACCCAGGCCGCCAAAGAACTTTTTCAGAAAGGTATTGAAAAGCTGGAGCGGATGCATCCCACCACGCCTGACTATTCCGTTGTGTACAATCACCTGGACCTGATGCTCGACCTGCCCTGGGAGGAATACACCGAGGATAAATATGATTTGAAAAAAGCAAAAAAGATTCTCGACCAGGATCACTACGGCATGGATAAAATAAAAGAGCGGATTCTTGAATATCTCGCCGTGCTGAAACTGAAAGGCGATATGAAAAGCCCGATTCTTTGCTTTGTAGGTCCGCCGGGCATCGGTAAAACTTCTTTGGGCAAGAGTATTGCCAATGCCATCGGCCGCAAATATGTACGGCAAAGCCTTGGCGGCCTGCATGATGAAAGTGAAATCCGCGGCCACCGAAAAACTTATATCGGCGCCATGCCGGGCCGCATTCTTCAGTCCATACGCAAAGTACATTCCAGCAACCCGGTGATGATACTGGATGAAATTGATAAAGTGGGCAGCGATTTCCGCGGCGACCCCTCTTCGGCCCTGCTTGAAGTGCTGGACCCCGAACAGAACAACACGTTTTACGATAACTATCTTGAGCTGGAGTACGACCTGAGCAAAGTGTTGTTTATTGCCACGGCCAATACGGTTCAGAGCATTCAGCCAGCATTGCGTGACAGGCTCGAGATTATCGAGCTGGGCGGTTATGCGGTGGAAGAAAAACTGGAGATTGCCAGACGCCACTTGATTCCGAAACAAAAGGAAGCACATGGGTTGAAGAATTCTGATTTTACCATCAACGATAAAGTGATTGAAAAAATAATCCAGGAATATACAAGGGAAAGCGGTGTGCGGGAGCTGGACCGTCAACTTGCATCCATTATGCGAAACCAGGCAAAGGAGCTTGCAATGAATGAAAAGGTAAGGGCCAACATTAACGGACAAGATGTGGAACGAATTCTGGGCAAACCCAGGTACAGCAATGATATTTATAAAGCCGTAAATATGCCGGGTGTAGCCATCGGACTTGCCTGGACCTATGTGGGCGGCGATATTCTTTTCATTGAAACCAGCCTGAGCGATGGTAAGGGTGAGCTGAAGATTACCGGCAACCTGGGCAATGTGATGAAAGAAAGCGCCAGCACGGCGCTGAGCTACCTGCAGGCCAATGCCAAAAAATACGGTATCAATCCTAAAGATTTCGAGAAAACAAATATTCACATCCACGTGCCGGAAGGTGCCGTGCCTAAAGACGGCCCCAGCGCCGGCATTACCATGATGACATCGCTGGCATCGGCTTTTACCGCCAAAAAAGTAAAACCCTATCTTGCCATGACCGGTGAAATTACGCTCCGCGGCGAGGTGCTGCCTGTAGGCGGTATTAAAGAAAAAGTGCTGGCGGCAAAAAGAGCGGGCATCAATGAACTGATTCTTTGCTGGCAGAATGAAAAAGATGTGGAAGAAATTGATCCCCAGTTTATCAAAGGCCTGAAGTTCCGCTACGTGAAAAAAATGAACCAGGTGCTTGACCTGGCGCTGGCCTGATAAAATAATTTAATTGGCTGAGGCAACCCGGCGGCGCATTTCCGCAATTATTTGTTGAGAGTATAAATTTCTCCAGGTTGGTTGTTGAAAACCTGCTATGTGAGGCAGGTGGGGTTAAAAAGAGTTTCCCCCGAAAGAATCGGGGGAAATTTATTTAGAAGGGTTTCCGGCTATGAAGAAGATTTCTCAATTTAGCTTTCCTGCAAAAACTTTTCATCATACCAATCGTGCTTGTTTTCTCAACTGGTTATGCACAAACCATTGGCGGCAGTTCTGTATTTAATTTTCTGAAACTGCCGCCCACTCCGCAGCTTACAGCGCTGGGGGGTGTGCATGTATCTGCGGCCTCAAGCGATATTGGTCTTGCCATGAACAACCCGGCGCTGCTGAAAAAAGAAATGCATACACAGTTGCATACAGTATTCAACAACTTTTATGCTGGCATCAATGCTTATCATGTGTCGTTTGCTTACCGGCACCAGAAACTGAAAACAAATTTCGGTTGGGGACTTACTTATTTTGACTATGGAAAAATTTCCGAAACTGACCCTTCGGGTAATGTTCTTGGTTTATTGAGGCCCACTGACTGGGTAATGCAACTGTCTGCATCACGCAGTTATTTACAAAGATGGAATTACGGCGCTTCAATAAAATTCATTTCTTCCAGCTATGGTATATACCGCTCCAATGGCCTGGCTTTGGATGCCGGGATTCTTTATACCGATTCATCAAATCTTTTCACCGCTTCAGTGGTTGCAAAAAACATGGGATTTCAGCTGAAGCAGTACGCCGGCACCGAAGCGGAGGAACTGCCTTTCGACCTGCAAGCCGGCATTACCAAAAAACTGAAAGAGGCGCCCATCTCATTTTCTTTCACGGCACAGCATCTTCACCAGTTTGATATCCGCTACAACGACACTGTGTTTAATAACGAAAATGGTCTTAACCAAAACAAATCAGGTGACTTTACTTTCGACAAAATTTTCCGGCACTTTGTTTTTGCAGCACAGGTATTTCCCGCACCGCAGATTGAAATTACACTTGCCTACAATCACCTGCGCCGGCAGGAACTGAACATCAGCAATACCACCAATGGCCTGAATGGATTTTCAGTGGGAGCGGGGCTGCTGGTAAAAAAAATTCAGGTGCGGTATGCAAGAACCTATTACCAGAACAACACGGCTTACAATCAGCTTGGCCTGAACCTGAAGCTGAATGAATATTTCGGCCTGGGAAAATTCGGTGAAAGAATCGGCTGGTGATGTTTACGAAATGAATAATTTTACCTTTTGCCGTGCAGCGCACCGGCTTTTCTTCTGAATAGTAATTATGAAACTGCTGCTTGTAATACTGGCGATTCCGCTTTTTATTTTTCAGGCAGATGCTTACGGCCAGAAGGGAAAAAACAAAAGGGTTAAACAACTGAAATCCGAACCGAAAATACTGGAAGTGTATGGCGACAGCCTGCGGAGCGATTCCGTAGTTTATTATGAAACGGAGATCGGTTTCATAATGACCGACTTCAGCGATAAATTCAAGGGCAAATGGAACATCAGGGTGATGCGCCGGCAGGCAAGAGCCGTTCCCGATTCATTACAGGAAAGTTATATCGAATTCAACGAAGACACCCTCTTCACCGCTTTTGTTGGCTGCAATAAGCTTTCCGGGAAATACATCATCAAGGGTCCCACCATTAAGTTCACTATTCTCGATACTTCGTTCACTGCCTGCCCGGGTGAAATTGAACAGTGGTTTATCAAACTTATCCAGGAACGGGTGAGCTATTTCGGCATAGATGAAAAAATTCTTTACCTCAGGGACCAGGCCTATAATATTGTTTTCGACTGTGCCCGGATGCCGGTAGCAGTGCCTGACCGGTAATTTTTCACTCCCCGGCATTCATTTCAGGTAAAAGGATTTGTATTCCAGCAGCGGGTAATTTTTTTTAAAAAAAACATTCAGCGCAATGCGGAAGCTGTTTACATTGTGCGTACTGTCTGTAAAAAGGCCATACTCCCTGTTGGAAAAATAAACTGCATGCAGGTTGCTGAAGTACCTGTCACGCCCCGGTTCATTTTCATAAGCTGCTCCATGATCGCCCTGGATGAAGATGATGCAGGGCCTGCTTGTATAAAAAAGTATGCTGTCTGTTGCCTGTTTAATCAGTTTGTTTGTGAAAGCAATGCTGTGAACATAACCTTGCTGCAGCGATACTGCTGATTTGAAAATATTACCAAGAGAGTCTAGGTAAAAAGGCGGATGCGGTTCTATAAAATGCGCATAAACAAATTTAGGCTGGTCGGCTTTCATTTTAACTGATTTCATTAAATGCGCTGTCACTTCTGATGCCATCCGCTTTCTCGCCGGCGGTTTGTTGATGTCGAAATCAGCTACCCTGAAAATTGCCCGCAGCTTTTCCGGCAACTGATGCCCGGCATCACGGACAAGTTTAAAAGCAAGATTGTATTGGTCAAACAAGCCGCGGATATTCCAGAAATCAATGCCGGTGACAGTAGTGGGCGCATCTTGAAAATCAAAAATGGAATGATTGCGGATGAGATATTTTTCTTTTTGCAAAAATTCAACCAGGTGATTTTTGTAAACAAGCCCCAGCGCCTGCAGGTAAGTCCGGTCAGTTGTTTTGTGCAGTGTATCCACCCCTCTGAGGTAATCCAGGTTCAGTGTGCTGCCGGTAGAAAAAGCCGTGTAATTATAATTGCTCCTGCTTTGGGGTATGATGATAAATCCCTTGCTGCGCAGGTCATCTTCCATCAATGTGTTTGCATAATTAAAATCCTTTTTCAGCACATTGGATGAAGTGTAGGCATCGGCAACTATGTAATAAATGTCGGGCCGGCGGCACGTGTCGCAAGCTGTGGCTGTAATCGCCTGTTCGGTTGCCGGGCGGTATTTTGGTGAGCGGAATTTTAGCATGATGCCGGCGGCATCAGCCATTAAAAAAAGAAGCAATGCCAGGTTGATAAACAAGTACGCTCCTGAAAATTGTGATTTGCTTTTTTTGATGAAAAAAAATATGGCCGCCAGCAGCATAAGCAAAACCGGCAGCAGAAAAACATACCGCGACCAGGCCTGGCCGGGAAAACTGCCGGCCAGCTTATTTTTCACATCGCCGGTAAAACAGAAAACCATCAATAAGGCAAATGCCATAAGAGATGCCTTGCGTGCCGACCGGTAAAAAAAATAAAACAACAGGAAGAAAAGCAACGGCAGGATAAATAAAATTATAATGCGGTCGTAAATGAATTCGTAACGAACAAAACGGTGAAACTCTTTTTCAAAATGAATAACCACGAAGGCGGGCAGCAGCAGCAGGAAAAACGGGAAACGCTCCATGGCTTTTTTCATAAAAACGACTTTGTGATTTTATCTGCGCTTCAGAAAGTAAATTGACCGCCGCGTGCCGCCGACCGCTTCTTTATTCTCAATCACAAACTTTTCGCTGAAAATTTCCTCAAAACGGCCCATGTTGTAAGCGGGGAAAATATCCTTTTTGTTTTGCAGCAGCAGTTGTGTTTTCTCATCCTCTTTTGGCACAAACTCAATAATGAGTTGCGGAGCCAGCCGGGCAAAATAGCTTGCCAGCATTTCCAGCGGAATATTTTTCCCGATACAAAGATGATGCAGCAGCGCCAGCGCCATAACGGCATCCGGTTTTATTCTTTCTTCAAACGAACTTCTTTCCATGTTGCCAAAACCCGTGGCCGGCGTCGGGCTGATTATATTTATACAGAGCGGCAGTACGCCGGTAATGTTTTCTGCTTTTATTTTTTTGTAAAAACTATTGATGCACTGCTCATCGCTGTCAATGGCAATAACATCAAACCCCGATTGAGCGGCTAAAATGGAAAAATGCCCGTCGTTGGCGCCAAGGTCAAGCAGGTGTTTCCCATTGATTTTTTGCAGATACGCAGAAATAATTTTTTCTTTCGCCTGCAGGTAATCAGTTCCCGGCACTGATTCAGCATAATAATCCCGCCACGGTGATTTCGAAAAGTTGCTCAGTCTTTCAACCGTGCTTTCAAGATGATTCAGCAGGTTCATCATTTTTTTTTCAGAAAATGAAACGGGTGATGCAGCAGCCGGGTGTTTATTGCTGAGTTTGTTTTGCAGGTAAACATGCAGCCAGGCTGCGGCATTGAACCTGCTTTTATATGGCAACAGTTTGGCTGCTGTGTGCACGGGTATTCCTTCGGCAAAACCCAGCATCAGCGGGACAATTCCCGTTTTATGATAATGCGCAATCATTAAAGGGAAAAGAAAGGATTCGCAAAACTGCCGGTAGGCCACCCAGGGCATGGACGGGTTGTATGTTTCAAACGACAATGTATCAATAAATACAGGCTTGCCATGTACAAATTGAATATTAAAAGGTGTGGCGTCTTTCAGCATCATGCCCTTGCCTATAGCAATTTTAGCCACCCGTAGGGTGAGCAGGGCTGCATCTTTCAGTTGCTCGAAACACCATTCTGACGGATAACTGGTGAAGGGAATTTGTTCCGGCAACAGCGTGATGTGCCAGTCGGGATCATTCAGTATGTTTTCATTGATTTCTTTATGCTGCAGCAGCAGATTCTGTTCGCAAAGCATATGGTATAAACCGGATTGCATTAACCGTGTGTAATCTCCGGCATACACTTTATTTACCTGCCGGTACAGCCTGCCGGTTGAATGGTAAACAAAGCCTGAAGGATCTCTGAACGATGCAGGATGTCGGGTCATTGGCTGTTGTTGCTGTTTTCTTTCCTGTTGCGGCTGAAAAATGATTTGATGCGCAGGCGGATATTTTTAAAATAAAAAATAACACCCAGTATGCCTGCAATGATTGCCTGCACCAGATAACTGCCGCTGCCGGGATCAATATAAAGCAGGTGCTGCAGCATGTCAGAGATATTGCAGGTTCGTTTTGGGCGTCAGCGTCAGCAGGGTCTCATACATCAGCTTGATGGTATTTTCGATATCGTCGCGGTGCAGCATTTCCACAGTGGTGTGCATGTAGCGCAGTGGAATAGATATCAGCACCGAAGGGCATCCGTCGTTTGCGTATGCAAAAGAATCCGTATCGGTGCCGGTAGTGCGGCTGAGCGTTCGCCATTGCACAGGTATTCTTTTTTTCTTTGCCACTTCTTCCACCAGGCCCAGCAGTTTGTTGTGAATGGCCGGCGCATAAGCCAGCGATGGTCCTTTGCCGCAGGCAATTTCACCTTCAATTATTTTGCTTATCATGGGTGTGCTGGTATCATGCGTCACATCGGTGATGATGGCCACATCGGGTTTTATTCTTCGTGCAATCATTTCGGCGCCACGCAGCCCGATTTCTTCCTGCACCGCATTCACCACGTACAGGCTGTAGGGCAGCTTTTTGTTGTTTTGTTTTAATAGCCTTGCTGTTTCAGCAATCATGAATCCGCCCACACGGTTGTCAAAAGCACGGCCCACGTAATTTCCGTTGGCCAGTTCATCAAATCCTTCCTGGTAAGTGACTACGGCGCCGATGTGTATTCCCAGCGCCTCTACTTCTTTTTTGTTCCTGGCGCCGCAATCAAGAAAGACATTGTCCACTTTTGGCTGTGGCTCTTTCTGGTCAGGGTTGTTCAGCCGGGTGTGAATGGCCGGCCAGCCAAACACGGCTTTCACCGGTCCTTTTTTCCCGTGAATGATGACTCGCTGCGCCGGGGCAATCTGTGCATCCACACCGCCATTGCGTTTCAGGTAAAGCAGTCCTTCGGGATTGATGTAGTTTACAAACCAGCTTATTTCGTCGGCATGCGCTTCAATCACCACTTTGAATTTTGCATCCGGATTCACAATACCCGCTGCAGACCCATATGGGTCAGTAAAATGTGTGTCCACCCAGGGCTTCAGGTATTCGAGCCATATTTTTTGCCCGCTGGTTTCAAAACCAACCGGCGAAGCATTGTTTATATAATTTTTAAAAAATGCAAGTGAAGTATCGGTGAGGATGGATTTTGGTTTATTAACACTCTTCCTTTTTGCCATGGTAATTATTTATAAGGTTCAAAAATAGTTAAAACCTGTTCACCACCCATAAAAGCAAGGCAGAGAGCATGGTCAGGCCATCGAGTACAAAATAATAGAGGTAGTCAGAAAAATTTTTCTTTGCATGCCTGTACAAGACAGCAAGAATAATGGCGGGTAAAATAAGCAAGGAAATATTGAGCCTGGCAAGCCCGGTATGCTTCAGAAAGAACGTAATAACAACAAACAGGCCAAGCGAAGTGAAGAAAAGAATATCAATGCCCCGCTCGTTAAAATAAGTTATCATGCTGCGGATGCCGTCGGCTTTGTCATCTTTTCGGTCGCGGTAGTCAAACAGGATGCAGATAGCATAAATAAAAAAGAACTGCCCGCAGGAAAAAAGTATAGCCCGCTGTGTCCAGTCATTTCCCTCAATCGCTACCGGCAGTACGGCGGTCACATAAGTCCAGGCCATGGCCAGGAAAAGGGTTTTACCGATAGCCACTTTTTTCAACCACTGAAATGGCGGGAACGAGATTTTAGGAGCCGAGTATAAAAAAGTAATCAGCGCAGCCACGCCAAGGTAAAACCCGTGTTGCTTTAAAAAGAAAAATAAAATGAATGCGCCGGTGAGACCTATGGCCGACAGCAGCAGGTGATAAATTTTATGATGCATATCCCACTGCAGCCGCTGCGAAGGAGCAAAGCTGTGCGGGGTAAGAAACCAGTGAAAATTGTAACTGCAAACAGTGGAAAAGAAAACAAAGGCTGCGAATGAAAAGTTTACTGGTTTGCCAACGATGAGAGTATAACTCTGGTAAACCATCATCACGGCACAGCATGCAACAAACAGGCTGGTGAACAGAAAAAAATCAAAAACTTTCCTGGTCAGCGGGTAACTCAAGGAGAAAGAATATAGAATCAATTACTGCCTGTTCACAACCACACCGGTGCTCACGGTATCGCTTTTATTGCCGGCTTTATCACGGGCAACAAATTTCAGGGTTAAAGTATCGGGCTCAAACTGGGCCGGATTGCTGCCGGGGATGCGGATAGGCGACAAGCCGACAACCAGGTCAAAATTGAAACGGAAGTTTACTTCAAACTCGCCTTTTTTGAAATCAGGAAAGCTGGGGATTTTGTAGGGAGAGGGCGGGGGTGTCACCGGGTTGCGCACATTTAATCGTTGCCGCACCACAATCAGCGAATCGTCCACATCGCCTTCTTTGTCGGTATACTGAAGCGTCACAGTCAGGTTGCCGTTGAAGGGCACCACATCGGTGCTCTTTGATTTTATCTTTAATTGAGGTACGGTTTCAAACTTATCTTTGCCGCAGGCAATAAATGCAAACAGGAGCAGCAGCGCAAAAGCATTTCTTGTTTTCATATCAAGAATTTAACTGTAAACAAATTTAAGCTTTAACCCGATACCTTTCTGCAATGGTCTGTGAATGGCATGATAAAATTTTTTCAACTGATGATGCCGGCTTCGAAACGCTGGCGCTGGAGATTTTCCGCTACCAGTACAGCAACAACCGGGTTTACAAGGCGTATGTAAATGCGCTGGGCGTGGATACCGCAGCGGTCAGCTCAGTGGAAGAAATTCCCTTCCTGCCGGTAAATTTTTTTAAAACACATGAAATAAAGACCGGCGGGTTTGATGCCGCACTGGTTTTTGAAAGCAGCGGCACCACGCAATCAATCAACAGCCGGCATCACATAAAAGATAAAATGCTCTATGTTGATAGTTTCACCCGGTCGTTTGAAAAAAATTACGGGAAAGCAAATGGCTGGTGCATTATCGGGCTGTTGCCATCATACATCGAAAGAAATTCTTCCTCGCTGGTATTTATGGTAAATGAACTGATAAAGCAGAGCGGTCATGCGCAAAGTGGTTTTTATTTAAACGATTTTCAAAAGCTGGCTGATACAATAAAACTGCTTGAAGAAAAAAAACAGCAAACAATTCTGCTGGGCGTCACATTTGCCCTGCTCGATTTTGCAGATAAATATCCCATGCCGCTGCATCACACCATCATCATGGAAACGGGCGGCATGAAAGGCCGCAGGAAAGAAATGACGAGCATGGAAGTGCACGATATTTTAAAAAGGGCTTTTGGTAAAAATGAGATTCATTCGGAATACGGAATGACGGAGCTGCTTTCGCAGGCTTATTCAATGCGGGACGGCATTTTTCAATGTCCGCCCTGGATGCGGGTGCTGCTGAGGGAAGAAGATGATCCCCTGGCTGTCGTCAGGCATGAGTCAATAGTCAATAGAGAGAGTGAGTTTCAACTCGCCACTCATCACCCGATAGGGATCGGGTCACGACTCACGACTCACGACTCACGACTTTTGACAAAAACAGGCGCTATTAATATTATTGACCTCGCCAATGTGCACAGTTGTTCTTTTATAGCTACGGATGATGTGGGTAAATTGTATGCCGACGGCAGCTTTGAAGTGCTGGGCCGGATGGATGGCAGCGACCTGCGGGGCTGCAGCCTGATGGTGGTTTAAAAAAATCAAAAACACTTACTTTTGCAATCCCATGCCCGGGTGGCGAAATTGGTAGACGCACTACTTTGAGGTGGTAGCGCTGGCAACGGCGTGCTGGTTCGAATCCAGTCTCGGGCACACTGTTTTTACGAAACCCTTGTCAGGAATACATTTGACAGGGGTTTAATTTTTGGGGAGAAGTTCCAGGTAATACTTAATCTTTAATCTATACAGCAATATTAATTCAACAATTCAACAGTTTATCAGTTTATCAATCTATCAATTTCCACCCCCTCACACACTCACATTAAAATCCCGCAGCGCATCATTCAGGCTTGTTTTCAGATCGGTGCCGGGTTTTCGCTGACCGATAATCAGTGCACAGCCCACGCCAAACTCACCGGCTGGAAATTTTTTACTGTAGCTGCCCGGAATCACCACGCTTCGGGCAGGCACACGGCCTTTCATTTCTTTCGGCTCCGGACCGCTTACATCAAAAATTTTTGTTGACTGCGTCAGCACCACGTTGGCGCCCAGCACCGCTTCTTTTTCCACAATCACCCCTTCCACCACGATGCAGCGGCTGCCGATGAAACATCCGTCCTCAATAATCACCGGGCTGGCCTGCAGCGGCTCCAGCACACCGCCGATGCCTACGCCGCCGCTCAGGTGTACGTTTTTCCCAATTTGTGCGCAGCTGCCCACCGTGGCCCAGGTATCCACCATGGTGCCCTCGTCCACATAAGCGCCGATGTTTACATAGCTCGGCATCAGCACCACATTTTTTGCAAGGTAAGCGCCATAGCGGGCCACGGCATGCGGCACGGCACGAACACCCAGTTCCTTATAATTTTTTTTCAGCAGCATCTTGTCGTAAAATTCAAAAGGCGCCACATCCCATGTCTGCATCGGCTGAATGCCGAAATACAGCAGGATGGACTGTTTCACCCATTCATTCACATGCCAGCCTGTTTCCATTGGTGAAGCCACACGTAAACGACCCTTGTCCAGTTCTTCAATCACCGCCCTGACCGCACCGGAGTATTTTTCTTTTTTCAAAAGCTCCCGGTTATTCCATGCTTCCAGTATTAATTCTTTCATTAAAGTTTTTTGTGACTGCGAAAATAGGGAATTGTAAGTGGCGAAAGGAGCGTGGGGGGGGGGGGAAATGGGTATCAGTTTATTCAGCTTCGGGTGTTGCGGGTGTTCATTAAACTTGCCGGGAAAAATTTTTTATTGCCGGGAAAATTGACTGTAGTTGGGGATTTATTTTTCTGTTTTGCTTTTTCCGGAATTGAGTAACCTGGTCTGCATGCTTAAGATTTCGCATTCCGGTTGAACGAAGCTGAAAGCATGGGAATTCTGTCATTGATATGTTTTGAATGCGATTGAAAACCGTCAACCTGGTTAGACTGAGACAAAAGAAAAGCTGAAATCGTTCAGGTGACTGTTAAACTTGCCCATAACGTT
>CAYUJD010000066.1:0-21512 GCA_964444975.1 uncultured Chitinophaga sp. | reverse complement strand
ACTATTCAGTAAAAACATTTTTCTGCCGGAAACAAAAAAGAAATACCTGGAAATAATTGGTAATTTGCAGCAACAGGGGGCAGAAGGTATTATACTTGGCTGCACCGAAATTCCCATCCTGCTCAACCAGGCGGACTGTAAAATTCCACTATTCGATACAGCAAAAATTCATGCCCGCGCCGCTGTGGATTTTGCATTGCAATAAAAAGTTTACTGCTTTTTTATTTCGAAATGGACTGATCCACATAGGCTGAAATCCATCCTACCTGCCCGTTTTTAACCAGGTAAAATTGTTTGGTTTCGTAAATGGAAGCAAACTGCCGCATGATTTTCAGCAGCAGGCCGGCAGCAGACATGAGTGACCGCTGATCGAAAACTCCATGCACGGTTTTGGCAGCTTTCATAATGGCAGCTTTTTCGTTTACATCGCTGGTCGCTTTTGCCAGGTTGGTTTCAGAATAGGAGGAAAAATTTATGTAGAGCCTTTCGTAATACTTAGCCACCTCTTCAAAGGTGACGGAGATTACGGCATTATCCACCAGTTCGGGCTTCATCAGTGTGGCAGCAGCCCAGGCTGCCCCGCCACTGAAGGCGATATAATCGCTCAGGGGATAAGCGCCGCTTGCATTTACAGCATAAATAATGTCGGCATTTTCGGCCTGTGCCAGCACACGGGTAAGCTGCCGCTGGTAGGCGGCCAGGCTTTTATCTTCTTCAAGTCTTTTTTCCGCTGTATTAGCTACACTTTTAGTTCCCCAGTTTAGTTGAAACAGGTAAAAATCTTTTGTATGTCCGTACGGGAAATAACCACCTTTGGTATTGCCGCTGCCAATGTCAATCAGAAAAGTGCTGTAGCGTCTTGATTCGGGTACGATGCCGAGGTGTGAAAGGAAAGCTTCCTTCTTAACATCCACTACTTCCACTTGCCGTTCGGCTTCATTTATCCGGGTTTTAAAAGAATCAACAAGGCGGTTCACCCAGTCGGTTCTACCATCTTTTTCGGCCTGCATTTTTACACCACTGCTTACCGTAGTAAAAATTCTTTTGGAAGGAATTTTATAATCATTCCGGGCTTTGTTGAATAAGCTACAGAAAGCATCCAGTGTGGCTGCAAATGTGGGATCATTAAAGGAAATAAAGTCGGTATTGACTGAACTGTCTTTCAGAATATTGAATGCGCCGTTTGATTGTGCATTTTTACCTATTTCCACCATACTCAGCTTTACACCTTTGGAGCCTACTTCGATGCCGGTATAAATGGCGGAATTGGTGTATTTCAGTTTCATGCTGCTTTGTGCTGTCAGCAGGTTTGCCGTCAGCAGCAGCACTGTGAATGGCAGTATCCGGTTACGGAGGATATGGGTCATGGGTCAGTAATTTTGATTTGTTGTAAAACTACTTAAATAGCACCGTGCATGTAATGTTGATTAACTACCATCCGGTGATGTGTGAAAAGAATGTGATTAAAACGACAGCAGAACGATGCCGGATAATATAGAAAGTTTTTGCGTTCTTCTGTTTAGTATCCGGATGCGGCAATGGTTTGTTCTTCGGTCAGGCCATCGGGGTCGTAAATAATCCGTATCCTGGCGCTTTTGGTTTCTGATGAGCTCATGGAAAGAATATATCGCCTGATGCCGGCCGTAATGATAAGAACAGCCGTATTGGGCGGAATGCTGCCGAGGTTTTCCGCTACCATTTCCACTTCGTGAAAAGTATTATCCAGGTCAATCCTGATATGTAGTGAAACCGGTTTTGCGCTGAGCCGCTGGTGGGTAAGCACCACTTTATTATCCACCAGCACGGTGATGGAGTCGCCATCCACCTGGGCATTATCATAAAAGTCGAGACGGATGCTGCCGGTATCCACTTTTATTTCGGGCACTTCTTTAAAAGCAGATTCCTTAATGCGGGTAAGCACAATAGTGCCGCCATCGCAGCTTTGAACCGAGTTCAGCACATGCCCCGACCAGTAACCTTTCAGCATTTCCACAGTGCCTTCACGGCTGTACACAAGCTCAAAATTTTTTACACAAATAACACAGCGCTGCGGAATATGATAAGTGGTTACAAGGCCTTCGCCCAGGCTCAGAAGTTTTGTCTCTTTGTTATAGCTGCCACGGAATTTTTTCTTTACATAGTTGTCAATATCCTGGTAGTGGTAAGAGTCGCCGGATGCCAGGGCGCCTTTCATGCTTATCTGGAGTTCGATGTTATTTTCAGGAAAGCAGCCCCGCATTGTGAGTGTTCCTTTCCAGAAACCGTTGAGGTCCTGGGCTGCACAGTTCCCAACCGCTGCTCCCATTATCAGTAATATCGCCAGCCGCTTTTTCACCACAAAAAATTAATACAAAAAATCCGCTTGAACTGTGAAAAATTATACAAATGGGTGAATTTGTTTTTAACAGCTGGTGATAAATCCAGTCATCGCCTGGGTTCTATTTATTTCGCTGGCTCCAGAATACCAGAGCAATTACAAGGAAACCGATACCGGTAATGACCGGGGGCTGTATTTTGGCTGTGGCGCCCAGGTAAATCATGTATATGCCAAGCGCCAGCATCACCGCAGTGGCTGCGGCAAAAACAGAATTCTTATTCATCGGATAACATGCTTTTTTCAGTTTTCAAAATAAAATTTAAGTTCGGAAAAAATTTATTGCTCATGAAATCAATCTCACGTCGCCGGTTTGCAGAAAGCCTTGCCAGTCTGGTACCATTATCCGTAATAATGAAACGGAGGTCTATCTTCGCTCAAAAGAAAGGAATGTTTATTCATCAGGTTTATTTCTGGCTGAAAAACCCGGGCAATAAGGAGGATAAAGCAAAACTGGTGGAAGGTTTGAACAAACTATCGCAGGTGAAAACGATAAAAGAATTTTACATCGGTCAGCCGGCCGCCACCCGGCGTGATGTGATTGACAGCTCATATGACGTCAGCTGGCTATTGTTTTTTGTCAATGCTGCTGACCAGGACAGCTACCAAAGCGATCCCATACATCTCAGGTTTGTGGAGGAGTGTTCACCGCTTTGGCAGAAAGTGGTGGTGTATGATTCGGTGCATATAAGCACCTAAATGGGTAAATGAAAAGGCCTCATATACCAATGGCGTCCTATGGACTTTAGTGCTGTAAAAATGAGAATTGGCAAAAAAACGATGAGGGGTTAAAGTCTTCGTGTTAATAGCCCCACTTTTTCATTATCGCTAAATTTTCTTTGGCGCATTCCAGCGGTGTTTTGCCCTGGTAGCTTTCCTGCTCAATGATGTAATGAACGCTCCGGGTAGTACGGCGCACTTCATCAATCACGGTTTTCAGGTTCACTATGCCGGCGCCAAGTATGGTGCTTTCATATTTTTCATTCCCGCCGGCAGCAGCTATTTCATCCTTTACATGCAGGGATAAAAAACGGCCGGGATATTTTTTCACCACATCCATGGCATTGGCGCCACCATTGTAAAGGTTGCCCGTGTCCAGTTGTATAATCACCAGCGAAGCATCAGTATTGTTCAGGATGATATCAAACAACACTTCGCCATCCAGTTTTTCGCTGAATTCAAAATCGTGGTTGTGGTAGCCAAATTTCATCCCGTATATTTTGCACAGCTCGCCGCTTTTGTTAAACACTTCCATAAACCGCAGCAGTTCGTCTTTGCTTTTGCGGTAGCGGTTGTCGAGCCACGGACTGATGACGTATTGCTGCCCCATAGCAGCGGCATCTTCCACTGTATATTTCCACAGGTCGGTAAAATCTTTTTTTGTTTCATCCCAGTGCTGGGTGCCCATCACGGTATGGCCGCTCGGCATTTTCATGCCCAGGTCATCCAGTATCTTTTTAAATTCAGCCGGTGTATAGCCATAAAATTTTCTGTTGACATAATTGGCATGCTCCACATTTTTATATCCCATTGCCGCCAGTTGCTTCAGCGTGCCCAGCGGATCTTTATTCATATCATCCCTGATAGAGTAAAGCTGGATGCCGACTATTTCATCATTTGCCAGGCCTATAAACGATAACCGGGGAAGAAAAGAGGCGCCGGCCAGTGCTGCAGCCGAATCCGTAATAAATTTTCTGCGGGAAGTTTTCATTGTTAATATTTTTTCCGAAACTAATTAATTTGAAAATACAGTCAGTTTATTTCCAGTTCATTTTTTGCCGGAAGTTTTGGAAAAGTATTATGCGGTTCGGTTTGATACCAGTACACGACCGAGCTGATATCGGATTGCTGTATCAAATAACGGCCGCCGCTTCGCCAGCCGAGGTCCTGGATGGTGACCCGTAAACTTTTTTCAAACCGAACCGGGTCCATGATGTGCCAGCGATACATGCCGAAACGCTGCATCACGTTGTAGTGGCCATCGCCGCGTATCACCTGGTGCAGTCCGGCATACGCAGTAGAGAATTCAGTGTAATCAACCACATCAACGCCTGCGGCATTTTTCTTTCTTGTGTCAAAATCGTACGAGCCGCAGAAATAATCTTCGGTGCCGGTGCCGTTGATTGTCGGGTATTTTGTATCACCATCCATAAAAAATTTAATTTCACCTTCGCCCCACCAGCCATTGTTGTGTACGCCCCATGCCATATAGGTGCCCACAAAATGGCCTTTGCCTGCGATGCTGTCAACCAACGTAAAGATGCCGTCCTTTACTCTGGGGGATCTTCTGAACTGTGCATGAAAATACGCCGCATCATCCGGCACATCGGTAAGCGTATAATCTATCTGGTAAAACAAAGTCATGTTTTCTACATTGATATTGGTCATGGTTACCCGGCATTTTTTCCTGAAGGGCATCACCCAGTAACAATTAAATGCACTGCCGGGATTGATGGTGACGGCCTGCGAATTCAAGTGTGCATATGTTCCCCAGCCGGCGCCAAAAAAATCTCCTGCCGGTGCTTCCACCGAAGGCTCTTTTTCCTCGTCCCAATAGAAACGGATGATGGAAAACCGCCAGTTGCCGGTCGGCGTCATCCAGATATGTTGAATGGCGCCGGGCCCGGTGATTTCAGCCATGGTATAAGTTTCGCCGGGTTTTATTATTACAAAAGGATTTACTTTCCAGCCCTGGCCAAGCTCACGGGCTGCATTTTTTGCACTGCCGGTTTCCAGGGTCGCCCTGTCGCCTTTACCCGGCTCGCCGGTGGGGTTTTCCGGGCTGATTGATCTTGTCTTTGCATTACTCAGCAGGAACAGGTTGCCGAGGTTCATGTCAAGGCCATTGAAACTGCCAGTTTTTTGTGCAGATGTAACCAGTGTTATAAATAACAGGGGGAAGAATATCTTTCTCATAAACAAAAAATTTTTTTTTGAATGATGAGAAAGTTAAGGAATAAAAACCGGGTGTGATTTACATGCTCAAAAACTTTTTTCAGCATTATTCATTCATTGAATTTTGATACCTTCATTTTTATGAAAAAAATATTTTCACTTTTCATCCTGCTGATTTCAATTGCTGCCAAAACCCAAAGCTGGCAGGATACCGTAAAAATGATTGATAAAATTATGGACCGGTACAAACCGGTTATGCCCGGCGCCCAGATGGCCATCAGCCGAAACGGGCAACTGATTTATTCCGGCGTAAGAGGGCTTGCCGACCTGGAACGTAATGTGCCCCTGACCAAAGAATCAAAAACTGAAGCCGGTTCGGTATCAAAGCAATTTACTGCAGCCGCTATACTTGTGCTGGAGCAGCAGGGCAAGCTTTCAGTGCATGATGACATCCGGAAATATTTACCCGAAATTCCTGACTATGGCAATACCATCCGTATTTATCATTTGCTGCATCATACCAGCGGATTAAAAGACTGGGGGAGTGTGATTGCACTCAGCGGCTGGCCGCGGGGTACAAGAGCTTACACCAATGAAGATGCCCTGCAAATTATCGCCAGGCAGAAATCGCTGAACAACCTGCCCGGTGCCGAATACATTTACAGCAATTCAAACTACACATGTCTTACCATCATTGTACAGCGGGTGAGCAGCCTGAGCCATGCGGCATTTACCAAAAAATATTTGTTTGAACCCGCCGGCATGAAAAATACGGAGTGGCGGGGTGATTTCCGGCGGGTGGTGCCGGGCAGAGCCATTGCCTACAGCCTGCAGGATAGCGTGTATGAAATCACCATGCCCAATGAAGATACCCATGGACATGGCGGATTACTTACAACAGCAGAAGACTTGCTGAAGTGGAACCAGTTTTATTTGTCAGGTAAATTGGGCAATCCCTCCCTGCTGCCGAAGCAGATTGAAATAAGGCCGTTGAATAATGGCAAAAAAAATGCGTATGCAGCGGGGCTTGATGTGGATTCTATTAACGGCTGGCGGGCCATCAGCCATACCGGCGCCACAGCAGGATACCGGGCACAGCTGGAATATTTTCCTGATTTCGGTTTATCGTTTGCCTGGCTCAGCAATAATGCGGCATCTGTTACCGCTTCGGTGCCCGATGATGTGCGGGATATTTTTGTTAAAGATATTTCGCCGGCTGCAGGTTCAGGCAATTTAAAACCTGACAGCAGCATCAGCTGGAAAAAATTCATCATTTATGCCGGCGCTTACTCCAATCTTCAGACAGGAAGCGGCTTTACACTTTATTCAAAAGAAAATGGAATGTACGTGGTGCCGGCAGGCGGGCCTTTGCAACCTTTAAACGAAAATACACTGGCTGTTGGCCGGGGTCGTTTGATTTTCCAGGAAAATAATCAGCGCATGGTTATGCTTATTAATGCGGGCGGCGATACGGTGTTGTTTTATAAAACCGATACGGCAAGAACAGATAGTGCATCGCTGCAGGAGTATGCCGGTAAATATTTTTCTGACGAAACAGAATCGTACATGTATGTGGAAGTAAAAAACGGGAAGCTGCTGATGTACCCCCGCAAAGGAATGGAGGAAGAAGCCACCTTTACATACCGCGATGGTGTGTATTATCCCGGCGCTGAAATTGCGTTTCAAAGAAATAAAAAAGGGATTATCACGCATTTTTTTGTAAATGTATCGAGAGCCCGGAAAGTGGCGTTTAAAAAAGTACTGAAAGAATAGCGGGTATTATTTCAGCCGGTAAGCAATGATGAGAGAAAGTTTTTCACCGGCAGCAGGTTTCAATCCGTGGCTGCTGCCAGGCCGTGAATAGCATCGCCGGCTTGTACGGCAAATGTTTCCCCGTTCATTTTCATTTCGCCTCGGCCGCTGAGAATGTAATACACTTCGTCAGTTTCCTGCAAATGAAAACCGATGGATGAACCCGGGTGCAACACTCTTTTTCGGAAAGCCATATTAAAGTTTTTCACTTTTTCAAAAAACGGATACGCCATGGTGCTGCCGCCGCCATCATGCGGGCCGGGCTGCTGCCCGACAATATCCTTTTCGTGCTGCAGCACGTAAGGCCCGGTTTGATTTTTATTTGTAAAAGAAAATACACACAGCATGGTGAAGGCGCCGGCGAGGAAGCTGAGGAAAATCTTGAGGGGTTACATAAAATATTTTTATTAAATCCGGAAGTCAGAATTTATATGGAATTATTTCTACGACCGCAATGTATTTTATAAGTCAGTTGTTATACATTTTTTGCCCATTAAATTTTGATACAAAACATAACCAGTTTTTAAAAAAAAAATGTCCTTAGGCTCTAATCACCAGATTAAGTACCGCAAACCTCACTCAATTCGCTTACCTTTGCGGCCATTATGACAATCGAAAAACTACAGGATATGCGGTCCCGCCTTGCCGGGATAAGGAGGTTTCTTTGACGTCGGAAACCGGCGTGATAAAATCGAAAATGATAAACAGCTTTCTCTGAGCCCCGGATTCTGGGATGACAACAAGCGGGCTACCTCCATCATGAAGGAAATTAAGATAAATGAATTCTGGCTTGACCTGTATAAACAAACCGAGTCGGCTGTGGAAGATTTTGCCGTGCTGTTTGATTTCTGGAAAGCCGGTGATGCTACCGAAGAAGAAACCCAACAGGCTTATGAAAGAGCATTAAAGATGCTGGATGAAGCCGAGTTCAAAGCCACATTGAATGAACCCGAAGATGAACTGCCTGCAGTGCTGCAGATAAACAGCGGCGCCGGCGGCACCGAAAGCCAGGACTGGGCCGAAATGCTGGCCCGCATGTACCGTATGTACGGCGAAAAGCAGGGATGGAAAGTGACGGAACTCGACTGGGTGTGGGGCGATGGCGCCGGTATAAAAACATGCACGTACCAGTTTGACGGCCCTTTTGCTTATGGTTTTCTGAAAGCCGAAAGTGGTGTGCATCGGCTTGTTCGCATTTCACCGTTCGACAGCAATGCACGGCGGCATACTTCCTTTGCATCCGTATTTGTTTACCCGCTGGTGGATGATACCATCCATATTGAAATAAAAGATGCTGAAATAAAAATGGATACAGCACGCAGCGGTGGTGCCGGTGGGCAGAATGTAAACAAGGTGGAAACAAAAGTGATGCTGACACACATCCCAACGGGAATTGTAGTGGTTTGTCAAACAGAACGTACACAACTTGGCAACCGCGAAAAAGCCATGACCATGCTGAAGAGCCGGCTGTATGAAGAAGAGTTGAGAAAACGTAATGAAGCTAAAGATGCCGCCAACGCCAAAAAGAAAAAAATAGAGTGGGGATCACAAATACGTTCTTATGTTTTTCATCCCTATAAAATGATCAAGGATCACAGAACCGATTATGAAACAGGAAATGTTCAACCTGTTATGGATGGAGAGCTGGATGGTTTCATTAAAGCTTATTTAATGAGCGAAAAAGAAGCAGCGAGTTAAATAAATTTTAGATTTTAGATTTGCGAATGCGGATTGTTAGCTGCAATTCAATAAATCAAAAATCTTAAACCAATCCCGATTGCAATCGGGACTAAAATAAAAAGTTTATGAACTTAGGTTATTTCAGTTATCCGATGCCAATAAATGAACCCGTCCTTTCCTACGCTCCCGGTTCGCCGGAAAGAATAAGACTGAAAGAAGTGCTGGTGGAACTGAAAAAATCACAGGCCGATATTCCCATGTACATCGGCAGCAAAGAAGTGCGTACAAATCGTAAAATGGCACTTCATCCGCCACATGAACTGAAGCACACGCTGGGTTATTATTCCGAAGGCGACGAACGGCACGTAAAGCAGGCTATTGAAGCAGCGCTGGCTGCAAAGGAATCGTGGGCCAGTATAAGTTGGGAAAACAGAGCCAATATTTTTTTGAAAGCGGCTGACCTGGTTGCAACAAAGTATCGTCCCTACATGAATGGAACAACCATGCTTGGTCAAAGCAAAAATGTTTTCCAGGCCGAAATTGACAGCGCCTGTGAGCTGATTGATTTTCTCCGCTTCAATGTTCATTATTTAAGTGAAATATATAAACAGCAGCCCAACAGCAGCCCCGGCTTGCACAACCGCATGGAGTATCGACCGCTGGAAGGTTTTGTTTTAGCAATTACTCCTTTCAATTTTACAGCTATTGGCGGCAACCTTCCAACAAGTGCGGCTATGTGTGGTAATGTGGTGGTTTGGAAACCGGCACATACACAGATTTTTTCTGCACAAATGTTTATGCGGATATTAAAAGAAGCAGGTTTGCCCGATGGGGTAATCAATTTGCTTTATGTAGATGGCCCCACATTGGGCAGAGTTTGTTTCAGCCATCCTGATTTTGCCGGGGTGCATTTTACGGGGTCCACCGGCGTATTTAATTATATGTGGAAAACGATTGGAGAAAATTTACCCATATATAAATCTTATCCACGCATTGTGGGTGAAACGGGCGGAAAGGATTTTGTGATTGCACATAAAAGCGCTGACCCCGATGTGGTGGTTACCGCTTTGCTTCGTGGTGCTTTTGAATACCAGGGACAAAAATGTTCGGCAGCTTCAAGAGCATATATTCCTTCAAATATTGCAGAAGAAGTGAAAAAGAAACTGATTGCCGGCGTAAAGAGTTTTAAAATGGGAGGCCCGGAAGATTTTACCCATTTCATCAACGCCGTGATTGATGAAAAAAGTTTTGATAAAATCAAAACATACATTGACGATGCCAAAAAAGACAAGAAGGCGGAGATTTGGGTGGGGGGCCGTTGCGATAAAAAGGAAGGGTATTTCATCCAACCCACCATCATCGAAGCCAAAGACCCGAAGTATGTGACCATGTGTGAAGAAATTTTCGGGCCGGTACTGACCATATATATTTATAATGCCAACCAGTTTGAACGCACATTGGACCTGGTGGATTCCACTTCGCCGTATGCCCTCACCGGCTCCATCATTGCCAAAGACAGGAATGCGATTGAAATGGCTACACAAAAACTCAGGAATGCAGCCGGTAATTTTTATATCAATGATAAACCCACCGGGGCGGTAGTAGGCCAGCAGCCATTTGGCGGTGCCCGGGCCAGTGGTACCAACGATAAAGCCGGCAGCATTCTGAATCTCTATCGCTGGCTGAGTGCAAGAACTATTAAAGAAACATTCCATCCGCCGGTGGATTACCGCTATCCGTTTATGCAAAGCCCCTAAATCCTCTAAAGGGTGACTTGGTAAAAAAGTTCTTTTTTTCGTTTGCAAAAAAAATTAATCCGCGTGGAATATATTTGATAAGATAAACTGAAAAGCGGGAGTTATAAGCCTCTCCGTCAAGGGAGATTTGGAGGGATTTTATATGAAATCAATTCTTTCGCAACAGCAGCTGGCAATAACCATAAAAAGACTTGCTCACCAGGTTCTCGAAAATCATGTGGGGCTGGAAAACACGGTGCTGATTGGTCTGCAACCCCGCGGTATTTTTTTATCAGACCAGATAGTAGAAGAAATCCGTAAAGAAATTTCTCCTGGTAAAGTTCAGTACGGGAAACTCGACATTACTTTTTACCGCGACGATATCCGCAAAGAACTTCATGTAGCCAACCAGACTGATATTCCTTTTTCTATAGAGGGGAAAAATGTAATATTGATTGACGATGTGCTTTATACGGGGCGCACCACAAGAGCTGCACTGGATGCATTGCTCGATTTCGGAAGGCCGGAAAAAGTTGAGCTCTGTGTATTGATTGACCGCAGGTTCAGCCGCCAGTTTCCCATCCAGGCAGATTATATCGGCAGATCCATTGACTCCATCATTTCACAAAAAGTAAAAGTGTACTGGCAGGTAAAAGACGGAAGAGAAGAAGTATGCCTTGTTAATGATTAGTACACCGATATTGTATTCGAGAAATTCTTTCTCATAATAACGCCACATTATTATTTTGGTTTTTTGCAACAAAAAAAATATGGTTTCATATTTTTCCGGTTGAAATAATGTGTGTAATAACAAACAACTGTTTGGCTTGAAAAAAAAATTCTTATTAATTTTAAGAAAATGTTATTTTTTTTCTGAAATTGCCACAATTCCTCAAACCAAATTTTTAAAACTGCTTGTATTATGAAAAGAAAACTACGGCATCTTGTCGTTGCGACAAGACAATTCTCCCTATCCGCACTTTTGCTGTTGTTTGTTTTCAGTGCCGCTGCCCAAAAGCAGGTTTCCGGCACAGTAAAAGAAAATAACAACCCTGTAGTTGGAGCTACAGTGGAAGTAAAAGGCACCAATGTGGTAACCGTGACCGGGGTAAATGGAGGCTTTACCATTACCCTGCCTGCCGGCAAAACAATTCTCGTAATTTCTTATGTTGGTTTTGAAACACAAACCATCAATGTGGGAGACAAAACCACGATTGATGTGGTGATGGCACCCGTAAATACTACTTTAAATGAAGTGGTAGTTACCGGTTACACATCGCAGGCTAAAAAAGATATTACGGGTTCGGTATCTGTAGTAAAAGTTGCCGATCTGAAATCGGTGCCTTCAAGTAATGCCTCCGGCCAATTGCAAGGACGTGTAGCAGGTATTACCGTAACTACAGACAATCGCCCCGGAACTGAATCATCAGTAAAAATCCGGGGATTTTCATCTTTTGGCGATAATGCCCCGCTTTATATCATAGATGGAATTCCATCCGGTGGCATCAGCGGGCTGAACCCAAATGATATTGAATCAATGCAGGTACTGAAAGATGCGGCTGCAGCCTCCATCTACGGAGCCCGTGCTTCCAATGGTGTAATAATAGTAACCACCAAGAAAGGCAGAACCGGGGGAGCCAAGGTTTCTTATAATGCTTATTGGGGCAAGCAGTCGCCCGGTAAAGGTTGGGACCTTGCCAACTCCCAGGAAATGGCAGATCTTACCTGGCTGGCTTTCCGAAATGCCGGTCAGCCTGTTCCTACCGTACAATATGGAACCGGCTCCACACCCCGCCTGCCCGATTACATTCTGCCCGCAGGTAAAATGGAAGGCGACCCTGCCGTGAATCCCAATTTATATAATCTGGACCTGGATAATATCGGGGGATCTTATCTGATTGTAAGAGCCAATAAAGCCGGCACCAACTGGTATGATGAAATAACACAGAATGCCCCCATCATGAACCACAATATCACCCTCTCCGGCGGGGCTGATCGAAGCAGGTACCTGATGAGCTTTGATTATTTTGACCAGGATGCCATTATTATTTACAGTTTTTACAGGAGATACACCCTTAGAGTAAACACGGAATTCAATATTAAAAGAAATATTCGCATAGGAGAAAACCTGCAGGTAAGAACCAACGATGATAATACGGTGGCTAATAACGGAAACAACGGCGAGGGTACCGAACTGGGCATGGCTTACCGAAATCAGCCCATCATCCCTATTTATGATATCAAAGGAAATTTTGCCGGATCACGGGCGCCTAACCTTGGGAATGCCCAAAATCCCGTAGCCAGACGCATCCGGGCCAAGGATGCCAGGAATCAAAACCTGAATATTTTTGGTAATGTGTATGCCGAAGTTGACTTCCTGAAACATTTTACCGCAAGAACAAGCTTTGGAGGACAGTTCAACTACAATAATTTCTTTTTCTTCAACTTTAAAACCTACGAGAATTCCGAAAATAATACAGGTAACAGCTATACCGAGGGCTTCAACCGTTTCCGCGAATGGACATGGACCAACCAGGTAACTTATAAAAACACATTTGCCCAGGTGCATGATGTGAACGTACTGGTGGGTACCGAGGCAGTGGAAAGCTGGGGCCGAAATGTGCAGGGAACCCGGGTAGGTTATTTTGTTGAGTCACGTGATTTCTGGGCGTTGAATTCAGGCGGCGCTGCCGGCCAACAGGCAAGTGGTGCACCTTTTACCCCGGCATCGCTTGTTTCTTATTTTGGTAAAGCTGATTACAGCTATAATAATAAATACCTCGCAAGCTTTACTATACGTCGCGACGGGTCTTCCAGGTTCGGTCCCCTGTTCAGGTGGGGTACTTTCCCTGCAGGTTCTATCGGCTGGCGTGTGACGGAGGAAAGCTTTATGGACAATGTAAGATGGATCAGCGACCTGAAAATCCGAGGTAGTTATGGCCAGATGGGTAACCAGCGTATTAATCCCGCCAATGCATTTGACCTGTATGTTGGCGGACCCGGAAGTTCCAACTACGATATTAATGGTACAAGCAACAGTACGGTACAGGGATTCCAGCAATCATTTGTAGGTAATCCGGCCGGTAAATGGGAAACCAACATTACCCAGAATTATGGTTTTGATGCGGTATTGTTCAATGGAAAAACTGAAATATCATTTGACTGGTACAGCAAAAAGACTGAAGACCTGTTGTTTCGTCTTCCTGCCCTCGCTGCTGCCGGTGCCGGCGCTGCATCCAATCCTGCATTCTTCAATGTAGCTTCGATGAAGAATAACGGTATTGACCTGTCAATAACACATCGCGGTTCTTTTGGCGGCAGAGACGGAGTGAAATTTGATGCACAACTTACATTAACTTCTTACAATAACGAGATAACCAAACTGGCCGAGGGTTTGGACTTTTATGATACCCGCGGTTCACGTATAGGTAACTGGATAAGAAACCAGATTGGTCATGAAATGTCGTCCTTCTTTGGCTACAAGGTAGTTGGCATTTTCAAAGATGCAGCCGAAGTGGCATCTGCTCCTGCACAGGATCAAAAAGCGCCGGGCCGCTTCCGCTACCAGGATACAAATGGCGATGGCACTATTACTCCAGCTGACCGGGTATTTCTTGGCAGCCCGAATCCTGATTTTACATACGGGCTGAACCTGAATGCATCTTATAAAGCTTTCGATGTATCCATGTTCTTCTATGGCAGCCAGGGTAAGGAAATCATGAATTATGTGAAGTGGTGGATTGATTTCTTCCCCTCGTTCCAGGGCGCCAAGAGCAAAGACCTGCTTTACAATTCATGGACATCAACAAAAACCAATGCAAAAGTTCCTATAGCTGAAAACGCTTCGAACTTCAGCAATAACAATGCAGTGAATTCCTATTATCTCGAAGATGGCTCTTATTTCAGAATGAAAAACCTGACCATAGGATATACCTTGCCTGCTTCGCTTACCAACAAGGTGAAAATTGACAAGTTCAGGATTTATGTTCAGGGCACCAACCTGTTTACCATCACGGATTATTCCGGCCTGGATCCTGAAACATTTGGCGCCGATGATTCTTACGGTATAGATGAAGGCTTGTTGCGTTCAGTTCGCCAGTTCCTTATCGGAGTAAATGTTAATTTCTAAAAATATAATTGAAATCATATGAAAAAAATAACTTTCAAATTCATGGCTCTTTTCATGGCAGGAACGGTGATTTCACTTTCCTGTGGCAAGGGTTTTCTGGAGAAAACCCCAAAGGGTACACTTGATGTGAATGCCCTTGCAAATAAGAAAGGAGTAGAAGCCCTGCTTATCGGGGCCTATGCCGTACTGGATGGCTTCATTAATGGTGGCGGTATCTTTTTGGGTGGCTGGCAAAGTTCCGGCACCAACTGGGTATATGGCAGCATTTGCGGCCAGGATGCACATAAAGGCACCGATGCCGGCGATCAGCCTGACATTAACCCCATTGAGGCTTTTACACCAACAGCCACAAACGGGTATTTTGATACAAAGTGGCGGATATGTTTTGAAGGCATAAACCGCTCAAACAGCGTATTGAGAGTAATGGCAAATGCAACGGACATCAGCGCTGCCGATGCAGCAAGAATTGCAGGTGAAGCAAGATTTCTGCGGGCACATTATCACTTTGAAGCAAAGAAAATGTGGAATAAAGTGCCGTTTTATGACGAAAATGTAACCGACTTCAACCAGCCAAACGATGCCGACATTTGGCCACAAATACAGGCTGACCTTGAGTTTGCTTATGCCAATTTGCCCGTTACTCAAGCAGCAAAAGGCCGTGTGAACAAATACGCCGCCGGCGCTATGCTTGGAAAATGCCTGCTGTTCCAGGGCAAGTATCCGCAAGCCAAAACAGTACTGGATGATGTATACACCAATGGCAAGAATGCGCAGGGACAGACCTACGCATTGTTGACCAAATACAGCGACAACTTCAATGCCGATACCAAGAACAGCACCGAATCGGTATTTGCTGTACAGTATTCTGTTAATGATGGTTCCAGCGCCGATAACGGCGGTTGGGGTGAAGTGCTGAATTTCCCTTATACAGGCGGCCCCGGCACATGCTGCGGATTCTTCCAGCCTTCGCAGGATTTAGTGAATTCTTTCAAAACCGATCCTGTAACCGGCCTACCCGATCCGGATAACTACAATAATACGGAAGTGACTAATGACCAGGGCCTGACTTCATCACAGCCATTTACACCATATGCAGGCACCCTGGATGCCCGTCTTGATTATACTGTCGGCCGTCGCGGCATTCCTTATCTCGATTGGGGCCCGCACCCGGGCTACAACTGGATTCGCGACCAGGCTTATGGTGGTCCTTACAGCCCCATTAAAAATGTTTATTACAAAGCCCAGGAAAGAGTAAAAACTGATATTAACTTCTGGACAAGCGGCATTACTGCCAATAATTACACCCTTATCCGCTTTGCTGATGTCATTCTCTGGCTGGCTGAAGCCGAAGTAGAAGCCGGAAGCCTTGACAGGGCCCGGCAACTGGTAAACCTGGTAAGAGCAAGGGCAGCCAACCCTGCAGGTTGGGTAGCCAGCACCACGGGGCCTTTCGCTCCTTATGCAGCCAATTATATGGTGGGATTATATCCATCTGGTTCTCCCGCATTTTCAAACCAGGCAAATGCACGCAAGGCAGTTCGTTTCGAAAGAAAACTTGAACTGGGTATGGAAGGCCACCGTTTCTTTGACCTTGTACGCTGGGGAGTGGCAGCTGCCGAGGTAAACAGGATACTGGATTATAACGGAGGTGTAAGTCATCCGACCATCAACAACAAGCGCAACTACCTGGCTGCCGCTAATTTTACAGCCAATAAAAATGAGTACTTCCCTATACCGCAAAGCCAGATAGACAGAAGTGTAACCGGCGGACAAGCCAAGCTGAAACAAAACCCGGGGTATTAATTTTTTATTTTTAAAAAAATAAAAAAGGAGGCAGACAGGGTTCTGCCTCTTTTTTTGAAATTTGTTTTTCCGCTAAATTAGTTTTTACTGAATTGCCATTATGAGAACCAGAATAATTCTTGCAGTAAGCACATTCATCGTTTTTATTTTACAGAGTTGCAGGGATAAAAAATTTTACTTTAAAAAAATTTCATCCGGCCACTCGGGCATTCATTTCAACAACGAAATAAAGGAAACCGACTCTGTCAACATTCTTGATTTTTCCAATGTGTACAATGGCGGCGGTGTGGGAGTAGCCGATTTTAACAACGATGGCCTGCCGGATGTTTACTTCACCGGCAACATGGTAGAAAACAAACTGTACCTGAACAAAGGAGATTTCCGCTTTGCTGATGTCACAAGGGAAGCGTCAGCCGGTGGCGAAGGCAAGTGGTGCCGCGGTGTGGCGGTGGTTGATATTAACAACGACGGCCGGCAGGATATTTATGTTTCAGCCACCATCAATCCCGATGCGGCTAAAAGAGAAAATATTCTTTATATCAACACAGGTATTAATGAAAATGGGATTCCTCATTTTAAAAACATGGCAAGGGAATACGGGCTCAATGATACAACGCATACTACACAATCTTCTTTTTTTGATTATGACAATGACGGCGACCTGGATGTGTACCTGAGTGTAAATGAAATTCTGCCTGAGTTGTATCCCAATAAATTCCGACCGGTAATAAAAGACGGCAGCTTCCCCAGCACCGGCAGGCTGTACCGCAATGACTGGGATTCTGCGTCTGGTCACCCGGTTTTTAAGAATGTATCCGGGGAAGCAGGCATCACCACGGAAGGCTATGCTCATCATGTGGCTATTGCCGACATCAACCTTGACGGGTGGAAAGATATTTATGTGACCAATGATTACCTGTCCAGCAATATTCTTTACATCAATAACGGCGACGGCACATTTACTGATAAGATTGGAGAATACCTGAAGCATTCATCGGCTAATGCTATGGGCGCAGACATTGCTGATATTAATAATGACGGGCTGGCCGACATTGTGGAGCTGGATATGAACCCGGAAGATAATTTCCGTAAGAAAATGATGCTGATGCCCGTGAGCTATCTCACCTATCAGAACTCTGATCATTTCGGTTATCATTATCAATACGTGAGAAATACTTTGCAGTTAAATATGGGGAAACGCCAGCTGGCCAATGATTCGGCAGGCGCACCTGTGTTTGGCGAAATAGGATTTTACAGCAACATGGCCGAAACCGACTGGAGCTGGGCGCCCCTGGTGGCTGATTTTGACAATGATGCTTACCGGGATATAATTGTCACAAACGGGTTTCCGAAAGATATTACCGATCACGATTTTGCCGTCTTCCGCCAGGAAACATCTTTCTTTGCTACCAAGCAGCAACTGCTGGAGCAAATACCCGAAGTGAAGCTGCATAATTATTTTTTCAGCAACAACGGCAATCTGCGGTTTACTGATAAAACAAAAGAGTGGGGAATGAGTGACCCAACTTTTTCCAACGGGGCTGCCTTTGCCGACTTTGATAATGACGGCGACCTGGACGTGGTGATAAATAACATTAATGATGAAGCAATACTTTACGAAAATACGTTCAGAAAAAAAGAACCCGCTGCATCCAATTATCTTTCTGTAAAGCTGGAAGGAAATGCTCCGAACCGCGACGGCTTTGGCGCCTGGATAAAAATTTTCAGCAATGACTGGCAACAGGTGTATGAGCATTATACTGTCCGGGGCTATTTATCTTCCGTTACTCCGGTTGTTCATTTCGGTTTGGGAGCTGAATCAAAAATTGACTCCCTGTTTATCATCTGGCCCGATAATACATTTCAAAAACTGGAAAGCATACCTGCCAACCAGGTTATTAACCTGAAACAAAGTGATGCTGCGGGCAAGTATGACTGGCGGAAACAAGGTTTTACTGCATCCTCTTATTTCACCGAAGTAAGTGAAGTATCGGGTATAAAATACCAGCACCGGGAAATTGATTACATTGATTTTAATGTGCAGCGCCTGCTGCCGCATAAATTTTCAGAATACGGTCCTGCGCTTGCAGCCGGCGACCTGGATGGAGATAAACTGGACGACCTGGTGGTGGGCGGTTCTTACGGCCATAGTGCAAAACTGTTCATTCAGCAGGCTGATGGCAGGTTTGATTCCACAGATCTTTTCCCCGGTGCCACCCGGATTACCAAAACTTCGGAAGACCTCGGCATTGCCTTATTTGATGCCGATAATGACGGCGATAATGATATGTACATCGCCAGCGGCGGGTATGAAAATCCCGGCTATACTTTTCATTACCGTGATAAATTTTACCTGAACGACGGCAAAGGCAGTTTTACAATGGATACAACTGTCTTCCCGGTGAATTACACAAGCAAAAGCTGTGTAAAAGCCTGCGACTTCGATAAAGACGGCGACATGGATTTATTTATCGGCGGCAGGGTGGACCCCTGGAAATACCCGAAACCTGTTTCTTCATTTATTTACAGGAATGATACAAAAGACGGTGTTGTGAAATTTATTGATGTAACCGCAGCAGCGGCGCCGGTATTAAAAAATATCGGGATGGTATGCGATGCCTTATGGACCGACTTTGATAATGACGGCTGGGCAGACCTGTTGATTGCCGGCGAATGGATGCCGCTGAAATTTCTGAAAAATGAAAAAGGAAAATTGAATGATATCACTTCTTCAGCAGGCATCAGCAATAAAACTGGCTGGTGGAACAGCCTTGCCACCGGCGATTTCGACAATGACGGCGACATGGATTACGTGGCCGGAAACCTGGGAGAAAATTCATTTCTGAAAGCCAGCGAAAAATACCCCGTGTCGGTGTATGCAAAAGATTTTAATAATAACGGCAGCACCTGGCAATGTATTCCGGCAAGATATATTGTTGACCGGGATGGCATAATGAAAGAATTTCCGGTGGATGGCCGCGATGAAATTGTAGATCACATGCCTTTTATTAAAAAGAATTTTCTTACTTATAAAGAATTTGCCGGAGCCACAGTTGACAAACTTTTTTCAGATGAGCAAAAGAAAAATATGCTGAAAAACCCGGCCACCTGGTTCAAATCATCAATTATCAGGAATAATGGCAATGGAAGCTTTATCATTGAAGAGTTACCGGCCATGGCGCAACTGTCCTGTGTGTATGGAATGGTAATAGAAGATTTCGACGGCGACGGCAACCTGGACATTTGTTTAAATACAAATGACTTTGGAACCATCCCCTCACTTGGCCGCTACGATGCATTAAACGGCTTGATGTTGAAAGGCAACGGTGAGGGCGGATTTACGGCATTATCCATTCAGCAAAGCGGCCTGTTTATTCCCGGCAACGGCAGGGCATTTTGTATGCTGGCATCAGCAAACGGTTCTCCGCTTTTTGCTGCATCGCAAAACCGGGGCGATCTTAAACTTTTCAGGTTAAAAACCGGGTTTACTCTTGTGCCTGTTCCGGCGAAAGCAGTGGCGGCGGAGTTGCTGCTACAGAATAATAAAAAAAGGAGAGTAGAATTTCCATTCGGCTCCTCGTTTTTATCCCAGTCGTCAAAATCGGTGCTGAATACAAAGGCTGTAAAACAAATTACATGGATTGACAGCGACGGCAGAAAATGGCAATAGTGATTACAAACTTATAGTTGGTTAACCATCATAACCGGTACGAGTAAAAGGGAGGACATTCACCAGTGCAAATAGAAAGTTTGTTTCAAAAATATTTTCAACACTGAGATACAGCGTTAATGAGTAACACGGAGCACTGATTCACTGCCATCGCTTCCCTGTAAAACTCCAATCGTGACACTGTGTTAAGTTAAAAGAATCCAGCTTTGGCGAAACTTTTAATTTAGGTGCTATTTACCGGCACCCTAACAGGCAGCTTAGCTCATTGCCTGGCGACTATATCACTGCCCCCAAGAATCTTTTTATCCCAACTGCTGAATCCACTATCTTCGCCTTTTAATGAGCCTTTCTGTCAGACACCTGCTTGGTATCAAAGACCTTACAGTCAGCGACATTTCCCTTATTTTAAATACAGCCGAACAATTCAAAGAGGTTTTGCAGCGCCCGGTAAAGAAAGTGCCTTCATTGCGTGATGTCACTATCGTAAATCTTTTTTACGAAAGCTCCACCCGCACACGATTCTCATTCGAACTGGCCGAAAAACGACTCAGTGCCGATACTATCAATTTTGCATTGTCGGGTTCATCGGCGGCAAAGGGTGAAACGCTGCTGGATACGGTGAGGAATATTTTATCCATGAAGGTGGACATGGTGGTGATGCGCCACAGCGCCAGCGGAGCGCCGCATTTTCTTGCCCGGCACGTTCCGGCAGCCATCATCAATGCCGGCGATGGCATCAATGAACATCCCACACAGGGCCTGCTCGATGCTTTTTCCATGAATGAAAAATTCGGGAAGCTGGAAGGGCTGAAGGTGGCCATCATTGGCGACATTATGCACAGCCGTGTGGCCATGAGCAATATTTACCTGCTGAATAAAATGGGCGCAAAGGTGACCGTTTGCGGCCCGCCTACTTTAATTCCCAAATACATCCGTGAAGCTTTCGGCGTGGAAGTGAATTACAACCTGGCGGAAACACTGGAATGGTGCGATGTGGCCAATGTGCTGCGCATTCAGCTGGAGCGGCAAAACCAGGTATTGTTTTCTTCGCTGCGTGAATACAATCTTGCTTACGGCGTAAAAAGAAAACTGCTCGACAGCCTGCACAAAGAAATTGTAGTAATGCATCCCGGCCCGATAAACAGAGGAGTGGAACTGGACAGCGATGTGGCCGACAGCAAACAATCCATCATTCTTCAGCAGGTTGAAAACGGCGTGGCGGTGAGGATGGCTGTGCTATATTTGTTAAGCCCCCAAACCCCCTAAAGTGGGCGTATTGCTTGTGAACATATATCGGCTTATGTTTGTTGTTTCAACTGAAGAATAAAGTGATGAAGATGACAAATCTTATTACAAGTTGAACAGAAGTGATATGAATCGCAAGATACAGACAGGCGAATAAAAGTAAAAAAG
>CAYUJD010000065.1:0-22032 GCA_964444975.1 uncultured Chitinophaga sp. | reverse complement strand
GTTCCTGTAACTGTTCTTTGATTCGCTCCCGGCTTGTTTTAATCGCCCTGCCCCACACAAAACTGTAGCGGTTGGCTGCGCTTTCTATTTTGGAACCATCGGTATAGATTTCTTTCAGGCTTACATGCCCGCTGTCCACCAGCAGTAATACGATTTGTGCAAATACTTCTTTTAAAATATTACGCAGCCGCTCGCTGCGGAACCGGTTGATGGTGTGATGGTCGGGCTGCTGCATTCCGGCCAGCCACATAAAATAAATGTTCTCTTTCACACAGGCTTCCAGCCGCCGGCTGCTGTATACATTGTTCAGGTAACCATATACCAACACCTTTAACAGCATGCGGGGATGGTAACTGCTGGTACCAACCGGCTTGTACTTTTTCAGAATAATATCAATATCTATCTTATCAATCACTTCACTCACCACCCGTACCGGGTGGTGAGCGGCTATCAAATCTTCCAGGCTCGGCGGAAACAAATACCGCTGGTTCTGTTCATACGGTTTGAATACAGGCTTGGACATAACTTTTAATTGTGTCCAAAAAATAAAAATACTCCCAGGATTTTGCAAGAACTACTTATACAGCCCCCATGTGTATAAACCCGGCTCAAATATTGAAAATGAAAAAGGCTGCCTATTTTTGAGACAGCCTCCTTTATTTTCTGCTCACCGTTTTATTTAATAAAACCTGCTGTTGTATCAATTTTTATTTCGAACTGGCGGATCAATACATGAATACACTTTCATCAATCGGTTTTACCTCGGCCTTTTCCAATTTTATGGTGATAATATTTGACTGATTAATCTTAAATGGAATCATAAGCCCGTTTACATTGCGGTAATCGTCAAAGACTGTTGCCCCTTCAAAATATCCACCCCCTCTGCGGGCACTTTGATTGGCGCTAAGAGTAACTATTTTATCAATCAGGTACGTTTTCTTATTGATGAAATACTTTTCAATATTTCCGTTAATGGCAACTTTTAAAACATAGCTGCTGTCAGCGTTTGTGCTGTTCTCCTCCGCAAATTTTACTGATGAATTATCCACCATCTTTCTAAGAAATAACTGCAGGCCAAACAATCTTTCCATCCAGTTTTCTTTAAAATTAGTCTGGGTCGGATTATTTGTTTTTACACTGTCTCCGTTTAAAACGCTTACCGTTTGATTGAAAAAATCTTTACCAACCATCATCCGCATCTGTTCATTTTCCTCCATTTGAGTAGTAAATTTTACTTTTTTCGGGTAACTGTACTGCAAGCTACTATTGCTTGCCATTGTCATAACAGATTGGCGGTAATGAATTTCAATTCCGTTATTCAATAAAACATTTGCCCCAACAGCTTTAAAATGTTTTTCAAGAATAGAGGAGGTGTTCTTGGCATACAGTTCTTCATCTATAACTGCCATCATTTCTTTTTTATTCTGCGGCTTCATCATGTTATCGGAAATAATGTTTCCTTCTGCATCTATCAGCATATACCGGGGTATCGCATCAATGGAATAATGTTTCGGAAACGGATTTTTAAAGTCTCCTTCGGCATGCAAAACATAACCATGCAAATCTTCTTCTTTTGCCGCTTTCAACCAGGCAGCTTTTGATTTATCAAGCGAAACACTCATAAATATCAAATCTTTACCGGCGTAATGTTTCTCCAATTCTTTCTGATAGGGTATTTGCATCTTGCAGGGGGCGCACCACGATGCCCAGAAATCTATAAAAAGCATTTTGCCTTTAAAATCATCCAGCCGGTATTCTTTGCCTGTAGAATCGTGTAGCAAAAAGTTGAAAGCTTTTTTTCTGGCTGCGTTCAGATCAGGTATTTTGTTTGCTTTTAATAAGTCAATTTTTTCCTGGTATAAATCTTTTACAAACTGTTCTGAGTTATTGTACAGGTAATAAACATAGTTTTCGTTTTTTAGCCCGTTTACAGGAAGTTCTGTTTTTAATTTTTCTGAAAAAAGATAGCTTCTTGTTTTTGCATCCGGAATATATTTTGAAATTGCCTCAGCGGCAATATACTGGCTTAAATGTCTTTGTTTGTTGGCATCAAAACTGATTCCATACTTTTCCAGGGTTTTGGCTGCATAAGCATTGGTAAGCTCGGTCAAGTAGTTTTTATAGAAAGGAATGGTAAATGCAGTGATGCCTGATGCTGTGTTTTTAATTTCCTTTAAGGAGGCTTCAATGGTTGCCAAAGACATGGTATCTATCTCGGTAAATTTTCTGAAATATTTCATGAACAGCGATAAATCCCTTTTGAAATTCGGTACGGTAGCTACAAACGCTTTTTGTTTCTGCAACTCGGCATTCATTCTGGTTTCTGCATAGAGCAATGGCGACTGATTAATAAATAATAACTGGTGCCAGTCTCTTGCTTTTGTATTAATTCCTTTTTCTTCCAGCGCTTTAAAATACACAGCCATGATCTTTTGCAGCTTTTCTGCATGGGTGTTAGTTATCACCGTAATGCTTTCGTTCATCGAAGGTTTATCAATCGAAATAGTTATTTTTTCGTTCGGTACCAAGTAATATGCCTGTGGTTTAGGATTGCCTGAGTTTATCTCAACAAATTGTGCCTGTTTGAGAATGATTTCACCGCTAAAGGTTTGGTCTTCTTTTTTTACAGATAGTTTTTGCAGATTGCCATCGCAGAAAAACTGAACTTCCTTTAGCATCCCGGCAATTTCGCCTGTTACTTTTCCTTTTACAGAAATTTTCTGGGCCTTAGTCATTACCGTAAATGAAAAAGTAAGCAACAGAAATAATTGAATAGGTTTAGATAACATTTTTACAGATTTTTTATTGGTGTTAAAATAAGCAGGTGCATTGCACCTGCTTATGCAGCTGATGAGATCAAATGACCACTGCTGTTTTTAATAGCCAGGGTTTTGCTGAATCCGCGGATTAGCAATTAATTCGGTTAAAACAATAGGCAGCAGCTTCATATGTGGTTGATGATTTCCTGCTTTCCATGGCAAAGCACTTAATGTAGCATCCAGTTTGCCAGTACGTTTAAGGTCAAGCCAGCGGAAGCCTTCATAAAACAATTCGCAGGCCCTTTCTCTTTCCACAGCAGCAAGCATAGCAGGTTGCGTAGAAGCTGTTGTATTTGGTAAACCGGCACGATTACGTATAATATTAAGATCGGATGCAGCAGAATTAGCTCCGGTAATAACACCCTGTTGTGCCCTTGCTTCTGCACGGATTAGGTATAATTCAGCCAGTCGCTGATAAATAAAATCTTGTGGATTTGCAGCAATGGTAGCGGCAGTTGCTGAAGAATTGTGAAGGTATTTATTGGCGAATCTTCGGCCAAATAAATCTATTACCCAATTGTTATTAATGTTACGCTGGTCTCCAGCCTCAAAATTTGCAAGAAACTGTGGTGGAATGTGGCAATAGGTTGTAAGTGTTAAGGCAGAAGTTGATGGTAAAGTGAGCCAACCCAGTAAAGCCCTATTGTCGAAAAGAAGACCGGTACTGGTAGGCCCTTGTGAGTAAATTGCTTCCCGGGTACCCCTCTTAAAAACATTATTAAGACCAGTCACTATCTGGTATTGTCCGCTGTTAATTACAGCCGTTGCAGCACTGTCGGCACTCACATAATTCCCTAAATAAAGGTGTACCCTTGCTAAAAGTGCCAATGCCTGGAAACGGTTATGTATGGTTTTAGAGTTGGATGTATTAACAGTAACAGGAAGGCTATTAACTGCTTCATACAGATCTTTTAATACCTGAGCGTACACCTGTGCAGCGGGAGTTCTTCCATTAGCAATATTAAAATCTGTATTCGTTGTTAATGTCAAAGGCACATCGCCCCAATAGTTTGCAAGAAAAAAATGAGTGGCTGCTCTTACATATTTAGCTGCACCAATAAATGTATTTTTTTTGGTTTCCGAAATAATGCTCACAGGAACTGAAGGTAACCGTTCTATTAACTCGTTGGCCCTGTAAATTCCAGGATAATACCAGCTCCAGGGCAAGGTTTGTGTATTACCTTCTTGCAGGTTGCCAGCAATGATATTGCCAATTTCGGAACCAGGTATTGGGTCAATTCTTCCTTCATCAGAGATCCAGTATGTGAACCTTAATGTGTTGCCTTGTAATAAACTAGAAGCAAAAGAATTATACATACCGTCCACAGCAGCTGCAATGGTTGTACTGTCTTTATAAACAGTGGCGGTAGCTAATTGGTCAATGGGTAAGGGGATTTCCAGGTATTTTTTGCAACCTGTGGATAAACCAAGTAGCATGAGAAATATCATCCCACATACTAAAGGTTTGTATAGTAGCTTTTTCATATAAAAATTTTTTAATGAATATTTTAGAATGATAATTGTACGCCGGCAGTCCATGTTTTTAGTATTTGGCCGCTGCGTAGTTGTGTTAGTTCGGGGTCTTTGTATAATTTTTCACTTGTAAAAGTCAGCAGGTTCTGCCCTCTTACATATACCATAGCTCTGTTTAATTTGGCTTTGGAAACCCATTCTGTTGGCAAGGTGTAAGAAAGTGAAAGATTTTTTAACCGAGCATAAAACACATCCTTTAAAGTGGCAGATGAAAGTGGATATATACTGCTCAGCAAGTTGGTGGTAGTATTAGCCGTTCCTGAAAATAATCTGGGATACTTAGTTTTATCACCAGGACTTTTCCAGTAATTACCATACCAATCTGCTATGGGAGGATTGCTTAATTGACCCGGGTAATTAGCATTGAATAGCCAGTTTGTGGCCAGTTGCTGGGAAAACTGAAAGAATATATCTAGCTCAAAACCTTTGAAAGAAACCTTATTGCCAAGGCCGCCAAATAAGCGAGGCATGGTAGAGCCTATATAAGTCCGGTCATTATTATTAATAATACCATTACCATCTAAATCCTTGAATATGGGCAAGCCTGTTGTATCGTTAACCCCCAAATACACCTGTGACCATTCTGCATTTAGTGGTGTCCGGGGATTATTTATAGGTAAACCGATTTTTAATCTGTTGGCAAAACTTGAATTGGCAAGGTTTGGAAATTCAAGCAACTTGTTTTTCAATGTACTTATATTAAAACTCGTACTCCATTGCCATTTACTTTTGGGGTTTAGGTTCCTGGTATTTAGTTCAAATTCCCATCCTTTGTTTTCAACTACCGCATCTGTGTTTGTTATATAACTTGTAAAACCTGTCTGTGCCGGAACAGGGGTACTCAGTAGCAGGTCAGTGGTGCGGGAACGATACCAGTTAACATTAAATAAAATACGGTCATTTAAGAATCCAAGGTCAATACCTATATCCAGTTTACGGCTTGTTTCCCAGCCAACAGAGGAATCACTCAGGAAGCTGGCTCCTAGTCCGGAACGTCCATCATAAAAAGCAGAAGTATATAAACTCGTCCAGCGATAATCTGCAATATTATCATTGCCGGCTGTTCCATAGCTGAATCTTAATTTACCGTATGAAAGTCCCGGCACTATATTACTTAGCCATTTTTCTTTTGTAAATATCCATCCAAGGCCCACAGCTCCAAAGTCGGCCCACTGATTTTTTGGACCAAACCTGGACGAACCATCCCTGCGATAGGTAAGGTTAATAAGATACTTATTTTCCCAATTATAATTGACCCGGCCAAATGCAGAGTTGAAACGATAATAGGTAGAACCATTTTGATATGCTGCAACACTACTGCCGGCTGCCCAACTGCCTAACAACAAGTCGGTAGTATAACCGGTAAAAGTCAACCGGTAATTGGTTGTTTTTCTGTCAAAAAAAGTAGAACCGGCAAGTACTTCAATTTTTCCTTTTGAAATTTTACCGGTATAAGTTAATTGCGGTTCAATGTTCAACGATTGAAAAGTGCTGTTGGCTTCAGAGCTTTGAGGCACCGAGGCCCCTGGGTTTAACGGATTTATTGAGGTAGAGGGTGTAATTGATTTGGAGTTGTTATCCTGCTTATTAAAACCAAACTGAGTCTTAAAAGAAAGGCCTTTAAAAAGCCGGTAACTAAAATCAAGATTGGCTACCAGGCTGTTTGCCACATTTGTTGTAGATGCTTCTTCAGCTGCCAGCGGGTTGGTTAACAAACTTGCCTGGCTGATGTTAGGTGCCGGCCAGTAAGAAGTGCCATTTGCATTATACATGGGCATATTGGGAGGTAAGCCAGAAATAACACCCGCCGCACCACCACCTCTTGATGGGTTTAGTTTGTTGATCACATAACTGGTGTTTAGGCTCACTTGGAATTTATTGTTTTGAGATGTATGGGTAACCCCGAGATTAGCGGATATACGTTCCTGAAACGGCGCCCCTGCAGTAATATCCCTTTGCCTGAGATAACCGGCGCTGGTATAGAAATTAATTCTTTTGTCGCCACCGGATAAATTAACTTGGGCATTAATTGCAGGTGCTGAATTGCCAAATTCAAAATCCTGCCAGTCAGTAGTAGCTTTTGTGGAATCCCAAACAAGCAGATCGGGGGCATTGTTTACAGTGGGTGTAATTGGATTGATGGCTACACCTGTGGTTGGGTTGTGGTTTCCCATAGCAAAAGCGTCTTTACGCATTTGACGATAAGCAGGTAATAAAAGACGTTTGGGTAGATAAGTGGCACTGTTCGTCCAGGTGCTTATATCTACATTAAACCGTGTGGCACCTAATTTAGCTTTCTTTGTTGTAATCAGAACTACACCATTTGCCCCCCTAGAGCCATAAATGGCTGTAGCGTCCGCATCTTTCAATACTTCAATACTTTCAATATCTGCGGGATTTATATTGTTCATTGTTGTGCTTCCCCAGGGCATATAACCACCGATAGAAGTACCCAGACCCCGGTTGATGTCAGGCATTACTGCCCCATCAAGAACGACCAAAGGTTGGTTACCGGATTCAATTGTATTTACCCCACGAATCTGTATTTCAATTCCGCTTCCAATAGCTCCGGCTGTTTGTGTAATTGCGACGCCTGCTACACGGCCTTGCATTGCCTGTACGGCATTTGCGACAGGTTGCCTGCCAATATCTTCAGCTTTAATTGTACTTACCGAGCCGGTTTTCAATCTCCGGGTGGTTTTACCGTATCCTATTATTTGAACATCATCAAGCGGAGAAATTTTTGTAGCTAGAATAATAAGCAATGTGGTTTTACCCTTAAGTGCAATTTCCTGTGTTTCAAAACCTACACCAGATATTACTAATATAGCATTGGGGTCTTCCACTTCCAGCGAAAAAATTCCATTTTCATTACTTACAGTTCCTTTTTCTGTACCCTTTATAATTATAGAAATGCCCTGAAGAAGTTCTTCCTTATCGCTGCGTATTATACCTCTTATGGTGATAGGGGGGGGAGGTGTTGTAATAGTCCCTGGTTTTTCTTCAGATAACGCAGGCCCGGCACTTACCACTATGGCTTTATTTACAATTTCAAACTTTAGTGGCAGGTTTTTTAATGCGGCATTCAATGCGTCTTCAATTGAAACATTCTGAACAAGCACGGTTACTTTACCGGCCTTGTCCAGCAATGCATCCTCATAAAAAAACTGGAAGCCCGTCTGTCGGTGAATCTGCCGGAAAATTTTTTGCAGCGGGGCATTTTTTTCCGAAAGATTCACTTTTTGGGCATTACCCGTAGCGCTTACCTGCATGCAAATTCCAAGAATAAATACGCTTAGCAGCTTCATAATTAAGAGCAGTTTGATGGTTGTCCTCCGCCTTGCTCCGGATGGACATAAAGGGGTTAAATCCATAACTTTGTTTTGGTTTGGGTTAAACAATGATTGTTTGGCCGGCCTTGTGCCGGATAAGCATTCAGTCTATAATTGGGCAACCCTTACTTCGCCGCTCTGACCCCACATCAGGGCGGCTTTGTTTTGAGTTGCCATTGTACACTATCAGTTGGAGAAAACAGTAATCTTCTTTCCTTCAATGCGAAACGTAACGCCTGCTTTTTCCATAATTTTTAATACTTCTGAAATTTTATTATTTCTGCTTACTATTCCTGAAAAAGTTTTTTTACCGGGCTGTTCCTGGAAAACAACATCCACATCATACCAACGGCTTACCTGCCGCATGATTGAAAAAATATCGGTATGATCAAAATTGAACCAGCCGGTTTTCCAGGCAATTATTTCATCGGTATTAGCATTGTTTTGTATTGAAATTGAGTTGTCCATTTTTGCCTGTTGACCGGGCATAAGCTGCACAGCTTTACCATTGGCTGAAGAAACGTTAATGCTCCCTTCCAACAACGTGGTGCTGACAACTTCTTCATCAGAATAAGCATTAATATTGAAACGAGTTCCCAATACTTCCACTTCACCTTTTTCCGGAATTATAACTTTAAAAGGCATTGATGGGTTCTTTGCAATTTCAAAATAGGCCTCCCCCGTTACTTCTACTTTTCGTTCTTTGCCGCCAAAAGCTACCGGAAATTTCAAAGAAGATGCGGCATTAAGCCAAACAGCAGAGCCGTCTGAAAGCAGTAACTGATACTGTCCACCTCTTGGTGTTCTTATCGTATTATAAACGATTTCCTCAGGACCGGGACTGCTTCCTGTATATGATAACTGGCCATTCAGTTTGATTACTTGTACCGAACCTTGCTCAGTTACTTTACCATTAGCCGTACTGTCAAGGAATATAATTGATCCATCAGCCAGTTGTAATGTGGCTTTGTCACCTCCTGGCATAATTTGTAAGTTATTGGCAGTTTGAACTGGCGCATTAGTTTTTCCCGGCTCCCAATATAATTTATAGGTTAAAGCAGTGCCTGCCAAAAGAAAAATAACAGCGGCGGCAGCCCACCACTTTCTGTAAGATTTTTTTATGGATACTAATGCAGGAGGATTAATTGTATGCTTAATGCGGTTCCATGCATTTGCAGTAGAGATGGATTCAATTATAAATAACTCATTTTTAAGCGTCCCAACATCTGTTAGTTTCTGAAAAAGTAATTTATTTTCATGACTGGCAGCTATCCATTCATCCAGTTCATTTTTTTCACCTGCTGAAAGAGTTTCTTGCATGTGTTTAATAATCAATGCAGCATATTTTTGACCTTGATCGAAGTCTTTCATACATAAATTATTTAATTGACTGCCACTACACACTTTTTAATTAATAAATAATGCAGCAGGTTAAATTGTATCCCAGGTTGGTTTTCCTTCCTTCATTTTTTGCAAGGTGTCTTCCAGCCTTTTTTGAATTTTATCATTGTTCAGGTTTTGGCGTTTTAGCATTTCTACAAAGTTGTCAATCGTCTTTTGCTGCATTTGTAAGGCCTCTTCTTTCCTTCCCAGCTTATATAGTAAGCCGGCTTTTGTTTCATAAATAGTAAAATTATCACTAAATGCTTCTGCGGTATCCATCCATTGTATTGCTTTTCTAAGCCACACTTTGTCATCTATTATCCTGAGAATAGATTTTGCCAAATCTCTCACTTTGTATGCATAGCTTGTAGAATTTACAGAAGCCCTCGCTTTTCTTGTTGCTTCAATATTTTCAGGTTTTATGGAAGCTAGCTTTCCTGCAGCCAGATCTTTATCAAATTTTGCCACAGCCGCTGAATCAATTTCACGAACTTTACTTTTATCAAAGTTCACCAACTGTTTGCTGTAGCTTTCCAGTACTTTTAGTAATGCTTTTGGATTTTTTGTCTGCGTAAAGTATTTCATTTTAACTTCCCCTTCCCGCCAGGGTACAGGCCATTCGTCTGCCGGAAGTTTTAACAACGTAGAAGATATATGCTTTAAAAGTTTTTCGTCTGTATTTGCAATAGCTCTTTCAACATCGTTTTTAGCAAGGTATATAAGGTATTCATTCATTAATACAGATATTCTGAACCGTTCAAATATTACTTTTTTTACACTGTCTTTATTTTCCATTAAGAAACGGTAAAAAGGCCCGTCTGTGTTTAGATTTGTAAACTGTATAAGGTCTTTCATCAGGTCAGACTGCAGGACCCCTTGCTTACCCATGATATTAAAATACTGATCCAGCACATCAGCGCTGTTTAACTTTAGTTTTTTTCTTTTTTGAAGGTATTTAATAAGAAAAGCTGAATCTGTCTTTTTTTCTTCATATTCATCTTCCCATTCAGCAATCGGTTTCGGGTCCTTAGATTCCGCAATGGCAATAGTAGCTTCCGCTATAAACTTATCAGCAGGCATTGATCCCAGGCTGCGGTAAACCAAAACTTCATCACCTGTAACAAATAAGTAAGTAGGGTAAGAATTTACTTTATATTTTTTAGCTATCTCAATACCCTCGCCTTTTTCGGCATCAATTTTATAATTAATAAAGGAGGCATTGAATTTTTCGCCGACCTCTTTTAGTGGAAAAATATCTTTTGCCATTTTTTTACAGGGTCCGCACCAACTGGTATATACATCTATAAAAATTGGTTTTTGGGTAATTTTTGCTTTTGCAACTATGGCGGCCCACTCTCCATGGTCAAACTGGATGCCATCTTGTGCTAACAAAAAAAGGCCTCTGATAGTAAATAGAAAACACAGAAAAATATGGTAATTCATACTTTTTATTATATAGCCGATTTACTTTGTAAGTGACGGACCGCACTTACAAACAAAAGACACTCAGAAGAGAAAAATGGGTGAAAAGCTCCACAATATTTTTATAAACTAAAAATCAGGAATGCAGTATCAGACATAACAGAAGCCATACCCCGGAGTCAAGTTTTAAGCGGAGAAGTTGTAAGGCCCTGGCTTTTTGTGTTTTTACTGTGTTGACAGAGATACCAAGATGGCTGGCAATCTCTTCATTTTTCAGTGATTCAAAAAAAGCCAGTTTTAGCACCTGGCGACATCCTTGCGGTAATTGTTCAACTGCCCTGTGAATCTCTCCTATTACCTCAGCCTCAATTATTTGGTTAAGGCCCTTTTCATCTTCCGTTTTGTCTTTGTCTTGCCGGTCAAGATATTTTCTTTCAACCCCCGTGTGACGGAGTAAGTTCAGGCAGGCATTTTTTACAGTAGTATAGAGATAGGCTTTTGCGGCAGATTCATTGGAAAAATCACCCCGGCGGTTCCAGTATTTTATAAAGGCATCCTGTGCCACATCCTCGGCGACAGCTTTGATGTCAATCATTTTATATGCGAAATAGCATAGCCGCGGGTAATAGGCCTCAAAAAGATTTTCAATAGTAATTTCACCCGTCGCGGAAAACAAAGTGTTATTATCTGAGGAGGGGTTCACAGGGTAAAAGTATAAAAAAGGGCTTATCAACCGTGTTTTAAAGAAACCAGTTGTCAAGATTGAAGGTCTGGATGAAAGGGTTACAATTTGTCATTTTTCTTACAAAAGAAAAGTTGAGCGGCCTTAAATTTGCAAATTGAACTTTTTGTCAGTAAAATAGAACCGAAGTATGAAGAAAATAACTATATTATTAGTGATGTATTTTACAGCGGTTGCAGGATATGCACAACTGAACCCCGTTATCTGGACATTTACCGCTACCAAAGTGAGCGATAAAACCTATGAAATTCATATGACCGCTACCATTCAAAATGGTTGGCATTTATATTCTCAGGATCAACCCGATGATGCCATTGCTATTCCCACTACTTTCACTATTGCAAATAATCCTCTCGTGGAAAAAATTGGTGAAATCAAGGAAATAGGAAAGTTGGAAAAATTTCATGATAAAGAACTTAATCTTTCTGCCAACCAATATTCCAAAACGGTAGATTTTGTGCAAGTGGTGAAATTGAAGAGCAAGGCAAAGACCAGTTTCAGCGGAAGTGTAGAGTACCAGACATGCGATGATAAAAAATGTTTACCACCCAAGACCGTGAACTTTAAAGTGGCGTTGAACTAAACCATGTAAATAGATTTTTTGTATATAACGAGTTCCCTGTGTGAGAACTCGTTTTTTTTAAATAGTTGTCATGCCGAAATTTTTAACCACAACTTTTATTCTGTTTTTAGCCACTCTGCTTTCCTTTTTTTCCGCTGCGCAGGACACGGTTGCAGTTTACAGCTGGAATTATTCCAGCAAAAAAATAAGCGAGGGAAAATATGAACTCATTTTTTCCACAACTGGCGCCAGCGGCTGGCAACTGTACGCCCCTAACCAGCAACCGGGTGGTGTAAAAACAGTGGAGCTCACCTTTCCTGATTCGGCCATTAGTGTTGAGGGTAGTTTACTTGACAGCGGTGAATCAAAAACTTTCGGCAGCCCGATATTTGAAAACACCATTGTAAAAGTTTTCGAAGGACAAACGACATGGAAAGCCGTAGTGAATATTAAAGGAACAGTACCCGCTCAGCTGCAGGGCAGGCTTACTTATTTTTATGGCAAAAATGATGAATTTCTTTCCGACCTGCCTTTAAATTTTAATGTAATGCTTGAAGGAGGGTTAGCTGCAGGCAATGACATTAAAGTATCTTCAATCGACATCAATAACCCCGTAAGCCCTTGCGGCGATGAGGGTACAAAAAACAAAAGTATCATCCGCATTTTTCTGTTGGGACTTCTCGGAGGCCTCATTGCATTGGTCACGCCCTGTGTGTTTCCCATGATACCGGTTACGGTTTCCTTTTTTACAAAAAAATCACAACACAGGAATAAGGGCATAACAAATGCCGTGCTGTATGGCTTGTTTATTTTTCTTATTTATGTGCTCATCACGTTGCCCTTTCATGTAGCCAATAAAGCCATTAGCCCGGAGATATTCAACAATATTTCAACCAACGTATGGCTGAATCTATTATTCTTTGTCATCTTCGTTGTGTTTGCTGTTTCATTCTTCGGATATTTTGAAATAGGACTGCCTGCGGGCCTTGCCAATAAAATGGATGCAAAATCAGGATTGGGAAATATCGGCGGAATCTTTTTTATGGCCGGCACATTGGCCATCGTTTCATTTTCCTGCACCGGGCCTATTTTCGGCACCTTGCTGGTAGGTGTGGCCGACCAGGGCGCATGGTCGCTAACCGCAGGTGCGGCGGGTTTCGGCATTGCACTTGGCTTGCCCTTTGCCTTGTTTGCACTGTTTCCGGCGTGGCTGCATTCGCTGCCAAAATCCGGCGGCTGGATGACAGATGTGAAAGTGGTGCTGGGTTTTATTGAACTGGCGCTGGCGGTAAAGTTTTTTTCCAATGCCGACCTGGTAAAACAATGGGGTTTGCTGAAACGGGAAGTGTTTATAGGATTGTGGGTACTGATTGCCCTGCTTACCGTGTTGTATTTGCTGGGCAAATTAACATTTCCGCACAGCAGCCCTGTACGGAAATTTTCTTTTACCCGTATTGCTTTTATCGTCCTTTTTGCTTCGGCTGCAATTTACCTCTTGCCGGGATTGTCAAATACAAAGTATGCCGACCTGAAACTGATAAGCGGGTTTCCGCCGCCGCGAACCACTTACAGTCTTTACCATTCTGAAAAGAAGCACCAGGAAATTTTTGAACCTATGCAGAATGATTATGACAGCGCATTGGCCAGGGCCAAAAACGAAAATAAGCCTGTGCTGATTGACTTTACCGGCTGGGCCTGTGTGAACTGCCGCCGGATGGAAGAAAAAGTATGGCCAAATAAAATTGTTGACAGCCTGATGCGGAATGAATTTGTAGTGGTTTCGTTGTACGTGGATGAAAGAAGAAAACTGCCACTGACAGAACAAACGGTTTACAAAACTTCCTACGGCCAGGAAAAATCAATTATTACTGTCGGCGATAAATGGTCAACTTTCCAAACGGAAAATTTTGGCGCTACTTCGCAGCCGCAATACGCCATAATTACCCCCGGCCAGGTGGCGCTTACCAAAACAAAATTTTACACTCCCGATGCGGAAGAGTTCATCGAATGGCTGCAGTGCGGCCTGGATACTTACAGGAATTTAAAGAAGTAGCTGCTGTTTTAATAAAATTATAAAGCGATTTGTTTTTGCACCATCAGCTTGCGCAGGTTGATGAGGCCATATCGCATGCGGCCGAGCGCCGTATTGATGCTGCAGTTGGTCATGGCGGCAATTTCCTTAAAGCTCATATCGGCATAGTGCCGCAGTATGATCACCTCCCGTTGGTCTTCGGGCAGGCGGTCGAGCATATCCCGTACCCGGTTGTAGCTCTGGCGCTTCATCATTTTAGTTTCGGCGCTGTCTTCAGAAAAATTCAGCACTTCAAAAATGTCCTTGTCATCGCTGTTTTTGATGGTAGGGGTTCTTTTTACTTTACGGAAATGATCTACACAAAGGTTGTGGGCTATACGCATGGCCCAGGGCAGAAATTTTCCTTCCTCGGTGTAGCGGCCGCTGCGCATAGTGTCAATGATACGGATAAATACATCCTGGAAAATGTCTTCGGCCAGGTACTTGTCTTTCACAAGGAAAAGGATTGAAGTGTACAGCTTGTCCTTATGCCGGAGCACAAGGGTTTCCAACGCTTCATTGTTTCCATCCACAAAAAGGTGGATGAGTTCATGGTCTGTTTTTTTAGCAAAAGCTTTCATAAACGGTTTTTTGGTGGTTGCCTGCCCGGTTGTCCGGATCAGACTTTTTGGATATTGGTTTCGGTTTTTCAGTAAATAAAAAGTGATACGTAAAATTTGTTCAGTGTAGATTTATCAGTTCGATAGGCGAGAAAATTTTCTGTTTGAAGGATATTGTTTTAACGGACAATAAAAATATGTCAAATTTCGGTTCCGCCAAACGCGGCTTTTGAAGTTCCCAACTTTTTTTGAAATGAAATGTTAAGGATTCGGTTGATTTCTAACCACTCAGCGTAAATTTGCCCTCTTCATGCAAATCATCGAATCGAAAAAGTCCGATGCAGAAAGGGTGAAAGTACCCGGCGCTGATGTGATTTTTATTCACGGTGCCCGGGTGCATAATCTCAAAAACATCAGTGTCGGAATACCGAGAAACAAGCTTGTGGTGGTTACGGGAGTTTCCGGCTCGGGAAAATCTTCCCTTACCATTGATACGCTTTATGCCGAAGGCCAGCGGCGGTATGCCGAAAGCCTGAGCGCCTATGCCCGCCAGTTTCTCAACCGCATGAATAAACCGGATGTGGACTACATTAAAGGACTTTGCCCCGCCATTGCCATCGAGCAGAAAGTGATTACCCGAACACCCCGCAGCACAGTGGGCAGCATGACGGAAATTTATGATTACCTCCGGCTTTTATTTGCCCGTATTGGCAAAACATGGTCACCCGTTTCGGGCCGGCAGGTTAAAAAAGACGACGTGAAAGAAGTGCTGGATGCCATCAGCAAATTGCCCGAAAGCTCCAGGGCTTTTATCCTGATAGCTTTTAAGCAACATAAAAACCGGGATGTGAAGGAAGAGCTGAACATCCTGGTGCAGAAAGGATTTTCCAGACTCTACATTCGTCAAGCAGCCAACGTGAATCGTGCGTCAGGGGCAATTCACAGGATTGAAGAACTACTTGAGAAACCGGATACGGATTTAAAAAAAATTCTCACAACAAACGACGCTCAATGCACAGCCTTTGTGCTTGTTGACAGAATAGTTGTAAAGAAGTTTGACGAAGACGATATTCATCGCCTGTCCGATTCCATCGGAACCGCTTTTTATGAGGGGGAGGGGGATGTTTTTCTTGAAGTGCAATCGGAAGCCGGCCCCGAACATTCGGGGCAGAAATCGGAACCCGGATATCAGACATCCGGCATCAGACATCATTCATCACAGCTGCACTTCAACAACCGCTTCGAGCTGGATGGAATGCAGTTTGAAGAACCATCACCCAATCTTTTTTCATTTAATAATCCCTATGGCGCCTGCCCCACCTGCGAAGGTTTCAGCCAGGTGCTGGGTATTGATGCCGACCTGGTGATTCCCGACCGGCGGCTGAGTGTGTATGAGGGTGCTGTGGCACCCTGGCGCGGCGAAAAACTGGATTGGTGGCGAAAGCAGTTTATTAAAGTGTCTGCAAGGGAAAAATTTCCCATTCATAAATCCATTGGCGACCTCACAGACAAGCAGTACCAGCTATTATGGGAGGGCATAGATGGCATCGGCATCAATGATTTTTTCAAGGATGTAGAGGCACAACTCTACAAGGTGCAGTACCGGGTGTTGCTGAGCCGCTACAGGGGGCGAACGCAATGCCCCGACTGTAAAGGCTACCGCCTGCGTAAGGAAGCTTTGTATGTAAAAATTAACGGCAAACATATTGGCGAGCTGAGCGAAATACCGGTAAAAGAACTAAAGAAATGGTTTAACGAACTGGAGTCACAGCTTTCTGACTATGATAAACAGGTGGCCAAACGCATTTTGCTTGAAATAAATAACCGGCTCTCTACATTACTCAATGTCGGGCTTGGATATCTTACTTTGAATCGCCTGGCCAACACACTCAGCGGGGGTGAAAGCCAGCGTATACAACTAACAAGAAGTCTCGGCAGCAATCTCACTAATTCGCTTTACATACTCGACGAACCATCCATTGGCCTGCATTCAAGAGATACTGCCAACCTGGTGCGGGTTTTAAAAGAACTGCGTGATCTTGGCAACACGGTTGTAGTAGTAGAGCATGATGAAATGATGATGCGTGAAGCCGATCACATCATTGACATGGGACCGCTGGCATCGCACCTTGGCGGCGAAATAGTGGCCGAAGGGAATTATGATGATATCATTTCAAATCCAAAGAGCCTTACCGGCAAGTACCTGAAAGGCGAATTAAAAATAGAACCCCCAAAAGCCGTGAGGAAATGGAACCGCTCCATCAGGGTGGAAGGCGCAAAGCAGCATAACCTCAAAAACATCACGGTAGAATTTCCGCTTAACCTGCTTTGCGTGGTAAGCGGGGTAAGCGGCAGCGGTAAAACCACGCTGATAAAACACATTCTTTATCCTGCCCTGCAAAAATTGAAAGGTGAATTTGCCGATAAGGTGGGCTTGCATAAAGCTGTCACCGGCGATGTGGAAAGTATTTCGCAGATAGAACTGGTTGATCAGAACCCCATTGGCAAATCATCCCGCAGCAACCCGGTGACTTATATTAAGGCTTATGATGAAATACGGGATCTGTTTTCAAAACAACCCCTGAGCAAAATGCGGGGCTTTGAGCCAAAACATTTTTCATTCAATGTGGATGGTGGCCGCTGCGACACCTGCAAGGGCGAAGGCGAGCAGGTGGTGGAAATGCAGTTCCTGGCCGATGTGCACCTGGTTTGTGAAGCCTGCGGCGGCCGGCGGTTCAAAGAAGAAGTGCTGGAAGTAAAGTATAAAGACAAAAATATATTCGATGTGCTGGAGCTAAGTGTGGATGAAGCCATCAATTTTTTTGCCGAAGAACCGGCTATCGTCAGAGGTATTCATCCGTTGAGTGATGTTGGTCTTGGTTATATTAAACTGGGCCAGTCGTCCGATACACTTTCCGGCGGCGAAGCACAACGGGTGAAGCTGGCTTCCTTTCTTGGCAAAGGCAGAGGAGGAAACAACGGTAAACTTCTTTTCATTTTTGATGAACCAACCACCGGTCTTCATTTCCACGATATAAAAAAACTGCTGGCTTCCTTTCATGCTCTTATCGAACAGGGGCATTCCATCCTCGTCATCGAACATAATCCTGATGTTATCCGCAATGCCGACTGGGTGATTGATTTGGGACCCGAAGCGGGAGACGAAGGTGGAAATATTTTATTTGCCGGCAAACCGGCCGACCTGAAAAAAGTAAAAGAAAGTTATACGGCAAAGTACATTTGATTACCGAAGGCGGTCGAGGCTTTTCACCAGCTTTTCATCTTTCCAGATGCCGCGGGCAGCAAGCACCAGCAATACAGGAATGGCAAAAGAAAACGCAGCGCTGAAGGAGAGGGTGCCGTCAGTAAATTTTTTCAGCTGGCTGAAATAAATGATTATATCCAGAGCGGACAGGCCGGCTGCAGCCAGGGTCAGCCAGAGCTGCTGCTTCCTGTTTTTATATAAAAAAATAATGGCAATACATCCGGCAACAAGGGCTGCAGTGAAAATAAGCAGCAGGAAATGGGAAGAAGCAACGAGTTTTTCGAATTCTGGTTTATTTTCTGTGGTTGTTTTATTTCCGCTGTAAAAAGGAAAACGGTAAGTAAGTGCGGCGCTAAATGCTGCAAGCAGCAGCCATACCGATTGAATACGCTGGATCATGCGTTTTGTTTTGCCAAAAATAGGAAGAAAGAGGATTAAACTGTATTCCCGTATTTGGCAGACAGTTCACTACGTGAATGAACATTCAGTTTACGGTAAATATTTTTTATGTGGGAGTTCAATGTCTCTACAGAAATGAAAAGTGCGGAAGCGATTTCTTTATAGCTGTTTCCATTGATCAACAGCTGAAGTATCTCTTTTTCCCTTTCTGTAAGTTTATATTGCTCCAGTTGCCTGGCAGTGGTTTGTTGTTTTTGAAAATAGTCCAGCACTTTGGCGGCAATCATTCCGTTCATCGGCGATTCACCTTTCCATACGGCATCTATTGCATCTAATATTTTTTGTGGTGAATCTTTTTTCAGTAAATAACCATTGGCGCCGGCTTTTATGGCGCCAAAAATTTTTTCATCATCCTCAAACACCGTCAGCATCAGTATTTTTATTTCCGGCCAGTGTTTTTTTATTTCCCACACAGCTTCAATGCCATTCATGCCGGGCATATCAATATCCATCAGCGCCACATCGGGTTTTTTCAGTTCAAAACGGCCCATCATCTCATTGGCATTTTCCAGTTTATGTATCAGCCTGAAGTTTTCATTCAGTTGCAGGATGATGGAGATGGCCGTGCGGTATTGCGGGTTATCTTCTATAATGGCGATATTGAGCATTTGCTTAAAGTTAGTTCATTCCATTGCCTTTTTTATCCCAAGTATTTGGTATTTTGAAAGGATAGGGAACGGAAAATGTAATAGTAGTCCCTTTTTCTGATACACTTTCAATTTTCAGCTGACCTTTTAATTCTTCCGCCCTTTTTTGCATATTCTTCCAACCCGTGCCGCTGCCTTTTACAGTGCCATCGCTGCCGCGGCCATTATCGCTTATTTGTAAAATAAAATTCCTGTTTTCAATAAGCATGCTGGCGGAACAGTCCGTGGCATCTGCATATTTTATAGTGTTGTTCACCGCTTCTTTAAATACAAGAAAAATATTCTGCCGGAATTCACCCGGCATATCCAGCCCGTCATCTATGTCTTTTGATTCAACTTTGCAGGACATTTTTTTTGCATGGCAAAGCGGGGTGATGAACTTTATCATCCTGTTTTTTAAACTCCCGAAGTTATCATGCACCGGGTTGGTGGCCCATGCAATCACTTCCAGTCTTTCTATCATTTCAACCGCATTATCCTTTATGAGTTCAGCAATTACAGGATTATCCGGGTTATCTTTTAAAATTTCAGAATAGGCTTTTACACTGCTGAGGGTGGCGCCAACATCATCGTGCAGGTCGCGGTGAAGCCGCTGGCGTACAGCATAGATTTTTAGTTTCTGGTTTAACCGGTAGCGGAATAATATAAACGCACCGGCTGTGATAGCAAGAATCAGCAGCGCAATAAACCACCAGGTGCGGTACCAGGGTGTAAGGATAGTGAAACTAATAATTACCGGCTCCGGGTTCCATTCATTTTCGTTATTTGATGCAGTAAACATAAATGTATAACTGCCCGGCGATAAATCTGTGTAGGAAATATAATTCCTGTTTCCCGCTTCAATCCAGTCATTATCAAAACCTACTAATTTATATTTATACCTGATTCCGGCAGGATTTAAATGATTAATGGCTTCCAGTAAAAAACTAATAGAATTTTTTGAATATGGAATATGGATATGTTTGCTTGTTAGTAATTCACTGCTATCCCGGTTCATTACATACAGCCGTCTTATAGATATTAGTGGAAGTGTTGTTTTTCTTATAAACGAATCAGGGTGAAAGCGTATAAAAGTAAACCAGGAGGAAAAATAAAAATTGCCATTAGTATCTTTATAACAACCCGTAGCAAGTTGCGGATTGAAAATCCCGTGCTCAAATCCATAGTGTGAAAAAGTCCTGGTCGTCGTATTAAATTTTTCAAGCCCGGCCGAGGAGCTTATCCATATATTATTATTGTTATCTGCCAAGGCATCATATAATGCCATATGACGAAGTCCTGCATTACCGGAAAAAGTTTCAAAAACCGGGTTTCCATTTTTATCAAAAATTATTTTTACAATTCCGGAACTGCCCGTTATTACCCAGATATTACCAGTAGCATCTTTTGTAATATCCATAATTATAGATGAAGGAAATGAGAGGCTATCCCCTGGCTGATGCTTGAATAAAGTATATTCGCCGGTATGAAAGTTATTTAATCGTATCAAACCGTTTCCTTCTGTGCCCACCCAAATTTTTCCATACTTATCTTTTTGAATACCCCGGAATGAAACAGGATTAAACGGTTTCCCGTTTTCAAAAAATTCAAATCGCCTGACAACTTTTGTAAATGTATTATACAAATACAATCCCCAACCAGGATATCGCCAGCCGGCTAACCACCAAACTTCATTACCCTCAATCGTATCATGTAATATTCTGTGATACCGGCCTTTCCTGAAATATCGGACAGAAACGGAATCGCCGGTTACTTCAATTTCTTTTGTACTACCACTAACCGGATCAAAATGAAAAATACCAAAAGTATTTACATAAACATTTCCTTTGCTGTCATTAAAAAAATATGCAGCGGAAGTATCCCTGCCATTTTTAAGGATTTTACGGAAAGTTATGCTATTGGCTTCCTGGTTAATTAAAATGTTTCGAGATTCAGAGCCTATCCAAATTTTATTTCTATGCCTGTAAAAACAGGTAATATTGGGCGAATAACCGTTGGAAAAATCTTTTGATTTTATCGTATAGTTCTGAAACTTATTTAACTCAGGGCTGAGTTTGTAAAGCCACGACCTTGTAGTTATCCAGAATATCCCGGTTGCGTCATTCATAACACTGTATACTTCTGCCAGCCTGTTCTCGTTGGGAAGTTCAAAAGGTTTTTCAATAATTTCAAAACCATTTGATGAAGTATCATACATTAGCAATCCGCCATTGCCTGGCCCAAAATAAACCCGCCCTTTACTATCGCTGCCTATACAACGCACCATAGTTTTTTTTGGAATAAATTTTTCAGGTAAACGAGCCACCAGATTAAACTGGTTCTTAACTGAATTAAATTTTGCCAACTGTCCTGATTCACTTAACAACCAGACATAGGTTTCATATAAAGAATATCGTTGATAAAATTTATGTGTATTCTTATTAGCAGAAAAAAATTGCTCCAGCTCATGGGATAACTGATGTGTTACTTTCTTTGTGTTTAAATCACAGCTATACAAGCTGTCGTTGTTTTTAAGGATTAAAAAGCCGTCTCCTGGAATAGTAAAATTTAAAAATGTTCCCTCAATGTTTTTATTAAGATGTAAATCAAAAGCATTTGTTGATGTATTAAGTCTGAATAAGAGCCCCCGGCCAGAGTATGCATACAACCGGTTATTATTATCTTCAAATAGATAAAGATTTAGTCCAATACCCCCTACATTTAAAAAATAGTGAGATAAGTCGTAATTAATAAATTCCCTGTTTAACCTGTAGGGATGTTTATAACAGGAAATTTTTCCATTCCCTGAAGAAATCCAAACCTGCCCTTTCCTGTCTTCATAGATTGTACGGATATAATTTGCAGCAAGGCTGTTTGAGTTTCCATTTTCGTTTCTGAATGTTTCAAATTCGGTACCGTTGAATTTATTTAAACCGTCGTTTGTTCCGATCCATAGATAACCTTTGGAGTCTTTCATTAGCCAGGTAATGCTATTGGAAGACAACCCATTTTTTACATCATAGTGCTGAAAATAAGAGGGGAGCTTTTGAGCAGGCAAATAAAATGTGCAAAGCATTAAACATACCGCAGTCGCCCATTGCCTGTAATTAAATCCTGACGTCAACATGAACTAGTTTATATCAGTAAGTTACCAAGCAATTCTTTATTCTGCAAAGTTTATTCAATGTATAATTTATCCCAGCGAAGCAATATCAATCACAAACCGGTACTTTACATCACTCTTCAGCATCCGTTCAT
>CAYUJD010000064.1:0-22547 GCA_964444975.1 uncultured Chitinophaga sp. | reverse complement strand
CATCTGGATTTTTAACTCAAATGGCCCTCTTAGAATTTACAGGAAGACCCCATTTATTTGTAAGGGAGACTGTTATTCCAAAAATCTCGCCTTCAACTCCGGCGTTGGCAGCCAGCACTCTTCTTTTTTGCCAAACCATTTATACCGGTTCTTTGCAATAAAATTGTAAACAGCATCCCGAATGAATTTCGGAACGGCCCAGAAAATCTTTACCCATTTCCATCCTTTCAATTGCTGAAACGTTTTCAGTGCCGCAGTTGAACGGGTATAAATTTTTCCATCCTGGTATAGAATGAATGAATTAAATGTGTTGGCAGGAAGATTAAACCGCTTCAACAGGTCTTGCCCGTATTTCGATTGAAGCGAAGCAAATAAAAATTTTTTCTCCTTATCTCTTTTTAAAATGAACTGTACGCTGCCGGTGCAGAGATTGCAAATGCCATCAAATAGAATTACCGGTTTATCATCCACTATAAAAAGTTATCCTATATTATGATACACTTTCGGTACACCTGCCCGCCGAAGCCCCGAACATTAGGGGCACAGGCGGGTTTTCATCCCATATTGTGAAAAACCTTTTGTACATCCTCGTCCTGCTCCAGCTTTTCAATCAGCTTACTTACATCTTCAGCCTGGGAATCATTTATTGGAACAGTGGTCGATGGTATCCATTCCAACTCGGCGCTGATGGGGGTGATGCCTTTTTCTTCCAGTGCTTTTTGCATATTACCAAAATCGGTGAAGCCGCAGCGGGCCACTAATATATTTTCACCGTTCTCTCCTGCACCTTCACCCAATTCTTCCAGGCCGTAATCAATCAATTCTAATTCCAGGTCCTCTGCATTCAAACCCGCAGGATTTAACTTAAACACACCCATTTTTTTAAACTGGAAAGAAACCGACCCGCTGTTACCCAAGGCACCGCCCCCTTTATTGAAATGACTTTTAATATTCGCTACCGTTCTTACATGATTGTCGGTTGCTGTTTCCACCAGGATAGCTACTCCATGCGGACCATAACCTTCGTACAGGATTTCTTCATATTGCTGCATTTCTTTGCCCAATGCTCTTTTGATGGCTGCTTCCACCCGGTCTTTAGGCATGTTTACACTTTTTGCATTCTGAATGCAGCGGCGCAGGGCAGGGTTGGCTGCGGGGTCGGGGCCCCCGGCTTTTACGGCAATGGCAATTTCTTTCCCGATGCGGGAAAACTGCTTGGCCATGCGGTCCCAGCGGGCAAACATAGTGGCTTTGCGAACTTCAAATATTCGGCCCATGATTATTAATGCAGATTTTAAATTTTGGATTGCAGATTTGAGGCAAGAATTAATTCTAAAATCGTCAAGCTGCAATCTGAAATCGCTTCGGGCTGCAAAAGTAAGGCAATAGCCTAAATAGAAAAACCCGTTTTGATGCTTTCAAAACGGGTTTGCTCAGTTATTGCAAAGCTTAATTGAAATCTGAAGACTTGGGCAAAATTTCACCCGGCGCCTTGTGCTTGCTGTGGCTTTTACTGTAGGCGAAATATATAATTAAACCGATTGCCATCCATCCGAGTGCTGTCAGCTGGGTTGTTTTATCCAATGAAATAATCATGGCTCCGCAAACGGCAATGCCCAAAGTAGAAACAACCGGCACCAGCGGAACTTTAAACGGCCGGGTAACATTAGGCTGTTTTACTCTCATTATCCACACGCCCAGGCAAACGAGCACAAAGGCGAATAGTGTTCCAATGCTGGTGAGGTCGCCGGTAATATCACCGGGCAAAAGAGTGGCCAAACCGCCCACAAACAAAAACAAAATCCAGTTTGATTTGAAAGGCGTTCTGAATTTTGAATGCAGTTTTGAAAATGTTCCCGGCAGGAGGCCGTCATGCGACATGGAATAAAACACTCGGCTTTGCCCTAACAGCATCACCAGGATTACCGAAGAAAATCCAGCAAGTATCGCTACTGTAACTGCGGTTGCCAGCCATTCGTAGCCGGGCATATGATGTTCGATAGCATAGGCAACAGAAGCTTCGCGGCCGGCAAGCATAAATTCAGTGTAGGGCGCCACACCGGTCAGTACATAAGAAAACAGGATATAAAGTATGGTGCAGATAACAAGAGAACCCAGAATTCCGATAGGCATATCCCGCTTTGGATTTTTTGCTTCCTGTGCAGCAGTGGATACGGCATCGAATCCAATGAAAGCAAAAAATACGATAGCAGCGCCCCGCAATACACCGGCCAATCCGTGATTGAACGTGGGTGAATAATCCCATTCACTACCATCGGGAAGTTTGGCAGGTGGGGCGTCTGCCGGTATAAAATAAGGAATATGATTGTCCTTATTTATAAAACTCCATCCAATAGCAATAAAGATGAGTACGATGGATACTTTGATGAAAACAATCACTGCATTTACCCATGCTGATTGTTGCGTGCCTCTTATCAGCAGCAGGGTCAATACCAAAACAATGAACAGTGCCGGTGCATTCAGGATGCCGTGATGCAGTTGACCGGTGGTGGCATCAATGGCCGACTGAAAAGGCGAATGGGTCCATTCATATGGTATGGCCCCTCCCAGCAGCCGGTTAAAATATTCACTCCATGCAATAGAAACGGTGGCGGCGCCCAGTGCATACTCAAGTACCAGCGCCCAGCCAATAATCCAGGCTATCAGTTCACCCATGGTGGTGTAGGCATAAGTATAAGCACTACCTGCAATCGGAATCATGGATGCAAACTCGGCATAACACAACCCGGCAAATGCACAACCGATAGCAGCAATAATAAATGAAAGTGTGACAGCCGGCCCGGCATGACCGCCCGCAGCCGCAGCTGTGCGTACAAACAAACCGGCGCCGATAATGGCGCCAATTCCCAAAGCAACCAGGCTCCAGGCAGAAAGTGTACGTTTCAATCCTTTTTCAGAATCGGCTGCCTGGGTCAGTAAGAGATCCAGGGATTTTTTTCGGAATAAACTCATACAGTCGTTGATTATGTTGTAAAAAAAAATGTAATTCCCCAATCAAACCGGCCGGTAAAATAGTGATTTCTGCCAAATGTGGAATAAAAGTTTTTTTAACGGGTTTGGCAGGAAACAGTTTCAAGCTGATTTTTCTTTTATATCACAACAAACCTTTAGTTTTGAAAATTTACAGGGGCATGAATCTAAACAGTGATTATGAATACACATAAAGCCGGACGCATAGCACTGCTTGTATTTACAATTATAACACTGCTTCATGTTTTTGACTGGTATAAATTCGGCGATATTCCCGAACCGGTATTATCAGTTGGCCGGTGGGCATTTATCGCCAGTCTTTGCCTGTATGCCTGGTTTAAAAAATCACTTACCGCATGGATCATGGTTTCGATGGTGGCCGGTGTACAGATAGGGTATGAATACAGGGAGTTTTCACAACACCTTGCCTTTTTGCGGCAGATATTTCTCAATCTTGTAAAAACCATTGTTGCTCCCCTGCTGTTCTCCACCCTCGTTGTAGGTATTGCCGGCCATTCCAATTTAAAACAGGTGGGACGTCTCGGCTGGAAATCGCTTCTGTATTTTGAAATAGTAACTACAATAGCTCTTTTCATCGGGTTGCTTGCCATCAACATTTCACAGGCCGGAACGGGGATCTTGAAGCCTGAGATACTTGAAAAGCTGCCCGAAACAAAAGCCCTGACCTGGGACGAGCATATCATTGATGTTTTTCCGACTAATTTCATCAAAGCTATTTATGATGGTAAAGTACTTCAGATTGTAGTTTTTTCTGTTTTGTTTGCCATTGGCCTTGCCATGCTGAAAGAAGAAAGAAAAAGACCCATGCTGCGTGCCTGCGAAAGTCTTTCAGAGGCCATGTTCAAGTTTACCAATATCATAATGTATTTCGCTCCTGTTGGCATCGGAGCAGCTATGGCAGTTACGGTTGGTCACCTGGGTATAGGCATACTTGAAAACTTATTCAAGCTGGTGCTTACATTATATGTTGCCTTAATTATTTTTTTGTTTGCCGTACTGCTTCCTGTTGCTTTAATCATCAAGTTGCCGATAAAAAAATTCATTCATGCCATCCGGGAGCCGGTTTCCATTGCCTTTGCCACTACCAGTTCCGATTCTGCGCTGCCCAAGGCCCTGGAAAATATGGAAAGCTTCGGAGTACCCCGCAAAATAGTATCCTTTGTCATTCCTACCGGCTACACATTTAATCTCGACGGCACTACTTTGTATCTTTCGCTGGCCTCGGTATTTGTAGCGCAGGCAGCAGATATGCATTTGAGTATCGGCGCACAAATAACCATGTGCCTGATACTGATGCTGACAAGCAAAGGTGTGGCAGCCGTACCGAGAGCATCCCTGGTAATATTAATTGCCACTGCTGATCAATTTAATTTGCCCCTGTGGCCAATTGCCGCAATTTTCGGAATAGATGAGCTGATGGACATGGCCCGCACTTCGGTAAATGTGATTGGCAATACGCTGGCCAGCTGCGTGATTGCCCGCTGGGAGGGTGAATTTGATGACCAAAAAGCACATGCCTTTAGTGAAAAAACGGCTGGCGCTATCAGGGAATAATAATCTTTTAACAACCGAAATTGTTTTATGAACACGGTGCTGGATATTTTTTTACTGCAGGGAGGTTTTATTGACAGGTTTATCAACTGGATAATTAACTATGGCGGGTTTTATATCCTTTTACTGGTGGTGTTTGCCGAAACAGGTCTCTTTGTCGGCTTTTTCTTTCCGGGAGATTCCTTACTCTTTGCGGCAGGTGTGTATATGAATAAGCTGGCCAGCGAGTTGTTTAATCACAACCTTGCAGAACAAGAATCAGTGCCGGTTTATCAATGGATGATTATTATCTTGCTGGTAATGATAGCCTCTGTTTTGGGTAATGTAGCAGGTTACTGGTTTGGCAAAAAAGCCGGGCCGCTGCTGTATGAAAGAAAAGAAACCTGGCTCTTCAGGAAAAAGCATCTTATCCGGGCAAAAAATTTTTATGACAAATACGGCAAGGGTACCATTTTTCTTGCCAAATTTCTTCCCATCATCCGTACGTTTGCTCCTATAGTTGCGGGTATTGTAAGAATGAACTATGCGCATTTCGTTTTTTACAATATAGTCGGCAGTGTTACCTGGGTATCGTCCATGATGCTGGGAGGGTATTACCTGAACAGCTGGGTGCAGCGAAAATTCGGCTTCAGCCTGCAGGAGTATATCGAGCCGATCACTATTGTCATCATTTTGGTCACTACTTTACCTGTTTTGTATAAATTATTTTTCAGAAAGTCGCACCCGGATGAGGAAACGGAAATTTCTAATTCTTAACCATGGAAAGAAAACAATACGGCGTTTTATCTTTTCCCGTTATCGTTGCCGCTTTAGGTTATTTTGTTGACATTTACGATTTACTCCTCTTCAGCATTACCCGGGTACCCAGTCTCAAAGCGCTGGGCTTAAACGATACCGAGATTCTTACGGAAGGCGAAGGCATCATCATGTGGCAAATGGCAGGGCTGCTGCTGGGCGGCATTATCTGGGGTGTGATGGGTGATAAAAAGGGAAGGCTGAGTGTTCTGTTTGGCTCTATCATTCTCTATTCGCTGGCCAATATTGCCAATGGCTTTGTGCAGAATACTGACCAGTTTAAGTTGATTCGGTTCATTGCAGGGTTGGGTCTTGCAGGAGAACTTGGTGCCGGCATCACGCTGGTTTCAGAATTGATTCCAAAAGAAAAAAGGGGAATTGCCACTTCATTTGTGGCAGGCATTGGCCTTACCGGCGCCGTGGTTGCTTTTATCATGAAAGAAAATTTCGACTGGCGCACTTGTTATTTTATCGGTGGCGGCCTGGGCATGCTGCTGTTGCTGCTGCGTGTGTCCGTGTTCGAGTCGGGCATGTTTCATGCCGTTAAAAAATTGGAAGTACAGCGTGGAAATTTTTTCATGCTGTTCAACAACCGCGACCGGTTCAGCCGATATTTACTGAGCATCCTTATTGGTTTGCCCACCTGGTTTGTAATTGGCGTATTGGTTACTTTCTCCAAAGAGTTTGGCGAGCAATTTGGCATCCGGGAAAAAATTGATTCGGGCAAAGCCATCATGTATGCTTATGCTGCTATTTCGGCCGGCGATATTCTTATCGGTTTCGTCAGCCAATGGTTTCGCAGCCGCAAAAAAGCGTTATATCTTTTTTATTTCATTACAGCTGTTTTCATGCTGTTGTTTTTTACCACGCAGTGGAACGGCAGCGCCGACCGCATGTACTGGATATGTGCCGGTTTGGGTTTTGGCACTGGCTTCTGGGCCATATTTGTTACCATGGGAGCAGAACAATTCGGCACCAACCTGCGGGCAACGGCAGCCACTACCATTCCCAATATGGTGCGGGGCATGCTTACGGTTTTGATTCTTCCTTTATTCAAAGGATTGCGAAGTATTACGGATTATGTTACCGGGGGCTGGCTGGCAGCCATCATCCTGATGGTGATTACCATCATTGCTGCTATTTACACAAAGGAAACATTCAATAAAGACCTGAACTATGTAGAAGCAGGGGGAATGATTCCCTGAATGCCAAAAATCAACCCGAAATTTCGGCCCCCCGGCTGCAAATAAAATCAGAAATTTAAAATCCGCTCCCGGTAATTATCGGGACCAACATCTCAAAGTCAACCTTGCCCAAATTTCTCATCATACGATTTTCTTCCATTGGCGATATCGTTCTCACCACGCCTGTTATTCGCTGTTTGAAAAAACAAGCAGCAGAAGCGGAAGTGCATTTTCTCACCAAGCAATCTTTTGCACCTATCGTTGAAAACAATCCTTATGTTGACAAAGTACATGTGCTGGCCCCTGGCGGGCAAAGCCTGGTAAAAGAAATTAAGAACGAAAAATACGATTACATCATTGACCTGCACCACAACCTGCGTACACTGCGCCTGAAACAGGCCTTGAAAATAAAATCATATGCGTTTGACAAGCTGAATATCAAAAAATGGATTTATACCAACCTGAAATGGAACCTGCTGTCCGATCTGCACATTGTGGACCGTTACATGAAAACGGTGGAGCCCTTTGGTGTAAAGAACGACGGCGAGGGACTCGATTATTTTATTCCTGCAAAGGATGAAGTGAAGCAAAAAGACATTCCCGCATCGCATCATGCCGGGTTTATCGGCATAGCGATAGGCGCTGCACATTTTACCAAAAAGTTACCCGTTGAAAAATTAAAAAAGTTGTGCAGTAAAATCAATCACCCCCTGGTTATATTAGGAGGAAAAGAAGATGCTGCAGCCGGAAATGAAATTGCTTCAGCTGACCCGGTAAAAATTTACAATGCCTGTGGCAAATTCAGCATCAATGAAAGCGCCGACCTGGTGCGAAAAGCAAAACTCATTATCACGCATGATACCGGGCTCATGCACATCGCAGCGGCTTTCAAAAAACCGATAATCTCGGTTTGGGGAAATACAGTGCCCGAATTCGGCATGTACCCGTATTATGGAAATTTTCAAATTCCAAATTCTATTTTCCAGATAAACGGCCTGCACTGCCGGCCCTGCTCCAAAATAGGATACAGCCAATGCCCTAAAGGGCATTTTAAATGCATGTGGCAGATTTCCACCGGTGAAATTGCGGAGTCTGTAAAACAATTACTTTGATGAAATAATCATTTCTCCTGCTGCCTTTTGTCATTCACCGGAATTTATTTTCCCCATGTGAGCACGGTAACCAGCACAATAGCTGTGATGATAAAAGTGATGATGATGGATCCCTGCACATCGGGCTGGTGCAGATAATTGTAAATTTTTTTCATATGCAGATTATTTGGGTTTAAAAAAATTTAAAACCGGTTACAGGGTAACGGCAGTGTGCTAACAGCAGAATTTTACCGGAAAAAAGAAGGGCAGGATTGCGGCCAAAATTATTATTCAGAATTTGATTTTGCAACTCTGGCGGCTAAATCATTCGCATTTACCTGTTTCAGGCCGGCAGTTTATTAAATAACAGGCAAAAACCCAGAAACATTTTTTACACAGCCATAGCCAGCGTCTTCAGCACATCGTTCATGCTCCTGACAGCGTCGGCACTTTTATTGAAAGCAGCCTGCTCTTCGGCATTCAGGCCAAAGTCCAGAATTTTTTCCCAACCGGTTTTACCAATAATCACCGGCACACCGAGGCAAATATCTTTTTGACTATACTCGCCATCTAACGCCACACAGCAGGTAAACAGTTTCTTTTCATCCCGTACAATAGCCTCTACCAACGCTGCACCGGCGGCACCGGGTGCATACCAGGCCGAAGTGCCGATAAGTTTTGTAAGGGTAGCGCCGCCAACCATGGTATCGGCTACAATTTGTTTTTGCTGCTCTTCACTCAAATACCTGGTTACTGGTACGCTGTTCCAGGTTGCCAGGCGAATAAGCGGAATCATGGTGGTATCGCCATGCCCGCCCACTACCACTGCATTCAAGTCTGCGGGGCTGCAGCCAAGGTGCCGGCTCAGTTGGTATTTAAAACGACTGCTGTCCAATGTGCCGCCCATGCCAATGATCCTGTTTTTTGGTAAACCGGTTGACTTTAATGCCAGGTAAGTCATCGTATCCATCGGGTTGCTGATGACAATGATAATGGCATTGGGCGAATACTTCAGAATATTTTCACAAACGCTTTTTACGATACCGGCATTGGTGCCTATCAATTCTTCCCTTGTCATACCTGGTTTGCGTGGAATGCCGGACGTAATTACTACCACCTCACTTCCCGCAGTTTTGGCATAATCGCCGGTGCAGCCGGTAATTCTTGTATCAAAGCCGAGCAGCGTGGCTGTCTGCATCATATCCTGTGCCTTGCCTTCGGCCAGGCCCTCTTTAATATCGAGTAAAACCAGTTCGTGGCAAAGCTCTTTGCGGGCAATATTATCGGCACATGTGGCGCCCACAGCACCGGCGCCTACTACTGTTACTTTCATGGAGAAATTATTTTTAGTGAGGAATTTATTTCAGGCAGCAAAGGTAGGGTTGGGATTTTAGATTTATGATTTCAGATTTTAGATTTTGGAATGAGATTAATCAGTTTTTTTGCCAGGATTGAAAGGCCATAACAAAGCTTTCCCGATTGGATTATGTAGCCTGTAGTCTGCGTCATTCTTTGAAATACTCCAGTACTTTGGCAATGGGCAGGGCGCCGGGTGCCACATCAATCAGCTTGCCGTCCTTATCATAAAAAGCAAGAAATGGAGTATTCTTTATGCGGTAAAAGGTGGGCAGCAGGAAAAATTGGTCGTAGCCCATGGTGATGTTTGCAAACCGGTGTAGCTGGTAGCTGTTGTAAAACTCTTTCATTTTCCCGAAAGGTGCCGTTGTCGTCATCACAATCTGAATGTTGCTGAATTTTTCTATGTTGTCAATCAGCTCCTCAGTTTCTTTCTGGCAATGCTCACAGTCGGGGCTGAAAAGCATGATAAACACGGGTACGTTTTTTCTGAGGGCTTTCTCAGTCAACTGCGTGCTGCTGTCAGTAAGCAGCAGTTTCAACGGGGGCAGGGTAGGAAATCGTTTATAAGGGGCCTCTGTTTCGATCTGCGAAATAACCGCTGTGCAAACAAACGGCAAAAGCAAGGTCATCAACCCGGATTTCATTTTACAAATAAAGCGGAAATTTTTCTTACCTGCCTGTAATCAAACACTACTTTATCCTTTGTCATTAGCAGGTTCAACCTTATCTTTGCCGCCCGGTAAAATTTTGACTTTTTACTTTTTAATTTTCATTTTTTATGGCAAATACAGCAGACATCAGCCGCGGTATGATACTGAACCTCGAAGGCAGTCTTTACAGTGTGGTGGAATTTGGCGAAAACAAAACTGCCCGTGCAGCTGCCAAAGTATGGGCCAAGCTGAAGGGCGTGGACAATCACCGCAGCATCGAAAAGGTCTGGAACAGCGGCGACACCATTTTCCCGGTTCGGGTGGAAAAACGCACTTACCAGTTTTTATATAAAGACGATACGGGCTTCAACTTCATGGATACGCAAACTTTCGAGCAGATTGCATTATCCGAAGAGGCCATTGATGCTCCCCAATACCTGAAAGAAGGGCAGGAAGTAGGTGTGCTGATCAATACCGAAAATGAACAGGTAATAGGCGCCGAGCTTCCGGATAAAATCGCCCTGAAAATTACTTATTGCGAACCCGGCCTGAGGGGCGATACCGCTACCCGCACTTTAAAGCCAGCCACCCTGGAAACCGGCGCCACGGTGGGTGTTCCTTTGTTTGTAAACGAAGGTGAGCTTATTCGGGTGAATACAAAAACCGGGGAGTATGTTGAAAGGGTAAAAGAATAATTCCCTCACAAACTGATTTGAGCCAAAATCATCAAAGTTTTTGGTTTTTTTATTTGATTTTGTTCCGGATTTGCTCAAAAACTTGATGGCATCTTGAATTTTGCGGAACTGATTTCCCTATCTTAGCTTCACTTATTTTCTTTTTCACCGCCGAAGAAGTTATTTCCATGAAGGAAATCTCGGGTTCGGATAAAACCAACTAATAAATTTGAAAAACATGGATTTCAAACAGATTCAGGAGTTGATCAAGCTGGTCAACAAATCAAATATTGGTGAACTGACTGTTGAGCTAAAGGATTTCCGGATTACCATAAAGCAAAAAGAAGATAAAGTACAGCAGGTAGTCAGTGCGCCAGTGCAGGCAGCGCCGGTGGTTCCCCATATTCAGCATATACCGGCTCATACTTCCGTGGCTGCTGCACCGCAGCCGGCTGCTGCTGCCGCCGCCGAAGCCACCGAAAAAGAAATACCTGCTGCCGCCAACCTGCTTACAATAAAAAGCCCGATGATTGGAACCTTTTACCGCCGCCCGGGGCCCGACAAACCCAATTTTGTAGAAGTGGGGGATGAAATTAATCCCGGCAAAGTGGTTTGTGTTATCGAGGCGATGAAGCTTTTCAACGAAATTGAAAGCGAGGTGAAGGGAAAAATAGTCAAAGTGCTGGTTGAAGACGCATCGCCGGTGGAGTATGATCAAGCGCTTTTCCTGGTGGAACCTTCATAAATCAAAAGTCAGAATTAATATTTCAATAAACCCGGACCTAATTTTGACTTTTTTTCTTTTTAATTTTTAATTATCTCTCGTGTTTAACAAAGTACTGATAGCAAACCGTGGCGAAATAGCTCTTCGTGTCATCCGCACCTGCCGCGAAATGGGTATTAAAACCGTGGCCGTCTATTCTACCGCCGACCGCGACAGTATTCATGTAAAATTTGCCGACGAGGCCGTATGCATCGGTAAGCCGCAAAGCGCCGACTCTTATCTCAATATTCCGCACCTGATGGCAGCTGCCGAAATCACCAATGCCGATGCTATTCACCCCGGCTATGGTTTTTTGGCGGAGAATGCAAAGTTTGCTCAGATATGCGCCGAGCACCAGATAAAATTTATCGGCCCCACACCGGAAATGATTAATGCGATGGGCGATAAGATTACTGCCAAAGAAACCATGATAAAAGCAGGTGTGCCTGTTGTGCCCGGCGGGGAGGGATTACTGCAAGGCCTTGATGAAGCTATCGGGCTGGCAAAAGAAATGGGCTATCCAATAATTTTAAAAGCAACAGCCGGTGGTGGCGGAAAGGGAATGCGTATTGTGTGGGAAGAAGCAGAAATGGAAAGATCGTACAACACCGCCAAAGCTGAAGCCGGAGCCGCCTTCAAAAACGACGGCATCTACATGGAAAAATTTGTGGAGGAACCGCGTCACATAGAAATTCAGGTGGCCGGCGACCAGTACGGAAATGTGTGCCACCTGAGCGAAAGGGACTGCTCCATCCAGCGCCGTCACCAGAAGCTGGTGGAAGAATCACCTTCGCCGTTTATGACCGACGAACTGCGTTATCAAATGGGTGAAGCAGCCAAAAAAGCCGCCGCTGCCATCAATTATGAAAGCGTAGGCACGGTGGAGTTTCTGGTGGACAAGCACCGCAATTTTTATTTCATGGAAATGAACACCCGTATTCAGGTGGAGCATTGCGTGACGGAGGAGGTCATCAACTTCGACCTTATCAAGGAACAGTTGAAAATAGCTATGGGTGAAAAAATTTCGGGGCGGGATTACTTTCCGCAGATGCATGCCATCGAATGCCGCATCAATGCAGAAGATCCTTACAATGATTTCCGTCCATCACCCGGCAAAATCACAGTACTCCACCAGCCCGGCGGGCATGGTGTGCGGGTTGACAGCCACGTGTATGCCGGCTACGTCATCCCTCCCTATTATGACTCCATGATCGGAAAGCTCATTACCGTGGCCCGCACCCGCAACGAGGCCATTGACACCATGTACCGTGCCCTGAGTGAATATATAATTGAAGGAGTAAAGACGACCATACCTTTCCACCTGCAGCTGATGCAGGATGAACGCTTCCGCAGCGGCGATTTTAATACGAAGTTCCTGGAGAATTTTATGCTTCGATAAATTATTGGATAACAGTTCAGGAAATTAATATCTGCACCTGGAGAGTCAATCCCCTGTAACTTTTTAACAAAAAAAATCCCCCGGCTCCACCGGAGGACTTCTGGATTTTGACTTTTTACTTTTGAATTCGCCAGCTTATCTCAAAAACAAAATCTCCCGGTACTTCGGCAGGTACCATTCCCGGTCGTCAACCAGCAGCTCCAGCTTATCGGCATGATAGCGGATGTCATCGAAGAAAGAATCCTTCACCTTGCTTTGGTAAGCAATGGCCCTTGTTCTTGTGTTCTCAATATTGTTGCACACTTTGCGGGCCTCAATCATTTTTTCCACCAGGTCGCTCAGCTTGTTGATGTGTTCCGAAATTTTTTCCAGTATTTGTTTCTGGTTGGCAAAAGCCGATTCATCCAGCCCTGCTTCTTTCAGCCCCCTGATGTTGTTGGTAAGAAGATTCTGATAGCGGATGGCTGCAGGCAGAATATGACTTGTAGCCAGCTCACCCATAATGCGGCTTTCAATCTGTACTTTCTTGATGTATTTCTCCAGCTCTATTTCATGGCGGGCTTCCAGTTCGGCGTGGGTATACACATGGTTGTTTTCAAAAAGGTGCTTGGCTTTTTCAGTCACCATGGCATCCAGCGCCAGCGGCGAGGTTTTTATATTGGGCAGTCCGCGGCGCTCGGCTTCTTTTTCCCACTCGGGGCTGTAGTTATTCCCTTCAAATAATATTTTTTCACTGGCCACTGAATACTCTCTTATCACATGCATGATGGCGATTTCTTTTTTCTCGCCTTTCTCTATATGGACATCCACATCTTTCTTAAATTCTTTCAGCGTTTGCGCCAGTATCACATTCAGCACGGTCATGGCATTGGCGCAGTTGGCCGATGAACCAACAGCCCGGAATTCAAATTTGTTTCCCGTAAAAGCAAAAGGCGAAGTGCGGTTGCGGTCGGTATTATCCAGCAGCAGCTCGGGAATACTTTTGTGGATGTCAATCTTCAGCATACTTTCATCGGTTTCATCCATTTTTTCCGTCACCCGTTCTTTTATTTCACGCAGCACATTGGTCAGGTATTCGCCGATGAATACGGATATGATGGCCGGCGGAGCTTCGTTGGCGCCAAGCCGGTGATCGTTGGGGGCCGAAGCAATGGAAGCCCGGAGCACATCGGCATAATCATACACCGCTTTGATGGTGTTCACAAAAAACGTGAGAAACATCAGGTTGGTCTTGGGTGTTTTGCCCGGCGCTAAAAGATTTACACCGGTATCTGTGGCCATGCTCCAGTTATTGTGCTTGCCGCTGCCATTGATGCCGGCAAATGGTTTTTCGTGTAGCAATACCCTTAGCTTATGGCGGCGGGCCACCCGGTCCATAATGTCCATCAGCAGCAGGTTATGATCCACACCCACACTTACTTCTTCAAAAATGGGGGCACATTCAAACTGGGCCGGCGCCACTTCATTGTGTCTTGTGCGCAGCGGGATGCCCAGCTTGTAGGCTTCGTTTTCAAAGTCACGCATAAAAGCATAAATCCTTTCGGGTATGGAACCGAAATAGTGGTCTTCAAGCTGCTGACCTTTGGCGGGGCTATGGCCATACACTGTTCGGCCGCACATCACCAGGTCGGGTCTTGCATTAAACAGGCCTTCGTCAATTACAAAATATTCCTGCTCCCATCCCAGCGTGGCTGTAACACGGGTAATGTTTTTATCAAAATAATTGCACACATCCACGGCTGCTTTATTCAGTGCTTCCAGCGCTTTTAACAGTGGCGCTTTGTAGTCCAGTGATTCGCCGGTGTACGAAACAAAGATGGTAGGAATGCAAAGCGTTTTGCCCTGGCCTATTTCCATAACAAAGGCCGGTGACGAAGGATCCCATGCGGTATATCCTCTTGCTTCAAAAGTGGCACGCAGCCCGCCGCTGGGAAATGATGAGGCATCCGGTTCCTGCTGTATCAGCGCATCACCTTCAAACTGTTCGATGGGGGTGCCATCACCTTTGATGGTAAAAAACGAATCATGTTTTTCTGCCGTGGCTCCGGTAAGTGGTTGAAACCAGTGCGTGAAATGAGTTACGCCTTTTGCCTCGGCCCAGGCACGAATGCCGCTGGCAATCTGGTTGGCCATGCTGCGGTCAATTTTCTGGCCGGCTCTCACGGAAGACATCAGGCTTTTATAGGCTTCGTCGCTTAAAAACTCACGGGCTGTTTTTGGGGTAAAAACATTATCACCAAATATGGCCGTAATCCTGCTGGAATTTTCTATGGTTACTTCCGGCGAAGTAGCCATGTTATGAATGGCATTGAATCGTAGTGACATTTGATTTTTGTTTATGGTAAATAATTGCTCCAAATATAAAAGGTAAGCCGGTTGAAAAGCTTACCCTTAAAAATTAGTGAATAAAATTTACCCGGCCGCAAAACAGCAGCATCTGTGAAGTGGTTTATGCAACTTTCTTCTGCGCTGCAAAATTCACTTCGGCTGATTTCACGGTCTTGATAATTCGTGCTGCCACTTTGTAAGGATCGGCAGCGCTGTTTGGTCTGCGATCTTCAAGCCAGCCTTTCCAGCCTCTTTCCACCGTGCCGATGGGGATGCGAATGGAAGCGCCACGGTCAGAAATTCCATATTTGAATTCATCAATAGCTGCCGTTTCATGCTTGCCCGTCAGGCGCAGATGATTATCCGGGCCATACACTTCAATGTGTTCAGCTATTACGGGTCTGAATGCTTCGCAAACCTGTTCGTAAATTTCGCGGCTGCCGCAGGTCCTCAACAGTGAGTTGGAGAAATTGGCGTGCATGCCACTGCCGTTCCAGTCAAGATTGCCTAAGGGTTTGCAATGCCAGTTGATTGAAATACCATATTTTTCACCGATTCTTTCAAGCAGGTATCGGGCTATCCACACCTGGTCGCCGGCAGCTTTGGCGCCCTTGGCAAAAATCTGGAACTCCCACTGGCCGGTAGCTACTTCAGCATTGATGCCTTCAACATTCAATCCGGCATCAAGACAGGCATCCAGGTGCTCTTCCACCATCTGGCGGCCGTAAGCATTTTTAGCTCCCACTGAACAATAATAAGGTCCTTGTGGTGCCGGGAACCCCCCTTCAGGAAAGCCCAGGGGTTTATTATTTGCCGGATCCCACAGGAAGTATTCCTGCTCAAACCCGAACCAGAAATCATTATCATCGTCCTCTATGGTTGCTCTTCCGTTTGATTCATGGGGCGTGCCGTCGGGGTTCAGCACTTCACACATTACCAGGTATCCGCTTTTACGCTGGGGGTCTTTCACCATAAATACCGGTTTCAGCAAGCAGTCTGAAGATCCACCCGGAGCTTGCTCGGTAGAAGAACCATCGAAAGCCCACAGGGGACAATCTTCCAGTTTGCCACTAAAGTCTTTTTCAATTTTGGTTTTGCTTCTCAGGCTTTGTATGGGCTTATAGCCATCCAGCCAGATATACTCAAGTTTTGATGCGGCCATAGTCTTTACATTTAGATTTTAAAAGTTATTAGCTTTGCAAAAAAAATCAATCTTGGGCATCGAGCCAATTTTTTTTCTTGAAACAAGCAGGAATTTGAAAAATATGTGGAAAATTTTAATGAATTGGCAGGAAATTAATTGGAATTTTAAAGGATTACCTCAGAATTCTAAACATTATTATTATTTCTAATATTGCTGAACAGGATTTTGAAAATCCTGCTCCAATCGGTTAATGAAGCAATGGGAACAATAAGAAAGGGGAGGACAATGCTTCGGTATCGCACAATGGCGCCCAGGAAACTGACAGTATAACCAATAGTCATAAGCAAGGAAGCAGAAAAGAAAATACAAAACCAAACAAAGGGTATCGATCGGATACCGTTTTTGCGCCAGAAGAGAAAAACCAGGAACAATAAAAGCAGAAGAGCGGTTTCTATTGCAGCAGCAAAAGAAAGTATATGCTTTACATCACCGGGATGCGGCCGCAACATAGTCGAGCTGATTGCCTGCGGGCTATTAGCCAGGAAACTTGTTACGGTCGGTTTTAATTCCCACATTTCAATGCCGGAGTTTCCCTGCAGTTTTCTAAAGGCTTCCTGCTTTTCAACCACAGCTTTTGGAAAATCAAGAACAGGGACAATGTATTTTACTGTAAAAAATAATACGGAACAGGCTAAATAAACAGACAAAAAAATTACAGCAGTTCTTGCTGGCTTATGACAAGCGAGGTACCAGGCTGCTAATGCAGGAATCAGCAATACCAGTAAAAAATTCCTGAAAGAAATAATGATAAGCAGTGAAAGCAGAACCGGGAAAATCCTTTTTGGTGCAAAACGGGTTTCCTTAATTGAAAAATAAAAATGATAAGCAATAATGGCGATGGCCATAAATACCAGGCCGTCTTTATGTATGCCGCTGGTCCAGTAGGCAAACGAAGGAATAAGGAAAGTGGCCAGCAGCACCTGGATTATTTTTCCGGGGAATACATCGCTGAACACACGGTATATGGCAACAGGCCCCAGGAAAGTAATAAAGGAATAAAAAATCACATTGATGTAATAATTGCCAAAGCTGAAGACATTAAGGATGGAAAGTATTTTGACAAACATGTTGCTCTTCAAATCATTCCACCACGAATTGGAAGAATCGAAAAAGCCCCCGTATTTGTTTTCATATCCACTCTGGAAAAGATTGGTGAAATAACTATTAGGATCATCAAAAAGCATTTTATACTCCGACACACTGGAATAATGATACCCCCAAGTGTCGTACATATAGGCAAACTGTCCGTAATAAATCCCGATCCAGCCGTAGAAAATGCCGGCCATGATTTTCAGCAGGAATAAAATAACCAGCTGCGCATTGCTGAGTCCTGATTTTTTGAAAAAACCCAGGCGGGTAACCAGCCAGGCAAAAAGAAAAAGATAACCGGCAAACAGAAAATATTCCAAGCAATAGTTTGTTTGGCGTGCAAAATAGAGGAAAAATCTGATGTCGGAAGACGGAAATCTGATGTCGGAAGTCAGTAGTCAGCAATAATCTGGAGGCCGGCAGGAGTGTGAATAAAATTTTATTCAAATAAATTCAATGGTTAAAAATAATTATTGAATATCCAGGCAATCTGCTTCATTCGTTAATTATCAACAGACGTACATCTTCAGGCTGACATCGTACATATTTGTTAGTTTTGCGCTCCACGATTTGTGAATATACACCTGAAAATAATTTGAAATGGAAGTAACCGTTAAGACAGCCGAACAACTTCGCCTGACTGCAGAAGAATTTGAACTCATCAGACAAAAACTCGGACGAACTCCCAACTTCAATGAACTCTGTGCCTTCAGCGGCATGTGGAGCGAACACTGCAGCTATAAAAACTCCATCAAATGGCTGAAAACCCTGCCGCGGGAAGGCGGACGAATGCTGGTGAAAGCCGGTGAAGAAAATGCAGGCCTGATGGATATCGGCGACGGACTGGCTGTGGTTTTTAAAATAGAATCACACAATCATCCTTCGGCTATTGAGCCTTTCCAGGGTGCAGCCACAGGCGTGGGCGGCATACACCGTGATATTTTCACCATGGGCGCACGGCCCATTGCAGCACTCAATTCACTTCGTTTCGGAAATCTTGAAGAAGATAAAACGCAACACCTGCTTTCAGGTGTGGTACATGGCATCGGGCATTACGGCAATTGCTTTGGTGTACCCACCGTGGGCGGCGAAATTTATTTTGATGAATGTTATCATACCAACCCGTTGGTGAATGCCATGAGTGTGGGGATTGTAAAAACAGGTGAAACCATTTCTGCCACTGCAAAAGGAACCGGCAATCCTGTAATGTTTGTCGGCAGCGCTACGGGAAAGGATGGCATCGGCGGCGCTTCTTTTGCATCGGCTGATATTACCGAAGAAAGTGCCCAGGACCTGCCAGCCGTGCAGGTAGGTGATCCATTCCAGGAAAAAAAATTACTGGAAGCCTGTCTTGAAGTTATTCAAACCGGCGCTGTTGTGGGTATGCAGGATATGGGCGCTGCCGGCATCATCTGTTCCACTTCAGAAATGAGTGCAAAAGGAGAAACAGGTATGCGAATACACCTGGACAAAGTGCCCACACGACAAAAAAATATGAAAGCATGGGAGCTGCTGCTGAGCGAAAGCCAGGAGCGTATGCTGCTGGTGGCGCAAAAAGGAAGAGAACAGGAAGTGATAAAAATTTTTGAAAAATGGGATTTACCCTGCTCAGTGATAGGTGAAGTGACAGACGATGGTATTCTGAATTTTTACATGCATGGTCAGTTGGAAGCTTCCATTCCGGCGCATGAGCTGGTGCTGGGCGGCGGCGCTCCGCAATACGACCGTGAGCAGCGTGAACCTGCCTATTTTGAAAAAATTAAAAGTTTTAGTCCTGACATCATCCCGGAACCGGAAGATCTGAAAGCAGTGGCGGAAAAACTGATTCAGTTGCCCAGCATTGCATCCAAGCAATGGGTTTACCACCAGTATGACAGCATGGTGTGCACCAACAATGCTTCTACCAATGCGCCGACTGATGCAGCTATCGTGCTGGTAAAAGGAACTAAAAAGGGTTTGGCTGTTACCACTGACTGCAACAGCCGTTATGTGTTTGCCGATCCGTACAAAGGCGCCATGATAGCGGTGAGTGAAGCCGCTAGAAATATCGTGTGCAGCGGGGGACAACCTTTGGGAGTAACCAACTGCCTCAATTTTGGCAACCCTTACGACCCGGAAGTTTATTACCAGTTTGTGCAGGTCATCAAAGGCATGGGTGATGCCTGCCGCAGATTTGATACGCCTGTAACCGGTGGCAATGTGAGTTTTTACAATCAGAATCCCGATGGTCCCGTGTATCCCACACCGACGATTGGGATGGTAGGCTTGCTGGAAAACATCAGTGAAAAAATGACATTGGATTTTAAAAGGGAAGGCGATGTGATTTACCTGCTTGGAAAATCTACCGGCGATATCAATTCTTCACAATACCTCAGCAAAATTCTTGGTGTGGAGTTTTCCCCCGCTCCTTATTTTGTGCTGGAAGAGGAATTTCGCCTGCAGAAAAAAGTGGCAGAGCTTATCAGAAAAAAACTTATTCAATCGGCGCACGACATAAGCGAAGGCGGATTGTATGTCACGCTTTGCGAAAGCGGCTTTAACCGTGAACTTGGCTTTACGGTGGAAACAAATGAGGGAACCAGGAGCGATGCCTGCCTCTTTGGAGAAGGACAAAGCAGGGTGGTGGTGAGTGTAAAGCCTGAGCTGGTTGCAAATTTTGAAAATACACTCGGCGATTTTCCTTATGAAAGAATTGGTCTTGTCACCAGCGGTGAAATTATGGTTGACGGTGATTTCTGGGGAACTATTGACTGGTGGAAAGACGAATACAATACGGCCATTGAAAATTATTTGTCAAAAGAAGAAGCCGGTTCGGCGTTGAGTTCAATTTAATGAGGTTAAGGTTGAGGCTGAGGACATTCACCCAATCTTTGTATTAATCTCAACCTCAGCCTTAACCAATAAAACATGGACAGAAACTCGGTCATACTGGTTACCGGTGCGGCAGGCTTTATCGGCAGTTGCCTGGTGGGTTATCTGAACCGGAAAGGATTTCAGAATATTATCATCGTAGATGAGTTCGAAAAGGAAAGTAAAAAGCCTAATTACACGGATAAAAAAATCTGTGCCCGTGTAGAGCGCAGCGAACTTTTCGATTGGCTCAGCCATTTCCAGGTGCGGATTGATTTTGTTTTTCACCTCGGGGCAAGAACTGACACGGCAGAGTTTGATTATGCCGTACTTGAAAAGCTGAATGTAGAATATTCAAAAAAAATCTGGGACTACTGCACTGAAAAAAATATTCCGCTGGTGTATGCATCATCGGCAGCCACTTACGGCAGTGGAGAGCTGGGTTATGTGGACAACCATGATCTTCCTTTCAAACTGAATCCGCTGAATCCTTATGGCCGGTCGAAGAATGAGTTTGATAAATGGGCGATAAAAAGAAGTCAGGAGTCAATAGCCGGGAGTCAGAAGGCGGCACCGCCATTTTGGTATAGTCTTAAATTTTTCAATGTATATGGCCCTAATGAATATCACAAAGGCAGAATGGCCAGTGTGATTTTTCATTCATTCAATCAAATTAAAACTACCGGTAAAGTAAAACTGTTTAAATCGCACCGGCCGGAATATAAAGACGGCGGTCAGCTCCGCGATTTTGTGTATGTAAAAGACGTGGTGGACATCTGTTGCTGGCTGATGGAAGAAAAACCGGCTTCGGGCCTGTATAATGCCGGTACCGGCAAAGCCCGGACGTTCAAAGACCTGGCAACTGCCATTTTCAACAGCCTGGGCAAAGAGCCGGTGATTGAATACATTGATACACCCACCGACATCCGCGATAAATATCAATACTTCACCGAGGCTGATTTAACCAAACTCCGCCAGGCGGGTTACCAAAAAGAGTTTTATTCGCTTGAAGAAGGGGTGGCTACGTATGTGAAGAATTTTCTTATCAACGGTAAATATTACTGATATTTGCCAAAAGTTGTTTGCCGCTAAGAGAGGAATCTCCTGGTGGCATTTTTATTAAACCAAAAGTTATGTCAAAGAAAATAGCCATCATCGGCGGCGGCAACCTGGGCGCATCCATTGCCGAAGGGTTGATTCAAAGTGAATTCAGCAGGCCGGTGGAAATTTCCATCACCCGGAGGAACCCGGCAACGCTAAGTCATTTTGCCGAACAGGGATGCCTGGTGCACAGCGATAATAGAAAGGCGGTGAAGACGGCCGAGATAATCATACTTGCCGTGAAGCCTTATAATTTTTCAGCTATCATCACTGAAATAAAACCGGCTCTTGATGCTAAAAAGCATGTGCTGGTATCAGTCATCACCGGTGTGTGGATTGAGCAGTTGCAGAAGGCAATCGGAAAACCGGTACCAGTGATTCGTGCCATGCCCAATACAGCCATTGCCATTCAGCAAAGCATGACATGCCTGGCGCATGCGGGAGCATCGCCGGCGCAAATGAATTATATCAGGCAGTTGTTCGACCAGTTGGGCAAAACAGTACTCATTGATGAAAAGCTGATGGATGCAGCCACTGTACTGGGCGCCTGCGGCACTGCGTATGCCATGCGCTACATCCGGGCCAACATACAGGGCGGCATTGAAATAGGATTTGATGCAGCTACTGCCACACTCATAGCAGCGCAAACAGTGAAAGGTGCTGCGCAGTTGCTGCTGGAAAAAGGCACACATCCCGAACATGAGATTGATAAAGTAACCACACCGAAAGGCTGCACTATTGCCGGGCTGAATGAAATGGAACACCAGGGATTCAGCTCATCCCTCATCCGGGGTGTGGTGGCGAGCTATAATAAGATTGCAAGGGACTGAAGGATAAATGATGAGTGATGAGTGATGAGTGGAATGCCCTCCGAAACCCCAAACATTCGGGGCGCAGGTGGGAGTGTGATGAATGAATTTTATACCTGGCGGGTTTGACAAGAAAAAAGAAAAATAAAAGTGTGGAGATAACTTTTTATGGATTAAATTTAGAGAGTGCTTTAATCAATCGCAGCCAAAACGAACATTCTCCATGAAAAAGCTTTTCCTTTTCACCGCCATCTTTATTTCAGGATTGTACTCCATCGGCCAGGCAAAAATTGCCATCGGCATTAAAGGCGGGCTGAACTTTTCTGACCTGGATATTACGAACATGCGCACTTCCGGTAAAACCGGATATCATGCGGGTGCTTTTGCACAGTTCCGGTTTAAAAAAACAGCGTTTCAGCCGGAAATAATTTTTTCGCAGCAAGGCTCCGTTGTTGACCTTGACGAGTGGGATTCCAAATACCTCAATATTCCCCTTATCCTGAAATAATTTATTTGGCCGGTGTAAACCTGCAGCTGGGTCCCCAGTTTGGCTTTTTAAGCACGGCTGAACTTGACGGGCAGGATATAAAGGATTTATTGAAAACCGCCGACATCAGTTTTGCCATCGGCGCCGGCTGGGATGCTCCCTTCCGCATCACCTTCGATGCCCGGTATAATATCGGGCTGA
>CAYUJD010000063.1:0-22698 GCA_964444975.1 uncultured Chitinophaga sp. | reverse complement strand
ACACCTGCGGGAGCATACACACCGCCCACATCCACAAACTTCGTGTCTGTTTTTTGCCGTTGCCGTCCTCCGTATATTCCCACATAGGCATTGATGGCAATATTAAAACCGGAATGTTTTTTTATAGAAGCGCTTCCTACAGGAAGCACCACCGACTCGATGGCTTTCTCCACTTCATCGGAGCTTTTTGCCTGCACCACGTTGGCGGCAAACGAGCCAAATTTTACCAGGAAGCCCGTAAAGCTTTTCATGTCTTCACTGTTCTCCGCATGTTTTGTAATAAAATGCAGCGTGGCAGAAATAGCGCCGCTGTAATTGCGAACAGTAATGTCATGTGCAATTTCCATCACTTCCTTTGCGGTATTGAAAGTATTCATCACTTTGCCCGATAATTTTAACCCGGGCACCAGCGATTCCACCTGCTGAATCTGATCGAGAAAATTATTCAGGGACTCAAACATGGCATTGCCGTATTCAGTAAAATCGAGTTCGCCTTTTGCTTTGGTTTCTTTCAGTGCTTTCCATGCTGCTGCAATTTTTTCCGCTTCATTCACCAGTTCATCATAGTATGCTTCCAGGTTATGAATGGTAGCCATTATATTCTGCGCCAGGCGTTCGGCCACACGGATTTCGCTGATGAATATTGATTCGCTTTTTATCTGCTGGTAAACCAGCCCGCAAAAAATACGCAGCGCCACCGGGTCGCCGGCGAGTGAATCAAATTCTGTTTTGGAAATATAGCTTCTGCCGGCCGTATTGCTCCTGAAGCTCATGCTTAGAATATCGAGCAGCCGCAAAGAATTTTTCAATACATCATCCTGTAAAATGCCGCCGAGGTATCCGGGCCCGGCCAGGTTATGAATAATATCCGGCAGTTTTTGTCCTGACAAAATACCCTGGCCCAGCGCCAGGGCTGATAACACAAGTTTACCCCTGTCGCCGGAAAAAAATGATTTGATTGCCCGGAGCCGTGCTTTGACTTTGTCTTCATATTGTGCCGTGTCCACGTCTTTAAATTTTGGGATGTTGGCAAGCAGCTCCTTCAAATCCTTGTCAAACGATTCACGCAGTGTATTGATGATATTGGAGTATTCCCATGCTTTGAAGTTTTCAACCAGTTCGTGTGTCCTGGGAAAAAGGATTTTAAATTCGGGGAATTTTTTTTCATCTGCCAGGTTTTCAAAAAAGGAAACATACAATTCTTCCTTTGTTCTCTTCACCAGGAATTTGGCCAGCCCGTCGGCGAAGGTGGTGACATCGAGGCCGCCGATGGATGAAAGAATTGATTTGCCTGCTGCAAAAGCCGTCACTCCTAATGCAGGCGTAATATTGAAATAGGGAGCCAGCAACGGATTAAAATTCGGGTTAGCCGGGTTATCGGTAATAATTGCATCCTTTACATCTGCCCAGTTAGTTGTATCAGGCAGGTTGGTGCAATATTTTTTAATAATAATCCCGACTGCATTCAGGGATGCAGGATCACTTTTGAATACCCGTGTTGCGGGGTTATAGTACCCGGACAGTTCTAAGGCGTCATAGTAAGCAATCTGCGATTGAGCTGAAAAAGTTATCAGCAGGTAAATCCAGGGCAAAAGGGTTCGTTTCATATTTTTTAGTTTTTATTGGGCCAATAACAATTTTAATGCTGCCAGCGGATCAAGTATTCCCCAGCCATAATCAAGTATATTATAGGTTGTACCCGTATTTATATCAGCGCTTCTTTTAAGAATATCAAACAACCCGATATTGTGCAGCGTTTTATTTTGATTTTTTGCAATAGCTTTTAATAATGCAATGACACCTGCAGCAAATGGGGTGGAATAACTTGTACCGCTGATTTTGTTAGCGGGGTTTGTAACTGAAAATAAAGCTTCACCCGGTCCCATTAAATCAAGAAAATTACTTTTGGAAGATGCCCTGCTTCTTTTCTTATTCCTGTCAATGCCCCCAATGGATAAACATTCCGGAAATGATGCCGGGAAATTATCCACCGGGAATCCTAATCCGCCGCTGTCACCTGCAGCAGCAAGAATTGTAATATCGCCGGCATATGCTGTTTTTATTAGATTATGTATAGAATCAAAATTCTCATCTTTCGCCAGGCTGAAACTTAAAGAGATTACATCCGGATTAAATGCGATTGCTTTGCTTAACCCTTTTAAAATTGATTTTGTATCCCGTTCACCCGCTTCATTGGTTATTTTCACTACCAGCAGGCTGCAATCAGGCGCCACTCCGAATAGTGTGGCACCGGTTGCACATAATATAGCTGAGCAATCAGTTCCGTGTCCGTAGGAATCATCCTGGCAATGTTCTTTTAAATCAGAGTCTAGTACTGCATTATAATATGTGATACCGGGTTTATCTTTAAAATCAGTAAGATTATAATTTAAACCCGAGTCTAATATGGCTACTTTTATTCCCTGCCCCCGGGAAAATTTCCATAGTTCATCAATCTTAAAGTCAACAAATCCCCAGTCTTTTTTTGTTATTGTTATTTCAGTTGCCAGGTTAACATTTTTTTCCAGCTCCACTCCCCCGGCCCAGTAAAAAAAACCATCGGCTGCCCGGTACCAGTCATTTATGCCGTCAAGGAATTCGCCTTTCACTTTTTCCAGTACCTCAATCACCGAACCCGCATCGAGGTGCCCTGCAGACGGGGTATTGTTGCCCGGCTGCGTACGACGGAATAAATTTTTTGTGAGTGTCGCTTTCATTAAAAATTATTACCCGGTGATTTCTTTTCCATCGGCGCCTTTAAATAGCGTACCGGTTGCAGCAGTACCCGCCGGCTTATCCAGCGCTGATGTGTTTACTGGCCTGGGTCCGCTTTCTCTCAGCTTGATAAACTTATTGAGCAGGTCGAACCAGAACGGGGCCCCCAGCGATACGGCCAGCGCCGTAAGCAGCCAACCCAGCAGTTTCAGCTTGACGCTGTTCTGGTAGGGCGGCTTCATTCTTTTTTCCTTCAGGCATTTTTTAAATTCAGCGCCTTGTCTTTTCCGGTACTCCGTTTTCTGCTCTTCGGTCTTTGCGTATTTTATCAGCGTATCATAATTGGAAACTGATTGACGGCAGCCGGCGGTGTCGCTTCGCTTGGGAATGCCCCGCAGGCCCAGCACACCCATGGCTTCAGCGGCGCTTTTGCTCAGTTCATTGTAGGTTGATTCAAGAAATTTATCGGTCACCGGCGACTTTATTGTGGAGTCAAAGGAAGTAACCGTGGTATCGCCATTGCGGATTTCAGTTTTTGTCACTTTTACTTTTTTCATCGAGTCAATGGCGGCACCAAACGTCTGCTGGTGACTGATGGCCATCTGCACCAGTTGCTCTCTCGCTTTTTTATCTTTCATCAGAATGCGGGCAATGGCTATGGCATCCACATTAAACAAGATAGCCATCGCCAGGCCGATAAGCAGCAGGATGGTTTGCGTTTGCTTTTTGTACCAGCCGGTGGCTCTTTCCATGGTTTCTTCAAACCAGTCTTCCACCTTCAGCTTAAACAACTGGATATCCTGCCTTGCATCGGCAAACAGGTTCTTCAGGTTGATTAATGTTTCATTATTTATATTCAGCCGGTTTTCCTTCAGGGTATTCCATACATGCTCTGATTCGCTGCTGGTTCGTCCGTCATACTCTTCGCCCCGCAGCAGGTGAACAATTGTCTGCGAAAAGTTGTGCGAATGCAGGTACGATGGTTTGCTGAATATTTTATCCTCGCCGAGGTATTTAATGGTGGGATGCTTGTAAAACCGCTCCAGTAAAGTAGTGCCCTTAAATGGATGAAAAAACCAGGTCACCATGTTTTGGGTTTCGGTTTTCAGGGTGGACAATCCCCGGGTTTCGGCCTGGCCGGCGTCATCTTCCAGCATTCTTCTTAAGGCTTTCTGCAGCATGCGGCCACGCAGGTTCAGCCAGCGGGCAATGATTTCCTGCAGGATGGTGGCCAGTAAGCTGTACAGGAGAAAAACAAAAATTAAACCGGTAACAACATCAAGGACTACATGGTTGAACATAGCAGCAGTTTTTTGTTTTATGGTCGGGCAAATATTGGCCGGCAAAAAATTCATTGCAAGGTTTAAATCACGGTTTGCAATCCCGTGTTTTCACGGTGGTAAGGCAGGTTTTAACAGGATCCGGCGAAGGAGCTTTGAAGGTAAACTATTAAAGCTGGCAAGGCAATACCCGCTTCGTGGTATTTGGCATAATGAAAAAAGAAGTCCGCATTCAGAGACGCTGCTGCAGGCGGGTTATCATGTCAGTTTTCCAGTTTTCAAATTTCCCTTCTATAATTTTTTTTCTTGCTTCTGCCATCAGCCACATGTAAAAAGCAAGGTTGTGCAGGCTGGCAATGGTTAATCCCAGTATTTCTTTTGATTTAATCAAATGCCGCAGGTACGATTTGCAGTACCGGTTGCTCACTTCACCATCCAGCCCGCTGTCAATGGGTGAAAAATCATGTTCCCATTTTTTATTGTCAATGTTTATCACACCCTGCGTGGTAAAGAGCATGGCATTGCGTCCGTTGCGGGTGGGCATCACGCAGTCAAACATATCCACGCCCAAGCCGATGCATTGCAGCAAATTCCAGGGTGTGCCAACACCCATCAGGTAGCGGGGTTTATCATGGGGCAATTGATGGCAGCAAAAATCACAGATTTCATACATCACTTGCTGCGGCTCGCCCACACTCAGCCCGCCGATGGCATTGCCCGCTGCCTGCTTTGATGCAATGTATTGGCAGGAGTGTTTGCGCAGGTCTTTATGCGTGCCGCCCTGCACGATGGGAAAAAGATATTGCGGGTACCCATATTTTTCTTTTGTGTGGTTGAACTGATGTAAACAGCGGTCGAGCCAGCGGTGCGTAAGCTCCATGCTTTTTTGGGCATAGTGATGATCGCTACCCCCGGGCGGGCATTCATCAAAGGCCATGATGATATCCGCCCCGATGCTGCGCTGGATGTCTATTACATTTTCCGGCGTGAACAGGTGCCGGCTGCCGTCAATATGGCTTTGAAAGGTGACGCCTTCTTCTTTAATCTTTCTTGTTCCCGATAATGAAAAAACCTGGTAGCCGCCGCTGTCGGTAAGTAACGGTTTTTGCCAGTTGATAAACCGGTGAAGCCCGCCGGCTTTTTCAATGGTTTCAATTCCCGGGCGCAGGTACAGGTGATAAGTATTTCCCAAAATGATTTGCGCCTTAATTTCATCGGCAAGCTGTTTTTGTGTAATGGCCTTTACACTTCCTGCGGTGCCCACGGGCATGAAAACGGGAGTAAGCACCTCGCCATGAGCGGTGCTGAATTTTCCCGCTCTTGCGTTGGAAAGTGTATCTGTTTTTTCAATCTGGAATAATAAGGACGTCATACCGGTTGCATTGCGCTTCCCTTGTATTCACCTGCAAAATAACAGGGAATAAATAAATAAACCGGTTACTGGAAAAAACGATCCCTGTTAAACTTTCTTTTCAACACCTGTGCAATCATTTTGAAACCCGAACCCGGTATCTGCTTTATTTTCGCCACCTTGCAAGCCGCTTATGAGATTTTCATTTTTACAGCAGTTCAATTGGTTCGAAATTGCTTTTTATGTATTGGCTGCCGTGGCTGCCATCCAGCTTTTTTATTACCTGTGGTTTTTCAGCCGGGTGGCTTTTTTCAAACCCCGTAAAAAAATAAGAAGCCAGCAGCATCCTGTTTCAGTAATTGTGTGTGCAAGGGATGAAGATGAAAACCTTGCCCGGCACCTGCCTGGCCTGCTGGTGCAGGAGTATCCATCCACTTACGAAGTGATCGTGGTAAACGACAATTCGGTGGATGATTCAAAATACATTTTACAGGAATTGAAAAAAACTTTCAAAGACCGGCTCCATATTGTAGAGCTTACGCAGGAAGCCAAGCTCATCAGCGGCAAAAAATACCCCTTGAGCATCGGCATAAAAGAAGCCAACCACGAAGTGCTGCTGCTTACCGATGCCGACTGTGTGCCGGCCAGCGAGCATTGGGTTAAAAAAATGCAGGAAGCCTACACGGAAGGTATTGAAATTGTGCTTGGCTATGGCGCCTACCACAAGCGGCCGGGGCTGCTGAATAAATTGATTCGCTTCGAAACCTTTCATTCCGCCATGCAATACCTGTCGTTTGCCCTGGCAGGCATACCATACATGGGCGTAGGCCGCAATCTTTCATATAAAAAAGAACTGTTTTTCCGTCACAAGGGTTTTTCATCCATCAATCATATTCCCGGCGGCGATGATGACCTGTTTGTAAACAAAGCAGCCACATCAAAAAATGTGGCGGTGGTGATTGATAAAGACGCCGCCACACTTTCCCTGCCCCGCAAAACATGGAGAAGCTGGATAAGCCAGAAACACCGGCATTACACAACGGCAAAATATTACAAAGCCACGCACAAGTTGCTGCTCGGGCTTTACACCTTCAGCCAGTTTCTTTTTTATCCCTTACTTTTTACGGCGGCAATTTTTTTCAACTGGCAGCTTGCACTAATCATTTTTGGCGCCCGCTTTCTCGTTCAGGGTATCATTTATTTTTTGGCCATGAAAAAACTGAATGAAAATGACCTCTGGCCCTATTTCCTTTTTCTCGATATCTGGATGTTCTTTTATTATATCATCTTTGCCCGCTCGCTGTGGAATAAGCCGCGGCGAAACTGGGGTTAAAAAAAATTGTTCGATTGTTAACTGGTTATATGACTAAATGGTTAATGAGATATTATTATAACTATTTAACCATCCTGCGATAAAACAATCCTATCTGCTGTCATGAACATCATCCTGAAATATTTTTCTGATTTCACGCCAAAACAACTGGAGCAGCTGGCAGTGCTGGAGCCCTTGTACCGGGAATGGAACAGCCGGATTAATGTGATTTCGAGAAAAGATATGGATGGACTTTATGAAAAACATGTACTGCATTCTCTTTCCATCGCCGCGGTTTTTGATTTTAAACCCGGCACAGAAATTCTTGACCTGGGTACTGGCGGCGGTTTTCCCGGCATTCCGCTGGCTATTTATTTTCCGCAGGTAAAATTTCATCTTGTTGACAGCATTGCAAAAAAAATAAAAGTGGTGAAAGCGGTGGCTGAAGCGCTGGAATTGCAAAACGTCAGCACACAACAGGCACGGGCTGAAGAGATCAAGAACAGGAAATTTGATTTTGTCGTTTCCCGCGCCGTGGCGCCGCTGAAAGAACTTTGGCAATGGGCAAAGCCTTTGATAAATCAAAAATCCGATTCCGGTACATCGGGCCCAAATCCCAAATTTCCACCCGGCCTCATCAGCCTCAAAGGCGGCCATCTTGCCAAAGAAATACAGGAAAGCGGCACCCGGCCCCATATTATCGAACTGGCTGAACTATTCAGGGAAGCGTATTTTAAGGAGAAATACCTGCTTTTTATACCCCGATAAAATTTTTTCCACAAAAAAACTACCACAAAGTGGTATTGCAGGGTTTTAACTGGCGCTTAATTTTGGGTTGTCAAAGTAAAAACAATGAAAGAAATAAGCATATGTATTGTAGATGATAACAATGAACTGAGACAGACCCTCGAACAGATTATATCTATGGCGGATGGTTTCCGGTGCATTGGCACCATGTGCAATGCAGAAGAAGCGCTTGTTAAACTGCCGATTTTAAAACCTGATGTAGTACTAATGGACATCAACCTGGGCGAAGGGGAAAGCGGCATTGATTGCGTACGGGAGCTGAAACCCGCAATGCATGCTACCAATTTTATGATGTGCACTGTGTACGAGGAGGATGAAAAAATTTTTGAAGCCCTGAGCGCCGGGGCCAGTGGTTATATTCTGAAAAAAACAGAGCCGGCCAAACTACTGGATGCCATCAAAGAACTGCACGAAGGCGGCGCTCCCATGAGCAGCCTGATTGCCCGCAAGGTGGTATTTGCCTTTCGAAACAAACCAGCTTCCGCATCCGCAACAGAAAGCATTGAGCAGCTCTCTTTTCGCGAAAAGCAAATACTGGAAGAACTCTCAAGAGGATTAATGTATAAGGAAATCGGCGCCGTACTCTATATTAGTCCCGAAACAGTACGAAAACATGTTTACCATATTTACGAAAAGCTGCATGTGAATAACCGGGTGGAAGCCGTAAACAAATATTTTGGGCGATAGCCTTTGCTGCATCAGGCGGCACCACAAAAAATACCACGAAAGTGGTATTGGTGGGTATAAAGGGTGCTTCTAATTTTACTGCAGATTTTTCAGGGGACCTTAACTCCAACCATTGATCTTAAACCTGACTGAAGACATAAACAATCAAAAATGTCTTAACAACCCGGAAGCAATTCCGGGTTTGTCAGTTTTAGGGAGCGTTAAAATTTCAGCTCCAGCCGGTTGTTTTTCCGCTCCAGGTCGGCCAGGCGCAGCGTGGGATCAATTTCAGCTGTGGTAATATCAGCCAGTTTACGGCTCGTTTCAATAATATAAGTCGGGTGTGTCCATTTCCATGCTTCGTAAACTGCACGAGGCATAGTGCTGTCTTCAACCGGCTTTTGACCAAACATCAGGTACATGGGTATGTAGTGAAGTTCTTTACTGCCATCTTTAAAAGTCATCTGAAAGTCTACCGGCATCGGCATATGCCCCAGCTTTCGAAGACGGATTTTTGTCTTGCCTCCCTCCTCCCACAGACTATCAATACTGTAATCAATCGTTTTGGTGGTATTAATCCAAAATTCACGATACCAATCCAGCTTTATGTCACTCACTTTTTCCGCCACCCTTACAAAATCATTTACAGTAGGATGTTTGAAGCGCCAGAGCCTGTAATATTCCAGCAATATTTTTTTCAGCGTTTCTTCGCCGGTAATATAGCCAAGCTGCGAAAGAAAAACACAACCTTTGGAATAGGAACCTGCGCCATAAGCCGCATTCGTGTTGAAGTGATCGGCATGGGTAGTCAGCGGCTCTTCTCTCCCGCTTTTTGCCAGTGAATAATAACCGTTGTAATTATCAGCATGAGCAAACCCTTCATTATTTTCAAGAAAAGCCAAGGTGCGGTCGGTAGCAAATTCAGTAAAGCCTTCGTCCATCCAGGCAAACACCGATTCGTTGGTGCCCAGCATACCGTAATACCAGTTATGCAGCCATTCGTGCAGCCAGGCGCCGGGGCCTGCAAGCATAGTGGCCATAGGATATTCCATGCCGCCATCGCCGCCATGAATAAATGAAAACTGCCGGTAAGGATAAGCGCCAAAATTTTTCTCGAAAAATGGAAGCGCTTTTTCTGCATTATCAAGAATATCTTCCCACTGCTTTGCCCCGATGCGGCCGGGTTTGTAAAGCAAATGCAAAACCAGACTGTCTCTTACCACTCTTGTTTTATGCACAAATTCCGGGTCGGCAGCCCAGGCAAAATCATGCACATTGGGTGCCAGGAAGCGCCAGGTGAGTTTATCGCCGGCCGGTCTTGTCACTTTTGTGCCCGCTTTTTCATAACCATACCCGATTTGTGAAGCATTTTGCAAGTAACCCGTGCCGCCGATGATGTATGATTTATCAATGGAAATGGTAACATCATAATCGCCCCATACGCCATAAAACTCCCGGGCAACATACGGTGTGGGATGCCAGCCTTCGTAATCATATTCGCACATCTTAGGGTACCATTGGGTCATCGTATAGCGGACTTTTGTGTTCGGATTATCACGTCCGCTACGCCGAATCTGCAGCGGCACCTGCGATTGAAACTCCATGTCGAACGTAACTTTTGTTTTGGGCAGAATGGGTTTGTCAAGCTTCACTTCCAAAATAGTTTCATGCATGACAAACTTTTGAGGCCGGCCGTTCATTTTTAAAGAAAGGATATTGTGATACCCTGTTTCATCGGGTTTCAGGTTCTGGATTCTGTCTCTCACACGCTGGTCCCAGTCGGGCCGGTTGCCGATGAAGGTTTGTCCTAAAACCCGGCTGCGTGTATCCATCATGCTGTTGGGCTGAAAGGCATTAAAGTACAGGTGATAAAAAACACGGGTCAGGGTGTCGGGAGAATTGTTCCAGTATTCAAGTTTTTGTTTGCCGGTAAACCGGTTGGTCTGCACATTCATGTCAATATTCATGGTGTATTTTACCCGTTGCTGCCAGCGGTCGGGCTGGGAAAAAGATACAGTGACTGGCAGGATGAAGACAGCGATTTGAAAAATTTTTTTTATCATGCGGGTAATTATTTGAAGTCGTAAATTTCGACAAATACATGGTATGGCAAAAACAAAAATGATTGATGGTTATCCGTTTGTTGCTTACAGCAAGACGACCTATGAAGCCGGTGAAATGCGGCAACGGAGCGCAGAATTTTTCAGCCTGATGGATAAAAGAAGAACCGTGCGGGATTTTTCTGACAAACCGGTGCCGAAAGAAGTGATTGAAACCATCATCCGCACAGCATCCACGGCGCCCAGCGGGGCACATAAGCAGCCGTGGACTTTTTGCGTGGTGAGTGACCCGGAGCTGAAAAAACAAATCCGCATCGAAGCTGAAAAGGAAGAATACGAAAGCTATCATGGGCGTATGCCTGAAGAATGGCTGAATGACCTGCGGCCGCTGCAAACCGACTGGCACAAAGCATTTCTGGAAACAGCGCCTTACCTGGTTATTGTTTTTAAAAAAAGTTATGAGCTGAAACCCGGTGGCAGCAAGAGTAATGTGTATTATGCAAGCGAAAGTGTCGGCATAGCCTGTGGTTTTTTGCTGGCCGCCATTCATCATGCAGGGCTGGCAGCGCTTACACATACACCTTCGCCTATGAATTTTCTCAGCAAACTGCTGCAGCGGCCGGAGAATGAAAAACCGTTTTTGCTGATCCCGGTCGGTTACCCGGCAGATGAATGCTGGGTGCCCGAACTGAAAAGAAAAGAATTAAGTGAAGTGAGTGTGTGGTATCATTGAATTTTTTTTTGGTGAAATTGTTTGATTGTTTTTCAGCCAGAAAATTTTTAACTGAAATAAATAACCATTTAAAGAGCATTAAATACCGGGTGATACATCAGCTTTTGCCGGCAACTATAATCACTATCTCTCCTTTCACAGTTTTTTGTTTGAAATATTCGCAAACATCACGAAGAGTGCCTCTCCTGTTTTCTTCAAACAGCTTGCTGAGTTCCCGGCTTACGCAGCAGGGTCTTTCTTCGCCGAAGATTTCAATAAAGTTTTCAAGTGTTTTTACCAGCCGCAGGGGTGATTCATAAAAAATCATCATCCTTTCTTCATCAGCCAGCGATTTCAGCAGCGATTGTCTTCCTTTTTTCACCGGCAAAAAACCTTCGAACACAAAGCGGTTGCAGGGAATACCGCTGTTTACCAGCGCCGGCACAAATGCAGTAGCGCCGGGCAGGCATTCAGTTTTTATTCCGCTTTTTATGCATTCTCTTACCAATAAAAATGCCGGGTCGGAAATACCCGGTGTACCGGCATCAGTAACCAGTGCTATTTTTTTCCCGGCTGCCAATTGGTGAATCAAATGCTGCAGCACTTTGTGTTCGTTGTGCTGGTGGTAGGGTGAAAGGGGTTTACTGATCTGATAATGGCGGAGCAGGTGAGATGTAGTACGGGTATCTTCGGCAAGAATGAGGTCAACCTCTTTTAGAATATCCAATGCCCGAAGCGTGATGTCTTTCAGATTGCCGATGGGTGTGGGAACAATATAAAGTCCTCCGGTCATTCCAAAGTGGAGACTTGGTTTGTCATTATTTTCTTCTCTTTGTACAGCTGTCAATTCTGAAAAATGATGATTGGCGGTGAAAATTTTCTATCTCCACTTTATGCGTTGAGATTTTCACATTCCACTTCGTAGTACTCCATTACCGGGTTTGCCAGGAGTTTTTTACTGGCTTCTTCCGCCTGTAGTTTTGCCTGCTCGGCTGAACCGGCATTTACCTGCAGGGTAATGTTTTTACCAACCCGCACATCTTCCACATTGGTAATTCCAAGATTTTGTAAACCACCCAATACTGCTTTGCCCTGCGGATCGAGCAATTCTTTCAGCGGCATTACTTTAACCTGAACTGTATAGGTCATGCTTTTCTGTTTTTAAGCGCCAAAGATATAATAATGTAGGCAGCGATGATAGCCGGAATGGCCAGCCATTTCAGCAACACTATAAACACAACTGCAACAGCTGCCAGCACCCATTTGGGAATATTTTTTTTAAAACTGTACTCTTTGAATTTTAAACTCATCAGCGGCAGCCGGCTTACCATCAGCCAGCTCAGTGTTATAATCAATGCATACCAGAACCATTTACTCAGTAAAAGATTCAATGTCCATGCTTCATCGGCAAACCAATACACCAAAGGAAAGGATGCAATGACCATGCCTGCCGAAGGAACAGGAAGCCCTTTGAATTCATCGCTCTGTTGCGGGTCAATATTGAACCGGGCCAGGCGGTACGCCCCTGCGCAGGGAAGAAGGAATGCCGGCAAAAGAAAAACTGTACTTATTTCCAACCCATCTTCCTGCTGCGCATAACACAGGCGCAGGAACTGGTAAACGATGACAGAAGGCGCCACGCCAAAACTTACCACATCGGCCAGTGAATCGAGCTGCTTTCCCATCTCGCTGCCGGCTTTAAAAAGACGCGCAACAAACCCATCGAGAAAATCAATAATGGCAGCCGTAAAGATGAAGATGGATGCCATCCATATTTTTTCAGGAATATTGATGAACGGGTTGCCGGAATCATCGGTTATTGGCATGCCGCTGCCGTCGTACATAGGCGCCAGTCCTGCTTGCGTTGCAAATACAATAGCCAGGCAGCCAAAAAATAAATTCAGTAAGGTAATGAGGTTGGGTATACCCCCCAGCCCCCTGAAGGGGGAGTTACGTGCCATCTATTTGATTTTTTATCTCAAAAATAATCATGCCTGACCTGTCAGCGGTGTTTCATAAAACTTTCAATCTCCTCCACCGTTACCGGGATATTTTTCATCAGGTCTTTGTTTCCGTTGCGGGTAATCCACACATTGTTTTCTATGCGGATGCCCATTTTTTCTTCTTCGATATAAATGCCCGGCTCCACGGTAAACAGCATGCCCGGTTTTATCGGCTCAGTCATCGTGCCAAGGTCATGTACATCCACACCGAGGTGATGCGATATGCCGTGATAAAGATATTTTCGGTAGGCCCGGTTTTCAGGGTCTTCATTTTTTACCTCTGATTTTTTCAGTAGGCCGGCTTTTAAAAACAACTCAGTTGCTATGTCGCCAGCCTTTTCATGGTAATCCAGTATGGTAATTCCCGGCTTCAGCATTTCTTTGCAGCGCCGGTGCAGTTCAAGGCAGGTGTTGTAAATCTTTTTTTGGCGTGCAGAAAATTTCCTGTTCACAGGCACCGTTCTTGTCAGGTCAGCATTGTAGCCGCCGTATTCGGCGCCAAAATCCATCAGTATCATTTCGCCGGCCAGGCATTGCTGGTTATTGGATACATAATGCAGTGTTCTTGCCCTGTCGCCGCTGGCGATGATGCTGCCATAAGCGGGACCCGTGGCCCGCTGCATCAGAAAGGAATGAAATATTTCGGCTTCAATTTCATATTCCCACACGCCCGGCTGAATGAAACGAAGCAGTTGGCGAAAAGTATTATCAGTAATGTCAATCGCTTTTTGTATCACTTCCACTTCCAGCGGAGTTTTGATGGCCCGGAGCCGTTTTAATATTTGTGCACTTCGTTTGTAGCCGTGCAGCGGATATTTTCTTTTCATTTCTTCCGCATAACGATAATCCCGCACAGGTACCCAGTTGGCTTTGCGGTCGTGTTCGTTTGTGTTCAGATAAATATGGTCGCTCCAGTGAATCCATTTTTGCAGCATGGGTTCCAGGCTGTCGAGCCACACAATATTTTCAATTCCGGAAATAGCAATGGCTTCTTCCTTGCGCAGCCTTTTGCCGTCCCACTTTTCCTTTAGCTCATTAGGCCGCACCAGTACCAGCACTTCCCGGTATTTTTTTTCAGGATTAGCCGGGAAAAGTATCAGCATGCTGTCTTCCTGGGTGATGCCCGTGAGCCAGAACATATCGGAGTTCTGTTTGAACTTGTACAAGGCATCGGCATTCATGGGCAGCTCATCGTTGCTGTTGAAAATAGCAATAGAGTTGGGCGCCATTTCTTTTACAAACCGTTGCCTGTTCTGAATAAAAATCATCGGGTTGAGAGGAAGGTATTTCATTTGAAAAAATTATTTTTTTAAAAATAAGCCCTGAGTTTTGTCGGCTCTATGTCCTTTTTATGAAAGTGAAAAACTGACTCTAAAAAATTTTTATATCGGGCTTTAAGTTTGCAATACTACTATTAATCAATGACTTTTAAATAACTAACATCTTCAGCAGGTCTTTTACTAATGTGTACTCCTAACACCTGTTTGTTGGCATAAGCCATTCTGCCTTACCTTTGCCGCCAACTCAATCATCAGCTTGCTATGTCAGTTACTTCCATTGTATCCCCTGCTGAAAACCCTTTTAAACCGGCTTTGAAATTTTCTGAAATCATCCATTATCAACTAAGTCCTGAAGAATTAATCAAGGATACGCTCCGTATGGGCGAAGGCGAACTCAGTGATACCGGCGCCCTTGTAATTAGTACAGGAGAGTTTACCGGCCGGAGCCCAAAAGATAAGTTTACGGTAAAAGATGAAACCACGGCCAGCACGGTGCACTGGAATGAGTTCAATATTCCGCTAGAAGAAAAATATTACCACATTATTTATAAAAAAATGACGGACTACCTGGAGCGGCTTCCTGAGGTGTGGGTTCGTGATTGCATTGCCTGCGCCGATCCGCGGTTCCGTCTCGGCATAAGGGTAGTGACTGAAAAGCCATGGGGTAATCTTTTTGCCTACAATATGTTTTTACGTCCTACTGAAACTGAACTGGAAAAATTCAAACCCGAATGGCATGTGATTGCCTGCCCCGGACTGAAGCTGGACGCAAAAGAGTGTGGCACCAGGCAGCATAATGTTTCGCTGATTTCTTTTAAACACAAAATGATACTGATTGCCGGCTCGGGCTATACCGGTGAAATGAAGAAAGGCGTTTTTACCATTCTCAATTATATTTTACCCCATGAAAAAAATGTACTGAGCATGCACTGTAGTGCCAACATGGGCAAGGCAGGTGATACGGCTATCTTTTTTGGCCTGAGCGGCACCGGCAAAACAACTCTTAGCGCCGATCCTGACCGCATGCTGATTGGCGATGATGAGCATGCCTGGACAGAAGATAATATTTTCAACTTCGAAGGCGGTTGTTATGCCAAATGTATCAACCTGACAGAGGAAAAAGAACCGGAAATTTTCAGGGCCATCAGGCACGGCGCACTGGTTGAAAACACAAAGTTTTACCCGGGAAGCAATAAAATCAACTTCGAAGATTTCTCCAGCACAGAAAATACCAGGGTTTCTTACCCGCTTCATTACATCAGCAATGCGCTGGAGCCATCCCTTGGCGGCATACCAAAAAATATTTTCTTTCTTACCTGTGATGCGTTTGGAGTACTGCCCCCCATTTCACAACTCACACCCGGCCAGGCCATGTATCAGTTCATAAGCGGATATACTGCAAAGGTGGCCGGCACTGAAACAGGGGTGACAGAACCCAAACCTACTTTCAGCGCCTGCTTTGGTGCCCCGTTTTTGCCGCTGCACCCCGGCAAATATGCCCATATGCTTGGCGAACGGCTGAAAAAACACCAGGTAAAAGTGTGGCTTATCAACACAGGCTGGACGGGCGGGCCTTACGGAACGGGCCAGCGGATGAAACTTTCTTTCACCCGGGCCATGATAACCGCAGCGCTGGAAGGCAAGCTGAACAATGCGATTTATGAAAATCACACGGTATTCGGAGTGGCTATGCCGCAAAGCTGCCCGGGTGTGCCTTCGGAAATTCTGAACCCACGCAATACATGGACCGATAAGAAAGCTTATGATGAAAAGGCAACTTATCTTGCCGGATTGTTTAATAAGAATTTTGAAAAATATGCCGCCGGAGTATCTGAGGAAGTATTGGCAGCAGCTCCGGAAATTTAAGCTGTGACCACAGCGTTGCTTGCCAAGCACCCCTTGCCCGGATTTTCGGGCTGAGGGGTTTTTCTTTTACATCATCTTTTCAGGCAGGAATATTAGTTTTACTTTAAGAACCAGCCCCGAAATTTTTTCATCAAATTGGGGTTAATAAGAATGTCATGAAAAAACTTATCCTGTCTTTCACCCTCCTTACACCTTTGCTGCTGTTTTCACAAAAAGAAGAAGATCTGATTCAATGGAGTGAAACCCGCAAACTTACCTGGGATGATTTTAAAGCCCCGCCCGTAAAAAGCGGTAGTACAGCAGCGCTTACTGCCACGCATCTCGGGTTTTCGTACAATGTGGTAAACGGGAAAGTGACGTTCACCATCGAATGCCGGTTTGATAAAAACAAATCGTGGGGGCTGGTTAAAAACGATTGGATACTGCAGCATGAACAGGGACATTTTGATATTGCGGAAATTTTTGCCCGCCGGCTTCATAAGTTCATCACTGAATATCAATTCAACAAAAACTCTTTCCAGAAAGATCTCGACGGCATTTACAGCAGGATAATTGAAGAGAAAGAAAAATTTCAGCAGCAATACGACAAGGAGACCGACTACAGCCGCAATAAAACAAAACAGGAAGAATGGCTGAAGAAGATTGCCCGGGAGCTGGACGAGTTGAAATCATGGGCCTATTATAAATGAGCCGGTATAATAAAAACTACAGGCAGGTCAAGATAACTCTTTACAGACCTGCCGCACTGCAGCGCCGGACGCCATTTTCCCTTGTAGCTTCGAAAAATGTTCTCAGCTATTTGGGCCAAGCCGTAACCAGGATTGTTTAATGTTTTTATCTGCCCGATATTGCCATTTTTATCAATTACCAACTGCACGGATACCCGGTAAGTGCCGGCAGGAATGATTTTTAAAAGCGAATCCGGGAGTTTAGTGTGCTTCTTTACATGCTCCATCCATGCCACGGGGTCAGTGCCGCCTTCAATTTCTACTTTCTCAAAAATATTTTCTTCGTCCTGTGCCTGTGAGCTGAATGAATAAATCAGAGAAATGAAGAGGAAAAAGAACATCTTTTTCATAAACCGGTTTTTAGAAACAGATACCGGTCTTTTAATTTTCCATAAAAAATAGCAAGCCGGGTGCAGCTCAGTTTTTTTCTTTGGTAAAATTAATTACCTGCCTGCGGGAAGATTTGCGGGCAACCCCCTCGCGGATGAGTGGTGCCAGTTGCGGAGCGTTAGCCATCATTTTTTCTTTTATCTGCTCCACCAGGTAATCGTTTTCAGGTGTGCTGGTTACATTTTTTGCAGTCACCATGCCATCGATGCCGATTTCGTATTCAATCATGACCGAATACGTGCCCCGCTTGATTTTTTTTGAAGGCAGCACTTCCGATTTGATTACCTCGCTGTACTGGTCAATAAATTTTTTCCAGGCCTTATTATTGTCTTCAAATCTCAACGCTGGTTTTTCGGTGCTGGTTTGACCGGTAATGGAATCAAGCTGGTTTTTAGTTACCACATTTCCCAACGTCTTGCTGGTGGAATCGGTTTTGGCCACAACTTCTGATGTGCTGTCGCTTTTCTGCGCAGGCTTCATGCTCTTTTTTACCAGGTTTGAATCGGCCTTCAGCTTGCCTTTGAAAAGGGAGTCCTTCAGCGTTTGCCCCAAGGAGGCTGCGCTCATAACGAGGCATACCAGCAAAAAAATTTTCCGCATGACGTGAAGTTAAAACAATCCGTAAATCTGGCTGTCAATTTTGCGTATGATTTCGCCAAGATGTTCTTCGTTTTCGGGGAATTTGTTTTTATCAATATCCACCACCAGCAGCGGGCCTTCCTTGTAATTATCAATCCATCGGTTGTAATGTTCATTGAGGCGTTTCAGGTAATCGAGCCGGATGTTTTCTTCATATTCCCTGCCCCGCTTCTGAATCTGCCCTACCAGCGTGGGCACCGATGCTTTCAGATAAATAAGCAGGTCGGGCGGCTTTACCATTTGTTTCAGCGTCTGGAAAAAACTGAAGTAATTATCAAAGTCTCGTTTGCTCATCAGGCCCATTTCGTGCAGGTTGGGGGCAAAAATGTGGGCATCTTCATAAATCGTGCGGTCCTGGATGACCGTTTCAGTTCCTTTCTGAATATCCACCAGCTGCGAAAGGCGGCTGTTCAGAAAATAAATCTGGAGATTGAAGCTCCAGCGAGGCATATCTTCATAAAAATCGTAGAGGTAAGGATTGTGGTCCACATCTTCAAAATTCGGAATCCACTTGTAGTGCTTGCTCAGCAATTCGGTAAGGGTGGTTTTGCCGGCGCCGATATTACCGGCTACCGCAATATGCCTGGGTTTTGTTTTTGATTTTGCCATGTCCCTATAGTGATTTTCCGGTTGCTGATTACAATTAGCTGCGCAACGACTAAAGTAACTAAAATCTGAATTCAAAAATATTTTAATCCCATTGCCTGCCTCACAAGCTGCATGGTTGCTGCAGCGCTGTTACGGGCTTTTTCTGCCCCTTGCTCCATCACCCGCTGCAGGTATTTTTCATCGGCAAGTATGGCGTTTACTTTTTCCCGAATGGGAGAAATAAATTTCACCATGTCTTCGCCGAGTTGTTTTTTCAGTTCACCGTAGCGGATGGTGCAGTTGTTATAATCTTCTTCAAACTTCTGCACGGTATCGGCCGTGCTCACCAGCTTCATCAGCAGGAAAATATTTTCCACTTCAGGCGATTTGACGGAATGGGGTTCTTTGGGGCCGGCATCCATTTTTGCCTTTTTTATTTTTTCCATGATGAGTTTGTCGTCATCGGCCAGGTACAGCGTGGCATACTGGTTTTCGCTTTTGCTCATCTTGCCTTTGCCATCAAGGCCGGGCACTTTTATCAGTTCGCTGCCGAAGTTGAATGCCCGTGGTTCGGGAAAAACATTTCCGTAACGATGATTGAAACGGTTTACAAAATTGCGGGCCATTTCCAGGTGTTGCTCCTGGTCTTTGCCCACCGGCACCAGCGAAGCACGGTGCAGAATGATATCGGCGGTTTGCAAAACGGGATAAGTCAGCAAACCGGCATTGATGTTATCGGGTTGCAGTCTGGCTTTTTCCTTGAATGTGGAAGTTTTTTCCAGTTCACCTTTATACGCAAGCATGTTCAGGTACAGGTACAGCTCGCTGGTTTCATACACATGGCTCTGGCAATAAAGCGCCACTTTATCGGGGTCAAGGCCGCAGGCAATGTTTTCGGCAAGCACCCGGTGCACATGCTGCTTCAGTTCCCGTGTGTCGGGATGCGTGGTCAGTGAATGCAGGTCGGCTACCATAAAAAAACACTTGTATTCTTCCTGCATGCGTACATAATTTTTTACCGCACCAAAATAATTGCCGAGATGCAGGTAGCCCGTGGGGCGAATACCGCTCATTACAATTTCTTTTCTCTTTTCCATGCGGCGGCGAAGATAGGGAGAGTTCCGGGTTTATAGTTTTTGGTTTGTCATTCCGGTCCTTGTCACCGTTTATCAAATAACAGGATAATCTGTAAAAACGATAAACCATAAACCAAAAACGATAAGCTATATTTGTTGAATGGAAGTAAACGATGTGTTGGTAGAAAAACTGGCTCACCTGGCACGCCTGGAATTTAATGCGCAGGAAAAAGAAGAAATCAAAACCGACCTGCAGCGCATGATCCGTTTTGTGGACAAACTGAATGAACTTGACCTGGAAGGCACTGAACCCCTGCTGCACCTGTCGGCCAATATCAATGTACTGCGGGATGATGAAGTGAAGGGTTCCGTGAGCCGTGTAGAGGCGCTGAAGAATGCACCGGCACACGATGATAAATTTTTTAAAGTACCGAAAGTGATAAAAAAGTGAAGCCTGATGTATGATGCCTGATGAATGATTTATAACGTCCGGCATCTGCTATCCGGCTTCCGACATCAGACATCAGATACCATGAACGCAATCATACATCTTGAAAAAATCTGCAAGAGCTATTTTATGGGCAAAATGGAATTGCAGGTATTGAATGGCATTACGATTGAAATTTTCAAAAATGAATATGTAGCCCTGATGGGACCCTCGGGTTCCGGCAAAAGCACCCTGATGAATATCATCGGCTGCCTGGATACGCCTACTTCGGGTACTTATATTTTAAATGGCCACGACATCAGCGCTACGGAAGATAACAAGCTGGCAGAAATCAGGAATAAAGAAATCGGGTTTGTATTCCAGCAGTTCAACCTGCTGCCGCGGCTGACAGCGCTGGAAAATGTGGCGCTGCCGCTGGTGTATGCGGGCATGAGTAAAAAACAACGCACCGAAAAAGCAAAGCATGTAATGGAACTGGTAAACCTGACCGACCGCAGCCATCACAAACCCAATGAGCTGAGCGGCGGCCAGTGCCAGCGTGTGGCTATAGCAAGGGCGTTGGTAAACGATCCTTCCATCATCCTGGCTGATGAACCCACCGGCAACCTGGATACAAAAACCTCGTATGAAATCATGGAGATTTTTGATAAAATCCATAAGGCCGGCAATACCATTGTGCTGGTAACCCATGAAGCTGATATTGCCAACCATGCCCGCCGCATCGTGCACCTACGTGACGGCATGATTGAAAGCGATGCCCTGAATGAGCAGGTCGGCGTATTCAGTTATGGTCACAGGTAGGTATCATTTTCTTCCGGTATTTACTGCTTACATTTGATATAGGGTTCGGTTGCTATCACAGTAAACCTGAAAACGGCTATCCCGGCCTTTTAAGCATTTAGCCATCAACCAATCATTGCCTGAAATATGTCACTGAAAATTTATACAAAGACAGGTGATAAAGGAAAGACATCACTTATTGGCGGCACCAAAGTCTTTAAATCCGACCTCCGGATTGAAGCTTATGGTACGGTGGATGAGCTGAATTCTTTCGCTGGTCTTTGTCTTGATTACTTAAAACAACAAAACATCAAAAATGTATTGGCTGAAATTCAGGACCGGCTTTTTACCATCGGCTCTGCCCTTGCCTGCGATCCGGGGAAAGAAACCAAATCCGCCAGCCATCGGATGAAAATTCCCGACCTGCATGAAGCCGATGTGGAGCTGCTGGAAAAAGAAATTGACAGGATGAATGAAGAATTGCCGCCGATGAAATCGTTCATTCTTCCCGGCGGGCATGTAGCGGTTTCCACGTTGCATGTGGCCCGATGTGTTTGCCGACGGGCCGAAAGGTGCTGCGTGAGAATGCTGAAAAAAGAAAAGCAGGTGCCAGAGTTAATCATCAAATACCTCAACCGGCTGAGCGATTATCTTTTTGTGCTGGCACGGTTTACCGGGTATAAATTACATGTGCAGGAAATACCGTGGAAGCCGAGGATTTAAGATGAACTTCAAGCCAGGTGATTAAAAAAAAGTAAAATCGTTACTTACTTCTGTGTTTTTTATTTTTTGAATTTTGCTTGTTGCCTCATACAATCAACCCATCCTTCATATGCAACACCCGGTCGCTCAGGTGAGCCAGTTCTTCGTTATGTGTTACTATTAAAAATGTCTGGTTGAATTTTTCCCTGAGTTCAAAAAACAAATGATGCAGTTCCTGGGCATTGATACTGTCGAGGTTGCCGGTAGGCTCGTCGGCAAACACAATAGCTGGTTGGTTGATAAGTGCACGGGCAACCGCCACCCGTTGCTGCTCGCCGCCTGAAAGCTGGTTGGGTTTATTATCCACCCGGTTTTTAAGACTCAATACGTCCAACAACTTCTCGGCTTCTGCCTTCACTTCATTCTTCCTTCTCCCGGCCAGCCATCCGGGTATACATACATTTTCCAACGCAGTAAACTCCGGCAAAAGGTGATGAAACTGGAATACAAATCCAATGTGTTTGTTGCGGAAAGCAGCCAGCTTATTGCCCGATAGTGAACTGATGAGTGTACTGTTTACCATCACTTCACCCATATCGGCTTTATCAAGCGAACCAAGAATATGCAGCAGTGTACTTTTTCCGCAGCCCGAGGGCCCCACAATGGATACTACTTCACCCTTGTTTACTTCCAGGTGCACACCCCTGAGCACTTCCAGCGAGCCGTATCGTTTATAAATATTTTTCCCCGTGAGCATGCAGCCATTCTGTGTTTTCCGTTATCAAATATCAGTAAACCTTACCCAGCATCAAAATAACCATTGAAAACCAGGAAGGAATTTTAAGAAGGTCTTGAAATCCGCCGGTAAACTATGGATTTGGAAAATTCGTTATTAAACCTACATTTGCGAAAAATTTTAAGGGGTGTTTTAACGTTGAAAGCGATAAAACCCGATTCCTGGAAAATAAAAAACCTAGAGCATGTTCTGGACCTTAGAGTTGGCATCATACCTGGAAGAAGCACCCTGGCCTGCTACTAAAGATGAGCTTATTGACTACTGCATCCGCAGCGGTGCGCCCATCGAAGTGGTGGAAAACCTGCAGGAACTGGAAGATGAAGGAGGCGAGGTGTACGAAAGCATCGAGGACATCTGGCCCGATTACCCGAGCCAGGAAGATTTCATGTTTAATGAAGACGAGTATTAGCCCTGTAAAAGGGATTCTGAAGCAATTCCTAACAACTTTATAGCCTCCCCGAAGGGAGGTTTTTTGTTTTTTGGAAAGCCGACTTCATTG
>CAYUJD010000062.1:0-23146 GCA_964444975.1 uncultured Chitinophaga sp. | reverse complement strand
CCGTGAACAATTGCTGGAGATTGCTGAACCGGTTCCGGGAGGAGAAACCACGGAGGCATTGATAAAGCTTGCCGCCAAACATCATATCGCTGTGCTGGCCGGGCTGTTTGAAAAAGATAACGAGGATAAAATTTTCAAAGCGTATGTATGTGTAGGTAAAAACGGGCTGGTGGCAAAACACCGCAAGCTGCATCCCTTTATCAATCCTCATATACTGCCGGGCGACAGCTACACCTTGTTTGAATACGGCGGTTGGAAATGCGGCATCCTCATTTGCTACGACAACAACATCATAGAAAACGTAAGAGCCACAGCGCTACTTGGAGCAGATATTATTTTCATGCCGCATGTCACCATGGGCACTCCTTCGCCGCGGCCCGGCGCCGGTTTTATTGACCCGCAGCTCTGGCAAAAAAGGAAACAGAACCCGGAAACATTGCGCCGTGAATTTGACGGACCCAAGGGAAGGGAGTGGCTGATGAAATGGCTGCCGGCACGGGCTTTCGACAATGGTATTTACGTTGTATTCAGCAACCCCATTGGTATGGACGACGACCAGGTGAAGAACGGCTGCTCCATGATTATTGACCCTTTCGGCGACATCATAGCCGAATGCAGAACCTTTGACGATGATATCGTGACAGCAACACTCACTCCGGATAAACTTACACTGTCAGGCGGATACCGCTACCGTAAAGCAAGACGGCCCGAACTTTACCGCGATATCATCGGCCAGCCGCATAAAGCCGAACAGAAAGTAAGCTGGATGACGCAGCAAAACGATTTTTGAATTTATCAGTTAGCCAGCGGCAGCTCCACAAAAAAAGTGCTTCCCTCGCCTTTCTTTGTTTCAAACCAGATTCTGCCTTTTGCCTGCTCCACGATGCCTTTGCAGATGGCAAGGCCGAGCCCCGTGCCTGATGTTTTGGTTGTGAAGTTGGGTGTAAAAATTTTTGACTGCATATCCGGAGGAATGCCTTCGCCGTTGTCCTGCACACTTACCGTTACCACCGATTGATTCCTGACAGCATTGATAACAATGCAGCATTTGTCTTTTGTTGTGCATGCTTCCACTGCATTCTGAAAAAGATTGGTGAAAAGCCGGTTGATTTGCGTTTTATCGGCATACAGCCTGATGTCGCCGTTATTCATATTTAACCGGAGCTCCAGGTTGTCGTTTACACGGTACAAATCGCCGAGAGAGGAAAGCACTTCGTGCAGGTCAATCAGCTCGGGCTGCGTGTTGCCGATATTGGCAAACTGCGAAAAGTCGAAAGCGATTTTTGAAAGATGATCTATTTGTTCGACAAGCGTCTTTGCAACATTTGCTGTCAGATCTTTTACGTTGCCCGAATTGTTGTCAATACTTTTTTGCAGGTACTGGATGCTCAGCTTCATTGGCGTCAGCGGGTTTTTAATTTCATGCGCCACCTGGCGTGCCATTTCCCGCCAGGCGCCTTCCCGTTCGCTGCGGGCCAGCGCATCGGCGCTTTTTTCCAGTTGCTTCACCATGCGGTTATATTCGGCCACCAGCTCGCCAATTTCATCGTTTCGGTTCCAGATAATTTCTTCATTCTGCCCGCCCAGCTTCACCGCTTTCATCTTCTCGCTGATGAGCGAAAACGAGCGGGTGACCCTGTTGGTGATAAACAGGGCAATGACGCCTGCAATGAGGAAAATAAACGCATTCAGGTTGATGATGGTGACGAGAAAGTTGGATATCTCCTGTTTTAGTTCACGCTGCGATAAGAAGTAAGGAATGTTGAGGTAGGCATAAGCCAGCCCGTCGTTGCCGCGCAGCGGCGCATAAATGCTCAGGTAGCTGATGTTGGAAAGTTTTTCCTGCTGCACATGCTGCACCTGCCGCAGTCGGTTGAGATGATAAAACGCAAGCGGGTGAATTTTTTTACTCAGGTATCCTTCCCGGTAAATTATCGGCTGCGAACTCACATGCAGGTTGCCGCTGGTGTCGTACACGTTCACATCCACGTTATGTATTTCCGCCACTTCATTCACCAGCTTCTGCACTTCCTGGTTGGCCACCGAATCGTAAATGGCAAGCTGGTCGTCAAACACCTGGCGGCGGTCCAGCTTTTTTTCCATTTCATTCACCATAATTTCCATGGTACGGCTCAGCCGCTCCCGGTTGTTTTGTTCGTATCGCTTGATGAAAAACGAAATGGTGGCCACGCCGATGATGACAAAGGAAAGTATGCTGATGAAAATAATGGTGCTGTGTACCTGGGTGCGTATGTTCCATTGCAGCAGCTGGCGAATTTCACGAAGATTGCCGCCCACACGCAGCACCAGCACCAGCAGGTTGAAAAATGCCACAAGGAAAAGAAAGGCACAGAAGATATACGAGAACAGGGTGATGGCTTCAATCACCGAATCCCGTTTTTTGGCTATCACCACCACTTTGTCGTTTGATGCTTTGTACCAAAGCTCGATAAAACTGCCACGAACCCGGCGGTCATACTGCTGTTCGGGAACATCTTCAGGCATCAGGGTGGTGGCAAATGCATATTTATTGTTGGGGCCGGGAACCAGGATATTTTTTTTATAAATACCATACGTATAAGTCTGCGATTCCTCGGGACTTACCTGGTTGGCCGGCCGGAAAAGCTCAGGATAAAGCGCATCGGCAGTGTACCGCTCGGGATCGGATAAAATAAAAAAGGAACCGATGGTTTTGCCGGCTTCATTTTTTACTTCCCTCTTGAAAATAAACGTGAACTTATCAAAGGTTGTTTCGTAGTAATAAAGAAAAGGCGTATTGGTTTCTTTGGCCTGCACACGCAGAATAGTGTTCAGTGTATTGACCGATTCGGGGGCATCGTTATAAAGCGGCTTGTTGTTTTCATCAAATACATAAAGCCGCGAATCGTACCGGCTCAGGTAGCTGCTTTTTTTTAAAATACTGTCGCGGAAAATTTTGGCCGGCTCTTCGCTGCGAAAACGGTGAAAGTTCTGCCGCAGGAAATCATCATCAATATAGGTAAATGAAATCCTCAGCTCTCTTTCATTATAGGGGTCGGATTGCAGGTAAATTCTGTACGCAAGAATCTTCCTTATTTCCCATTCTTTTACCCGGTTGGCTTCGATGATGATGGCAGTAATGGAAACCGAAAAAAGAAAAATCCAGAACAGGGTGCCGGCCATTTTCAGGTGCGGCTGGTTGATGGCAAACCGTTTTACCCGCAGCAGCCGGAGGTACAGCGCCAGCCACATCATCACCAGCATGTAAAAGCTCAGCAGCGGGCTCTCAATTTTAAACGTAAGCCAGCTGAGGCCGGCAATGATGATAACAAGGTAAACGATATAAAAATTTTTATGGAAATAGGCAGCCAGCGCCAGCATCATTATCCTGATAAAAAAATAATACCCGATGGCGAGCACCGAAAGCGTTGCAAAACCGAATACCGTGTACTGGCTCAGGCTGAAAAAGTTGATGACATCGAATGAAATTTTTGAATCGGCCGCCAGGCTCCTGATGGTGCCTGCCATCATGAACGTGAAGGCCAGCACTATGAGAATGCAACCTGTGCCGGCTATGAAATGATATTTGCCGGTCACTATGCTGAACCTGCCTGCAGGCGCCAGTTTATTCCATGCATACAATACAATCCAGCAAAAAAGCACAGCATTGATGAGCAGGTCGCCTAGCGATTTATGCACGGGGTTTGAACCATACACTGCCGGGTCAAACAGTTCAAACTGGCGGAAGTTGATGGGAAAAGAGGTGTAGTAACTGAGAAGCCGGAACAGTACGATGGAAATGACAAGCATGCTGATGCCGCGGAGTGCGCCGTATTTGCGTGCTGTTTTTTCCGAAATAAAATGAATAAAAAGCAACAGGCACAGGATAACTGCTATTTTCAGAATAACCACAAGGCTTCCTGTATGGGCAATCAGTGGTTGCGCTTTAGCTGCAATATAAAACAGCGTTTTACCCGAAAGACTGCTGACAGGATATTCGGTCGGGGTGCCGGATAAGGTAATCCTCGAAATAGCATTTTTGCTGTGTGCAAAATCATCATGCAGGTAATCGGTTTCCACAAAATAATTATAGCGTACAGGAATAAGACCTATTACCCGCAGCTGCTCTGCTGACCCCGCAGCCTGCAGTGTTTTCTTCATGCACACATAAAACCCGTTGTCCAGATGTTCAAAGTATTCGCCATCGGGCATGGCATGAATTTTATCCGGTGGATAAGTGTACTGGTTGCTCCAGAATAATAGCTCATTGACGCCAACAGGTGTTTGCCGGAAAATAAAAATGCCGCCTGTGTTTTCAGTAATTTTTTTCAGTTCGCCTTCAGCCCCGCTGCGGCCCGCCAGCTGATAAATCAATGCTGTGTCGGCAACAAACTTTTTAAATTCTATTTGTCGTGCCTGTATATATTTTTCCAGGTTTTTTCTTTCCAGGCCGATTACACTTTGCCTTGTGTACGGTGTGCTGAATGCCAGCGACAGCAGGTAAAAAAACAATGCGGCAGCCAGCCATGTATAAGTTTTAAAAAAAATATGAGGGAGTGCTTGCTTCACCTTGTCAGGTCTGATTTTTTATATTGTTCCAGATGGCGTCCATTTCTTCCAGGGTCATTTCGGCCAGGTTTTTCCCGCTCTGCAGCACCTTTTCTTCCATCTGGTGAAAACGCCGGGTAAATTTTTTATTGGTTATTTCAAGGGCATTTTCCGCATCTGCTTGCAAAAACCGTGCATAATTGATCAGTGAAAAAAACACATCGCCCAGTTCTTCTTCCACTTTGCGGTGTCTGCCAACAGCATCTTCAGCCGTTGCAGATTGCCAGTTGCCTATTGCCATCTTCAGCTCACCTATTTCCTCCTCCACTTTTTCCCAAACCTGCTCCTTGTTTTCCCACTCAAAGCCCACCTGTTTTGCCTTTTCCTGCAGGCGCATCGCCTTTACCATGGCAGGCAGCGAGGCGGGCACACCGCCCAGCACAGATTTTTTTCCTTCCTTCAGTTTCAGCTTTTCCCAGTTCTTCTTTACATCTTCTTCACTGCTCACCTTTACATTGCCGTAAATATGCGGATGGCGGGCAATGAGTTTTTCACAAATGCCGTTGATAGCTTCGTCCAAAGTAAAAGCATTTTGTTCCTTTCCTATCCTGGCGTAAAAAACAATATGCAGCAGCAGGTCACCCAACTCTTCTTTTATACCCTGCCAGTTTTCTCCGGTAATGGCATCTGCAAGTTCATAAGTTTCTTCGATAGTGAGGTGCCGCAACGACTGTATGGTTTGTTTGCGGTCCCAGGGGCATTTTTCCCGCAGGTCGTCCATGATGGATACCAGGCGGCTGAAGGCTTCATTTAATGATTGGTTCATAAGTTGATTTATAATTCAAAAACGGAGAAAATTACGAATAGTATAAATAATAACATCAGGCTGATAAAGCCCAGCAGGTTTAGCAGTAAAAATTTTACAAAAGTTTTAAACCGCCCCTGGCCATAGAAATTCCGCATGGCTTTGTACAGGTACCAGGCTCCGTACAGCAATAAGATTACAGCCAGTGTGTTAAAAAAAAAGGGTATTGCTTTCTCAGACAAATCACCGGCAATAAACACTGCCAGCAGAAGTAAAAATGAAAAAACATAATGGTGAATACTGAAGATGGCATGATCGGCGTAATAATATTGCCTGTGGCGGACATACAGCAATTTCAGAAACAGGGCAAACAGCGGCAATGAAATAAATAACAGGTAGGGCAGCTTATGAAGAAAACTGTCAGCAAATTTCTTCAGGGCCGTTTCCGGGTCGGCGCCATATTTTTCATCCAGCCCGATTTCTTTCTTTCTTATTTTTCGCAGCAACCAGTTGTCCCGCTTTGTGACAGGTAATGTTTTTTGAAAAGAATCATACTGCCGTACAGTTTGAAACTTATCCGGCGTCCCGGTTATATTCAGAAAGGTAAAGTCCGCAGAACCCTGGATTTTTATCAGATCAAATGTCGTTACCGTTCGCCCTGTATCTTCCAGTAAACGGAGTTGTTCTTTAAGAGCCCGGGCGGTATCGGTTTTCATTTGCAGCATCAGCTCGGCTATCATCTTTTTTCTTTGTGCAGACGTTAGCGGCGCCTGAAAATTGGTTTTAAAGCTTCCTCCCGGATTAAGGAAAGAAAAAAAAATGAGGAAAAAAACTGCCGATGTGAAAACATACATACGCACCGGGTGCAGGTATTTTTTCCGGCGGCCAAGCGTGTATTCTTTTGAAAGAAAGCCGGGTTTGAAAAGCAGCCATTTTGCCGTCACAAAAAAACTGCCGTCGAAATGCGTAATGTCGTAAAAAAAATGAGTGACCATGTGCCAAAATGTTTCTTTTGTCTCCACATTTTCCTGGCCGCAAACATGGCAATACCGTCCCACCACGGTGGCGCCGCAGTTCAGGCAATTCTTTTCTTTTCTTTCTGTGGTGTGGCTCATCTTTTTTTTATTAAAAATAATTAAGAAAGCTGTATCCGCATTTCTTTTTCAATGCACCCGGTAATGATTATTTTTGAAGTGAAAATCTTTCCGATGAAGAAACTGGCAGGTATTATTATCCTCTTCTTTTTTTCCGAAACCTATGCGCAATATTATTACAAAGACCTGCTGGCTGCAGCCGACATCATGCAGCAGATGAAAACCTATAAAGCCAACAGCATATGGAAAGTAACAGCCACCGGCATTACACCCGAAGGAGCTGTTTCTCCCGATTTCAGCGAATCGCAGGAAATAAGCCCCGACGGCATGATGCTGAAAATAACCACCCGCATCAACCAGACGGTTTCAATGCTGCTGCATCGCTTCAATGAAAAAGGAATGCTGCTGATTTCCGTAGATTCTTCGGCCGGCGTTGTCAGCACCACTGCTTACAGCTATGATGTTCCCGGGAAAATAATTTCCATCAGCAATTCGATTGCCGACCCCGACAGCCTTGGCCATTTTTCGCAAACAGAATTACACATATTCATTTATAAAAATGACAGGCCGGAAAAAATGTGGCGTATCATCAACGGCACGGATAGCCTGGAAATACGATTTACTACCGATGATAACGGCAACATTATTGAAGAAAGGAGCGTTAAAAAAGGAGTGGAAAGCGACCCGCTGTATTACTATTACGACGACAAAAACCGCCTTACCGATATTGTGCGCTACAACTACAAAGCAAGGCGGTTGCTGCCCGATTTTCTTTTTGAGTATGATGACCACAACCGGGTGATACAAAAAATCACCACTACTTCCAACCTCAACCTCGGGTATCTCACCTGGCGTTATCTTTACAACGACAAAGGATTGAAAACAAAAGAGGCGTTGTTTAACAAAGAAAAACAACTGCAGGGCCGGATTGATTACACATACAACTAAGGATGTAATGATAACTGCCGGCCGCCTGGCATGCTTCAAAGCAAAACTGCGGTGGTTCTGTGTTTTTAAAATAAAAATTTATGCCTGCTAAAGCCATAAATAAAAAGATTGCTTCTTCCCCATCTTCAACCGGGGCCCGCAAGAAAAGCTGGAAAGAAAAGCTGAACGACAGCAAGGACCTTCCAAAAGTGGAAAAAATTCCGCCCCGCATGCAGAAAAAATCCGGCAAAGGCACGCTGGCTATCCCCTCGCCGAAAGAAGTGGATGCCATCATGAAGAAAGTACCTCCGGGAAAGCTCATCACCATCAACCGCATCAGGGAAAAGATTGCAAAGAAGCATCATGCCACCATCGGCTGCCCTATAACTACGGGAATATTTTCATGGATTGCCGCCCATGCAGCAAACGAAGACAGGGCTGCCGGCATAAAAAATTTTACTCCTTTCTGGCGAACACTGAAAGAGGGTGGCATCATCAATGAAAAATACCCGGGCGGCATCAAGTGGCAGGCTGCACAGCTGCAAGCTGAAGGGCATCACATCATTCAGAAAGGGAAAAAACAGGTGGTGGAAAACTGGGAAAAATATCTTGTACGCCGATGACGACAGACAATTTCATATGGCAAAACTGGCAGCTGCAGCAAAAAGTTTTTACTGATAACCTCATCATCATCCGCCGCCGGCCGACAAAAGATGCTGTGCACGACCTGCGGGTGGCAGTAAAACGGATGCGCAGTTACCTGCGGCTGAAACAAAAAATTACCGGTGAAAACTGGAAAGAACAGTTTGCCGGCATTACACTTTTATTTAAATCGCTGGGCAGGCTGCGGGATTTTGATATGTCCATTACCCTGCTTCGACGATATCAGGATAAAGAAAAACCCCGGTTGCTGTTATTTCAAAATTACTTAAACACAAACCGCAACCTGACCCGCAGGTGGGCCAAGGAGGCTGCGATAAAATTTGAGGAACAGGAACTGCATTATTTTACTGATCAGTTTGTTTCATCGCTTGCTTCATTTACCAATAATGAGCTTGCCGAAAAAACAGTGGAAGCAGCCCGTGGCAACCTGGATAAAACAAACCAGTTGACCCGGCCTTTTCAAAAAAATGTGCATGAAATAAGGAAGCTGCTGAAAGATGTTTATTACTGGATGAAAATTTGCCCCGAAGAACAGGGCAACGCTGTGATAAAAATTAAATCGCTTGACAAAATGCTGAACAATCTCGGCAGCTGGCAGGATCATTTTATTTTCCGGGAAAAGCTGAAGTATTTCCGCAATGAATACCTGCCCAAAGGAAGTGCGGAGCGGGTAGGGATAAAAACGCTGGAAGAAAAATCGGCCTTAGAGCAGGATGTGCTGCTGGCAAAGGCCAAGAGCTTGTGGAGGGATGTGGTACAATAAAAACGGCTATCTGAAACAGAAGAGTCGTTTATATTAAGTGCTCCTGAACTCTGATTGAATCGGGGTACAGCCTTTGCTGTCCAAAGGATAGGGCGACATTTCTGTCGCTTTATTCATGTGTGCCCCAGACGGGAGTTGAACCCGTACAGGCCTTGCGGCCCACAGGATTTTAAGTCCTGCGTGTCTACCAGTTCCACCACCGGGGCGATAAACACACCTAATTTTAATAAAGAACTTTTTTATCAAGCCAATCACAGCAGCTGTACCTCCTGCCGCTCCCGATTTAATCGGAAACTGTCTGCCAGCTCCCCCACCGGGGCTCTGAAATTAAAGATAAAAAAAGTCCACCAGTGAATACTGATGGACTGTCGAGCGGAAGACGAGGCTCGAACCCGCGACCTCAACCTTGGCAAGGTTGCGCTCTACCAACTGAGCTACTTCCGCATGTTTTTTTCATTTCCAAAGAGCTTTAATAGAAGCAGGCTGCAAAAATAACAAACCGGCCCCTGCGAAAAAAATTTTGAACTTTTTATTTGTATTTGGGAGTGTACAAAGTGCTTTCCTGCACAGTTACCTCCGGCTTTTCGTACCGCTTGGTATAAAGCATATAACTGGCGCCGAAAAGAAAGGCCACCAGGCAGGCTACCTGCAGGTAAAATAAAAAGGCCGATGAAGAAACCCAGCTGTGTGTAAAATCCCTGTCCTGCACTTTGCGGAGTTCTTCATGGTATTCCTGGTGCTGTTGTGTCATTGTTTTTTATTTTGTGCTGCAAAAATAAGCCTTCGGCTAATAAAACAAATCTATTTTATTACCTGTGAAAAATATTTTTTCTTCTTTACAAAATGCTGCCAGGCAAGGTTGCCGCGGTATAAGCCTTCCGGTTTTCCATTTCTTTTTTGCGGAAATACACTTTGCTTTCTTTTAAAAAAAAGCCATTTGGCAAACGCCAGGTGTGCCCTTAAAATGGCAAGAAAGTAACCGCCATCGCCTTTCAGCAATCCTTTCCATGCCGAAGCGGCATCGAGCAGCATGCGGAAAGGAATCTTCCACCATTTTTGCGACCCGGGCAGGTTTTTAAAAAGCATAACCTGGTTGTTGCGGAAATTGAGATAAGTTTTAAGCGTATTGCCTCTTGGCAGTGTGCCTCCGCCTACATGATATACCACTGATTCAGGACATGCATACAGTTTATAACCCGCCAGCTGCATGCGCCAGCATAAATCAATTTCTTCCTGGTGTGCAAAAAAGAATTCATCAAAGCCTTTCATTTCATGAAAAACTTCGCTGCGGATAACCATAGCGGCGCCGCTTACCCAAAAAATTCTTTCTGATTTATCGTACTGACCGGTGTCTTCTTCACACACATCAAAAATTCTTCCGCGGGCAAAAGGATAGCCAAAACTATCAAGCCAGCCGCCGGCACCGCCGGCATATTCAAATTGCTTTCGGTTATTGTACGAAAGCAGTTTGGGCTGGCAGGCAGCATTCATTTTATCCGCTTCGAGCAAGGCAATGACGGGTGCCAGCCAACCCGGCTGCACTTCCACATCGGAATTGAGCAGCACATAATAATCGGCATTCACCCTCTTCAGGGTCTCATTATATCCCCGGGCAAAACCCAGATTTTTTTCAAACCGGATCAGCCGCACCTGCGGATACTGCTGCTGCAGAAACGAAACCGAATTATCGGCAGAGCCGTTATCAGCCACCACCACTTCCATGTTTTCATAAGCGGTGGCAAGTACCGAGGGTAAAAACTTTTCGAGGTGTTTTTGACCGTTCCAGTTCAGGATGACAATAGCTGCTTTTGGCAAAGGACTCAATGCTGAATAAAATATTTGTCCAAAAATAAGGGAAGCCGTTTATCCTTATTAAATTCGGAAAATGTTTCAGCAAATAATTAACTGGCGTACGCTGATTGCTATCATAGCCATCCTGATTGTGAGCGGTACCATCGTGTACTCCCGTTACCTGGCCAATAAAATTGCCGGCGAAGAAAGCCAGAAGGTGAAACTGTGGGTGGAAGCCAGCAATTCCATTCTGAATCCTGCTATTGGCGATACGAAGCTTGCCCTCGAAATCATCCAGGAAAATGATGATATCCCCATCATCTGGACAAATGAAAATGACAGCATCATTGATTCAAGAAACCTGGATTCGGTAAAACTGAAAAAAGACAGCAGCTACCTGTACCGGAAACTGGAGGAATTGAAATCGGTGAACGAACCTATCATCTGGAAGGATCCGTTTGACACCACTCGCTTCAATAAATATTTTTATGGTCATACGCCTCTGTTAAATGAAGTTCGTTATTACCCTATCGTGCAGCTCATCATTGTCGGTTTGTTTATCATCATTACGTTGCTGGCTTTACGCAGCAGTTATCGCTCGGCGCAAAACCAGGTGTGGGCCGGCATGGCAAAAGAAACGGCACACCAGCTGGGCACGCCGGTCAGTTCGCTGCAGGGTTGGGTGGAAATGATACGGCAAAACCCGGACAATGAGAAAATCGTTTCCGAACTGCAGAAAGATGTAAGCCGCCTGCAATTAATAACCGACCGTTTTGGAAAAATAGGCAGCACACCCCAGCTTGAAACCAAAAACATCGTGGCGCAGATAAATGCCATGGTGGACTACATGAAAAAAAGAGCCCCGGGTAAAGTTTCTATATCACTTAACACGAATGGACAACAGGAAATTTTAGCCGCCATCTCAGGCCCGCTGTTTGACTGGGTGATTGAAAATCTTTTGAAAAACTCCCTCGATGCCATCGAGGGCAGCGGAAACATCAGCATCGATATCGAAAACCTGCAGGAAAAAATTTATATTGATATTACCGACACCGGCAAAGGAATTCCCCGTTCCGATCACCGCAGGGTATTTAAGCCTGGCTTTACCACAAAAAAACGGGGTTGGGGCCTCGGGCTCAGCCTTTCAAAAAGAATCATTGAGAAATATCACAAGGGAGAAATCTTTATTAAATCCTCCGAGCCGGGAAAAGAAACCACATTCAGAATTATTTTAAAAAAATAAAATAGATTATCTCAAAATCTTCAGGCCGTTTTTCGTCTTTGCTCTATTATCATTGACCATTTTTCAAGCTGGCGGTACAGTTCATCGGGATTCACCGGCTTGCTGATGTAGTCATCCATGCCGGCCTGGATGCATGCATCCCTGTCGCCCTGCAGCACATTTGCCGTCATGGCAATAATCACAGGCTGATCGTTGGGCCTGCTCCTTATTAATCTTGTTGCATCAAGGCCATCCATTTCGGGCATCTGCACATCCATCAGGATCATATTAAACTGCCCGCGGCTCCACATCTCTACTGCTTCTTTTCCATTGCTGGCAATGGCCGGCTGATAGCCTTGTTTGCCAAGAAGCTTAACCGCAATTTTCTGGTTGATGAGATTATCTTCGGCCAACAGGATTTGAAGGTTTCTGGTTGCGGGCAAAATATTTTCCTGCAGGCTCGCTTCCGTTTTTATTTCCCGTTTTGGCTCTCGCATGGCTGCATAAATATGATCACGCAATACCTGTTGCCGCACCGGTTTTATCATCACGGCAGAAAAAAGTTCCTGTTCCTGCTTGTTTACTTCATTTGCTGCCGTAGCAAGGAGCAGGGCTTTTACCTGCGGGAATTTATTTTTTACAATGCTTGCCAGCTGCAATCCATTCATCTGCGGCATGGCCTGGTCGGCAATCAATAAATCGAACTGGCTGTTGCGTTCAAGTATTTCAATAGCCTGCTCACCCGATGCGCTGCATTGCGGCAGCATATTCCATGCCTGCAATTGCCGGCTAAGAATATTCCGGCTGCTTTGGTTGTCATCCACAATCAATACCCGCCTGCCAGCAAAACCCCGGATGATATTTTGCTGCACGTTTTGTTCCTGCGACGAACGCAGGCTCATTGGCACAGTGAAAACAAATGTGCTTCCAAAACCCGGTTTGCTCTGTACTTCAATTTTGCCTCCCAGCATCTCGGCTTTTTTCCGGCAAACAACAAGCCCGGGAGCCGACTTTTTTTCACCCCCATAAAATTCCCTGCCGGGAGCGCTATAAAACAATTTTTTAAGTTGTTCCTCTGCTATCCCAATACCGGTATCTTTTACTTCAAACCGCAGTACCGGCCGGTTGAAGTTATCAGACAAAGATTGCACAGTCAAAATCACTTCACCATGCGGGGTGAACTTTATGGCGTTTTCAAGCAGGTTCATCAGTATTTCCCGCAGCCGCCTGTTATCACCGTTAAGTTGCAGCGGCACATCTTCATTTATTTCAAAGAGCAGCTCAAGCCCGGCATTTGATGCTTTTTCCGAAAACATGACAATCGTTTCTTCCACTGTATCACGCAGATCAAAATCCGTATTGTCTTTTGTTTTATGAAGCTGCTCGAGTTTCGAATTATTCAGAATATCGGAAGCCAGGATGCTGTTTACCGTCGTCAATAAGCTTTGCCCTGAAGAGCGGATGGTATCAATATATTCCTTTTGTTCTTCAGTAAGGGGTGTGCCGGTTATCAATTGAGCCATGCCGAGCACCCCGTTCATGGGTGTTCTTATTTCATGGCTCATGGAGTAAAGCAGTTTTTCTTTCAGTTGTCTTACCTGCGCCGTTTCTTTTACGGCTTTATCTTCCCGCAGCAGCGAACGGTCCAGCTGTGTTTGTAAAGAATCTATCTTCAGTTCCATTTCTTCCAGTGAAGCTTCATAAGCTTGTATCCGCAGCCGGTAAAAATGATAAAAGGTGAGTACGCCCAGCATGGCCACGCCGGCAAAAAACCACCAGATGGAAAAATACAGCAGCGACGACAGGAAAATAAAGCCCACGAAAAACTTTATATAAAATCTTTTCATAGTTCTTTCTTTGAATTGAATACCCGGAAGGGGCCTGTCATTCACTCTTCTATTTGCACGATGTCCACTTCGGCTTTTTCCAGTCTTTCATATATGGAAATATCTTTCAGAAAAGGGTTCCAGTAAAATATCAGCCTGTCAATCGGCTTCCACAGTATTACCCAGCTGAAAACGTCGAGACTGTTGGTGAGACCCGTATGCAGCAGGTTCTCTTCCTTTTCGTGCAGCAGCACGGGCAGCATCCAGTGGGTGACCATCACCACAGAGAGGCTCACAAAAAGCAATTTGAAAGTGCGGCGCCTGAAATTTTCAAAGCTGCCGCTCATGATGTCTTTAGCTTCGGAAAAATGACGCCGGATGGCATACATCAGCGGCTCGGCATACTGTGCCTGTGCTTCGCTATGGTAGTTGATTTTGAAGCAAACTTTTGTATTGCGCCTTGCGGGACGCACACTGTTCAGTATATACTGTTCAAACTCATTGCTAAGCTGGCGACGGTAAAGCGGCGCATGATCCTGCGGATTAAAATACCCCTGCAGAATTTCGGGCTCAAGCGATAAAAAAATATTAACCCTTTTTAACAAAGACTTTTTCATGGTATTGGATAATAACCTGGCTGATGAATTTTCAACTGTGAGATGAACCAGTTTTGTCGCCGGTTATTAATGGTATTAAACGCAAGGCAGCATGTTTATTGAAGAGACGTCTTGTTTTTTTAAAATTTAAGGGTAAACCTTAACCGGTGGTAAAAATTTACTTCTATTTTATTATTAAAGTCGATAAATATTTACTCTGAATGAGAATAATCATTTTACGAATCCGTTCAATCCCAGATAAAATCCAATATTCCGAATAGCCCCGGAACAGAGCCTGTTGCTGCAGCACCCGGCAGGCTTCACGGTAAAAAAAGTATGACGCTTCCGGAGTTATTCAGCAAACAATCCATCTATGGGAAACCACCTGACACAGACGGAAGATAAGCTCTTCCTGTTGAAGCATGCCCCGCTTGGCATGGCCGAAATAGATGCCACCGGAACTATTGCTTACCAAAACAAAAAAGCCGAGGCATTTTTAAAACAATTAGCCAATTCCCCTTCCGGCAATATCTTCGACATCTTAAGCCACCAGGCTCCGGAACTGGTTGATGAAATCAAAAATTTTATTGCAGCAGCAGAAACAGAACCGGGTGCAGATGTGGCAGGCTGTTTTTCTCACTCTTTACTTAAAGAGAAAAAGATCAATCTGACATTAAATAAAATTCAACCGGGCAGTTTCCTGGTTTGCTTTGAAGAAAAGACGACCACATATTTAAATGGTAACGGCATTCAGCAGGCTTTGCATGATAAAGCCGTGATACAGGGTAAATTTGAAATTGCCGCCAACGTGCTGCACGATATTGGTAACGCAATCGTTGGACTTTCTTCATTCACCAACCGCATCAAGCGAACCATAGAACTGGACAATGCTGATAACCTGCAAAATCTCTGCGGTTTTTTCCAGGCCCAGTACGAAACTCTCCAAAATGCATTCGGCCAGGTAAAAGCCGATGCCATTATCAAACTGGTGAATGGTATTGCGCAGACACAGAAAGAGTATAAAAACGACCTGATTAATTCAAATAGAGAACAGCTGCAAATTATTAACCATATCCAGGATATTATCAACATCCAGCGTCAATACCTGAACGGCAGTGAAACAATGGAAAAGAAACCTGTTTACATCGGCAGCCTTATCAAAGACTGTCTTTCGATGCTTTTTGCTTCATTCAACAAAAGAAGCATCAGCCTGCAGGTGGAAATACCCGAAGAACTGCCTGTGATAAAAGGCGACCGCACCAAGCTGATGCAGGTAATGCTGAACATTCTTAAAAACAGCATTGAAGCCATAGATTTTTATGCCATTGAAAAATCAGTTTTTATAAAAGCGGAGCAGCTCGGCGATACCTTGACCATGACAATTCAGGACAGCGGAAAAGGTTTTGATGAAGCGACCGGGAAAAAACTATTCACAAGAGGTTTTACTACCAAAGACAATGGCACCGGGCTGGGTCTGGAACACTGCAAAGTCATTATGGAACATCATGGCGGTGCCATCAGCATTGCCAGTGATGGCCCCGGAAAAGGAGCTGTGACAACTTTACTATTTAAAATTTAACAAGTCATATTTTCTGTCGTTAACTGAAAAACCAACAATTATGAAGGAATCAACAAAAGCCACCGTTTTGGTGATTGATGATGAGGAGATGGTGAGAAATGACATCGAGGAAATTCTTTCACCTAAAAAAAGCAACGCTGAAATTTCAAGCGTTGACCTCGCCGCAAGTATTCTGTTCGACAAACCGGTGCCTGATACTGATGGTAAAAGGTCCGGAAACATTCCCCACTTCGTTGTGCATAAAGCCGCCAATGGTATGGAGGGATTGGAACTGGTAAAAAAATCAGTGGCCGCCGGAGATCCCTATACGGTCATTTTCCTTGATATGCGCATGCCCGGCTGGAGCGGGATGGAAACGGCCGAACGCATCCGGAAAATTGACACCAAGGCAGAAATCATTTTTGTGACTGCCTTCAGTGATAATTCCATTGAAGACATTGTAGCCCGTGCCGGTCAGAATGTGGGTTATCATTGCAAACCTTATGCGCCTGAAGAAATCACCCAGCTGGCTACCAAGGCTGTTTCGGATTATAATAAGCTCCGTAACCTGGAGCGGCTTATTGAAACCATATCTTCCATTACCCTCAATGAAAATCACCTCACTTCACTTTTGCGCAACATCCTGGACCAGCTGATGACCTATGTGGAAACGGACATGGCGCTGCTGGGAAAACTGCATGACAATTATGAATATGAAAAACTTTTTGCCATCGGCCCCATCGAATCGAAAATAAACCTTCAGGAGCTGGTGGCGCGGGTAAAAGCGGCACAGATAACCGATGGTACGGTGGCACAGCTTGATGATGTAGTGGTGGCAAGGCTGAACAATTATTCCATTTTTGCCGTATTAAAAAATCATGAACAACTGAATACCGAAAAGCTGTACCTGCTGAAACTTTTTGTGCTGAATGCAGCCAAAGCCATCAACAATGCAGAGCTGTACGAAAAACTGATGCAGAAAGAAAAACTTTCAGCCATCGGCAACGCCGTAAGCATGATGATGCACGACCTGCGTTCGCCGATAAAGAACATAAAAGTGCTGACCGATATGATGCGGCAGGAATACCCGCAGAATGAATTGCTCGATATGATTGACCAATGCGGTGTGCAAGCTTCGGAAATATTTGAAGATTTTCTCGACTTCATTAAAGAAACACCTGCCAAAAAATTGCCTGTTGACCTGGGTAAAGTAATTGACGAGGGCCTGAAGTTATGCGAAACCAAAAATTCCGAATCCGGTATCCCGATTCATAAAAACATTCCGGTCAACCTGCTGGTGACTGGCGATGAAAGCAAACTGAAAAGATGCATCATGAACCTGGTGAATAATGCTATTGATGCCCTGACGGAGCATAAAATTATCAATCCGCTAATCGAAATCACAGCTGAAATAAATCCCAAAAAAGGTATGGCGCTCATTACTGTCCGCGACAACGGGTTGGGAATTCCAGGTGAGATTATCAAAACCGTATTTGACCCGTTTGTCACCCGGAAGAAAGCAAACGGCACGGGGCTGGGGCTGGCAATTGTAAAACAGTATATCACGGCGCATGGCGGGCAAATAAGTGTGGCAAATGATAACGGAGCTGTGTTTATAATAAGTCTTCCGATCCATGCTGCTACGGGGAATTAAAAAAAATGAGAGAAAAAGCATGAACAATTTTTGCCGAAGTTCTGGTTAACAGTTTTCAAATATTGCAAACCATGAGGAGCATAAAAATAAAAAGCAATAAAACAGGGGAACAACAGCACAACGAACCCTTCAGGCGGCGGATCCGGAGAAGATCGGACCGGCTGATGAATTATTTTCTAGCCGTTTATTTCTCCGGCGGCTTTATTGCTGCCGCTTTTTATAATACATGGCTCATAGCCCTGATGTGCGGCGGTATTTCTCTTATGATTTATTATCTCTGCAAAGAAGGTTTTAAGCATTCCTCGTTTTACCAGTATGTGCTCAGCGTGGTATTCGGGCTTTTTATGGTTCAATACATTTACCAGATGCGGGGCATGTACGAATTATATTTTTTTGCCTTTGTAGGAAGCACCATCCTCATCACCTACCAAAACTGGAAACTGCAGATCCCCCTGTTTATTATCGTGGTTGTTCACCTGGCAATCTTTGGATATCACCAGGATGCCGCATTACTAAAACCCTACATTACCCAACTGAGCCTGTACGAACTGGAACGGTTTATCCTTCATATTCTTTTTACCGCATTAATATTTTTTATCTGCGGGCTGTGGAGCTACCTGCTGAACAAATACAGCGAAGTGCAGGTGGCGCAGGCAAAAGAAATGGAACGACTACAGCAGGAAGCCCTGCTGGCTGTAAAACAACAGGCCGTTATTGAAAGCAATACCCGGCTCAGCTATGCATCGCAGGCCACTTCAGACGCCATCTGGGATCGCAACTATTCGGAAAACGAAATCTTCTGGGGCGACGGTTACCGTACACTGTTTGGCTACGAGATCAACGAGGAAACGTCCACCATCTGCTTTTGGGAGTCGAAAGTGCATCCCGAAGATCTTGAACGGGTAAATAAAATTATCCGCAATGCCAAAGGCAACCCGGCGGTAAATACCTGGTCATGCGAATACAGGTTTTTAAAAGCCAACGGCGAATACGCTTATGTAAAAGAAAAGGCCATTATTCTGCGTGACGAAAACGAATCCGTGGTGCGTACCATCGGCGCCCTGCAGGATATAACGGAATTGAAACAGAACGAACTTGAGTTAAAATCGCTGAACGAAAGCCTGGAGCAGGAAAAATATTACCTCGACTCGCTGATGGATAATATGCCCGATGCCATTTATTTCAAAGACCGCCAAAGCCGTTTTGTACGGATAAGCAGGTATATGGTAAATAAACACCTGTCAAGCCATCCCGGTGCCACGATAGACGACCTGCTCGGTAAAACCGATTTTGATATACAGGATCCGGTACATGCCAAAGAAGCTTATGATGATGAACAGGAGATAATGCGTACCCGAAAACCTAAAGTGGATTATATAGAAAAAGAACTGACTGAGGGTGGCAGCGACCGCTGGGTAGCCACAACAAAACTGCCGCTGTTCAACAGCCATGGTGAAGTGGTAGGCACCTTTGGAATTTCAAGAGATGTTACAAAAATTAAAATGCTGGAAAAACAGGAGCATGAAGCCCGGCTGGAAAAAGCAGTGGCAGAAAACCGGTTTGAAATCGTTTCGGAAGTCATGCATGATATCGGCAACGCAGTGGTAGGATTTGGCTCTTACCTGACCCGCATCCGTCGGTTGCAGGAACAGGATACACAGGAAAAACTGAAGAACCTGGTCGGTTTCCTGGAAAACCAGAAACCGGCTATGGCCGCAGCCTTTGGAGAAGAAAAAGCCGACGCCATCATAAACATGCTCAGCGGCATCTGGCAAACACATCATAAAAACCAGCAGGAAATTACGAACAGCATCACCGAACAACTGAACATTGTTTCCAACATCGAAAATATTCTGAATATTCAGCGGCGCTACATCAGCGGGCATGAATCAAAAGAAAGAAAAGCAGCCAGCCTTAAATCCATTGTTGAAGACAGCCTCTCTATGCTCTCCCCAGATAAAACCTTTATTGACTTCTCCGTAAATATTTCCGATGACCTGCCCCCAATAAAAGGCGACCGTACCAAGCTGATGCAACTGATGCTGAATGTAATCAAAAACAGCATTGAAGCCACGGAAGAAAATACCGGGGAAAAGAATATCAGCATTCTTGCTTTCAAGGATATTAATAAACTGGTATTACAGGTAAAAGATAATGGCAAGGGCTTCGACAGCTCTGTTGCTGCACGATTATTCAGCCGGGGATTCACTACCAAAAACAAAGGTATGGGCCAGGGATTGTATCACTGCAAGTCTATCCTCGACAGTCATGAAGGTACCATTGACATCGCAAGCGACGGACCCGGCAAAGGAGCAGTTACTACAATTGGATTTAAAATACAGGCGGCATAGATTTGATAATTCCCACGCTACTTGCTCTGGTGCAGGCACCCAATACCCTGCTGTTCACAACCGGGACACACCCTTGAGAGAATGATGCTTTTTATAATTGTGCCTGGAATCCCGACGTTCTAAGCCGGGACACATGATTAGTGCCCAGAACTGGATTCGAACCAGCACATCCTTTCGGACGCCGCCACCTGAAGACGGTGCGTCTACCAATTTCGCCATCTGGGCATTTATGAAAATTTAATCAATTTGTATAAAGAACTTACGCTGCCGCCTGAATCCCGGCTGTAAACGTCGGGACGCCACCCGGGCCATTTTACCGCTGCTTTATTTTGGCGGGGCCGCAAATATAAGCTGATTTTTTTTCTTCGTACTCCATCATTTTCAATATCCCGGCACTTTTTTTGCCAATCAAAAAAATTTCTAACTCTTTTCTTCGTTATTGTTTCAGTAAAATCCAATTCCTGTCACCCAAAAATCGTGTGCCTGTGAAAAGCCATCTGTACCTTATTTGTGCACTGACGCTTGCCGCCTGCTCAAAAAACTTTGATAAACCAGCAGAAATGCTCCCGCATGATGAACAAGAGTCATGCAGCTTCGGACAATCTGAATTCAACCTTGCCAAACGACCCGCCCTGAATGAGGAAGTGGCTAAAGGAAAACCCGGCAGCAGCACGGCTTCCTTTCCCAATGTTATTCTGCTTGATTTCAATGGTCACCTCGTTTCGGGCACCATGTGGAATGTAAACGGCGATTTCTACTGTGCCCCCGCTAATTTAACCGCCACAGAAATTGATAATATTCTGCAACGGGTATCGGCCGATTTTGCACCATTCAACATTACAGTAACCACCGACGAAAACATTTACAACAACGCCAATGCCTACAAAAGAATGCGGGTGGTTGTTACGGAATCCTGGGAATGGTTTGGCCAGGCCGGCGGTACCGCTTATCTCAATTCATTTACCTGGGGCAACAATACGCCCTGCTTTGTTTTTTCCTCGCTGCTTGCCTACAGCACCAAAAAAATTGCTGAAGCCTGCTCGCATGAAGCGGGTCATACGCTGGGGTTGCGGCACCAGTCAACCTACGACGCCAATGGTGTAAAAATTTCAGACTACAACTGGGGACAAGGCAGCGGCCAGATTGGCTGGGCCCCCATCATGGGTGCAGCTTACAACCAGAATCTTTCGCTCTGGCACTACGGTCCCAATTCTATTTCAGCTACCACTATGCAGAATGATCTTGCCATTATTTCCAATGTTGTTGGTTACCGCTCGGATGATTATTCAAACAGCAGCAGCGGCGCCGGCAACATCAGCACATCGGCCGAAGGCATCATCAACAGCAGCTCCGATCTTGATTTCTTTTCACTGAACCTGAACAAAACAAAAATCATTTCGCTGGTGCCGGTTAATGTGGGAACAAATAACGATGGCGCCAATCTTGATCTGGAACTGAAAATTTATAACAACCAGGGCGTACTGCAATCCACTGTCAACGATCCGGCCATCCTGAATGCAGGTACCACCCTGTCTTCGGGAAATTATTATCTCTCGGTTGGAAGCACGGCCAACCAGTACACCGGCAACTACGGCATGCTCAGCAAGTATAAAATAAATGTAACACTGCCATAAACAGAGCCGCCTGTTACCGAACCAAGAACCTGTGGCTGGAAATATTTCCAGCCCTTTTTAATTTTATCTCCATTGAAATATCACAGTTTTTTTTATCATGCACTGTGAAGGAAATGACCGCCCGATTTATTTATTCTGCTAACTTTAGGCGATTCTTTTTCTGCCCCGGCAAAGCGCCCAGCCCTGCAAAACACTTTTTTTGCAAAAAGGTATAATGCAGGCACGCAGCCTGCCAGAAATGAAAATTGAATTATTATACCGGCTTTTGTACCTTGATTAAGCTGCTGTTGCGACGCTCCGTTCATCTTCCGGAGCCCTGATTTGACTTTATGTTCAGCCCGGGTAAAGGAGAAAGCCGTGTTTCGCCTGCTGCTCATCAATACAAAACTTAAACTTCAAACCTATTATGCCATCGAATATCAAATGCCCCAAATGCGGTCACGAGTTTGAACCCAACGATGCCATCCGCGATGAAGTGCAGCGTGAGCTGCGCCAGAAAATGATGGAGTGGCAGAATCAGAAGCAAAATGAATTTGAAGCAGAAAAGAAAAAAATACAGGTAGAAACCGAAGAAGCCCTGCGCAAGCACATTGCTTCGGATTTTGAAAACCAGATTCGCCTGCTGGAACAAAACAATAAAGACAACGAAGAAAAACTGCGCCAGGCCCGCCAGCAGCAACTTGAAATTTTAAAGAAAGAGCAGGAACTGAAAAACAAAGAAGCCGAACTGGAAATTGAAGTGCAGAAAAAACTGCATACCGAAAGAGAAAAGCTGGCCGATGACATTCGCAAGCTGGAAGAGCAGCGCATCGCCGCCAAAGAAACCGAGTTTCAGCTGCGGCTGAAGGAAATGGAAAAGCAACTGGAAGACCAGAAGAAGCTGGCCGAAGAAATGAAAAGAAAGGCCGAACAGGGCAGCATGCAGCTGCAGGGCGAAGTGCAGGAACTGGCGCTGGAAGAAATGCTGCGGGCCGCCTTCCCCTTCGATGTAATTGAAGAAGTGGGAAAAGGAGTCCGCGGCGCCGATTGCATACAAACGGTGCGCAACAATTTCGGGCAGCCCTGCGGCAGCATTATTTATGAAAGCAAGCGGACAAAAGATTTCAGCGGCGACTGGATTGAAAAGCTGAAAGCGGATATGCGCAGCCAGGGAGCCGATATAGCTGTAATTGTAACCCAGGCGATGCCCAAAGACATGAACCAGTTCGGCGATAAAGACGGTGTATGGATTTGCAGTTTTGGCGAAGTGAAAGCCGTAGCCGCCATTTTACGTGAAAGCATCATCAAAGTATTCAATGCTTCCAGGACAGTGGAAAATAAAGGCGATAAAATGCACCTGCTTTACGACTATCTTACCAGTTCAGAGTTTGCCGGGCAGTGGAAAGCCATCCGCGAAGGATTTATGGCCATGAAACTTTCCATACAGAAAGAAAGAGATGCCATGGAAAAATTATGGAAGCAGCGGGAAAAGCAATTGGAAAAAGTGCTTCTGAATGCCGCTCATGTCCGCGGCTCTATCGAAGGTATTGCCGGCCTGAATTCGGTGGATTTGAATTTGCTGGAAGAAGGAAGTGAAAACGAAGAATGATCAGTAAGTAATGGTTCTTTTCAACAGCTTGGATAGTATCCTCCCTTTTGATGAACGGTATTTTTTGTATTTCCTGTTTATAATACACCGGCAATATATTATAAGCTATCTCAAAAGTCACTTTAACCCCAATTAACCACTGATTAC
>CAYUJD010000061.1:0-23227 GCA_964444975.1 uncultured Chitinophaga sp. | reverse complement strand
GTAATCAGTGGTTAATTGGGGTTAAAGTGACTTTTGAGATAGCTTATAATATATTACCGGTGTATTATTTAAAGAAATGATTCCTTTATTAAAATAAAAAAGTCCTGCCGTATGATGATGCAGGGCAGGTCAAAGTGAGGATTCTTCAATATCGTTCCAGTGCAGAAAAAAAGAAATCGCTTTCCATTTTTGCATTCTCATCGCTGTCGCTGCCGTGCACGGCATTTTCAGCTATGGATGCGGCATATTTTTTACGGATGGTGCCTTCATCGGCTTTGGCAGGGTCAGTGGCGCCAATCAGCCTGCGGAATCCGGCCACTGCATTTTCTTTTTCCAGGATGGCCGCAATTATAGGGCCGCTGCTCATATACTCCACCAGCTCGCCATAAAAAGGTCTTTCTTTGTGTACGGCATAAAATTCAGCAGCCTTTTCGGGTGTCAGCCTGGTTAGTTTCAGGGCCGTGATGCGAAACCCGTCTTTAATTATCATATCCAGGATGGCGCCTGCATATCCTTTCTTCATGGCATCGGGTTTAATCATTGTCAATGTACGGTTGCTCATAATGCGTTTGTTTTTTGCGGCGCAAAGCTAAGGGAAAGTTTCGGGTTTGTTTTTGAAAATGCTTTGCTGCCAAGTAATGGATTTACCGGCCCTCTTCATTCAGATAGTAGAAAATCCATAAACCAAAACAATAAACGGCAAACACTTATCTTCGCAGCCGCTTATGAAACCCATAGCAGAAATATTTCCACAGCTTACCGTGGCAAAAAGGGTGGCGATAGTTCCGCATCAGAAACCCGATGCCGATGCAATGGGCGCCTCCTTGGCCATGATGCATTTTCTGAGAAAGCTTGGGCATAAAGTAACTGTTATTTCACCCACCAACTGGGCAGCCTGGCTCAACTGGATGCCCGGCTGCAGCGAAGTGATAGATTATGATATGTTGAAAGAAAAAGCAGAAAAAATACTGGATGAAGCAGAATGGATTTTTTGTCTCGACTTTAATGCCATTTACCGTACAAAAAACATGACGGCAAAAATGAATCAGCTTGGCTGCACAAAGATTCTGATAGACCATCACCAGCAACCGGATGAGAACAGTTTTGATTACGGCATCAGCCAGGCTGAAAAATCGAGCACCAGCGAGCTGGTGTACGATTTCATTTATGCTTCCGGTCACAGCGATAAAATCACCCCGGAAATCATAGAATGCCTTTATGCCGGTGTGGTAGCCGATACGGGTTCATTCCGTTTTTCATCCACCACGGCCGATGTGCACCGGCTGGTAGCCGACCTGAAGCAGCGGGGGCTGGAGCACATGCATGTGCACAATGAGCTGTTTGATAATTTTCTTGAAAACAGGATGCGCTTCATCGGTCATGTATTGCTCAACCGCATGCAGGTTTTTTACGAATATAATACGGTGCTGCTTACCATCCCGAAAGCCGACCTTTTAAAATATGGAATCAGAACCGGTGACACCGAGGGCCTTGTTAATTACCCGCAAAGCATCAGTGGCATTAAGCTGGTGGCTATCGTGATTGACAGGGATGAGGAACGTAAGTGGAGCTTCCGCAGCAAAGGCGATTTTGACTGCAATGATTTTGCAAGAAAATATTTCGAAGGCGGCGGGCATTTCAATGCGTCCGGAGGGCGCAGCTCATTACCGCTGGAAGAAACCGTGAAGGATTTTCACCGGGCCATGAAAGAAAACAAACATCTTTTACAATAAATAAATACAATGAAAACATCTATCAGACTGATGACTGCTGCGTTACTTGTGCTGCTGGCAGCGGGTTGCGGCAGCATGAATTATAAAAAAATGAAAAGCGGCCTGGTGTATAAACTTATTCCCGGCGAGGGTAAGGATTCCATAGCAAAGCCAACCAATGTGGTGAAGATTCACTTCATACGAAAAGTGAACGACTCCCTGATTTATACAAGCTACGACAAAATGCCAAACTTTATCCCGCTGAATCTTGACCCCAGCTTCAATTACAGCCCTGTGGAGGTGTTGTTCCTGATGCGCAAAGGCGACAGCGCCGTGGTGGTGGAATCAGGCGACAGCCTGCTGAAAAAAGGACTGGGTCAGCAAATGCCATTTTTGAAAAAAGGCGACCGCATTATCACGTACATGAAAGTGCTGGAAGTGTATAACAACGACAGCCTTGCCCGAAAAGATTTTGAAGCAGAAATGGCAAAAGATAAACCCCGGCAGGAACAGGAACTGAAAGAAATGCAGGCTAAAGAAAAAAAAGCAAGGCTGGAACAGTATGAAAAAGACCTCGCCGAATGGAAAAAATCGGGTGAAGTGGAAAAACAGAATAAGGAAGTGGAAGCATACCTGAAAAACAAAAATCTTGTTGCTTCAAAAACTGAGAAAGGCACGTATATTATAGTTAAACAAAAAGGCAGCGGTGTGCCGGTACAGAGTGGAAAATACCTGGCTGTAAAATACGCTGGCCGGCTGATGGCTACTGACAGTGTGTTTGAAGCCAACATTTACGTATTCCAGGTAGGGCTCGGCAATGTTATCCGCGGGTGGGATGATGGTTTAATGGCTTTCAACGAAGGCGGCACCGGCACTTTGTTTATACCCGGTTACCAGGCGTATGGTATGCAACCGGGTCCGGGTGGCAAGCCTTTTGAAGCACTGGTGTTTGATGTGCAGGTTTTGAAAGTGAGCGACAGCAGGGATGAAGCCACGGCCACAAAACGCATAGCCGATTCGCTGGAAACGATGCAAAAATTAAAAGCGCAGAAAAAGCAGAAATAATTTCACTTTAATCTTACTGCCTCCTTTGCCTTAAGCAAAGGAGGTTTTATTTTTTCATTTCACAAAAAAGCGTGACCGCTTCTTTTGCCTCTTTTACGTCGTGCACACGCAGGATGGAAGCACCCTGCATCAGGGCGATGGTATTTAAAACCGTTGTGCCGTTCAGCGCTTCTTCAGGAGTTACGCCAAGTGTTTTATAAATGGTTGACTTGCGGGATACACCCAGCATGACGGGCCGGCCGGTCATTTTGAAAACAGAAAGATTTCTCAGTAGCTCAAAATTATGACGGATGGTTTTGCCGAAACCAAAGCCCGGGTCAAGAATGATGTCGTGGATGCCGGCGGTTTTCAGTTCCTGCGCTTTAGCAATAAAAAAATCCAGTACTTCACGGGTTACGTTTTCATAAACCGGGCTTTGCTGCATGGTTTGTGGCGTTCCTTTCATGTGCATCAGCACATAGGGCACTTGTAATGCAGACACGGTTTCAATCATTCTATTGTCCATACTCCCGGCGCTGATGTCGTTGATGATGGATGCACCGGCTGATACGGCTTCGGCGGCCACTTTTGAATAAAATGTATCAACAGATATAAGCGCTTCCGGAAATTTCTTAATTACCATACTGATGGCAGGCAGTATTCTTTTCAGTTCCTCATCGGCACTAATCCGTTCGCTGCCCGGTCTTGTGCTCTGCCCGCCGATGTCGAGAATATCGGCGCCTTCCAAAAGCATTTTTTCTGCCAGGGTAAGAATACTGTCAACCCCGCTAAGCCGGCTTTCGGCGTAAAAGGAATCGGGAGTGACATTCATGATGCCCATCAGCAATGGTTTTTCCGCCACCAGCAAACGGCCTTTACAGTTCAGTGTAAACATTCGCTTTTAGTTGTTTACTTTTGGCAATAAAGATAATGAATGGCATCGCCTCCGGAGTTTTAGAGCAGGATGTGGGGGGAAGTCGGAAGTTGGATGTCGGATGTCGGAAGTTGGATATTGGATATTGGATATAGGGTATAGGGTATAGGGTATAGGGTATAGGATGGTGCTGATTGGTACACATTTTTTGAATAATTCCTTTTGAAATGAGATATGTCATCAATATAATCAGGGTTCTTGTCGGGCTTCTGTTTATTTTTTCCGGTTTGGTGAAGGCAAATGACCCGCTGGGCACGGCCTATAAAATGGAAGAGTACTTTGAAGTGTGGAATACCGACCTTGCTTCGGGCGGCTTCTTATTGAAAAATGCACTTACCGGGTTATTTCATTTTCTGAACGGGCACAATCTGTTCATGTCCGTTTTTATGAATGCGTTTGAAATAATTGCCGGCGCCGCCCTGCTTTTCGGCTGGCGTATGAAACTGTTCAGCTGGCTGTTGCTGCTGCTGATGATATTTTTTACCATCCTTACCGGCTATACCTACAGCACCGGCCGGCCCACTAACTGCGGCTGCTTCGGCGATTGTATTAAAATTACTTCCCAATTTTCATTTTATAAAGACGTAGTGCTTTCGGCGCTCATACTTATAATTCTTTTTGGCAGAAATTATATCAAGCCGCTTTTTTCACCCGGTATCAACACCGGCAGCATGTTTGCAGTCACCCTTTTCAGTTTCGGGTTACAGTGGTATGCATTAAAATACCTGCCGCCGGTTGATTGTCTCCCTTTCAAAGAGGGAAACAACATTCCTGAAAAGCAAAAAATGCCGGCCAATGCCATACCCGACAGCGTGGTGATGACTTTTGTGTATGACAAACAGGGGCAGCGGGTTGAATTTACCGCCGATAAATTCCCCGCTGATTTCAACGACTCGGTTTACAAGTTTGTCAACCGCTACGATAAGCTGCTGCGAAAGGGAAAAAACAATGAGCCACCGATAAAAGGGTTTAGTCTTTCCGGCATAACCAATACCGATTCCACGGAAATTATCCTCGGCATGCCGCAGGTTTTATTGCTGTTTGAGGAAAAACCTGCTGACCGCCATCCATCATGGCAAAATCAATTTGGGGAAGTTCGGCAAGTGGCTGCTGCCAAAAATATTCCCCTCTACATCGTAACCGCTTCGGCAGAAGAGTGGCGGAAGCACCGGGCTGATGCATTCTGGCACCCGATGCCGGTGATGCAGTGTGATTTCACTGCCATCCGCACAGCGGCACGAGCCACACCTACTCTTTATTTTTTAAAATCAGGAACTGTGCATGGTAAATGGAGTGCACCGGGTTTTGAAAAAGCTGAAAAGTTACTGGCAGGGGATTGATCTTCATAAGTTGCCTTCAGTTTTTTTAATATGCCACCGGCTCATGATTTCCCATAGTTCCCGTCTTGTACCTTTCAAAAAAAACCGGTGCAGTCTTATCACTGCATATGTTCTGGCCGGGTAACAAATATTTTTTTCTTCACATTGACGGCAGTCTGACGTTTTCTACGGAATTTGTCCGTAACTTGAAAAGAGTAGTTTGAGACAAGCAATCGCCCTGAAAATCCACCCTGTATAGTAAACCAGTTAAACCTGTGTGTATGGAAAAAATCACTTCAATTCTTGCCAAAAAGGAGCCGCATTTTCACACGGTCTCGCCGTCGGCTTCGGTGGAAAAGGCGCTTTGCCAGATGTGTTGCGAAAATGTGGACTACCTGATTGTGGTAGATGACCGGGAGAGGTACATCGGCCTGATTACCGAACACGACATTACCCGGAAGGTAATGTATGCCAATCGTTCGAAAACAAAAACAGCCGTAAAAGATGTAATGAATGAAAGCCTGCCCGTGGCCACTACCGATGATACAGTGGAAAAGTGCATGCAGCTGATGCGCCAGCACAACGTACGGTACCTCCCGGTATTTGAAAATTTTACTTTCCGTGGCATTGTTTCCAGCGAGGATATTCTTGAAGAAGCAGTAAAAAGCAGAACAGGGATATTTGACACAGAAGTGCACGGCACCGGCCGCTTCGGTGTGCTTATTTGATTACCACATCGCGGATTACGTTTTTTCCCAAAGCTTCGTTCACCCGAAGCTTTATTTTTTCTTTCTGGTAAATCAGTTCCTGCTTTAGCGGCGCCACATGGGTGGTAATAAAAAGTGTGTCGTTGATGATTTTGATGCTTTCGGTATAGCGGGCTATTGTTTTACCCATTATTTCTTCCCACGCATCTTGTACCTGCAGGGCCTGCATATCGCCCTTGATGCGGCTCTGGTCAAGAAACTGCTGAATGGCTTCGCTGATGGAAAATTCGCCCATGAGGCAAAGGTAAATGGTTTGATGTTTGAAGGTTGCGATTGCATGTTATTTAGATAGCGGCATGGCTATATTGTTGTGAGCAAATGAGCCGGAAATCTCAGGCGGGTGATTGCAAAAATTACTTTTTACCCATTTGACAATTTACCAGCATTATAATTGAAAAGCCTCGAAATTCAGATGAAGTTTCTTCAAGTGGTCAGACAACCGCTCACAATCTGTATCTGTAATAAAAACCTGCCCGTCGTTTTCGATGCAAACCCGCTCAAGGAGGTTAGCGATTCGGTTTTCATCCAGTTTTTCAAATACATCATCGAGCAGCAATATGGGCGCAAATCCTTTGTTTTCTTTCAACACTTCCATTTCGGCCAGCTTCAGTGCAAACAAAAGATTTTTCCGCTGACCCTGCGAGGCGATGGTTTTGAATGACAGGTCGCCGAAGCTGAGTATAAGATCATCGCGGTGAATACCGGCCGTAGTACGCTGGGCCGAAATATCTCTTTGCCTGTTCAGTTGAAACAATTCGGTTGCGTTGCAATGATTCAGCTCACTTTGATAAGCCATTTCCACTTTTTCCGGCTGCCGGGCAATGGCGGAATAAATACTTTTTACAGCCGGGTAAAAACCGGCCAGGAAGGCTTTTCTTTTTTCAAAAATATAAGTGCAGGGCTTCAGCAATTGCCTGTCAAGTACATCAAGCAACTGGTAATCGGGGGCGCCATTTTCAAAAAAAGTTCTCAGCAGCGAATTGCGCTGGGCCATCACTTTATTGTAGGCAATCAGATGCTGCAGGTAGTCTTTGTCGAGCTGGCAAAGAAGGGCATCCAGGAGCCGCCGTCTTTCTTCACTTCCGCCGGTGATTATTTGTATATCATCCGGTGCAATGATGACACAGGGATAGCGGCCAATATGATCTGCAAATTTTTCGTAAGCGCCGTCGTTTATTGAAAATTCCTTTTTGCCGGTTTCCCGCAGAATGCAGACGGTTTTTTCCTTTTTGTCTCCAAGCTGCAGTTCGCCTTCAATTCTGAACCCCTGTCTTCCCTGCATTACACTCACCTGGTCGCGGGTAAAATAGCTTTTGGTAAAACAGAGATAATGAATGGCATCGAGCAGGTTTGTTTTACCGGCACCGTTATTTCCGCAAATGCCGCTGATTCGCTCCTTAAACTCAAATGAGCGACTGAGATAGTTTTTAAACTGGGTAAGAGATATGGATTGGAGGCGAAGCATGCCGGGGCACAAGATAAAAGTAAAATTAAAAGTAAATGGTATAGGGGATAGGGTTAAGGTTTAGGGTTTGGTAATTGGCTTAAGGTATAAGGTACAAGTGAGTCACCCAACAATTAAACAATTTAGCCATATAACCATCGGGCCATTTTCCGGGTGTCACCTCATTACCGAATTTCCCTCTTTTGCCTTATTTTTGCCCTTACCTCATTATGGCAGAAACATCACCAACGCTGAAGCCTGCGGCGATAAAATTTTCAAAGGACACCTACCTGTATTGGTACGAATTGATGCAGCTTATCCGCACATTTGAACTGACGGCGGAGGAGAAGTACAAAATGGAGGGTAAAATCCGGGGATTTTTCCATTCCTATGCCGGCCAGGAGGCTATTGCCGCCGGCTGCATAACAGCAACAAGACCCGAAGACGGCTTCATAACAGCCTACCGTGACCATGGACTGGCTATTGCAAAAGGAGTTTCGGTGAACAGTTGTATGGCCGAACTATACGGCAAGGCTACCGGTTGTGCAAAAGGCAAGGGCGGCAGTATGCACTTTTTTGGAAAAGATGTAAACTTTTGGGGAGGGCATGGCATTGTGGGTGCGCAAATTGGCACCGGTGCCGGGTTGGCTTTTGCCGAACAATACCGCGGCACGGATAATGTAATACTTTGCTTCTTTGGCGATGGCGCTGCCCGCCAGGGGATATTGCACGAAACCTTCAACCTGGCCATGTTGTGGAAACTGCCTGTAATTTTTATCTGTGAGAATAATAACTATGCCATGGGCACATCGGTGGAGCGGTCGAGCAATGTGGTGGATATTTACAAACTGGCTGATGCCTATGAAATGCCGGCCGATGCAATTGATGGTATGAGCGCTGAAGCGGTACACGAAGGTGTAAGCCGTGCGGTTAAGAGAGCCCGGGAAAAAGGCGGGCCCACACTGCTGGAAATGAAAACCTACCGCTACAAGGGGCATTCCATCAGCGACCCGCAGAAATACCGCAGCAAGGAAGAAGTGGATGAATACAAAGAACAGGACCCGATTCAACGGGTGAAGCATATCATACTTTCAAGTGGCCTTGCCACTGAAGAAGAAATAAATGCCATTAACACAAGAGTAGATGCCATCGTGGCTGAGTCAGTGAAATTTGCCGAAGACAGCCCCTGGCCTGATGACAACGAAGTGCTGAAAGATATTTATATGGATAAAAGCTATCCTTTCATAGTGGATTAATACTTTTGCAAGCCGCCGGAATGTTTACTCCGGCACACAATTTCAAACTTTCAAAATTTCAATATTCAATGGCTGAAAAGAAATTAGCGACCGTTTCAGGTTCCAATGAGGAAGTGATTGCCAGGGCGAAAGATTTCTGGGAGCGCAACCAGAAAATTATCATGATTGCGGCTGTTGTCGTTATCCTGGGTGCCGGCGGTTATTACGGGTATAAAAATTTTATTCAAAAACCCAATGAAGAAAAAGCGGTGGAGGCAATCTTCAAAGCAGAAGAATATTACCGTATGGACAGCCTGCAAAAAGCACTGAACGGCGATGGGCTGAACCCGGGCTTTGTAAAAGTGATTGACAAATACGGCGGCACCAAACTAGGCAACCTGGCCCGGTTTTATGCCGGTGATTGTTTTCTGCGCACAGGCGATTTTAATAATGCCGTAAAACACCTGGAGAAATTTTCCAGTTCTTCAAAACAATTGCAGGCAAGGGCTTATAAGCTGCTGGGTGATGCGTATTCCGAACTGGGCAAAACCGATGATGCCATCAGCAGTTACAAAAAAGCCGCCGCACATTTTACACAGGACAGGTACAATTCGGCCGATTATCTTTTTTTCGCCGCATCGCTGGCCGAAAAATCAGGAAAAACAAATGACGCCATAGCGTTGTATAAAGAAATCAAAGAAAAATATCCTGAAATGCCCCAAAGCAACGAGTCAGATAAATACCTGGCAAAGATGGGAGTGTATAATTGAGTTGGCTTGATGGCTTGATGGTTCCCCGAACCAAATACACTGTATTTTTAACCTTGTACCCTGAGCCTTTTAACCCATGGCCGATATCAGTAACAGCAAATTATTAAAAACAGGAGCAGGCATTCCAAAAAAGAATGCCTTTATTGTTTTGATAAAAACGGAATGGAATGCATCCATTGTAGATGAACTGGAAAAGGGTTGCCGGCTGCAGCTGGAAAAATTCAAAGTGAAAAAAATTATTACCCTTACCGTGCCGGGAGCTTTTGAAATTCCCTTTGCCATAAAAAATTATTGGGAAAAGTCAGGGAAGAAAAAAAGGCCCGATGTTTTTATTGCCCTGGCATGCATCATCCGCGGCGGCACGCCGCATTTTGACTATGTGTGCAAAGCCGTGACTGAAGGTGTGCTGCAACTCAATCTTACTTTACCCGTGCCGACCATCTTCGGTGTACTTACAGTGAACAATGAAGAACAGGCACAAGAAAGAACAGGCGGCAAACATGGGCACAAAGGTGTGGAGGCAGCCATCACGGCCATGAAAATGATTTACCGGAATCACTGATTATTAATTATTGATTATTTTGCTTCACAGCAATTGTCACTTAATATTGAGCAAACGGTTTATTAATCAGTAATCAATAATTTCATAATTAAATCTGGCGTTCTTGAACATCCAGCTGTTTATCCCCTGCTTTGTCGACCAGCTTTACCCGCAAACGGGTTTCAACATGATTCGTGTGCTGGAAAAAACCGGTTGTAGTGTGAAGTACAACAGTAAACAAACCTGTTGCGGCCAACCGGCTTTCAATGCCGGTTTCCGGGATGAAGCAAGAGCGGTGTGTAGGAAGTTTGTCCGGGAATTTGAAGGCACTGATTATATCGTTACGCCCAGCGCAAGCTGCACAGGATTTGTCAGGAATTATTATTTCACCCTGCTGGAGAATTCTTCCGTGCACAACGAAATGAAAGAACTTGGTAAAAAAATCTTTGAATTCTCCGAATTCATGATAAAGATTTTACAGGTGGAAAATGTAGGGGCATCATTAAATGGCAAAGCCACTTATCATGACAGTTGTTCTGCCCTGCGTGAATGCAGAATAAAAGAAGAACCAAGAAGATTACTGTCGCAGGTAATGGGACTCGAACTGGCCGAAATGAATGATGTGGAAACCTGTTGCGGCTTCGGCGGCACTTTTGCAGTGAAGTTTGAACCCATATCAATTGCTATGGGCGAGCAGAAGGTGGAAAATGCACTGGCCACCGGCGCTGATTATCTTATTTCCACCGATCACTCCTGCCTGATGCACCTCGATGGTTATATCAGGCACAAAGGATATAAACTGCAGACCATGCATATAGCCGATGTGCTGGCCAGCGGATGGTAAGGCTCCTGCTTGGTGATAAATTTATTTTTCAATATTAGATTTCGGATTTCGGGTTTGATTATAAGAAACCTTAAAATCCGAACGCTGCAATCATAAAACCAGAGCTACTATGGCCTATTGGCTTGTCAAATCAGAACCGGCGGCCTACAGCTGGGATCAGTTAGTAAAGGACGGGGAAACTTGCTGGAGCGGTATCAGGAATTATGCGGCCCGGCTTCATTTGCGCAGCATGAAAACCGGCGATGAGGTTTTTTTCTATCACAGCAACCAGGGAACGGAAATTGCCGGCATAGCCAAAGTAATCAAAGAAGCTTACCAGGACCCAACCACCCATGACGACCGATGGGTGGCTGTGGATTTGAAAGCCCATAAAAAATTAAAAAAGCCTGTATCACTCGGGCTCATTAAAAAAGATAAACGTCTTGCCAGCATGGCGCTGATTCGTATCAGCCGGTTATCCGTTCAGCCGGTGACGGAAAAAGAAAGAGCTGTGATACTGGAGCTGGCAGGGGAGGAATAGTATTTTGAATTTTCATTCCTCACCCGCAGTTTTTATTTAACTCCTGTTGAAGGTTACCTTTTTATTGCTTCCAGTATCAATCTTCAAATCTTTTATTTCTTTTAAAAAAGTATAGCCATGAAAAAAACAATCCTGGCTGTCATACTGCTGGCAGCCGCGGGAGGTGCTTATTACTTCCTGCAGATGAAAAAATCTTCTTCTGAAAGCAACATTCAGCAAAAGCATATCATTGGCAAATGGAAATTGGATTCGCTGAATAGCGAAAGTGATTCTATTAACCTTGTTATTGCACTCATCGGAACCCTTAATTCCAATTTCCTGAATTACGAATATGATTTCCGCAAAGACGGTTACGTCCTGAAGTTTCTGCAAGACAGAATGCAGAAAGATACCGTTCGTTATGAATGGACAAAAGACAATTTGCTGCTCTGGAAAGAGCCTGGTGACTCCGCCGGGCAAAATCTTACAGTTGTAAAACTGAATAAGGACAGCCTGCTGTTGCAGACGAAAGACAGCACGGTGTTTTATTTCAAAAAATTAAAATAATCGGCAGTGCCATATCCAGATGGAGTGACATTTTAAAGCCGGTTTTATGCAATCTGGAATTTTCTGAATCTTTTTTATTGAAATAAAAATTTAAAGCCATGAAACAATTATTCCAGCTGCTTGCAGCCATGTTGCTGCTCTTCTTTGTTGCCTGCGATACAGGTAAACACAGTTCAAATACGGGTGATTCTAAAATTCAGGAAGTAAGATTAACCCAAATAAATCCGCCGCCACCCGTACAACAAGACAACTACTCGGCGTATGAAAAAATTATTGTTGCAGAAGATAAAGAAACAATAATTGAAATAAAAAAACAAGAAGGATTAAAGGATGAAGCTGTTGTAAGCCCGGAAAATGAAAACAGAACTTTCAATACCGAAGACTACGACCATATCATCGAAAATAAATTCCTGGCTGCAACTCAAAATCCCTTGTCAACGTTTTCCATTGATGTGGATGAGGCTGCTTACAGCAATGTGCGACGCTATTTACAGAACGGCATGATGCCACCTGCCGGCGCAGTACGCATCGAGGAAATGATAAACTATTTTGACTATGATTATCCCCGGCCGGCAAACGGTGAACCTTTTACAGTAAATACAGAAATTTCTGAATGTCCCTGGAATCAAAAACACCGGCTGGTACATATAGGGTTGCAGGGCAAAGAAATTCCGTTCGAAAATCTGCCTTCATCCAATCTTGTATTCCTGGTTGATGTATCGGGTTCTATGGATGAGCCCAATAAATTACCTCTTGTAAAGGCTTCCCTTAATATGCTTGTTGACCAGCTGCGTGAACAGGACAAAGTTGCGATTGTGGTGTATGCCGGCAATGCAGGACTTGTGCTGCCATCTACAAGTGGAAGCAATAACGCTAAAATCAAACTGTCGATAGATAACCTGGAAGCAGGCGGTTCTACTGCAGGAGGTGAAGGTATACAGCTGGCATATAAAATAGCACGGGAAAATTTTATTAAGGAGGGGAATAACCGGGTCATTCTGGCCACGGATGGGGATTTCAATGTAGGTATTTCAAGCGATGATGAACTAGTGAGGTTGATTGAAAAGGAAAGAAAGTCAGGTGTGTTTCTTTCGGTACTTGGTTATGGCATGGGAAATTACAAAGACAATAAAATGCAGCAACTGGCCAATAAAGGGAACGGCAATCATTCTTATATTGACAATATCAGCGAAGCAAGAAAAGTGCTGGTAAAAGAATTTGGAAGTACTTTGTTTGCAATTGCAAAAGATGTAAAAATCCAGGTTGAGTTTAATCCGGCAAAGGTGCAGGCCTACCGCCTTATTGGTTATGAAAACCGGATGCTGGCAGCAGAAGATTTTAATGATGACACTAAAGACGCCGGCGAATTAGGATCCGGTCATACGGTAACGGCACTGTATGAATTAATTCCTATGGGAGTAAAAGACAGCTTTATCAAAACCGTGGACCCGTTGAAATACCAGGCAAATGGAAAAAAGATTGCCGGCTATGCTGATGAAATAATGACCATTAAACTTCGCTATAAAGAAACTGATGGCGATGTAAGCAAATTGATTAATCACCCGGTGAAGGACAGTTCTGCACCGCTTACAAACACATCGGATAATTACCGTTTCTCGGCTGCTGTTGCCGAATTTGGATTGTTGCTGAGAGATTCTGAGTACAAACAGCAATCAAACTTTCAGCAGGTAATTGCTCTTGCCAAAAGTGCCAGGGGCAACGATACCAATGGCTACCGGGCAGAATTTATCAGCCTGGCAGAATCAACAATATTACTTGCCCGCAGATAGGTGGTTTACTTATTTCGATAAGCAGTCGTTGATTTTTTGGCGGCTGCTTTTTTGCAGAATCAGGCGGTAGGTTTAAAAAATTCTTATTAGTCTTCATTTTTCCTTTGTTGGTAATTCACATAGTAATTTTGTATTTTATTATGTAGTTTTATTTGATACATAAACTTTTCATCAAAACTTTCAACTATGTCATTCCTCGAACAACGTCTCCAGAAAATGGAAAAACAACTCCGTCTTTACCGCTATGTTTTCAGCGCCATACTCATAACTTGCGGCTTTTTGATTTTTACAGCCTTTAATAACCGGAACCAGGTGCCGGCCCTTCTGCAGGCAAAAGAATTCCAGGTGGTAGATGATGCAGGCAAGGTGCTCGTTAGTATAAAAAAAGATTATAACGCAGGCAACATCCGAATCAATAATGACAAAGGGCAAAACATCATTCACCTGCTGAAATCCGACGCAGGTACCGGCGCACTTGTAACCAAAACTGCCAACGGCCAGTTTGCCTGTCGGCTGATTGATTATGAAAGCGGCACCGGCGGCCTGATAGAAGTGTACAACAAGAATGATAAACTGGTAGGAGAACTGGGCTCTACCACCAACGGCGGCGGCTACCTGGGCCTGAAAAACAATGATGAAAAAACTATCGGTGAAATGGGCTCAACCGATAAAAACACCGGTTACCTGCTGGTAAATAACTCCGACGGGAAATATATGTTCAGGGTAACCTATACAAACACTACCAATGGTGGCTGGATGGGTATGTACAACAGCACGGGAAATAATATTCTGAAACTGTCCACATCAAAACTGGGCGCCGACATCAGCCTGATGGATAATTATGAAAAAGAAAGAATGAGCATCGGCATTACTGACAACAATGATGGCGTGATTTCAATTTACAATAGAAACAGCACCCGTATCAGTGTGATGGGAGGTACTACTAATGGCGATGGTGCGCTGAATGTGATGAACTACTCGGGTCAAAATATGAACGGCCTCTGGCCGAAACAATAAATTTCATTTTTTAATAAACCGTGCTGTCCGTATTTACCGGCGGCACGGTTTTGTATTTTTGAAAATGGCAAAAAAGAAACTCGTGGTGCTTACCGGTGCCGGTGTCAGTGCTGAAAGCGGGCTGAAAACTTTTCGCGACAGTGACGGTTTGTGGGAGGGGTACGATATTGAAGAAGTGGCCACACCCCGTGCATGGAGAAAGAATCCGCAGCGGGTACTTGACTTTTACAATTACCGCAGGAAAAATGTACTGGAAGCGCAGCCTAATGCAGCACATTACGGCCTGGCAGAACTTGAAAAGGATTTTGAGGTCACTGTCATCACGCAAAATATAGACGACCTGCACGAACGTGCCGGCAGCACAAAAGTTATTCACCTGCACGGCGAGATTTTTAAAATGAGGAGTGAACGAAATGAAGAACTGGTTTACGAAATCCGTGGCGAAATAAGAATGGGCGATGTGGCTGAGGATGGGGGGCAGTTGCGTCCGCACATTGTGTGGTTTGAAGAGCCGGTGCCGAAAATCGAGGAAGCCATTCCGGTTGTACGCAGGGCAGAAATTTTTGTAGTAGTGGGAACTTCGCTGGTGGTGTATCCAGCCGCCGGGCTGGTTACTTATGCACCGTGGGAAATTCCAAAATTTATTATTGATAAACGAATACCCTATACAGCTGACCTGTACAATCTTACCGCCATCGAAAAGCCGGCTACCGAAGGGGTGAAGGAGCTGTTGAAAATGTTGGGCGTAAAGCGAAATGCGTAATGCTTAATGCCCGATGCTCAGCTTTATATCCAATTAGTAATTCTTCATTCATCACTCATCTCGCATCTTTCTCTCCACCTTCCGGCCCGTAAAAAATAACCCAGGTGGCAAAATCATCTGAAAAACTTTCGAAGTAATGCTCCATACCGGCAGGAACAAACAGCACATCACCTTTTTTGCAGAACGTTCTTTCGCCATTACGGAAAAAAGATGCGTGGCCTTTGATGATGACATAAATTTCATCCTGCCTGTGCGGTGTTTGCGTATCAATTTCCTGCGGAGCAAAATATTCAATGGTCATGCTGCCGTGCTTCATCACAACCGTAAAAGGGAATTCGTTTTCCTCCAGCAGCTTTTTCAGTGCCTCATCCGGGCTTACTTTGTAATTCATGTCAAGGAGGTTATTTCTTCCTTAAATCTGATACCCTGTTCTTCCAGCTCTTTCAGCACCGGTTCATAAATTTCTTTTTTGGTTGGAATGTGAAGGCCGGTAAGCCTTATGCTCCCGTTCAAAATCAGTTTGGCAGCAATGCCCAGTGGCAGCCCGACCGTTTTTGCCATCGCGGTTCGCAAACCATCTTCGCCTTTTACAATCAGCACACTCCTTACTTCTGACTTCTGACCTCTGACTTCCGATTCAATTTCATGCAGCATCACAATCATATCCTTGTCTTCCGGGCCCAGCGCAAGTTTTTTCTCCAGTGCCAGCTGCATTACGTCGGCAGCGCTGCAGAAGCCTTTGTCAATTTTAGTTTCATCATCATCCATACCGAGGAAAAAAAGTTGTTTAAGGGTAAGATTGGCTTCATGCATTTTATGTGCAACCACCGCAGCGGCATTTGTTTTTATTTCATCCAAATCCAGATTTTGCAAACCTCCTTTTTCATCCACCATCATAAATTCCTTTTCCAGCGGCTGACGGGTTTCCTGTGCTTCGTTTTCTGTTTCGGCCAGCTGCATCAGCTTTTCCAGCAATTCTTTTGTCTGGTCAAAGCGTTCAGAAAGTTTTTTACTCACCCAGTCGCTGAAGCCATTTCTGTCCATGTGATCTTTGAAAAACTGCGAAAGCACTTTCCCGTCGGTTTCATACTGCGGGGTTTCATCCGTCAGCTTCATTTCAATCACATTTTTCCAGCCATACATAAAATCAGGATGGCGCAGCGTGGTGCGGATAAAAGTTTTTGCATCATTCAATCCATAAAGCGGAGCATAGCTGAGCGAATCACGATTGGGATACCAGCATAAATAATCGAGCCCGGGTATTTCTACCAGCCGGTCTGAGCGGAACAGCTCCTCATATTTCAAAAAAATTTCTTTTCCGTTTTCACGATAGTGTGCGCCGCTTTTGCCTGCCAGAAGAATATTGCGGGAGTTCCAGCTTATTTTATAATGCCAGGGATTGTCGTCGCTTTCCGGCGCCACCAACCCGCCGCAATGCGAACGAAACGAAATCACCTTTCCGCCTTCCGTATGAATGCGGTCAATAATCTTCATGGCGCTCATGTGGTCAATACCGGGGTCAAGGCCCATTTCGCAGAGGAAAAGCAGGTTTCGATTTTCGATTTCGTCCCGATACTTCGGGATCAGTTTCCGGATGTCGTCATCTATGTAAGAGGCAGTAAGTAAGTTTTTATTCAGCTCAATACAACTTTTTGCAACAACTGGATGCAGGGCAGGAGGGAGCAGAGAAATTACAATATCGCTTTCGTTAATATGCTTTTTTCTTTCAGCTTCATTATTGATATCAAAAGAAACAGCGTTGCCGGAAGATGAATTTCCAACTTTTGAGCGGGCAAGATTAATGTCTGCGTCAACCACTGTTACAATCCAGGATTCCTTTGCTGCATTGGCAAGCAAATAATCAATCAGGACTGTGGCCGATCTGCCGGCGCCGAAGAGCAAAATATTTTTCATGCCATGAAACTTAAGCAGGCTGGCAATTTAGGATAAATAAACTAAGAGATAAAAAAGAGAAAAAGAAGGAAGCTTGTTTCCGGTAACTGGTTGCCAGGCGCTTGTACTTTTTACCTTCACCCTACAATCCGGCCGTAAATTTATTCAGCTGCGAAGATTCTATTTCCTCAATTGTGAATTTCACTTTTACACCCCGCAGAAAATCGGGCACCCGGATGGTTTGCGAACCATTGGGTGCAATGGCAATGAAAATGATTTTATCCGTCTTCAGCGGTTCTTCACCTGGTTTCAGGTACTGCAGCTCCACAATCACTTTGTCCAGCACGTACTTTGAGTCATTCTTTACGGTAAGTTCCAGGTTGAGGATGCCGCCGAAAGCCCGTCGCCTGTACTTGTTGGCACTAACTGCCACCAGTTTCCTGATGTCAATAGTTTCGGCTTCGGGTTTCATAACCGGTTTATTAATTTCAGGCTTCAGACTTTTTATTTCTTCAGCAGCTGCATCTTCTTTCACTTTTGTGTCAGCCACCGGTTTCTCAACTGTTTTATTTTTTGTTGTGATACCCGGTTTAGCTGATGTGGTTTTGTATCGGGGATTACCCGGCCGGATGTTTGCCAGTTGGTGTTCTTCCGTAGTACTGGGTATCTCAGCATTATTTTTTTCTTCCGGAATAACCGGGATGCTGTTATCAGGCAGGGAAGGTTGGATGTTTGCAGCCGGCTTCTCATCATGTGGTATCATTTTATTTTCCGGTGTCACGGGTTTCACTTCAGCCGTTTTCTTCTGCCGGGCTGGTTTTTCTTCTTCTGAAAAATTTTTATAGGCAAGTACTACGAGTGCACAGAAGAAAATGGCGCCGCCAGCCACCTGCAGGGCGGCTGCCAGGTTTTTGCTCCAATTCTTTTTTTTCTTTTGGTTCAAATAAACTTCGGTATAACGCTTTTTTATGTCGTCGAGTGATTCGGAGTATTCTTCCTTCAGTTCATTTTTTTCTTCGGCTGTTACCCTGCTTTTTATTTCAGAAACCGGCGGTACCGGGATGCTGGTTACAACCTCATTTTTTTGGGGAGCCGGGTTGTCAGGTAAGGAAACGAAAACTTTTTTTGATAACACCCAGGGGTTGGAAACAGGGGTTTGACTATTTTCTGGTTTAATTGCCCCAGGAAGTGCCTGCAATTGTATAGGCTCATCTGGTTTTTTGTAAAAGCGGTCGAATGGTTGCTCCTCCACTGCCGGGGCAAATGGTTTCAGCTCGTTTACTTCACTCGGGTAGCGCCAGGCTGCACTTTTGCCCTCAATCCAGATGAGGTCGTAGGGCCTGAGGCCTGCGTTGAGTAGTTGTTGAAAACTGTAGGGGCCACTTTGTTTGTTGTTGCGTAGGAGAAGATAGCTGCTCATAACCGTCCGTGTTGGTACCGGGATGAAAACGAAAATTCTGTGCCGTGCTGTGCAAAAATGTTGTTATAAATAAGCCGTTTTTCCAATGAAAATCTTTTTCATACAAGTGGATAAATCGGCTTAAAAAACACTTCATTTTGTCAGGTTTTAAAGGCTGTTTAGGGTACATTTGCAAGCTATTGAAATGAAGCCCTCCCAACCTCTGAAAGGGAGGCTTTGGGTCAGCCTGAAGCTGCGGTTTTTTTTGTTTCACCGGAGTTAATGAAGTTGAAAGGAGCGTCGCAAGGAACGATTAACCGGAGTTTGAAAAGCCGACACCATAAAAAAAATTAGTGGATACGATGGACGAAAATTTTCAACCCCAGGAAACACAGGATAACGATCGCATTATTCCCGTAAACATCGAGGAGCAGATGAAGACGGCTTACATTGACTATTCCATGTCGGTAATAGTGGGCCGTGCCCTGCCCGATGTAAGGGACGGGCTGAAGCCGGTTCACCGCCGCATTTTATTTGCGATGAATGAACTGGGGCTGGACTACAATAAGCCGACACGTAAATGTGCCCGTATAGTGGGAGAGGTGCTGGGAAAATATCATCCGCATGGCGATACCGCTGTATATGATGCGCTGGTGCGAATGGGGCAGGAGTGGAATATGCGCTACATGCTGGTGGATAAGCAAGGCAACTTTGGCAGCCAGGATGGCGAAGGACCGGCTGCTATGCGATACACTGAAGCAAGACTGCAGCGCATGGCCGGCTATATGATGGCCGACATTGATAAGGAGACGGTGGATTTCCAGCTCAACTTTGATGACTCGCTGCAAGAACCCACCGTGCTGCCAACCTGGATACCTCAACTGCTTGTGAATGGATCCAGCGGAATTGCCGTAGGCATGGCTACTAACATGATGCCGCACAACCTGGGCGAGGTGATTGACGGATGCATTGCCTACATTGATAAGCGAAATATCAGTATTGAAGAACTGATGCAGTATGTGAAAGCGCCAGATTTTCCTACCGGCGGCATTATTTATGGCATGGAAGGAGTGAAGGCTGCCATGCATCTTGGCCGGGGCCGGGTAGTTCTTCGTAGCAAACTTTATGTGGACACCAAGGCAAGCGGCAGGGAACAAATCATCGTCACCGAAGTGCCTTACCAGGTAAACCGGGATGCGCTGACGGAACGGATAGGTGAGCTGGTAAAGGACGGCGTGATTGAGGGCATAGCACATGTAAACAACGAATCGAATGAAAAGGAGGGCACCCGTATAGTGGTGGACCTGAAACGGGATGCGGTGGCCAACGTGGTGATCAACCAACTGTACAAGCATACCGAACTGCAGACTTCGTACGGTATAAACAATGTGACGCTGGTAAAGGGGAGGCCCCGCACTTTGAACCTGAAAGAATTGATTGCCGAGTTTATCGAGTTCAGGCACGAAGTGGTGGTGCGCCGCACAAAGTACGAGTTGAGAGAAGCAGAAAAGAAAGCTCATATTCTCCGGGGCTATTTGGTTGCCCTGGATCACCTCGACGAAGTAATCAGTCTTATCCGCAATTCTTCAACACCCGAAATAGCAAAAGATAACCTGGTGAACGCCGGCTGGGGGCTGGATGACATACAGGCAAAAGCCATACTGGAACTGCGCCTGCAACGCCTTACCGGAATGGAAAGGGAGAAGATAAAACAGGAATATGATGAGCTGTTAAAACTGATAGGAGAGCTGCAGGAATTGCTGGCAAACGAAGGGCTGCGTTACGACCTGATTAAAAAAGAACTGCTGGAGGTAAAAGAAAAATTTGCCGACTCACGCAAAACCGAAATCACTTACCTGGATGATGAAGTAAAGATAAAAGACCTGATAAAGGAAGAGGACGTAGTCATTACCATTTCGCATCTTGGTTATATCAAAAGAACCTCGGCCAGTGAGTACCGGGCACAACGCCGCGGCGGCAGGGGAGTACTTGGCGGCAGAACAAGAGAAGAAGATTGGATAGAGCATCTTTTTGTTGCCTCCACTCACCATACCATGCTATTCTTTACCGAAAAGGGGCGTTGTTACTGGCTGAACGTGTATGAAATTCCGGAAGGAGAGAAGACCAGCAAAGGCCGGGCTATCCAAAACCTGATTCAATTGCCACCCGATGATAAGATAAGAGCGGTAATTGATGTGAAGGATCTGAAGGATGAAGTATTTGTGAATACACATAACATTGTTCTTTGCACCAAAAAGGGGATTATCAAAAAGACGGCGCTGGAAGATTTCAGCCGGCCGCGGCAAACAGGCGTGAATGCCATCACCATTGTGGAAGGCGATGAACTGATAGAAGCAAGGATGACAGATGGCAACTGCGAAATAATGATGGCTGTAAAGAGCGGCAGAGCTATCCGTTTTTCAGAGGAGAAAGTAAGAGCTACCGGCCGTGGTGCCATAGGCGTGGCCGGTATTGAAGTGGACGAGGCGGAGGATGAAGTGGTAGGCATGCTGTGTGTAAATCCTGAAACAGATGCATCGAAAACCGTGCTTGTGGTAAGTGAAAAGGGGTTTGGCAAACGAACCGCTGTAGATGAATACCGCTTTACCAACCGCGGCGGAAAAGGAGTGAAGACGATTAATGTGACTGAAAAAACCGGTAATTTGGTAGGCATGCTGGATGTGGCGGAAAAAGAAGACCTGATGATTACCTGCAAGAGCGGGGTCACCATCCGAATGAAAGTATCGGACATCAGTGAGCAGGGCCGGGCCACGCAAGGTGTAAAGCTGATACGCCTGGATGAGGGCGACGAAATAGCGGGCATCACCAAAATTGAAGACCAGGAGAACGGTGATAATGGACTGAACGGGAATGGGGCGGCAGAAAATACCGGCGACAGCAATGCAACTGCAGCGTAAATGATTTCATCTGAAATAAGGTTCTGATTTTTTTAATTTAAAAAATTTGTAAACAATGTTACGATTTCTTTCAGGCCTGTTTTTTTTAATGGCCGCCAACATGGTACTTGCCCAAAGTATCGAAGATATTGATGAGCTGGTAAAAAAAGGGCAATGGGATAAAGCCAAGACCGCCGTGGATAATTTTTTGTCGAAAGAAAAAAATGCCGCTAAATCTGATGGCTGGTGGTTCAAGGGTATTATTTATAATGAAATCGCCAAAAGCGAGCAATACAAAAGCCTGGTGGCCGATGGCAGAATGGATGCGTTTAACGCTTTTAAAAAATATTATGAAATGGATCAGAAAGCGGTTCGGGCTACGCTGGAGCAGCATGTAAGGCTGTTTGATATATACAACGGTTATTTTGACCAGGGAGTGGCCGATTTCAATGCACAAAAATTTGAAGAGGCTATGAACAATTTCAAAAAGGCATTGACGGTGGGTGAGTTTATTTCCGCTAAGGGCTTTGAACTGGTAACAAACGGCGTAAGCGTTAAAATACCTGTATTTGATACCACACTGGTACAGAACATTGCACTCAGCGCTTACAGGGCAAAAAAAGAGGACGAAGCATCCATTTATTACAGGAAAATAGCCGACCAGAAAATTGCAGGAAAAGATAATGTTGATGTTTACCAGCTGCTGATTGAATATTATACCAAGAAGAATGACAACGAGAATAAAGAAAAATACCTGCAGCTCGGCCGTGAACTTTATCCGCAGGACGACCGCTGGTACCAGATCGAGCTGGAAGAAGTAAAAAAGGATGATAAGAAAGCGCTGTTTACAAAATATGATGAACTCACAGGCAAGTATCCCGATAAATATGTGTTATTTTATAATTACGGTGTTGAAATGTTCAACTACGCTTATACCGGTGAAAACCGCCCGGCTGATTATAAGGAAATACAGAAAAAGGTGGAAGCAATTTTGAAAAAGTCGCTTGAAATAAACAAATCACAAACCGAGCCCTACGTAATTCTTACCATGCACTATTATAATATGATTTACGACCTGCAGGAGGAGCAGAAGGCTATAAAGGGAAATACACCGGCTGACCAGAAGAAGAAGGCTGACATTAAAGCCGCCCTGGTAACTCATGCCGATGAATTGCTGAAATATGCCAACGGCGCTTATGATATTTTCAATAGTAAAATCAGTTTGAAAGGATCAGAAAAAGCCAATTTGAGAAAAGTGGTTGACTACATGTCGCTGGCCTATGAAATAAAAGGGGATAAGGCAAAAGCAGACGAGTATAAAAAGAAACTGGAAACAATTCAATAAAAGAAGAGCCACCTATGGGTGGCTTTTCAATGATTTTTTTATTTAACATAACATACATTATGGGCTAAAAAGATTTCCACTTGCTGGCATGGCCTTGCTGCAGGCCATTAAACCGCATCAACTTTGTCGTACATTTAAAAAAACAAAATCGGGGTATGCCGGAAAATATTGAAGAACTGAAATTTGATCCCCAGAATAACCTGCAAATGATTTTTGAGCTGCTGGTTGAAATCATTGCATTGCAGCAGGCAACCAATAAGGTTTTATCTGAAAGAATGTTTCCGCTGGAAGCCAATGATGTGCAGAATGAAATTTTCAAGGCTTGTGCTGATTTAAAGCCCCGTATAATGGAATCCCTTTACGCAGCTTTTGGCAAAACCCCGCCCCTGCATCCTGATGAAAATTAATTTCGGGTAATTTTGTCTCTTATTTCCCGCCAGGTAATTA
>CAYUJD010000060.1:7249-23571 GCA_964444975.1 uncultured Chitinophaga sp. | reverse complement strand
TTAAGTAAATAAAATTTCTGGATATGAAATTAACAGCTGGAAAAAATAAAAACTCTCAATCTGCCAGTCAGAAATTATCGTCTGAAAAAAGTAAGGAGTTATTAAGTGTGTTAAAAACCCGTTTTGAAAAAAACATGAAACGGCATAAGGGCATTGAGTGGGATAAAGTATTGACAAGGTTGGAAGCTGCACCTGCTAAACTACTTACACTTGATGCTATGGAATCAACGGGAGGAGAACCGGATGTAACAGGGTTTGATAAAAAAACCGGTGAATATATTTTCTGCGATTGCTCGGCCGAAAGCCCTGCGGGTCGCAGAAGTGTTTGTTATGATAATGTAGCGCTGGCTTCAAGAAAAGAACATAAGCCAAAAAACAGCGCCCTGGGAATGGCCACTGAAATGGGGATTGAAATAATGACAGAAGAGCAATACAGGGCTTTACAGCAACTGGATGAGTTTGACCTGAAAACATCCAGCTGGGTGAAGACTCCTGCTGATATAAGGAAACTCGGCGGGGCGCTTTATTGCGACCGTAGATATAACCATGTATTCCTTGGTCATAATGGTGCGGAATCCTACTATGGGGCAAGGGGATTTCGTGGAGTGCTCAGAGTTTAATTTCACAAAGTGCCATCCAGTTCCACAACAGAGCCAAGCCGCGGTGTGATGATGTATATGACATTACTAAGTGCAAAGGCCAGCGCTGTTTCCCATCCGCCCTTGCTTTGCAGATGATCTATCAGTAATAAAACACCTCACCCATAACATCGTCAATCGGCATAATAATTAAAGGCCGTACTATCCGGCATTTACCCCATTCTGGTTTTGGGTCTTTCACCTTAAAAAGTAAAATGGAAATGAGCACAAGAGCTATCTTCGTACTGTTTCATTTGTTCGGTTAAGGAACCATGGTGAAAAGGCTTAGTCATTATAAATTTGATTTGTAATGCTTGAATAGATTTTATAAAATTTGCTGTATTCACATTTTTTAGAAAAACATACAAAATATGAAACAGGAAATCAGGGCATATAATAATTCCTTATCCGCAGCGGATAAAAAAATATGCAATGTGCTGGCAAAGGAAATCAGCGCCGGTTTGCCTGAAGCCGAAAATAAAATCTGGCATGCACATCCTGTTTGGTTCTTAGATGGAAATCCAATTGTTGGATACAGTAAATTAAAAAGTGGCATCCGTTTAATGTTCTGGAGCGGGGCAAGTTTTGATGAAGAAAAATTACAGCCGGGTACTGGAAAGTTTAAAGATGCTTCCATCACGTATATTTCCGAAAAAGAGATCAATACAATAGATCTGAAACGCTGGCTTAACAAGTCAAAAAAAATTCTATGGGATTATAAAAACATTGTGAAGCGGAAAGGCACGCTGATACGGTTAAAGTAGAGAGGTTACATTAAATAATCCGTACAAGTATAACTTCTTTTGTTTGCCTGTAATAAAAACCCGGGTGCCGGATCATTGTTTTTTCATTACTTTGGGTAATGCGCCGGACAATTGTTTTATCATTCACTTTTTGGTTTTTCATTTCTTCACTTGCTGCGCAGCAGAAGGTCAGGATAGAGCTGGATTCGATTCCTGTAAATACACCACCCGGCAGTATTCTTTTTATAGCCGGGAGTTTCAATAACTGGAATCCGCAGCACAAAAATTACCGGTTTCAGAAAAACGAAAACAAATATTTTATCGATCTGTCATTAAGCGTCGGCAACCATGAATACAAAATCACCCGGGGCGGCTGGGATAGAGTGGAATGCAGCAAAGAGGGAAGGGATATTGTCAACCGGGCTCTTACGGTGGAGGCTGATGCCAGCTTTGAAATTGCAGTGGAAGGATGGAAAGATTTGTTTGCATCTTCCCTTCAGCCAAGGAGAAGTACGGCAACTCAAAATGTGAGAATCATCGACACCGCTTTTTTCATGCCGCAACTTAACCGCACAAGAAGAATCTGGATTTACCTACCGGCTTCTTACCACAGTTCCAGCAAAAAATATCCTGTGCTGTACATGCATGACGGGCAAAATGTATTTGATGATGCCACTTCTTTTTCCGGCGAGTGGGGCGTGGATGAGGCGCTGGATACGCTTGGATTGAAAACAAGAGAATGCATTGTGGTGGGGATTGACAACGGCGGTGATAAACGACTGAATGAATACTGCCCATACGATTTTTCCCTTTCCGGCATTGCCGCCAGTTACTCTTCCAACAAAGGCGAAGGCGGCAGCTATGTTGACTTTTTGGTAAAAACACTGAAGCCTTTTATTGACAAAAACTACCGCAGCCTCAAAGACCGTAGCAACACTTATGTTGCCGGCAGTTCAATGGGCGGGTTGATTTCGCTTTATACCGTTTTAAAATACCCGAAAAAATTCGGCGGAGCAGGAGTTTTTTCGCCGGCATTTTGGGTGGCGCCAAAAATAGTTGATGATATAAAGAAGAGAGGCAAAAAAGTAAATGCAAAGATCTATTTCTATGCCGGCGATGCTGAAGGAGAATCCATGGTGCCGATGACGATTAATGCATTTAATGAAATGCGAAACGTGTCCAAATCAAAAATGACAATGGTTATCCGATCGGATGGCAAGCATAACGAAGCGAGGTGGCGGGTGGAGTTTCCGGGGTTTTATGAGTGGATGATAAGATAAATTCAAAAGTCAAAAGTCAAAATTAAAAAGTGCTGACAATTTTTGAATTTTTAAATTTTTATTTTTGACTTCATACCTGGTACGTCACCCCCTCCAGGGCAATCTCCGTATTTTCAAAAACCTCCCTTGCTTCTTTTTCAAATTCATCCAGCTCGTGGTATTTGCTGCTGAAGTGGCCGATAAGGAGCTTTTTCACATTGGCTATTTTGGCAATAGTGGCCGCTTGCCTGCTGGTAGAATGAAATCTTAAGCCGGCCATTTCCCTTAAGTTATCGAGGTAGGTGGTCTCATGATAGATCATATCAGCGTCCTGGATGTGCGGCAAAAGGTTTTCATCGTATTTGGTGTCGGCACAAAAAACATACGTTTTTCCGGGCGGGGCTTCGAATGTGACATCTTTGTTTTTTATTATCGTTCCTTCACGGCTGCTGTAGTCCATTCCTTCTTCCAGTTTTTTATAAAACGAAACCGGGATAGCAGCCGCCTGCACCTTTTCCAGGTCCAGTTTTCTTGGTTTCTTTTTTTCCCTGAAAACAAAACCATAACACTCGATGCGGTGATTGGTGGGGAAGCACCTCACTTCGTATTTGCTGTCATCCACCAGGATGCCTTCTTTGCTGATGGTATGAAAATAAAGATTGAAAGGAAGTGTAGTTTTTGCCATCTTCAGTTGCAGCTCCACAATTTCCTGCAGCGGCGAAGGAGCAAATACATGCAGGTCCTGCTGGTGATTAAGCAGCCCGAAGCTATTGATAAGTCCCACCAGCCCGAAATAATGGTCGCCGTGGAGGTGCGAAATAAAAATATGCGAGATGCGGCCCCGGCGGATTTTATATTTTATCATCTGGATCTGGGTGCCTTCGCCGCAATCTACCAGGAAGTTGATGCCGTCAAGCGTTACTACCTGGCTGGTGGGGTGGCGGTCGAAAGCCGGAACGGCAGAGTTGTTGCCAAGGATTGTGACTGCGAGCATGAGACGAATGTAAGATTTTAGATATTAGTCCCGATAATTGCCGGGATCGGATTTTGTATTGTCGTGGTTTCAAAGTATAGTAAGTAGAAATATAGAAAGTTGAAGTGTCGCCGGTGAAGCATGGCTTGTCAGCGGGCAGGCGAACGGAAGTAAAAATAGTAATTCTGCTGCCGCGTACATTTACCTCACTTTCATTTCAACTTTTGTGTTTCTGCGAAAAGGAAAAGACTCTTCGTCCTAAGTTCCCCCTTCAGGGGACAGGGGGTCCATCAACTCCCTCTCGATCTCCTCCATCTGCACAATATCCGCAGCTTCGCTTTCGGTGGGGGTGGTATTCATCAATTCCAGAAGATTCACAGAATCAAGAAAATCTTCCACCGGTTTTCGAATTTCGCAAATAACAAAAGAAGCGTTGGATTCATAAAAAATTTGCTGTAGCTTAACTAACATTTCGGCCGCAGCCTCATCTAACGATTGAAGTTCTTTCAGATTCAGCACTATGTTCCGGGGCGGCTTGCCCGGCGCTGAAGCGTCATTTTGCAGGTAAGCAAGCAGCAAATCAGAGAGTTCCGCTGCCATATCAGCAGGTAATACAGGACCGGGCAAGGTAATGACATGGAATTTTTCTTTGGTATCGGTTTTGACCAGCATAAAAAGTTCTTTAGAGGACAATCCGCCGTCTTTCGGTTTACAAAAATATTTGGAACTTGCAAGCAGCGGCTAATAATTTACCCGGTGTACAACTAAGATTATCAACAATCCGTTTATAACTTAAAGGAAACCGCATCCAAAAATATTTGTTATTATTGTGTCACAAGCAATTATCATAAAATGGACAATAATTTTTCAACACAGGTAAAAGAAATCATTTCGTTCAGCAGGGAGGAGGCCTTAAGACTCGGAAATGATTTTATCGGCACCGAGCACCTGCTGCTCGGGCTGATAAGGGAAGGGGAGAATACGGCCATAAAAATTCTGAAGAGCTTTAATGTTGACCTTTATGAACTGCGCAAAGAAATTGAACTGGCTGTAAAAGACAAGACGGGAAAAAACATTGCCAACATCAACAGTCTTCCGCTGACCAAGCAGGCAGAAAAAGTAATACGAGTGACTGTGCTGGAGGCAAAAGCGCTGAAAAGCCCCACAGTGGAAACAGAACATCTCATGCTTTCCATTTTAAAGAATAAAGAAAACATCGCTACACAAATTTTAAATCAGTTTGACGTGGACTACGACCTTTTCCGCAATGAGCTGGGCATGGTAAAAAGCAATGAGCCCCGTGCCGAATTTTCTGATGAAGGTGATGATGATTTTGATGAAGAAAAAAAATACCAGTCAAAAGGCAGCCGCCAGGGAGCAGCCGGCGCCACCAAAAGCAAAACACCGGTGCTGGATAATTTCGGTCGTGACATAACCCGTTTGGCCGAAACCGGAGCACTGGACCCGATAGTGGGAAGAGAAACGGAAATCGAACGGGTATCGCAGATACTCAGCCGCCGTAAAAAGAATAACCCGATACTAATTGGTGAGCCGGGTGTGGGTAAAACAGCCATTGTGGAAGGCCTGGCCCTGCGCATAGTACAGCGCAAAGTAAGCCGTGTACTTTATGACAAGCGTGTCATTTCACTGGACCTGGCCGCACTGGTAGCCGGCACCAAATACCGCGGGCAGTTTGAAGAAAGAATGAAGGCCATCATGAATGAGCTGGAAAAAAACCGCGATGTAATTCTGTTCATTGATGAAATTCATACCATCGTGGGTGCAGGAGGCGCCAGCGGCTCGCTGGATGCATCCAATATTTTTAAGCCGGCACTGGCCCGTGGCGAACTGCAATGCATCGGCGCTTCCACGCTGGACGAATACCGGATGTACATTGAAAAAGACGGAGCCCTTGACCGCCGCTTCCAGAAAGTGATGGTGGACCCGCCAACGGTGGACGAAACCATCCAGATACTTACCAACATCCAGAGCAAGTACGAGGATTATCACAACGTAGCTTATTCCAAAGATGCCATTGATGCCTGTGTAAAACTGAGCGACCGCTATATGACCGACAGGCTGCTGCCCGACAAGGCAATTGATGTGATGGATGAAGTGGGAGCAAGAGTGCATTTGAAAAACATAAACGTGCCGCCGAATATCCTGGAACTGGAAAAGAAAATTGAGGATGTGAAAAATGAGAAGAACCGGGTGGTGAAAAGCCAGAAGTTTGAGGAGGCTGCTTCATTGCGTGATACAGAAAAACGCCTTGCCGAAGAACTGGAGAGGGCAAAGGCAGAATGGGAAGAGGAAAGCAAGCACAAGAAATATCCCATCGGCGAAGAAGAAATAGCCGAGGTGGTAAGCATGATGACGGGCATACCGGTAAAGAGAATGGTGCAGGCAGAAACGGAAAAACTCCGCCACATGGCCGACGATATGCAGAGCATGGTGATAGGTCAGCAGGAAGCAATACAGAAAGTGGTGAAGGCCATTCAAAGAAACCGGGTGGGTTTGAAAGATCCCAAGAAACCGATAGGTACTTTCATTTTCCTGGGGCCCACAGGTGTAGGGAAAACAGAACTTGCAAGAGCACTGGCCCGTTATATGTTTGACAGCGAGGATGCCCTCATCCGGATTGACATGAGTGAATACATGGAAAAATTCACCGTGAGCCGGTTGATTGGCGCACCCCCGGGTTATGTGGGGTATGAAGAAGGCGGCCAGCTGACAGAAAAAGTAAGACGCAAACCGTACAGTGTAATCCTGCTGGATGAAATTGAAAAGGCACACCCGGATATTTACAACATCCTGTTGCAGGTGCTCGATGATGGTCAACTCACAGATGGCCTGGGAAGAAAAGTAGATTTTAAGAACAGCCTCATCATCATGACATCTAATATTGGTGTCCGCCAGCTTAAAGACTTTGGCGATGGTGTGGGGTTTGCCACGGCTGCAAAATCAATGAGCCAGGATGAAACCAATAAAGCCGTGATTGAAAAAGCGCTGAAGCGCACCTTCTCACCTGAGTTTCTCAACCGGATTGACGATGTGGTTATTTTCAATTCGCTTACCAAGGATCATATCTTCCAGATCATTGATATCCTGATGAAGAGTGTAACCAGGCGGCTCACCAGTCTTGGTTTTACCCTGGAGCTGACGGAGGATGCAAAAAACTTTATTGCCGATAAGGGTTACGACCAGCAGTTTGGCGCCCGGCCGCTGCACCGTGCCATCCAGAAATACCTTGAAGATCCGCTGGCAGAAGAAATTCTTTCCATGCAGATAAAACAGGGCGATGTGCTGGTGGCTGACCTGGATAAAGAAAACAGCAAACTGAGCTTTTCGATGAAACAAAAAAGGGAGGAGAAGTCAAAAGCCTGACATAACTTAACAATAGGATAGCCCCGGTTTTGCCGGGGTTTTTTATGTGCCTTAAATAATGGTTATTTGCAGCATGAAGAAAATCGCAGTCATTGTAGCAGGCGGCTCCGGAACAAGAATGGGGTCAGGGCTTCCGAAGCAGTTTATACAGGTAAATGGCAAGCCGGTGCTCTACTACACCCTGCAAACTTTTCTGAATTCATACAGCGATTTGCAAATTATACTGGTGTTGCCGCCAGATTACACAGCGATGGGGCAGGAGATTATTGATGCATGGTTTGACAAGAGCCGGATTCACATCACCACCGGCGGCGATACCCGTTTTCAATCGGTGAAAAACGGGCTAAAGCTGGTAGATAAAGATTCAATAGTATTTGTTCACGATGCTGTACGCTGCCTGCTGACGGAAGATCTGATTCACCGCTGTTATGAAAAAGCAGCAGAGACAGGTACAGCTATTCCCGTTATTGCAAGCCGCGATAGCGTACGCCTGCTGAATGAAGAAGGCAATGACGCTTATGACCGCAATAAAGTGATGCTGGTGCAAACGCCACAGACTTTTCACAGCCGTATTCTGCTGCCCGCCTTCCAGATTGACTTTAAAGAAAAATTTACCGACGAAGCCACCGTCGTGGAGGCTTATGGGTTAAAAGTAACCCTTGTGGAAGGAGAGGAGAACAATATTAAAATCACCCGCCCTGTAGATTTGCTGATGGCAGAAAAAATTTTAAGTGAAACCTCACCCTCAATCCCCCTTCCAAAGGCGAAGGGGCTTTCGTGAACTACGTTTGTCCATTCTGGTTTTATCAGCTAAAATGTTTAACTGAACCGGTAGCCCCGCAGAAAATCTTCCACCGGCATTCTTTTCTTTCCTTCAAGCTGCACATCTTTCAGATGAATGTACCCGTCTTTGGCTGCAATCTTCAACCAGGTTTTCCCATCCGACTCCCAGCGGCCGGGCTTGGAGGTAGGTACTGCAAATTCTTTTTCGCTGCGGAAAATTTTAATCGTCTTGTCGCCCAAATCGCTGAATGCTCCCGGTACAGGAGACAGGCCACGGATGAGGTTGTGAATTTCCGTTACAGTTTTTGTCCAGTCGATGCGGCAGGTGACGGTAGTGATTTTAGGAGCTGCTCGCAGTACTGAGTACTCAGTACTGAGTATTGAGATTTGAGGTGTTTCTTGCAGCGTGCCATCAGCAAGTCCCTTCACCGTTTCCAGCAGCACTCTGGCACCGGTTTCTTTCATCCGGTCGTGCACTTCGCCTGCGGTTTCGTTTTCGCCGATTTCAATTTTTTCCTGCAGTAAAATATTCCCGGTATCTATTTCATGTTTCAGTTTGAAAGTAGTAACCCCGGTTAATGTTTCTCCGTTTATTATAGCCCAGTTGATAGGGGCGGCGCCGCGGTACTGGGGCAACAGGCTTCCATGCAAATTTATTGTCCCCATGGTCGGCATGTTCCATACAGCTTCGGGCAGCATACGGAATGCCACCACCACCTGAAGATCGGCATTCAAAGATTTTAATTCTTCAAGAAACGCGGGGTTTTTTAATTTTTCCGGCTGTAAAACTTTCAGGTGATGACGTAAAGCATATTTTTTTACAGCACTCTCAGCCATTTTCATTCCGCGGCCGGCGGGTTTATCAGGCGCTGTTACGACACCGACGATGTTGTATTTTGCTTTCACCAATGCATCAAGAGAAGCAACGGCAAATTCGGGGGTGCCCATGAAAACAATACGGATGCCTGATGTCTGATGTCTGATGTCTGATTTTTCAACCATGCAATCTACAATCTAAAATCTTATCCCGATACTTATCGGGACTGAAATCTGAAATGTATTATTCAAAGTCCTCATACAATAAATACTTCTTCCTGATTTTTTTAAATTCACTCAGCTTCGGTTCCCAGCTTTTTCTTATTTCTTCTTCGCTCCTGCCGTTTTTGATCTGCTGCATCAGCACATCGTTGCCGGCAAGCCGGTTAAATGAATTTGACCTGAGGAAAAAGCTGTCTTTATTGGGAAAAAGCCGGTAGGCTTCCATCAGCCATTTCAGTTGCACTTTGCCGTCCACTTTTTTCAGTACTTCATCCGGCGTGCCGCTGAGGTTCCATCCGTAACAAATCTTACCATAATGCTTTGAGCTTTTGGCGCCTTCATTGGGATTTGGCGTAAATGAAAAAAGATTTTTGGGCAAATCAGGGTGACCAAATACCTGGAACTGCTTGTCTGTTCCTCTTCCTTCACTCAGCGCTGTGCCTTCAAACAGGCAGGTGGAAGGATAAAGATAAATAGACTGGATATTGGGAAGGTTGGGCGAAGGTTTTACTGGTGGTACGTATTTGCTTTTATGCGTGTAGTTTTCACATTTGATAACCATAAAATGAAAAGGAGTATCGGGGGTCGGTTTTGTTGTGATGTTGTAGGCATGAATTGCATTAGCTTTTTCTGATAACCATTTTTCGCCGGCCAGCATCATGGCATATTCGCCCATCGTCATTCCGTAGTTGACTGGGATGGGTTGCATGCCTACAAAGCTTTTGAATTTTAAATCCAGCACAGGTCCATCCACATAAAATCCATTCGGATTTGGGCGGTCAAGAATCAGCAGCGGTTTCTTGTTTTCAATAGCCGCTTCCATAAACTCCTGCATGGATGAAATGTAAGTATAAAACCTGACGCCCACATCCTGTATGTCGAAAATCAAAACATCCGCATCTTCCAGGTCTTCAGCAGCAGGCCTCCGCTTGCTGCCGTAAAGCGATACTACAGGGATGCCTGTCTTTTCATCCACGTAATTGCCTATTTTTTCTCCGGCATCGGCGGTGCCGCGAAAACCATGTTCGGGGCCGAAGATGACTTTGATATCCACACCGAGTTTTCTCAATGTATCCACCAGGTGCGTAGTGCCCACGGTGGAAGTATGATTGGCGAAGATGCCTACCCGCTTTCCTTTGATTAATGATAAATAGACATTGATTCGTTCGGCGCCGGGAATGATGGATTGATTGTTAAATTGTTTAATGGTTAAATTGTTGGGTTGCTTCTCTGTGTTTTGAGAACAGGCAATAAAACAATTTAACAATGCAGGAATGAAGAAAATGAATATTCTGATCATAATTTTTCTATGGCCTTCAAATTTCAGGAAAAAAAATCACTAAGAGTCGGATAAGACCACCTTAATTTTTTAAACGGTTGCATTGGGGGAATTGGCTTATATTGCGGCATTTCTGACTCTCGAGTTTGCTTTCTCTTTTAGCCGAACAGACTTCCGGAACGCTGAAGTGTGCGACGCAACGGAAGATGATAAGAAATCCGAAAGCTGACTTCAAAAAATATTTTATTATGCAGCAAGTAAAAAATGGCGACAAGGTGAAAGTGCATTATCACGGTCGCCTTACAAGCGGGGAAACGTTTGATTCATCAACCGGCCGGGAGCCGCTGGAGTTTGAAGTGGGCAGCGGTATGGTGATCAGGGGTTTTGACAGCGGTGTAATAGGAATGGCTGTGGGTGAAAAGAAAACCATCAATATTCCTGTACATGAAGCTTATGGCCCGGTGAATCCTGATTACCTGATTGAATATCCCAAAACACAATTTCCCGAACAGATCGAACTGGAAGTAGGGCTACCGCTGGTGATGAGCAATGCTTCAGGCCAGCAGTTCCAGGTAAAAGTAACCGAGATAAGAGAGAATGTGGTGGTACTGGATGCCAATCACCCGCTGGCAGGTGAAGAACTGATCTTCGACATCGAGCTGGTGGAGATAGTGGGAGGGAAGCCACTGATTATAATGCCATGATTTAGTTCATGGTTCATGGTTCATAGAAAAAAATGATAACCCATGAACCATGTACCATGAACTATATGCTATATGCCATGAGCTATTTTCTATTAAACCACCAGCCAACCCACAAGCCGCAAAGTCCCCATGCAGCAATGGCATCAATCAAATCGCCGGTAATCATATGCCAGGGAAGTTCAAACCAGATATGTCCGGAATACGGCCCCCACAAAAAAGTAAACAGCCCGACAGCTACAGCACCGGCAAATGCCCTGCGGGTTATGGGCACTCCGCCACGGGTGAGAATATAAATGAGTGAAATAACAAGAAAGAGATCAACAAGAAATCCGCGGATCATGGGCATGACCATATCAGTGCTGAAAGATTTGTGATAAATGACCGAAGCCCAAGGTTTGCCTTCCATTCCCTCCATCATCTCCTGCCGCTCTTTTTCTGTAGGGGCGCTGGGCAGCATGTAGTGCCCTTCCTCAGTAATTTTTGATGAAAGAACATCCAGCACTTCCTGCTGGGCAGGCAGGTATTTGAATGAGTTGTCGTGAATGCCAAGAAACATCCATGAAGCGGCCTGCCATAGAAAAACAATGATAGCTCCTACCAGGGAGCCGATGACCCATTTTTTCATAACAGTTGGTTTTGGTTTAGATAGAAAAGGTAAAAACAAATTCCATTTTTTGCAAGGATTTTTTTGGCCGGTGGTGAATGGTCAATGGTGAAATGTCAATACTTTGAAAAACTTTGTGCCGGTATAAAATTTAGAATTTGAGGTTTGTGCTTGTCTAATGCCTATTGTTTATTCAGCATTCACCTTCTCGTCTTATCTTCGCTGTCCATTTTCCGAAACCATGTTTGAGCAATACCCGTTCACAGCTGCTGAAAGATTTCTGCGTTATGTGCAGATAGATACGCAAAGCAATCCGCAGTCGAAAACAAATCCTTCAACCGAAAAGCAGAAAGACCTCAGCCGCCTGCTGGCGGAAGAGCTAAGGCAGATGGGAGTGACAGATGCCCACATGGATGAGTGGGGCTATGTGTATGCCAGCATCCCTGCCAACACAGAAAAGAATGTGCCTGTCATCTGTTTTTGTGCTCATGTGGATACGGCACCTGATTGCAGCGGCACAGGAGTAAAGCCCATCGTTCATAGTAAATATGGCGGGCAGGATATTGTGCTGCCCGATGATCCTTCACAGGTGCTTCGGATGAGCGAATACCCTTACCTGCAAACGCAACTGGGCAATGACATTATCACTGCATCGGGGAAAACGCTCCTGGGTGCTGATGACAAGGCGGGGGTGGCTGAAATTATGGACTTCGTCAATTTTTTAATGGTTAATAAAGAGGTGAAGCATGGTGAAATAAAAATTCTTTTTACTCCTGATGAAGAAGTGGGCAGGGGAACCGAAAAGATTGATTTAAGAAAACTGGGAGCTGATCCGTCGTCAGGCCCAGGACAGGTTTTTGGTTATACTTTGGATGGCGGTGAAGCAGGCGTGCTGGAAGATGAAACGTTTAGTGCCGATGCCGTGCAGGTGATTATTCACGGCGTGAGTGCTCATCCTGGTTATGCAAAAGGAAAAATGGTGAATGCCCTGAAGATTGCGGGAGAAATTCTAGCTGCTCTACCAAAGAACCGCCTGTCGCCTGAATCCACCGAAGGAAGAAGGGGTTTCATTCACCCCGTGCGGATAGAAGGTATTGCCGAAATATGTACCATTGATTTTATCATCCGTGATTTTGAAACCAAAGGATTGAAGAAGAAGGAAGATTACCTGCGTACGCAAATTGAAGAGCTGATGCGGCTGTATCCCAAAGCTTCGTTTGAATACAAAGTGTCGGAACAATACCGGAACATGAAGGAGATACTGCTGCTTCATCCCCATGTGGTGGAGTATGGCAAAGAAGCGATAGAAAGAGCGGGTATGAAAGTAAAAAGGCAAAGTATCCGCGGCGGTACCGATGGCAGCCGGCTTTCCTTTATGGGTTTACCGTGTCCGAATATTTTTGCCGGAGAACAGGCCATTCATTCCAAACTGGAATTTATCAGCGTGCAGGATATGAACAAAGCGGTGGAAACACTGGTGCATTTGGTGAAAATATGGGAAGAGAAGAGCTAATGTGCTGATGTGCTGATGTGCCGATGTGTTGATGCTGGTGTTAATCCCGGTAATTCTGAAACGGGAGAGTATTAATAATGATACAAACCCAGCCTTGATGTATCTGAGCTTAAAGTTTCAAATCCTCATTCCACACCCGCAGGTACCAGTAAAGCGGGTAACCAATCATTCCCACAAATAAAAATATCAGTATCCACACCAGTCTTTCACCCGTTTCCAGTTTCGGGTTCTTTACAAGATGGACAATGAAAATAACCAGCAGGGCAAGCGAAACAAGGGCCGTGATGAGCCCGGTAAAGAAAATCGGGCTGAAGGTGGTAAAAACGGTAGGCGGGTCGGGCTCGTCTTTGGCCCATTCAAATACCTGGGGGAATAAATTGATGACCATGGCAATGATGATGCATACCATAATAAACGGCAGAAAGCTGAGCACACCCAGCATCAGTTTTGAGCTTTTCGACATGCAGCTTGTTTCCGGTAAAGGTAATTTTATTTGCACGAATGATAGCTGATGCAAATTTGTTCTTCTCTAATGAATTTCTTGTTACATTAGCCCCTTAATAAATTTTTTATTATGCAAGACTTTTTTGCAAACTACTGGTGGACACTTGTTGTTCTGATAATTTTTTTCGGCTCATTTTTTACCATCAACCAGGGCTATATCGGCGTTATTACTCTCTTTGGCCGCTACCAGCGCATTGCCCGCCCGGGGCTGCGGATGAAAATACCCATTATTGAAACAGTGCTCAAAAGGGTTTCGATTCAAAACCGTTCGGTGGAGCTGGAGTTCCAGGCGGTGACACAGGACCAGGCCAATGTTTATTTCAAAAGCATGCTGCTGTATGCCGTACAAAATGAAGAAGAAGAAACCATCAAGAAGGTGGCCTTCAAATTCATCAGCGACCGCGACCTGATGCAGGCGCTGGTGCGCACCATTGAAGGCAATATCCGTTCATTCGTGGCTACAAAAAAGCAGGCAGAAATACTGGGGCTACGGAAAGAAATTGTAGATTATGTAAAAGGCGAGATTGACCATACACTTGAGACATGGGGTTATCACCTGCAGGATTTGCAGATAAACGATATTACTTTTGACAAAGTGATAATGGACAGCATGAGCAAAGTGGTGGCCAGCAACAACCTGAAGGCGGCGGCAGAAAATGAAGGCCAGGCTTTGCTTATCACCAAAACCAAGTCAGCCGAAGCCGAAGGCAATGCCATCAAGATTGCTGCCGAAGCCGAACGGGAAGCAGCCCGGCTACGTGGACAAGGTGTGGCGCTTTTCCGCGAAGAAGTGGCAAAAGGCATGACGCAGGCAGCCGAACAGATGAAACAGGCCAACCTCGACACCAATGTGATTCTTTTCAGCATGTGGACCGAAGCCATCAAGTATTTTGCTGAAACCTCCAAAGGGAATGTCATTTTCCTGGACGGCAGCGCCGAAGGCATGGAAAAAACTATGAAGCAAATTCAGGCGATGATGGTAAAACAGGTGGGAGCAAGCAGTAAGTAAGATGCCGGAAGCCGGAAGTCTGATGTCGGATATCTGATTTTATCAGGAAGTGATGAGTTTACATTCAGAATTTTTAGTTCTGACCTCTGACTTCTGAATCCTGAATCCTGAATTCTAACTTCAGCCGTTGTTAAAGAACTCCAAAACTTCCATCCGCCTCACAACGTGGCATTGTTTTTCCCGTTTCATCCACAGTTGTTGAAAAAAACTTCTACAAAGGACTTTACATCAACCTACATTTACGAACCAAAGAAAAACCTGATGATTTATTTTCTGCAAGTTTCTGACACTCTGCAACAAATTGCTTCCAACGTAAATAGTGCGATCACACAGGCCGATAAGAATGGCGACGGCAGCATCAGCCTTGGCGAGTTGCTCAGCATGGGCGGCTGGCTTATGTACCCGCTGATTGGTTTATTACTGGTAGCCATTTTCTTTTTTTCTGAACGACTTATTGCCATCCGCCGGGCGGGCCGCATTGATGCCAATTTCATGAACATCATCCGGGATCATATTGTAAGCGGCAATGTGTCAGCAGCACGGAGTTTTGCCAAAAATACCAATAACCCGGTGGCCCGGATAATTGACAAGGGCATCCAGCGCATCGGCAAACCGATTGACATCATTGAAGACAGCATGGAAAATGTGGGCAAGCTGGAGCTGTATAACCTGGAAAGAAATCTTTCTGTTCTTTCGCTGGTGTACGGCATTGCGCCTATGATGGGATTCCTGGGAACCATCATCGGTATGCTGCAGTTGTTTTACAACATCAGCGCCACAGGTGAATTTACTCCGGCCGCTATTGCCGGTGGTATTTATACAAAAATGATTACGTCAGCCGCCGGTCTTATCATCGGCATGCTGGCTTATATCGGGTATAATTTTTTAAATGCCCAAATCGGAAAAGTGACTAATAAAATGGAAGCCTCTGCCGCTGAATTCATGGATGTATTGCAGGAACCAACGAAGTAAATTATTAATTACACCTGCCTGACGGTGCCATGCAGGCTGGGATTATTGATTATTCAGCATGAATATTAAAAGACGATTAAAAACACAACCCGAGTTACATGCCGGTGCATTGAACGATATCCTGTTCATCCTGCTTTTCTTTTTCCTGATTATTTCTACACTTGCCAATCCTAATGTGATAAAACTTTCCACACCCAAGGCTAAAAGCGACACCAAAGCCAGGCAAACTGTTATTGTAAATATCCGGCCAACCGGTGAGTATATTATAAATGGCAAAACGGTACCATCCGGCCAGATAAAAGCGATAGTAGAACCTTATATTGCCAAAGATTCCACGCAGGCCACTATTGCCATCAATGCCGATAAAACCGTGCCGCTGGATTATGTGGTTGCAGTGATGCGTGTAGCGAGGGAGTTAGGAGCGAAAAGCACTTTATTGGTGGACACAAAGGAGTGAAGAGACAGAGGTCAGGATTCGGGATTCAGAATTCAGAATGTAATCTTCTCACTTCCTGATGAAATCCGATATCAGACTTCAGACTTCAGACATCATACATCTTACATCAGATTCTCCTTCACCATTCTGTTCTTTCCCTGCATATCTTTTCAGTTCGATGGTTTTCCTGACATCGCCACCGGGCACCTCAAAATCTGCCTCTTTATCATTTCAATAAACTCAGTAGCAACACTAACTTTTTTTAGCAGGAAAAGAATGTTGAAGTAAGGAGTCTTATGTTAGGCTTATTGCCACGGAGACACGGAGGAACACGGATATTTTATTCAAAGAGCAAGCTGCCTTACAATAATATGAAGTTGTTATACTCCGTGTCTTTCGTGCCTCCGTGGCATTTTTTCCTGACATCACCACCGGGCACCTCAAAATCTGCCTCTTTATCATTTCAATAAACTCAGTAGCAAC
>CAYUJD010000060.1:0-7149 GCA_964444975.1 uncultured Chitinophaga sp. | reverse complement strand
CCACCGGGCACCTCAAAATCTGCCTCTTTATCATTTCAATAAACTCAGTAGCAACACTAACTTTTTTTAGCAGGAAAAGAATGTTGAAGTAAGGAGAAGTCGGAGGTTGGAAGTCGGAAACAAACTGCAAATTGAAGCATACTTATAAAACAAAGTCAGGATTCAATAATCACACATCATACATCCTACATCAGATTTGCTTTCACCATTCTGTCCTTCCCCTGCATATCTTTTTTCAGTTCGATGTTTTTTAATCCTGCTGATTGAAACAGGCTGACAACTTCTTTTCCCAGGTTTTCATTAATTTCCACAAACAAACTTCCGCCGGGCTTTAAATGCGCTTTTGCAAACGCAGACAGCTTGCGGTAAAAGAGCAAGGCATCATTGTTGGGTACAAACAGAGCCTGCTGCGGCTCAAAGCCGGTTACTCTTTTGTGCATAGTGGCAACTTCGCTTTGCCGTACATAAGGCGGATTGCTGATGATGATATCGTACTGTCCCAATTCATTCCATTTTTTCTCATCCAGGAAGTCGAGCAGCCTGAATTCAACTTCTGCATCCAGGTTGAGTGCATTTTCAGTGGAGGTAAAAAGCGCCTCGCTGCACACGTCAACAGCTTCCACTTGCGCCAGGGGGAATTTCTTTTTTAAAGAAACAGCAATACACCCGCTACCCGTGCCGATATCGAGAATTTTTTGACTTTTAACTGTTGACTTTTGACTTTCCTTCACTACCCACTCCACCAGCTCCTCCGTCTCCGGTCGTGGTATCAGCACATGTTTATTCACTTTAAATTTCATACCGGCAAACCAGGCTTCGCCCAGCACATACTGAACGGGTTCATTTGTCTTCAGCCTTAGTATGATTGAATTCAAATGCTCTTCCTGCTTAGGAGATAAAACAAACTCTTTGTTCTTTGCCTGGCCGGTTATTTGCCACCCCGTGATGTGTTCCAGCACCAGGCTGCTGATGTTATTTAATTCTTCACTTTCGTACAACGAATCAAGCTCTTTACCGAAACAGTATCTGGCTTCCTGCAAGTTCATGGAACAAACTTACGATGTGAAAGGTGAATGGGCAATATAGCCGGACATCCAGACATTCATAGATAAACAATTACTTTTGTAATTCACCCTACACCTTCACCATTCACAATTGACCATTCACGAAACATACATGCATCGCTGTATTGAACTGGCCAGGCAAGGCGCCGGTTATGTGGCCCCCAATCCCATGGTAGGCGCAGTGCTGGTTTATAATGACCGCATCATCGGCGAAGGTTATCATCAGCAATATGGCGGACCTCATGCTGAAGTAAATTGTATCCGGTCAGTGAAGCCCGAAAACTCGGATAAAATTGCTGAATCGGTTTTGTATGTTTCTCTCGAACCTTGTTCACATTACGGAAAAACTCCTCCCTGTACTGATTTGATATTACAGCATAAAATTAAAAAAGTGGTCATTGGCAACAGCGACCCCAATAAGGAAGTAAGCGGCGGCGGCGCTGCAATATTAAAGGCAAATGGCGTGAAAGTGGAAACTGGCATTTTGGAAAAAAAATGCATGGAGCTGAACAAACGCTTCTTTACTTTTTACACGCAGCACCGGCCCCATGTTATTCTGAAATGGGCGCAAACAGCGGATGGCAAAATTGCCGGCGCTACCACTGAACGGATTTTGATTTCAGGCGAAACCACCAATCGCCTGGTGCATAAATGGCGGAGTGAGGAAGCATCCATTCTCATTGGCACCCATACTGCTTTGCTTGACGATCCCGAACTGACCACAAGAAAATGGCCGGGCCCGTCACCGGTTCGTCTTGTAGTGGATATGGAATTACAGTTGCCAGCTTCGCTGAAAATTTTTAATTCAAAACAAAGAACAATTATTTTTAATACGCTGAAACAGGAAGAGAGCGGGTTTCTTACCTATTACCAGGTGACAGAAGATGCAAGTCTTGTTCACCAGGTTGTAAATGCGCTTTACCAGATGAACCTGCAAAGCGTATTGGTGGAAGGCGGCGCCCGGTTGCTGCAGTCGTTTATTGATGAAAATATATGGGATGAAGCTAGAATAATTTGCAACAAACAACTGGCAATCGGCAAGGGTCTGCCTGCTCCGCATTTGCCGGCAATGAAACCTGTAACAGAAATAACGATAGAAAATGACGAAGTAACTTTTTATTATAATAAAAACAGGTAATGAACTGGATTGATTGGGTCGGTTATCTCGGCGCCGGGCTGGTGGTTACCAGTTTTCTGGTGAGCTCCAAAGTAAGGACCATCCGCTTTATCAATATGCTGGGCGCCATTACATTTGTAGTTTACGGTTTCCTGCTCGATGTGAACCTGCCCGTCATCATTCCCAATGTATTTATCACCGGCATCCAGTTTTATTATCTCTATATCAAAAAAGAACCTGGTAAAGAAGTTGGCAAAAGTTAACCCGGACAAAGATTTTTACCTTACGGTTGAAAAAGAAGCCGTGGCGGAATACAAAGACCGCGGCAGCCGCTTTATTGCATTTGCTTATCCAATTTCATCGGCAGATGATTTTAAAAAACGATTGAAGGAGCTGAAAGAAGAACATCCCAAAGCTGCGCATCATTGCTTTGCTTACCGCATCGGTACCGACGGCAATAATTTCCGCAGCAGCGATGACGGGGAGCCATCCGGCAGCGCCGGCCGGCCGATACTCGGGCAAATAGACAGCAAAGGACTAACCAATATAGCAGTGATTGTCGTCCGCTATTTTGGCGGCACTTTGTTAGGCGTACCGGGTTTAATTAATGCATACAAAACGGCCACATCTTTTGCACTGCAATTATCTCCGGCAGTAAAAAAGCCGGTACTGGCGTTTTACCGCCTGCAATTTGATTATACCGGTATGAATGATGTGATGCGGATACTGAAAAAGCATAATTGCCAGATTGCGCAACAGCAGATTCAGTTGTTTTGTGAATTGGAAGTGGGCATCCCCAAAACCAGGCTTGAGCTCTGCCTGCTGCAACTTCAGCAGCTCCGCGGTGTTGAGATAGTCGCCCTCTGAAAATTTTTTGATAGTCAGAGTCAACACAGTAAAAAAATTCTATCTTCATCGCCTCATCAAAAATTATGCGACATGCTTAGCCGTTTTAATTTTATTGCTCTGTTTTTGTTTGCTTTTTTGTTTACTTCGTTCACGCAGGTGTCTGTCATCCCGGAGCCGGTATCGCTGCAGGTAAAAGAAGGAGCGTATTCCTTTAAAGAAAAAATTGCAATCGGGGGTGAAGTGTCTGACGCCGATCTGAAAAAAATTGCTGAATATCTGAAAGTAAAACTTTCTGTAACAGGTTTACCGGTTTCCATATCCGGCGCAGCCGAAAAGGCCGATATTGTTTTTGTATTGAACAAAACCCCGCATATACTTACCGGGAAAGAAGGATATAAGCTAAGCATATCTGCAAATGGCATTTCCATTTCAGCCAATGAACCTGCCGGGATTTTTTACGGGGTACAAACTTTGATACAACTGTTGCCGCCGGCAATTGAAAGCATGGCAACGGTAAAAAATATTTCCTGGTCAGTACCGGCAGTAGAGATAACCGATTACCCCCGCTTCGGTTGGCGTGGGCTGATGCTCGATGTGTCGCGTCATTTTTTTGGTGTGAAAGATGTGAAAGAATTTATTGATGATATGGCGGCTTATAAATACAACCTACTGCACATGCATCTTACCGACGACCAGGGCTGGCGTATTGAAATAAAAAGTTTGCCCAAACTGACGAGTGTCGGATCGTGGCGGGTGGAGAAAACCGGAACATTCGGTACGTTTTCAAAACCGGAACCCAATGAACCACGCAGCTATGGCGGTTTTTTCACTCATGATGATATAAAAGAGATTGTGCAGTACGCAAGGGATCGTTTCATCAATGTGATGCCGGAGATAGATGTGCCGGGGCACAGCCTTTCGGCGATTGCATCCTATCCTGAATTGGTTTGCACGCCGGGCACTTACCAGGTTAATTCCGGTGAGAAGTTTATGGAGTGGCCGCCCGGTGGTCATTTTTACGGGTTAATTGATAATGCACTTTGCCCGGCCAATGAAAAGGTGTATGAGTTTCTCGACAAGGTATTTAGCGAAGTGGCGCAGCTTTTCCCCTTTGAATACATCCACATGGGTGGCGATGAAACGGCCAGGAATTTTTGGGAGAAAAGCGAAGCAGTAAAAGCGCTGATGAAAAAGGAAAACCTTAAGAACCTTGATGAAGTACAGAGTTATTTTGTAAAAAGGGTGGAGAAGATTATCAACTCGAAAGGAAAAAAGATGATTGGCTGGGATGAAATACTGCAGGGCGGACTGGCGCCCAATGCAGCCGTGATGAGCTGGCGCGGCATGCAGGGTGGCATCGACGCGGCAAAAATGGGGCATGAAGTGGTGATGAGCCCGACTACCTATGCCTACCTCGATTATATGCAGGGCGATGTCATCATCGAACCACCGGTGTACGCAACGCTGCGGTTAAGCAAAGCATACGAATTTGAACCCGTGCCCCAAGGAGTGGACCCCAAATACATTAAAGGCGGGCAGGCCAACCTGTGGACAGAGCAGGTGTATAACATGCGGCACCTTCGCTACATGACATGGCCCCGTGGATTTGCCATTGCCGAAGCGCTGTGGAGCCCAAAAGAAAAAAGAAACTGGAACAGCTTTTATAAAAAAACCGAGATGCATTTTCTGCGCTTTGATGCAGCAAGAAAAAAATATGCCCCCAGCATGTACGAACCTGATTTCAAATTCACAAAAAATGAAAAGAATGTAATTACGGTGGAAATGAAAACGGAAATTCCCGACATCACGATTCATTATTCATTTGATAATTCTTTTCCTGATAATTTTTATCCGCATTATGCAAAACCCATTCAGGTACCCAAAGATGCAGCCACCATGAAAGTGATAACGTACCGCGGCGAAAAACAACTGGGCCGGCTGATTGTGTTTACGATGGCTGAAATGAAGAGAAGGGCGGGAATGCGGTGATGAGTGATGAGTGATGAGTGAGTAATGTGGAGTGGTAACTTAAAAGTTGTTTCAGTGATTTGAACATTCACCACCCGATATCTATGGTATCATTATTCAAGAATAGCTGAACAGACTTGATGCAGTTGAATCCACCTTCGCTTGCTGAAGAAAAAGCCCCATAAAGGCTCCGGAGGATGAACGGAGCCCCGGGCGTTCGGGGCAAGGGACGATTAATGGTAGCACCCAGGCTGGCTACCAAAATATTTTACTAACTTAGTTACACTGCTTACTTGCCCTGCATACTTTTTCAACTCAAATTTTTTTTTATGCGTGCAGGAAATTTTTTTTACCCGGCTTTATCACTTTTCATTTTAGTTTTTACAAGCGCCTGCCAGAAAGAAGCAGGGGAAAGAAAGATGGCGGAAGAAATAGCCACCTCATCCGCTTCCCCGGCCGCAACGGGTGAAACGGTGACGCCAATCCAGGTTTACGGTGCCTGGCATGCCGGCAACGATTACTGCGTATGGGGAACGGTAAGAAGCATTACAGAATTCGACAGCAAGAATCACTGGCTGATTGACCGCGGCAATGGCCAGCCATCGGTAAATCTTGTTGTGTTAAGTTTTGTGCATCCGCTGAAACTGTTGAATCAGACTACTGATGCTACAACTCTGAACGGTATTCCCCGGGGAATGACTCAGGACATCGTCAATTATTTCAAAAGCCGCGGCATCCGGGTGATGCTTTCCATTGGCGGCATCACTTATGTGGATGCCTGGGACCAGGCACTGTCAACTAACGCCTACCAGCTGGGATTGAATGCGGCTGCAGTAGCACAACAACTTGATGTGGGTATTGAAATAGATTATGAACAAAACCGCAATCCCAAGCTGAATGAGCTGCAACAGTTCATCAACGCATACCGCTCTGTGCATCCTTATGATGCCACCGGCACTAACCATGCAGCCAGGCTTACCATTGACCTTGCTGCCGGCGACCGCTGGCTGATTGATCTTTGCCGGAAAGCCACTGCCGACTGGCTGAACACTACAAACCCTGTATTGGACTATGCAAATGCCATGGTGCCGGCACGGCAACCCCGCAGTGCGGCCGATGCTATTGCCAACTGGCAGGAGCATGTAGATGGCAAGCCTCAGTATGCACCGCCTATACCACCTCTGGCACCGGCAAAATTTACAGGTAGTCTTTGGCTGGTGGGTAATAAAGCAATCCCTGAATGCACCAATTTTAATAACTCACTTCAGAAGAGTACGGCAAGTTATGTGCAATCTGTTTTACCCAATGGCGCAGGCACCACACCTGGTATGCTGGGATATATGTTTTGGGCAGCCGAATGCCAGGGCACAAGAGCCGTTTGCACCACGCCACCCAACACCTGCGAAGGGGGCATGGGAGCGGCGGCCACTTATTTCAATATTCCCATTCCGATGCCGCCGCTGAGACAGGAGTAAGAATCATCTTCTTTTTCACTTGCTTTTTTTTTACCTCGGTTTTGAATGAAAACTTTCATTCAAATATTTTACGGGGTTCAGGTAAAACATTTTTCTGTAGCCCTGTACACTGCTGTCATTTCGCCACGGGTAAGGTATTAAAGTTTTGATGGTATAATGCAGGTGCGACGGTTTGCCAACCGCATTTCCCGTATTGCCAACTGTGCCGATAGTGCTTTTCTGTGTTACAAATGAAAACAGTCTTGTTTTTACAGTATCAAGATGGGCATAGTAATGAATACGCCACTTCGGCCCGAGAATCATTACCACGTTGCCGCCTCTTGGTTTTTTGCCTTTGTACAAAACAATTCCGCCTGTTGCGGGGTGTACTGCCGTTCCTTTCTTTGCAAAAATGTCAACGCCCTTATGTGTCACTGATTTTCCCCACGGGTAAGCCCAGAAAGATTGCTGTGAATAACTTTCCCTGCCGGCGCCTTCCACGGGCATGGTTATTTTTTGAGGAATTAAAAAACCGGCCAGTAGTATGAGAATAAAGACTGCTAAAGTGCGAAAGAGAATCCTGGTGATTTTTTTTCGGCGCATAAAATTTGCTGATGGCTTTTTTATTTCACCACATAGAAACATGGTTTCACATAGGCTATGTATTTCTATTGTGCCTGGTGTGCCTGTTGTTTAA
>CAYUJD010000059.1:17234-23843 GCA_964444975.1 uncultured Chitinophaga sp. | reverse complement strand
CTGCGTTCCTGCGGAACGCTATGAACATTCCAAATCTTTGTTTCTACCCACCATGTGTCCCTACGGGACGCAAAAACTTGTATTTTTAAATAACAAAAAACCAAAACCATGGCCAACACTTACACTCAACTCCACATTCAACTTGTCTTTGCGGTGAAATACCGCCTCGCATTGATAGAAAAAGAATGGAAAGAACGGCTGCATCAATACATCACCGGCATCGTTCAAAAAAAACAAGGACAGGAATATCCGCACAAACTGCTCCAGATAAACAGCATGCCCGACCATATTCATATTCTTTTCGGCCTGCGGCCGCACCAATCTATTTCCTCACTGGCTCAAAACATAAAAACTGAAAGCACTACCTGGATTAACAAAAACAAATTTTGCAGAATACCCTTTGCATGGCAATCAGGTTTTGGTGCTTTTTCCTACTCCAAATCCCAGGTGGACGATGTTATCCGCTATATCCAAAACCAGGAAGCCCATCACAAAAAAGAAACCTTCCTTGAAGAATACATACGCATACTGAAGATGTTTGAAATCGAATATGACGAACGGTATATTTTTAAAGAGCCGGAGTGAGTTTCATCCCGCCGGGATCCACTCGCCCTGGTTTATATAAAGCAAGACCTCATGACGGTTAGCATTTGGTTCTGAAATTTCGCGGCTGATAAAGTGTTGTATTTGCGAAAGCCCGGTGAATCCTGCATGAGCCCGGTTAACAGAGTAAAAATCAAAGCAGCAATATCATTGCAGCTATTTTTTTAAGTTTTGTATTCTTGATAATACAGACGTAAGCCGCCATATTAAACAAACCGTCAGCAATTCAAAAGTCTTCGGCTGACTGTCAGCAGTAGTTTATCACCGGCCTGACATAGCTACATTTCGCCAGCATATCTTTTTTTATCTTCAGCACGGCGGACAATCATCCGGCGACTTAAAAAATGGCTGGACTCATCTGCATAACATTGACAGGCGGCGGCCAACGCTTCTTTAAAACACAGTTTGCTATTGGTGGTTTCATTGGGGTTGAACACTTTCCTTTATTACCAGGTTCGTAGCTGTAAGCTCCCCCAAAGTTCGGCCAACTGCTTTGCCGAAAACGGCGTGGAAGTGAAAGAAGGAACTGCTTATCATGATGCAGGCGATATCGCTTTCCCCGATGCCGGTTCTGCCGCTGCATTCCGGCTGATAAAAGAAACCATTGCTGCTCTTCTTGAAAAAAATGAGAAACTGCTCTGCTTCGGTGGCGATCACAGCATCAGTTACCCGGTGATGGATGCGTTCAGCGATAAATATAACCGCCTGCACATCCTTTATCTCGATGCTCATGCCGACCTGTATGAAAACTTTGACAACAATCCTTACTCCCATGCTTCGCCGTTTGCACGAGTTATGGAAACAGGCAAAATCGCTTCACTCACACAGGTGGGCATCCGCACCCTTACCACGCACCAGCGCATGCAGGCAAAGAAGTATGGTGTGAACATTGTTGAAATGAAAAACTTCAGCCTGTCTTTTCTCCATTACCTCAAAAGCCCTTTATACATCTCGCTTGATATGGATGTGCTCGAACCGGCCTTTGCGCCCGGTGTATCGCATCACGAACCCGGCTGTCTGTCAACAAGAGAACTCATCCACATCATCCAGTCAACAGGTGCGGAAATTGCCGGCGCCGACCTGGTGGAATACAACCCGGCAAGAGATGTGCACGATGTAACCGCCATGACAGCCTATAAGCTGATGAAAGAACTGATGAGTAAAATGATTGCTCCGACGCCATCACAAGAGTGAAAAAGAAGTAACACGATGACCACAAAATTGAACACAAATAACAGCGCCCTGAACTTAAGAGATGATTTCTCCGTGTCCGTTGTGCTTTCGTAGTGTCCATTGTGTTACTTACAACTTTTGAGATGAATTGTAGTTTCTCTATTTTTATTGCCGCTATGAAATCTGCAGCCATCCGCATCATGACATTTGCCGGCGCAGCCCTCGGCTGGTTTGCCGTCATCGCACAGTTTTACCTGCTGATGAAAAATAGTACAGTTTCTGTTCCAGAAACTGTTTTCCGGTTCTTTGGCTACTTCACCATCGACAGCAACATACTTGTTGCACTCGGTTTTACTTTTCTATTTCTGCAAAAAAATTCCCGGCCGGGCCGTTTTTTTACAAAAGCAACAACGCTGACTGCCATCACGGTTTACATCACCATCGTTGGAATTGTTTATCATGTCATCCTTCGCAGCACCTGGAACCCGCAGGGACTGCAAAAACTGGTGGATGAGCTGCTGCACAGCATCATCCCGGTCGTGTTTATTTTATACTGGGTGTTTTTTGTGCCGGTTGAAAACCTGGAATGGAAACATGCTTTTCGCTGGATGATTTATCCCATTATTTATATGGCTTACGGCCTTGTTCACGGCGCTATTACAAAATTTTATCCCTATCCGTTTGTAAATGTAAATGAGCTGGGCTACAAAAAAGCCCTGCTGAACGCCGGCGGCATCCTGCTGGTCATCTTCTTTCTTTCGCTTGCATTAATCGGGGCGGGGAAAATCATGAAGAGATTTGAGAAGAGGATGGTTTGATGGTTAAATGGTTAAATTGTTTGATTGTTGCGGGAAATAGTCATTAAGGAATTCATCCATTTAACCATTTAACCATTTAACCATTTAACCATTTAGCCATTCAACCATCCAACCATCCAACCATCAAACCATTTCTCCCCCTACCATCACTTTATCCACCAGGTTCGTTCCAAATGCATAAGGCAGGTACGCCAGTGACGGAATGGGTTTTGTAAAAATAAGATTGGCTTTTTTGCCAACTGTGATACTTCCCGTTTCATTTTGCAGTTCCATGGCATAAGCGCCGTTGATAGTGGCTGCATTGATGGCTTCTTCCGGAAGCATTCTCATTTGGATACAACTCATCGCAACTACCAGATTCATGTTTCCCGACGGTGAGGAACCCGGGTTATAGTCCGAAGCAAGTGCAATGGCGCAGCCGGCTTCAATAATATCTCTTGCCTGCTGAAAAGGCATACGTAGAAAAAATGCAGCGGTGGGAAGCAGAGTTCCGATTGTACCAGAGTTAGCCAGCTTACTAATTGCAGTATCATCCATTGTTTCAAGATGATCAACAGAAACAGCACCCAGCCTGACTCCTGTTTCCACCCCGCCAGACAAACCAAGCTGGTTGGCATGAATCTTTGGCTTTAATCCATACCGCATACCCGCTTTGCAAATCGTTTCCGTTTCTTCAGGAGAAAAGAAGCCTGTTTCGCAAAACACATCAATAAAATCAGCCAGCTCTTCTTTCGCAATGGCCGGAAGCATTTCATTTATGATTAAATCTATATAGCCGCTGTGATTTTCTTTAAACTCCGGCGGATAAGCATGTGCACCAAGAAAGGTAGCTTTGACGGGTATAGGTGATGTCGCCTTTAATCTTTTAATCACCCGCAGCATTTTCAGTTCGCCTTCCACGGTCAGGCCATAGCCGCTTTTTATTTCGATGGCTCCGGTGCCAAGCTTTATCACTTCTTCCAGCCGCTTTAACGACAGCCGGTAAAGTTCCTCTTCACTCATGCCATTCAGCATTTTTGCCGAATTCAGGATGCCGCCGCCTCTTGCAGCAATTTCAGCGTAGCTCAATCCTTTTATTTTGTCAACAAACTCGTCTTCTCTGGAAGCAGGAAATACGAGATGTGTGTGGCTATCGCACCAGCAGGGAAGAATGAAGCGGTCGGAAGCGTCAATCTGATTTTTGATTTCCGTCCCGAATTTAATCGGGATTCGATTTCGGATTTTATCCATCGTTCCGAACTCTGCAATGGTGCTATTTTCAACAACCAGGTAAGCATTATCAATGCATGGCAATTCTCCCAGCTCCTTTCCACGGAGAAGCTTTGATTCCTGCCGGACATTCACCAGCTTTTTAATATTTGTAATAAGCGTTCTCATCATTCATAATTCATCCCACACCTGCCTTGCAAACTGCTCCAGCGACGGGTCTCTTGCGCCCATCAGCAATAGTACGCAATTGTCAGTAAGATGCGGGCGGAGGGATGAAACAAGTATATTCCTGTTTTCAATAAAATATGCATTTTCACCTTTTGCTTTCAGGTCGTTTATCAAATCATTGGCCGAAATATCCTTAGTGGTGGTGCCACCGGCATAAAAAATTTCACTCATCCAGATTTCATCCTGCGGTCGCAGCACGTTGGCTATTTCTTCCACAAAATCATGACGAAGAAATTTGGTGGGTGCATAGCCGTGCGGCTGAAACCAGGCAATAACCTTCGGCGCCAAAGGCTGGCAGGCTGCAATGCTGGCTGCGCATTTGGCCGGGTTATGGGCATAATCATCCACCAGCCATACGCCGCTTTTATTTCCATACACCTGGTGGCGCCGGTAAATTCCTTCATAATTTTTCAATGCTTCGGCACAGGTTTTTAAATTAACACCCAACTGGTTTGCCGCGGAAATTGCGGCAATTGCATTTTCCATGCTGTGCCTCCCAATTGCATTAATTGCGAATTGGAAATTAAGAATTGAGAAATGAACATTTAATCCTTTCTGCTGAAAGTTTTTCGCAATAAAGCCGGCCGGAATATTTTCATCTGCCGAAAAATCATTTTGTATATCCTGCGATAGTTTTGCCGCCAGGGGGTTCGATTGATTAACTATAAATTTTTTGCAGTTGTTTTTAAACGTGGTGAAGATTTCCATCAGCGCATCCATCTCTTTGTGGTCTTTTTCCACATTCAGCAGTACGCCAATCTCGGGTTTGTAATGCACAATGGAGCCATCGCTTTCATCGGCCTCAATCACCAGCCACTCTCCCTCTCCCACTTTTGCATTGCCTATTTTTCCCTGTTTAATCAGCCGGGTTAATCCTGCCCCGCTGATGATGCCGGGATTTAACCCGGCAAATTTTAGTATTTCAAACAGCATGGCAGCCGTAGTGCTTTTGCCTGAAGTGCCGCCCACCGCAATTGTTTTTTTGCCGGCAGCAAGCATGGCCAGCAGCTCACTGCGTTTGATGATGGGTATGCTCAGCTGCTTTGCTTTCTGTACTTCGTAAACAGTATCTTCAATGGCCGTACTTACTACTACAAGATCAGTTTTACCGGTAATGCCTGAGCCATCCTGCTGGAAACACCGGATGCCTTCGGCTTCCAGTTTATCCTTTGCATCATTAAACTCTCCTTCTTTGAAATAACGGTCGCTGCCGGAAACATTTTTACCTAAACCCTGCAGGTACTGGGCCAGTGCACTCATGCCGCTTCCGGCTATGCCAATAAAAAAAGGATTATAAAAATCGCTGAGAGAAAGATTCATCCGGCAAATATAACAAGCTCCCTCCTGCTGATTCAATTTCCCGAAGTAAACACTTTTACCCAATCAATATACATGGTACCGGTTTGTATCAGCGACGGATCGAAATTGGAAAAGAAATTTCCGCCCACCGCCACATTCAATGTAATCCACTCCGTTTTGCCAAAGAGATCGGGCACATAGCCGCCGGTATTGGTTTTTACCAGCACGCCGTCAAAATAAAATTTCAGTTCGTTCTGGCTCCAGATTACTTCGTACACATGATGGCAGCTCTGCAGACTGACGTCAGTAGTTACATACCCCACTGCATTCTTCACAAGATTGCGGTTGGCCACCCTGCCGTAAAAGTAATTGGTCTGGTATTTAAAATCTTCCTGCCCCCTTGCTTCCAGCACATCTATTTCGCCGTTGGTAGGCCATGCAGGACCATAGCTCCAGAATGCCGGCCACATACCATAACCTGGCGGGAGTTTTATTCTGGCCATCATCCTCACTCTGGGTGTAGATGCGGAGGCAGAAAAAGTTGCCTTCGATTCCACACGTCCTGAAGTGTAATTGAAAGTTTTTGGTGTGGCATCCCACGGATTGGTGGGGCCGGTCACTGTTTCCTGTCTTGGCGTTATCACCAGGTTTCCGCCGGTAACAGAAAGATTAGCTGCCTGGTACATCTGCAGCTCATTATTGAATGCACCGCCATACCAGACGTTCCAGTTGCTGAGATCGTTGTTGAAATTATCTTCAAAAGTTTTTGTCCAGCCGGCGGAGATGATGCTGTTTTCATCAATTTCATAATCACAAACACCATGAACCGGAGGCGGCGGTGGTGCGGGTTTGGCTGTGGCAATTTCCTCGTCCTGCTGCACCTGCAGGTTGTTTTTTTTACAGGCTGCTATCGTGAAAAAAAGAAAACAGCAGGCCACCGCTTTTCCCGTCAGTGTATTCATGGTAAGTTTTTCTTAAATGTACAATTATTATATTGTAGGGCAAAAACGGGATGAAATAATTTGTATGTGTGACGCAATACATAAGTGTGAGCACCGCAGACGCCAAAAGCCACAACCAGGAAAAAAATAATAGCCGCCGTAAAGATATTTGGCCGCTAATAGGCAGCATGAAGCTTATCACCTGCTCCGGCGACGTAATTATCATGCGTTACATTCCGCAAAAAAAATTTTTTTACTGAAATATAAAGATAACCCGTAAAAGTAAAACCGCTTTTGCAACAGGGTTAATTCACATTCTTCCTTATCATATCTTGATA
>CAYUJD010000059.1:0-17134 GCA_964444975.1 uncultured Chitinophaga sp. | reverse complement strand
TAATTTCATCCGGCGGCGGCAGGTTACTTTTTTATCTTTGCGGCATTAATGGCGACAATGTACGTTTTCAGCGAGCGGCTTGCTAATGAACGATAGTGGCGTTTCTTTTTTAATAAATAAAAACTGAACGAAAATGGTACAAAAAACCTATTACAAAACGAAGGATTATTGCAAAGTGAAGTTTTCTTTTAAAGTTGACAATGCCGAAACCATTGAAATACTCGGGCTGAACAGCGACTGGAAGAATTCCGTCATCATGAGCAAAAAGAAAGATGGCAGTTTCAGCGCCGATGTGAACCTGCCCAAAGATTCCACACATGAATTCAAATACCGGGTGAATGAAACACGCTGGCTGAACGATCCCGATGCAGACAAAGAAGTGCCCAATGAATTCGGCGGCAGCAACAGTGTGATTGTATTGTAACTATTTCCGCAACATCATCCGTAGGATCTGTTCCCCCTTGCAACTTTTTTTTAAATGTAAATAGGTGCAGGGGCGGGATTTTACTGCCCGCAATGAAAACCAGCGCCTCACCTCGTACTGCTTACGCTTCCGCTGGTACAGCAGCAGTTGCAAAATTTCAATAAATAAGCTAAGTTGCTGTTCGAAATCATCACGGTTATGAAACAGCATCTTGGATTATTCTTCTCACCTGCACTCATCATTCTGATTTCCTGTTCTGATAATGGCGGGAAAAATGAAGAGCCGGCAGCGGCACCTGTCATTACCCAGCAAAAACAAAAAGTTTTAGAAAATAAAAGAGACCTGGCAGCAGTTGGTGTTAAAGGCAAAGTGGAAGTACTGTCCGAATCGCTTTACCAAAGCAATGAAAATGGGCAAAAAGATAAACTGGTCCATAAAAATGTATTCCGGTACGACAATACAGGAAATAAAATTGAATTGCTTAATTACCGGCCTGATGGCAGCCTTGCTTCCACCACCAAATATAAATATGATGAAAACAACCACCTGGTGGCTGAAGAAGTGTACCTGGCCAATGGCACACTCGATGTTCGATATTTAACCAAGACCGATGCCCGGGGCAGAAAGATTGAGCAGCAAATGTCGAGACCCAAAGGCAACCCGATTTTCAATTTTACCTACAAGTTTGCTTACGATGATAAGGATAATATGAAGGAATGGAGTTGCTACAGGCAGGACGGGAGCCTGCTCTGGAAATACGAATACAAATACGATGAAAAAGGAAATAAATCCGAATGGCGCTTAAGCTCCACCAACGGCGCTATGACACGGAAGCATATTTATCATTACGATGATAAAAACAACCTGGCATCCGAAATAGTACTGAAAGCTGACAGCACCATAGAAAGCAGGCTCATTTACAACTACCAGTTTGATAAAAAAGGTAACTGGACACGACAAACCAAATACGAGAATAACAAGGCAGTGGAAATAAAGGAAAGGGATATTAAATACCAGTAGAAAAAAAATAACCACCCAACAATGCTTACCGCCCAAAACATTGCCTGCCCGGGCATGATATTCTGCGTTCGTGACCCGCTTTTGTAAGATTTACAGAACGATGAACGGTGTAAAGAAATTACTTCAAAAATGGAGTTTACTTAACACGCAGCACAGCGTCTCAGAAATTAATCAGCTGTTTTATTTTTCTAGTAATAAGCGCCATACTCAGGTATTTGATGTTCAGAAAATCATAATGCCGGATAAGCAGCAGCGATACGGCGGCTTCTTTCAACGCAACGGCATTGTTGAAACAATCCAGCGCTTTATCCCTGGCGCCGGCTTTTGCAGAATCAATACCCATCCACAGCTGGCTGATGTATTCGCTTTTGTTTTTTATTTCTTCATACTGCCTGTCCACTTCTTTTTCCAGCAGTGAATTATCGTTTTCAAGGTAAAATTTCACCAGCGCTTTGTCGCGGGCAGTTTCTGCAGCCTGCAAGGCTTCATCTTTTTTATTCAGAAACCAATACAGCCGGGAAAGCCCCCTGTTATGCTTTTTCTGCAGCGGTGGATCAATGGCGGCTTTTTCTACCAGGCTTTTCTGCAGGCGGATGGCTTCATCGGGCTGGTTGTTATTTACAAGTGCCCGAATTTTATTTTCAGTAAGATAATCCCACATGGGGTTCAGTTCGCTGCCCAGGTCATAAATTTTCAGCGCTTCTTCTTTTTCTTCCTTTGCTTCCAGTAAAATGGCCAGCCACAGGTACACATTGGTCTGGTTGGCATTTAAGCTTATTGCTCTGCGGTAAGTAATTTCTGCGGCGTGCCAGTCGAATGTTTGATGATACCAGTAACCCAGTGTAGCCTGTATTTCACCGGATGAAGGATCCAGGGCAAGCGCCGTATCAATATTTTTTTTTGCCAGCCAGAGCATACGCACCGGGTCTTCGTACCCCCGGAAAGATGCCAGCAGGTATGTGGTGGCAAGCCCGGCATAGGCATCGGCAAACGATTTGTCTTTGGCAACGGCCTGTTGAAATAAATCGCGGGCCACCAGCAAATCGGGCTTGTTTCTTTTTTCCACTAAAAATTTTCCCCGCATATAAAAATCATATGCCTGCAGGTTCACGGTGGGAATATGATCAAGCTGCTGCGTTTCCTTGCGGGTAAGCTGGGTGTTCAGCACGGAGGCGATGGCCAGCGCCACTTCCCGCTGTATAGAAAAAATATCGCTGACTGAGCGGTCGTACGATTCAGACCAAAGGTGCTCATCTGACGCTGCATCAATAAGCTGGGCAGTGATGCGTACCTGTTCGCCGGCCCGCTGCACACTTCCTTCCACTATCAATGCCACGCCGAGATCTTTTCCTATTTCACGAATTGATTTTGGCGTTTTCTTATACTGCATTACCGAAGTGCGGGAAATCACCTTGAACGATTTGATTTTTGACAACTGGGTAATGATATCCTCCGTAAGCCCGTCGCTGAAGTACTCCTGTTCTTTATCGCTGCTCAGGTTGGTAAACGGCAAAACGGCAATGCTGTTTTCATCAATGCTTCGGAAGTCGGGTTCATCGGGTGCAAATGCGCCGGCAGCCACCGGTGAATTTTCTGTAAGCACCTGGTAAATCCGGATGGGAACCTTTACATTTTTCAGATACTCTTCTTTTACATACACCGAGTCCATTCCTTTTTTGTTGGCAATGTTGCGGTACACCATTTCAGAAATATAAATGCCGCCGGCCGGCGACAGGGCCTGTATGCGTGATGCAATATTTACCACATCGCCAAACACATTGCCACCGCTTACCAGCACATCGCCCATGTGAATGCCAATACGTACCGGCACTTGGGGTTCTTCATTAAAATCCGTTTGCAGCAGCTTGGCAAACTCTACCGCATCGGTGGCGCTGGAAAAAAGCAGCAGGCAGCCGTCGCCGTAGTATTGTATGATTTTGCCCTCCAGTTCATCGGCAATGATATCGATAACATGGCGGAAACGGGTGATTTTTTCTATGGCTGCATTTTCATCATCCTGCATCATGGCTGTATAGCCCACGATGTCGGCAAAAAGAACAGCAGCCAGTTGATGAGAGTGTTCGGCCATAAGGTTTAAAGTCGGGCTGCGAAGATAATGAAAAGCGTTTCTCATCCCGGTGCAGATGTACTAAAGTAAACCCCTGTTTGTGAACGGCAATTTATTTTGGAAAATTTTCAATCTGAAAACCCCGAAAAGATTTTTTTTGAAATCAAAGCTCCCGGTTTTTACTGCCGCCGTTTTTTACGGGGGTTAAACTGCAGCCTGTTCCCTGTGTCATACGGGCAACCGGGCATAATATTCAGGCGATTTGTTTAGAGTTAGTTCTACCTTTATTATAACAACCCACAGCCGTGCGAAGATGCAGTGATGATAATTTAACCCCAGGATACATTTCCCTAATGGCAACACGGCTAATTCTCTTTGTAAATATTCTGCACGTATTCAGCATTGCCGGCGCAGCGCAATGCCCGCCGAATATTGATTTTGAAAACGGCACATTTGACAACTGGACATGCTATATCGGTGCGGCTCAGGCCATCAACGGGCAAAATGTGCTTTCACTCACTAATTCTAACGGGCCGGTTTTTAACCGCCATACCATGTATACCAATCCCACAAATGCAGTTGACCCATATGGCGGATTTCCGGTGAGCTGCCCCAATGGCAGCGGTCATTCCATCCGGCTGGGAAATGATATGGGTGGCGGGCAGGCCGAAGGTATTTCGTATGAGTTTACCATACCGGCCAACCAGGATGTTTATTCACTCATTTATCATTACGCCGTTGTTTTCCAGGATCCCAACCACCAGCCTTTTCAGCAACCGCGGCTTGAAATTGAAATCAGCAATGTGACAGATAATGAAATTATTTATTGTTCGTCATTTACTTTTTATCCATACGGTTCACTGCTGCCGGGCTTTTTTATTTCACCCATACAGGTAGATACCACCAATATCTGGTGCAAAGACTGGTCGGCCGTTTCCATCAACCTGAACGGCAATGCAGGAAAAACCATCCGGCTTTTTTTCAAAACCGGTGACTGCACTTTTACCCGTCATTTCGGCTACGCTTATATTGATGTAAATTCAGAATGCAGCAGCGAGTTTGTCGGTGCCACCTACTGTCCTGATGATGCATTTGTAAATGTGACGGCGCCTTTCGGTTATCAATCATACACCTGGTTCAACAGCGACTTCAGCCAGGTGCTGGGCAACCTGCAATCTATTATGTTTGTGCCGCCGCCACCTGTGGGCACTACCATTGCTGTGGAAGTGGTGCCCTATTTCGGATATGGTTGCCTCGATACTTTGTATGCAGTACTGCTCGACACATTAACAATAATTTCGAATGCCGGCAGAGATACATTATCGTGTAACCAAAATCCTGTGCCAATTGGCGCCAATCCAAAACCGGGGCTTATTTACAGTTGGAGCCCCGCTGCAGGACTCAGCGATCCGAATATTGCCAACCCGAGAGCCAGCCCTTCCGTTACCACTTTGTATGTATTAACCACCCGCAACGCCGGCGGCGGCTGTGCCGATACTGATACGGTTGTGGTAGAAGCATCCATTATTGATACCAGCATAACCTTGCTTGGAAAACCGGCGTATTGCATCAATACCGGCGACAGTGCCGTGTTGCTGGTACGCCCCACAAATAATATACAGTGGTATAAGGACAACAGCATCATCAGCGGAGCAAACCAGCCACGATACAAAGTGACACAAACAGGTAATTATTATGCGGTGCTTACCAACAGCAGGGGATGCATTGTAAACACACCGGTGAAAAATATTCTGATAGAATCGCCACGGCCCGGCATCACTTACCCGGTGCAGTATGCAGTGGAAAATTATCCCCAGCAACTGCAGGCAAGAACCTTCGGTACCAGCGTGGAATGGAGTCCACCGGCTTTTTTGAGCAGCTCAACAAGCTTTGTTCCAACCTTTACAGGCAACACGGATAAGCTGTACACCATTGCCATCACTACCGCCAGCGGTTGCCTCACAGTGGATACACAGCTGGTAAAAGTTTTTAAAGAAATAAAATTTTATGTGCCTTCCGGCTTTACTCCCAATAGCGACGGGCTGAATGATTATTTAAAACCCCTGGCGGCCGGCATCAAGGAAATGAAGTATTTCAGGGTGTACAACCGATGGGGCCAACTGGTTTTTGACCTCAAAAATGACAGCCGCGGATGGGATGGTAAAATAAATGGCAAGCTGCAGCCAACACAGACAGTGGTATGGATGGCCGCCGGTATTGGCATTGACAACCGCACTTATATTCAAAAAGGCACCTGTGTGCTGATACGATGAAGATGATTATTGGAAAAAGTTATCAACCAATTTTCAATACGTTACTTATTATTTTACACAAAACCATACGTAATATCTGAACCGGCAGCCAACACCCCCTTTCCCGAAACCCATTTACTTCAGGCTTGCCATATCAATTACAAACCGGTACTTCACATCCTGCTTCAGCATCCGCTCATACGCATCGTTGATGTACTGCATCGGAATCACTTCCACATCAGCTACAATATTTTTTTCAGCGCAGAAATCGAGCATCTCCTGTGTTTCCACCGTGCCGCCAATCATGGAGCCGGTAATGCTGCGGCGGTTTTTAATCAGTTCAAAAGGATTTACACCGGGATGTGTTTCTGGCAATCCTACCACCATCAATTTGCCATGCAGGTCAAGCAGCTTCAGATATATTTCATAATGGTGACCGGCGCTAACCGTGTCAACAATCACATCAAAGTGACTTTCATGTTTGCGCATGGCATCCCTGTCGCTGCTTAGCACAAAATGATGAGCGCCGAGCTTTTTTGCATCTGCTGCTTTTGATGGCGAAGTGCTGAGCATGGTCACTTCGGCTCCCATGGCTACGGCAAATTTTACTGCCATGTGACCCAGGCCACCAAGTCCGGCCACCGCCACTCTATCACCCGGCTTCACTTCTGCAAATTTTAATGGCGAATAAGTAGTGATGCCGGCGCACAGCAGCGGGGCTGTGGCGGCTAGTTCCAGTTTATCTGAAATATGATACACCCATCTTTCATCGCAAACAATCTGCGTGCTGTAGCCGCCCTGGGCCAGGGTAGCGCCGTCCCTTTCATAATTATTATAAGTGCCGGTCATTCCTTCTACGCAATATTGCTCCATGTGTTTTTTGCAGGGTTTGCAATGGCGACAACTGTCCACCATCACACCGACAGCTGCCAGGTCGCCGGCTTTAAATTTTTTTACTTGCTTACCCACCCTTTCTACTTTGCCCGCAATTTCATGCCCGGGCACCATAGGATAAATGGAGCCGCCCCATTCATCACGCACCTGGTGCAAATCGGAATGGCAAACCCCGGAAAATAAAATTTCTACCAATACATCGTGGTCCCGAAGTTCTCTTCTTTCAAAATCAAAAGGCTGGAGTGGCATGGTGGGACTCAGTGCTGCATATCCTTTTACAGGTATCATATTTATTCTTTTAGTAAACAAAAATATTAAACGAAGGGGTTATCCAAACTGACTAAATATTATTTACATAAAACGAATTCCAATCAGGTTGTTTCCGTAACTTACCGCTTTAAAACTAACGATTATGAAAAAAATCATTTTACCTGCAGCTTGTTTTTTTTTCCTGTTTTTATTTGGCTTTGTTTCAAAAAACAACGCACAGTCATTGACAGCTGATGATATAAAAACCCAATTGATAAAAGAATGGGAAAGAGCAAAAGCTTATACCGCTGAATATCTCAGTACGATGCCCGTCGAAAAATATTCTCTGAAGGCAAACGACAGTGTACGCAGCTATGCGCAACAGATGCTGCACCTGGCCAGCGGCAATGTGTTCCTGATGTCGAATGCCACCGATCAGCCCATGCTGCCATGGGTAAGCTTTGATATTGACAACAGGCCCGGCGCACAAAAACCCGATTCGGTGGCTTATTATGTAAATGCCAGCTATGATTTTTGCATCAATGCCGTAAAAAATTCCGACATCAGCAAATGGAGTGAGAAAAAGAAACTATTCGGCGCATTTGAAGAAACCCGCTTTGCCCTGATGATAAAATGTTTTGAACACCAGACACACCATCGCGGACAGACAACTATTTACATCCGGCTGGCAGGCATTAAGCCGCCGCAGGAAAAATTATTTTAATCAACCCCTTACCCGTTTTGATTTAAAAAATTTAACCCCCAGGTACACGTACCCGGGGTTTTTCTTTATTGTAAAACGAAGTTTTCAGATTACTAATTACGTCTGTATACCAAACCCCTGTTTTTTTACCAAACTCCGAATTTATGTTTAAAAAAATCCTGACTGGAATTTTTGCCACACTGATTGTAATAATTGGAATTATTCTTTTTAAAACATTCCGGTATGGTAAGAAAATGCCGGTTCAAACTGCGTCAGCACACGGCCGTATGCCCGATTCTGCAGTGGCCCATTTACAAAAAGCCATTACGCATAAAACGATTTCATGGGGTGGCAACCGGCCAACCGATACATCGGAATTCATGGCGTTTAAAAATTTTCTTGTGCAGACTTATCCACTTGTTCACAGCAGGCTTTCGCTGCAGGAGTTTGGCGACTTTACTTATTTGTATAAATGGGAAGGAAAGAATTCATCGCTGCCGCCTTATGTTTTGATGGCACATTACGATGTGGTGCCGGTGGAAGAAGCTGCTTTATCAAAATGGACATGCCAGCCCTTTGGCGGCGAACTGAAAGATGATAAAGTGTGGGGCCGCGGCGCTGTGGATGATAAAGCATCGGTGATAGCCATACTGGAGGCCGTAGAAAAATTGTTGCAGGAAAACTTCACTCCCGATCGAACAGTTTATGTCAGTCTGGGCCATAATGAAGAAATCGGCGGCATCGGCGGCGCCGAAGACGTGGCAAAATGGTTCAGGCAAAATAATATCAAGCCCGCCCTGGTGCTTGACGAAGGTGGCATGATTACCAGAACAATGAAATACACCGACAGGCCGGTGGCATTAATTTCCACAGCTGAAAAGGGATACATGTCGTTTGAGCTGAAAGTGGAACAGGCCGGCGGTCACAGCTCGCAACCCAAACAGGAAACAGCAATTGATGTGCTGAATAAAGCGCTGGTGAACCTGCGCAAACAACAGATGCCGGTACACTTCACTGAGCCGGTGGAAGAAATGTTTCTGCGGCTGGGAAAACAAATGCCATTCAAAGAAAGGATGGCCTTTGCCAACCGATGGTTATTTGAAAAAATGATTGCAAAGGCAGCCGAAAGCGATGGACAACAGAATGCCCTTTTTCATACTACGCTTGTACCTACCCTGATCAGTGCCGGTATTAAAGACAATGTGATTCCTTCGGTGGCTATAGCCATTGTAAACTGCCGCCTGCTGCCTGGCGAAACACTTGACAATGTGGAAGCGTTTATGAAAAAACAAATGGCCGACGACCGGATTGCCATCAGGCGGCTGAACGAGGATTTTTACAATGCGCCTGCCATAACATCATTCACCGGTAATGGATTTCAGCATGTGGAAAACCTGGTGTACAAAACTGTAAAAGACGTTCTGCCTGTGCCGTTTCAGCTGATGGGAACTACTGACAGCCGGCATTTCCAGGATATAAGTGAAGCGGTAATCCGCTTTACACCGTTTACTGACGTTAAAGGCTATCACGGCATTGACGAGCACATTGAACTGGCTGATTTCAGGCAGATGATTTTTTTCTATACGTTGTTTTTAAAAGAGGCGGGTTAATATTTCCCTTTGCTGAAGCTCATATAATATTCCCGCTCCCTGTTGTTGAAATGCCGATGGAGTAACGCAGCATTGTGCGGAGCATGATGGCGGCGTGCTTTTAAAAATCAACAAGCTTCCTTCGGTTTTTTTGCCCGGCAAATAAGAAAGTAATTCAGAAAAAGTGGAGGCGACCGGAATCGAACCGGTGTCCAAACATATTCTTCAAAAGTTTTCTACATGCTTATTCTGTTTTTTTATGTCGGGAAGCAACTGGAAACAGGCAACCGATTACTTCCTTAGCTGCATGAGGCTTGAGCAACCAGCACAGCCTTTGATTGCTGCAGCCTGTTTCTTTTTTATGATTGGGCGGGGCAACGAGGCACAGGCCTGCCTGTTTACCCGGCCATAATGACTACGCTGATCACTGATCAGGCAGCCATGGCATACTGAGTATTGCCATTTATAGTTTGCGTATTCAGATTAAGCTGCTAATTACGCAACGCAGCGCATGCTTGCACCTTCAAAGAGCTATGCTGTCAAAACCAAACGCCCCCGTAGTTGATTGCTGATTTTGGCCCCGTTAGTTATCGGGGTTGGTATTCTGATTTTTTTTTATCAGCTTTTTATCTCCGATTTATCGTCCCTTGCGACGCTCCGTTCATCGTTCCTATCGCTGTTCAGCAATTATTTTTCCAATTTGAAACAGCAGACAAATTTACAAATCAATTTCCAAGTTAAACACTACAACTTATTATCAGGAGTTATGTGTAAACTGGTTATGTGTGGGTGCCAAAGTCTCCCCTTCGGGGAGATTTAGAGGGGCCGTTGCTTCTACTTAAACAATCGCCAGAAATCCAGGCCCAGTGCATAAGCCATCAGGCCCAGCAATAGAATCATACCCACCATTTGCGAGTATTCCATAAACTTATCACCAGGCTTGTGGCCGGTAATCATTTCGTACAAAGTAAACAAGGCATGGCCGCCATCGAGCGCAGGAATTGGCAGCACATTCATAAAAGCGAGAATGATGCTAAATACAGCGGTTAATGTCCAGAAACTCTGCCAGTCCCAATCACCCGGAAAGATATTGCCAATGCTGATGACACTGCCCAGTGAGTCTCTCACTCTCACTTCGCTTGAAGTGAATAATTGCTTGAGGTTTCTTACATATTTTGCCAAAGTTTGCCAGCAACGCTCTATGCCCGCAGGAAAGGATTCAAAAAAAGAATAGCTGACATGATTCGTGCCGAGTATTTCACCCATTGATTTATAAAGTATCTTGTTGTCTCCCTTGCTATTGAAATATACTGAGGCCGTAATCGTATCACTTCCGTTTCGTAAAAAAAGCATAGTGACAGTAGTGTCTTTAACTTTTCCCTCATTTTTCAGCAAGTCAGTGCTGTACTCAACAGGCATGTCTGCAATAGCAATCAGTTTATCTCCTTTCCTTATTTCGCTTCCTGTGATTTTTGCCTTGTTCAGCACAGAATCTACAATCAGCGGAATGCGTACATACGTAAAACCGCCCAGCCTGTTTGCATTCAGTTGCTTGATAAAACCGGCAGGAATAGGCAGTTCAATCTTTTCTCCGTTTCGGTCAACAGTAAGTGACTTCGCTTCATTCATGATTATCTCCGTACCCACCGTCCCCACTTTCTCCACCGGTTTGCCGGCTACTGCAATTATCTTATCACCATCTTGCACACCAATCTTTTTACCCAGGCTATCGGCATATACACCGTATTTTAAATTACTCACCGGCACATATTTATCGCCCCACACCCAGGTGATGAAAATAAAAATCACTATCGCCAGTATCACATTCACCGTCACGCCGCCCAGCATAATGATGAGCCGCTGCCAGGCAGGCTTGCTTCTGAATTCCCAGGGCTGCGGCGGTTGTTTCATCTGTTCTTTGTCCATACTCTCATCTACCATACCTGATATCTTCACATAGCCTCCCAGCGGTATCCAGCCGAGGCCGTATTCCGTTTCTCCTTTTTTCTTTTTAAAAATGGAAAACCAGGGATTGAAGAACAGGTAAAATTTTTCCACCCGGCACTTAAACCAGCGGGCCGGAAGAAAATGACCCAGCTCGTGCAGAATAATAAGGATGGAAAACGAAAGGATAAACTGCCCGGCTTTTACGGCCAGTATATTCCAGTCTATGGCTAATAAATTCATACTGTAATTAAGATGTTTCCGTAAATAATGCCGGCAAATATCTGCTATTAATTTCAGATTGACGATGGCAGATTTCGGATTGAAACAGGGAAATTCTTTTTTAACAAAACTGCAATCTGAAATCTGAAATAGCTTCAGAGCTTTATAACATCCGCTGCAAAACTCCTTGCTTCGCCGTCGCTGTTGAAATATTCTTCCAGCGTAGGCTTTTCGATAAACGGCACATGATTCATTGTCCGTTCAATCAGGTCGGTCATATCGAGGAAGCCAATCCTGTTTTTCAGAAAAGCATACACCGCAATTTCATTGGCGGCGTTCATCACGCAGGGCAGGTTGCCGCCCTTGTTCAGCGCTTCCATGGCCAGTGAAAGATTGCGGAATGTGCGGATGTCGGGTTCTTCAAATGTCAGGGTATTCATCCTGCGGAAATCAAACCGGGGAAAACTGTTGGCAATCCTTTGCGGAAATGCCAGTGCATACTGAATAGGCAGTTTCATATCAGGCAATCCCATCTGTGCCTTGATGCTCCCGTCTTCAAACTGCACCATGCTGTGAATGATACTTTGCGGGTGAATAACAACCTGTATCTGCTGTGGCCGCAGGTTGAAAAGATATCTTGCCTCAATCATCTCCAGCCCTTTGTTCATCAGCGTGGCGGAGTCAATGCTGATTTTGGCGCCCATGTGCCAGTTGGGATGCTGCAGGGCATGCTCCCGTTTTACATTCACCAGGTAATTGGGCTTGCGGCCAAGAAACGGACCACCGGATGCAGTCAGAATTATTTTTTCAATCCGGTTTCTTGTTTCACCTACCAGGCATTGAAAAATGGCGGAGTGTTCCGAATCAACCGGTATAACCGGCGCCCGGTACTCCACTGCTTTCTGCATCACTATATCGCCGGCCACTACCAACGTCTCTTTATTTGCAAGCGCAATGGTCCTGCCTTTCTCCACCGCTTGCAGTGTGGGTTTCAATCCCGCAAAACCCACAATAGCAGCAAGCATCAGGTCGTAACAATCCGTAGCTGCCACTTCTTCCAGCGCTTTTTCGCCGGCAAATACTTTTACACCGGTGGAGGCAAGCGCCCCTTTTACTTTCAGGTATTTACTCTCATCGCCGATGACGACCATGTTGGGATTGAACTGCAGTGCCTGCTGCACCAGCAGTTCATCATTGTTCTGTGCTGTAAGTATTTCTGCAGAAAATTTATCGCTGTTGGCACCAATCACATCCAGCGCCTGTGTGCCAATGGAGCCGGTAGAACCAAAAAGAGCAACCCGCTTTACACCACCTTCTTTTGCCTGCTGTGTTTTTACAGCAATTTCAGCCGGCGTATTTTCAAAATATACTTTCATCCCGGTTTGCTTTCCTTTTTTGGAAAATAAAAATTAATTATGCTCGGCCCATCTTGCCAGTTCATCGGCAATTTTCCGGTCGTTGCTCAGCCGCGGCACTTTGTTTTGGCCACCCAATTTACCGATAGATTTCATGTAATCAATAAACCCGTTTTTCCTGACCGGTGTTATTTTCAAAGGAGACAGAATATTGCCGCTGATAAGGTCGTCGTAATAAACATTTTTCTTTCGCAAATTTTCCTCCAGTTTCATGGCAAAAGCATGCATATCGCGGGGTTTGTTTTCAAATTCGATAAACCATTCGTGATACGACCGGCCTTCCTTCTGGCTTACAAAGGGCGCCACCGTGAATTCGGTGATGTATACACTCTCTTCCTCAGCCGCTTTCTGTATGCTGTATTCTACTTCTTCCCCAATCACATGTTCACCAAAGGCCGAAATAAAATGTTTGGTGCGCCCTGTCACCACCAGCCTGTACGGATTGACGGAAACAAACTTAACTGTATCGCCAAGATTGTAAGCCCACAGCCCGGCATTGCTGTTAATAATAAGCGCATAGTTTTCTCCTGCTTTCACATCTTTCAATGTAAGCCTGGTGGGGTTTTCATTAAAAATTTCTGCCGCAGGCACAAACTCATAAAAAATTCCGCTGTTGCTGTTCAGCAAAAGCCCTTCGGCCTGCTGCGAATCCTGGAAGGCAAAAAAACCTTCGCTGGCAGGAAACAGCTCAATGCATGCCACTTTGCGGCCGATGCTTTCAAACAGTTTCGATTTATACGGTTCAAAATTGACGCCACCCTGTACCATCACGCTGAAGCGAGGAAAAAGCTCCCCCACTTTTTTTCCGCTGCGTTTTACCAGTTCATCAAAATACATCTGCATCCACGGCGGAATGCCGCTGATAAGAGTCATATCCTGCCCGATGGTTTCATCTACTATTTTATTCAGCTTGGATTCCCAGTCTTCAATGCAGTTGGTTTCGTACGACGGAAGCTGGTTGGTGCGCAAATACCTGGGCACATGATGATTCACGATGCCGCTCAGCCGGCCGGTGGGTATTCCTCCCACCCGTTCCAGTTCCGGCGAGCCTGAAAGAAAAATCATTTTACCATCGGCAAAAGCCGTGTTGCCCGTTTCAGCCATATAGCAAAGCAGGGCATTGCGTGCCGAATTGATATGATTGGGAATTGAATCTTTGGTAATCGGGATGTACTTGGTGCCGCTGGTAGTGCCGGAAGTTTTGGCAAAATAAATCGGGTGGCCTTTCCACAACACATTATGACGGCCTTCTTTTATTTTATAAATCCATGGCCGCAACTGTTCATAATCGCGGATAGGGACCGCCTGTTTATACTCCTCGTACGTATTTATTTTTTCAAGCCCTGCTTCTTTTCCAAATTCAGTATTTCGTCCCACCTTCAGCAAATGATGAAAAATTTTTTCCTGGTCGGCCAGGGCTGATTCCATTTCTCTGCGGATACCTTTATATATATAGGAGGCGAAGGGTTTGGCTAAAAAAGACTTGATTTTCATACCTTAAATAAATGGCAGGCATTAATGAGCTGCAAATATAAAAGAAGGCCTTTCAACCCGTACAGCACCGGCGATAAAACTTTGATAATCCGTTTGCCGGATGACCATTTCCCCTTACCTTTGCCTCCCTTAATTTAAAAGCGATGATTGCAGTAGTAAAAATAGCCGGCCAGCAATATAAGGTGGAAAAAGACCAGACCCTGTACGTTCCGCACATTGAAGGCAATGCCGGCGACAAGATTGACCTGGAAGTTTTACTGGCCGATGCTGACGGCAAACTGACTGTGGGCGCCGACACCAAAGCAAAAGTGAAGGCAGAGATTGTTGACCATGTGAAAGGCGATAAGGTGATTGCTTACAAACAAAAAAGAAGAAAAGGTTTTCGTAAAAAGAAAGGACACCGTACGTTGTACACACAAATAAAAATCAGCAGTATTAAGTAAGAAGTCAGAAGTCGGGATACAGGATTGAGAATGACAAATATTATAAATCTGAAATCCAATCCCGATATTAATCGGGACTAAAATTTAAAATTCTTTTTTCATGGCACATAAAAAAGGTGAAGGCAGTGTAAAGAACGGCCGCGACTCGCAGAGCAAGCGCCTGGGTGTAAAAATTTTCGGCGGGCAGCCGGCTGTAGCAGGCAACATCATCGTTCGCCAGCGTGGCACGGTTTATCATCCCGGAAAAAATGTTGGCGTTGGTAAAGATTATACGTTGTTTGCTTTGACTGATGGCGTGGTGGAATACAAGAAAGGAAAAAACAACAGAACTTTTGTTTCAGTAACTCCGGCTGAAGCATAATCATACTGCATCATCACAACAGCGCTTATCACAAAAAAAAATCTCATCATTCATCAGCAACACTCCCGATGTTGAAGTGAGTAATCAACATCGCAGCCAAAATTTGTGGATAAAATTTTTGATAGTTTAAATATTGTTTATATTTTTACTATCGTTATTGTATTTCTAACCGTTAAATTCTAAACACATGGCAACAAAGAAAAAAGCTGCTAAGAAAAAAGCCGCTCCAAAGAAAAAAGCTGCTAAGAAGAAAAAGTAAATTAAAGATTGTAATAAAAGTCCCTCGCAGTGCGGGGGACTTTTTTTTACCCCAACAAGCCCCCAACCTCTAAAGGGGAGTTATGAAATCTTCCGGCAGATACCTTATTAATTGAGCATTTCTTTCGCAGTTACAGAAAATGATCAATTTTCTCCCGGTAGTAACCGGGACAATTTTCAATTTTCATTTACTTTGAGATTAACAAACCAAATATTGCCTTCCCGGGGCCCGGGTATTTATGGACAACTATGCCATTGCAGAAAATTTCTCGCTGCTTTCGAAGCTGATGGACATCCATGGCGAAAATTCTTTTAAAGCCAGGATTTACGGCGCTGCCGCATTTAATATTGAAAAACTGCCCCATCCTCTTGCCGATACGCCACCGGAAAAAATTGCATCCATAAAAGGCATTGGTGAAAGCACGGCAAAAAAAATTGCCGAAATGCTGGAAACAGGCCAGTTGGAAATTTTAAATGAATTCATCGCTAAGACACCGCCCGGCGTAGTGGAGATGCTGAACATAAAAGGCCTCGGGCCGAAAAAAATTCACTCCATCTGGAAAGACATGGAGCTGGAGTCTATCGGCGAGTTGCTGTATGCCTGCGAAGAAAACCGGCTGACGCTTTACAAAGGCTTTGGCGAAAAAACCCAGGCCAACGTAAAAGAAGCCATTGAGTTTTACCTGCAAAACCAGGGCAGCTTTCTGTATGCCGAAATGGAAGCCCTGTTTCCGCAGATAAATGCCTACCTGGAAAAACTTTTTTCAAAAGAAAAAACCCATGTAACGGGCGCCTACCGCCGCCAGGCTTTGACGATGGATGAGCTGGAATTTGTGGTGCTGGAAAAAAATGAAACCATTAAACCAAAATTCATCACCGCACAGCCGCCGGAACTGCTGGAAGAAAAAAGTGATTCGCTGCTTTATAAACTGAAAAACGGTTTGAAGCTGCGCCTCTGCACCGGCGAAGGAAAAATGGATGAGCGGCTTTTTCTTACTACTGGCACCGATGAATTCATAAATGCTTTTCAGAAAAAATTTCCCTCGGTAAAATTTACCGGCAAGGGACCGGGCGATGAACCCGTTTTTTCGCAGGCGGGCATTCCATTCATTCCGCCCTGCCTGCGGGAAAAGGAAGCCATCATTGATAAAATAAAAAAGAATGGTGTACCGCTGCTCATACAGCCCTCCGATATAAAAGGACTGATACACAGCCACAGCAACTGGAGCGATGGTGTGAACACGGTTGAGGAAATGGCAGAAGAACTCATCAAAAGGGGATTTGAGTATCTCGTCATTTCTGACCACTCCAAAGCAGCCGCCTATGCCAACGGGCTGAATGAAGAAAGAATCCGCGAGCAGCACCGCTATATTGATGAATTGAACGACAAGTTCAGACCCTTCAAAATTTTTAAAAGCATTGAATGCGATATTCTGAACGACGGCTCCCTTGATTACAGCAACAATATTCTTTCTACTTTCGACCTGGTGATTGCTTCTGTGCACAGTAACCTGAAGATGACGGAAGAAAAAGCCATGATGCGGTTGCTGCGTGCCATTGAAAATCCTTACACCAGCATACTCGGCCACATGACCGGCCGCCTGCTGCTGAGCCGAAATGGTTATCCTGTTGATCACAAAAAAATAATTGACGCCTGTGCGGCCAACCACGTAGCGATAGAATTGAATGCGCATCCCCGCCGGCTAGATATTGACTGGAAGCATATTGATTATGCACTTGAAAAAGGCGTACTCATTTCCATTGACCCCGATGCCCATGCCCTTGATGGTTTTGATGA
>CAYUJD010000058.1:0-24775 GCA_964444975.1 uncultured Chitinophaga sp. | reverse complement strand
GAAATTGTCGGATTTTCCAGGATAAGCAATGGCCAGGCCCGCGCCTTTTTGTATAAAGATGGAGTCATGCATGATCTCGGCGCCCTGGGAGGTACTGACAGCCGTGCCATTGGTATCAACAACCGCGGAGATATTGTGGGGCATTATATAAAAACCGATGGCACTGTACATGGGTTTATTTATAAAAACGGCCAGATGTATTCGTTGCAATAATTGAATTGCAGATTTTAATAAGTGCATAGGCTGTTGTGGTAAGAAAGAGGCAAACAAAATGTTTGATTCTGAAACCAGGAATAGCCTTTCACCATTTCCCCCCTGCACCCCCGCCACCAAAGCTTCCTCCGCCAAAACCGCCGAATCCACCGCCGCCACTCCATCCGCTGCCGGTACCCCACCAAAACGGGCCACCTAAACTACGGTAACCACGACGGGAAACATATCCCCCGCCCCGGCCGCCTTTGGATATTATTCCAAGAACAATCCAGACGACAATAAACAAAAGAATAATCTTCCACAATCGCAATCCTTTTCCTTTCCGGTAACCTTCCGGCGCCGTGTATTCGCCTGCTGCTGCCTTTATTATAGCATCCACCGTTTCGCTGAGGCCGCGGAAAAAATTTCCCTCTTTAAAATTTGGGATGAGTTCGTTTTCAACAATCCGTTTGGCCGTCACATCCGGTATGGCGCCTTCAAGGCCATAACCCGTGGCGATATAGGCATCCCGGTTGCCTGCGCCGCCGCCGGTAGAAATAAGAATCACAATGCCATTGCTGAATTCTTTACCGCCCACGCCCCATTTTCTGCCCAGTGCTGTGGCAAATTCATTGGCCGTGTAGCCTTTCAGATCTTCAACAATAACAATTGCTACCTGGTTGGAGGTGCTGTCATCATAGGCCACCAGCTTTCTTTCGAGAAATTCGGCCTGCTCACGGGTGAGAAAATTTTTTCCTTTGGTAAAATCATTATACAGCTTCGGCGGACTGGGCGCCGGGGGTACGGCATTTTCAACCTGTGCAAAAGCACAAACAGTAAGGAGCCATGCCGGTATCAGGAAAAATTTTTTCATCATTAATTGCCAAACACAAGTTCGTCCGGCAGCTCATTTTTATCCGAGTCGTATTGGTAGGGAAAATGTTTTTGCAACGCTTCGCCGATATCGAGCACTACCTGGCGTATGCCTTCGGCATAATCTTCGCGGTTGAAATTGCTGATCATCTTCTGCACTTCGGCATTCCAGAATTCGTTGCCCACTTTTTTATGTATGCCTTCATCGCCGAGAATAGCCAGCTGGTGGTCTTTCAGCGCCACATAAACAATCACGCCGTTGCGTTCACGGGTCATATCCATTTTCAATTGAAAAAATAATTCTGCCGCCCGGTCGAGGGCATCCATGTAACTGCAGTGGTTTTCCACAAAAACCCGCACTTCGCCGCTGGTCATCTGCTCGGCCTGGCGAATGGCATCCACGATGCGCTGCTGTACTTCAGCGATGAAGAATTGCTTTTTCTTAAGGAAAGGAAACAATCTCATTAAAAATTATTGAAATACATCAGGCGCTTTTTCAGTGCCGGCTTCAGCCTGGTAATAAGGTTTGTCTTTAAAACCGAACATGCCTGCCAAAAGATTGCTAGGAAAACGTTTTACTTTGTTGTTATAGCTATTTACAGCATCACTAAAATCTTTCCTGGCAACGGCAATTCTGTTTTCAGTTCCTTCAATTTGTGTTTGAAAATCCCGGAAGGCCTGGGTTGTTTGAAGTGTGGGATACCGCTCAAAAATAACCCTAAACTGGTTAGCTATATTTTGCTGTGCTCTCGTAAGATCATTTATGGTTTGAGGATTACTCGGATCAAGCTTTATTTGATCAGCAACATATCTTGCCTGTGTTACTTTTGTTAAAACAGTATCCTCAAATTTCGCTGATGCTTTAATGGTGCTCTCTATATTTTTAAATACATCGGTTCTTCTCTGGTACTGGCCTTCTACCTGCGACCAAACTTTTTGTACATTCTGATCGCTTGAAACTAGGCCGTTGTAGCCGCTGCAGCCCCAAACAAAAACAATCAGCAATATGCCTACGATGATTAAAACGCCAAGATTGCGTGTGCCTTTCATGGTTAATAAAATTTTGATGAAGGATTAAAATTAGTGCTTTTAGGAAATAAAAAAGGTTATGGAAAAAATTTCTCATCCCCTTTTTAAAAAATAACATTGGGTTATTCTTTTATCGCCGCTATTCCCGGTAGCGTTTTCCCTTCGAAGTATTCAAGCATGGCGCCGCCGCCGGTGCTTACATAGCTCACGTTATCAGCAAAGCCAAACCGGTTCACCGCTGCCACGCTGTCGCCGCCGCCGATTAGTGAAAAGGCGCCATTGCTGGTGGCATCCACCACGGCTTTGGCTATTGCCTTAGTGCCGTGGCGGAATTTTTCCATTTCAAATACACCCATCGGGCCGTTCCATAAAATGGTTTTGCTTCGTTTGATCACATTACAGAATTGTTCGCAGGCATTGGGGCCGATATCGAGCCCCATCCATCCGGCTGGAATATTATTGCTGGGCGCATCGGAAGTCTCGGCATTTGCATCAAACTTATCGGCAATGATGGAATCGGGCGGCAGGTGGATGCACACATTGCGCATGGCTGCTTTTTTCATCAATTCTTCAGCCGTAGCAAGCCGTTCTTCTTCACACAGCGAGTTACCGATTTTGCCACCCATTGCTTTCATAAAGGTGTAAGCCATGCCGCCGCCGATGATGATGTCGGTGGCTCTTTCCAGCAGGTTTTCAAGAATGAGAATTTTGTCCGATACCTTGGCGCCGCCGATGATGGCGGTGAATGGCTTTATGGTTTCATTCAAAACTTTTTCGGCGCTGCGCACTTCACCTTCCATCAGCAGGCCGAACATTCTTTTTTCCGGCGGAAAAAATTTTGCAATCACCGCCGTGGAGGCATGGGCCCGGTGTGCTGTGCCGAAAGCATCATTAATGTAAACATCACCCAGCTTGCTGAGTTTTTCTGCGAATGCCTCATTCCCCTTTTCTTCCTCTTTATAAAAACGGAGATTCTCCAGCAGCAATACATCGCCGGGTTTCAGCGCCGCAGCTTTTTGCACAGCCTGCTCTCCTATGCAATCATCAGCAAACTGAACGGTGGCGCCAGGCAGCAGCGATGCGAGATGCTTTACAAGATGTTTTAAAGAATATTTTTCTTCCGGGCCTTCCTTGGGTCTTCCGAAATGACTCATCAGGATGACGCTGCCGCCGTCGTTCAGAATTTTTTTGATGGTAGGAATGGCAGCCCGCATGCGGGTATCGTCGGTAATATTATATTCTTTATCGAGCGGCACATTGAAATCTACACGGATTAGTGCTTTTTTCCCTTTGAAATTGTAATTGGAAAATTTATTCATAACGGGCTTTTTAATTTACATTGAATACTAAAATTCCGGCCGTTGGGGACAAAGTAACGAAAAAATAAAAGGCCCCGGTTTTCCGGTAGCCTTTATAATAAAGTGACGTGCTATTTTCTTAAACCACTTTTGCTTCTGCTGTTTTTGCCGCCGGTTCGCTGATGAGTTTGGCGAAATAATGCAGTGTACGCACCAGCTGGCTCACATAGCTCATCTCGTTGTCGTACCAGCTTACAGTTCTTACCAGTTGTGTTTCGCCCATCGTTATCACTTTGGTTTGCGTGGCATCGAAAAGCGAGCCATACGTGATTCCGATAACATCGCTGCTCACGATTTCATCTTCGGTGTAGCCATAGCTTTCGTTAGCTGCAGCTTTCATGGCAGTGTTCACCTCGTCAGCCGTTACTTTTTTACCCAGCACGCAGGTGAGCTCGGTAAGCGAACCGGTAAGTGTGGGCACCCGTTGTGCGGTGCCATCCAGTTTTCCTTTCAGATTAGGGAGCACAAGCCCGATGGCTTTGGCAGCGCCGGTGCTGTTGGGCACAATATTAAATGCAGCAGCTCTTGCCCGGCGCAAATCGCCTTTGGCATGCGGGGCATCCTGTGTGTTCTGATCGTTGGTGAAGGCATGCACGGTGGTCATCAGCCCGGTGATGATGCCAAATTTTTCATCGAGCACTTGTGCCATCGGGGCCAGGCAGTTGGTGGTGCAGCTGGCACAGCTGATAACGGTTTCGCTGCCATCGAGTATGTTGTGATTTACATTGAACACAATTGTTTTCAAATCGCCGGTGGCCGGTGCAGAAATCACTACTTTCTTTGCGCCGGCTTTCAGGTGTGCTTCGGCTTTTGCTTTATCAGTAAAAAATCCGGTGCACTCCAGCACCACATCCACATTGTGCTGGACCCAGGGAATTTGAGCAGGGTCTTTCTGCGCATAAATTTTTACTTCATCGCCGTTTACAATGATGGAATTCTCTGTGTGCTTCACATCTGCATCAAAGCGGCCCTGTGCCGTGTCGTACTTCAGCAGGTGGGCCAGCACTTTGGGGCTCGTGAGGTCGTTGACGGCCACCACTTCAATGCCTTCCATTTTATAAATCTGGCGGTATACCAGGCGGCCGATGCGGCCAAAGCCATTTATGGCAACTCTTACTGTACTCATTTCTGTTTTTATTTAAAATTAGGCTGCGAAGGTAAGAAACCGGCTGAATTTATCGTGCATGGGGAGTTACGAAGAAGGCAATTTTTCTTACGCCGCCTTGTGGCGCTTATAGCCAAAACACATTCGAAGAAGTTGTTTGTGATTTTTGGATAAAAACCGCTGCAATGTCCGCTTTTGCAGGATAGAAAGTTCAATGCTCAATTTTTTATTTAACGACGGGCCAGGTTGGCCAGTGAAAATTGTTATTTAATACTTCTGAATTACTTCTCCCCTTCCACAAAATACATTTCAATCATGCCTTTGTTTTTGGCTGGTTGCTTGCCGCGGAAGCTGCAACTGAATTTGTCTTTCACCAGCTCATAAGTGCTTTGCGAAATGTTGATGCGGTTGGGTTCACTGTTCTGCTCCATGCGGGCTGCTGTATTCACCGTATCGCCCCAGATGTCGTAAGCAAATTTTTTATCGCCTACCACACCGGCTATCAGCGGGCCGGTATGAATGCCGATACGGATATTGAAAAATCCTTTTTCATTTTCGCGGAGCTGGAAGTCACGGATGACCTCCACAATTTCCATGGCTGCCTTCACCACGTTCTCCGCATTATGGTCTTTATTATCGGGCAGGCCGCTTACGCAGAGATACGCATCGCCGATGGTTTTTATTTTTTCAATATGATGCCGCGAAATGATTTCGTCAAATTTTTTGAAACAGGTGTCAATAATATTTACCAGCTCTTCCGGCGAAAGCTTTTCACTTTTCAGCGTGAAGTTTTCAAAATCGGTGAACATTACGGTGGCTACTTTGTAGCTGCGGGGTGTGGTGTGGCCGGTTTGTTTCAGTTCGGCTGCCACTTCTTCCGGCAAAATATTCAGCAACAGGTCGTCAGATTTTTTCTTTTCAATGGAAAGCTCTCTTGTTCTCTCCTCCACTTTTTGTTCCAGCTCGCTATAGAAAAGTGCATTTTCGATGGAGATGGCCATCTGGCCGGCCAGCAGCTTCAGCAGGGCCACCCTGTTTTCAGTAAAAGCGCCGATGGTATGATCGTTGGAAAGATAAATGATGGCCTGCAGCTTTCCCATATTTACCAGTGGCACGCATAATAGTGATTTGCATGCATGCTTTTCAATAAAGGAATCGCCGGCAAACAACTGGCTGCCGGCTGCATTGTCGAGGATGACGATTTCCTGCGTGCGGTAAACATAATTGAGCACCGACTCGGCCAGCAAACCGCTCTGCCGCACCGGGATTGACTGCAGCACTTTAATCTCATTGACATCAGCACCCGTTTCTGCTTCAATATACCGTTCGCCGTTTTTTTCCATAATCAAAAAGCCTTTGACAGCGCCGGCATTCTCCACAATTATCTGCATCATTTTCCGCAACAGGCGGGGCAATACGATTTCGCCAGACAGTGCCGAGGAAGCTTTCAGCACCGTTTCAAGGTCAAGGCTGCCGGTTCCTTCTTTTATTGTGTCAGGAAAAGTTTCCTGTAAATTTTCGGCAGTTGATGAAATATTTTTCAATTCAGGATACTGCTCCCTCATCTGTTTCAACTTGGCCTCGGCGCCCCAGCGACGGTAAGCCCGGTAAGCATTCTGCAGGTAAAAACCGGCCAGCAGCTCCTGCCTTGTGCTTTGAAAAAACTGGCCTGCTCTTTCCCAGCAAAGGGCAAGATCATTCTGCATGTCGTTTTCCGTGGCGGCCTTCAGCGCTTTGTCATAAAAAATTTTAGCGCTTTCCATTTCGCCTTTCAGGTAGCGATATTCGGCCTGGAGCAGTAAAACCTTATGCGAGTTGTATTGCGGTGAAATTTTTGCAAACTGTTTCAACGCCCTGATGTCTTTTTTCACCTGCTTCAGTATCGTCTTCTTTACATGGGAGTGGATGGATGAATCGGCAACAGCCAGCGAACGATAAAAATAAAACAGGGGCGCAAGAGCGGTGCCCCTCACCGTTTCAAGGAAGCGTTGTGCCTGTACTGCATATTTTTTGGCATCGTCAGTATTATTAAAAATCAGCGCCAGGTACAACTTCAGTATAAACAGATTTTGAAAATAGATCTCGTTTTCTTTGGTCACATCGGCTGTATCCAGCACCGATTCATCATAAATTTCACCTTTCAGAAGCGCCGGATCCGGAGTAAAATTCAGCAGGTTGTCAATCGCCTGGCGAAAAAGGCGCAGCCTCTTTAACGTAAGGTCCTGTTTGAATTTTTCAATCTGCAGGTCGAGGGCTTCGGCTTTTTTTGCAAGACCTTTCAGCTGTGCGCCGCTGATAAACGACTGGTAAACGAGATTGTGAGCCGCATAAGTAGCCCATTCAAAGTCGCCGTATTCTATGGATAATTTAAATGCTTTTTCCAGGTCGGTTTTCAGTTCACCAGGCGGTTTTTTCCAGTGGTCGAGAAACAGGTTGCTGGTGGCAATAATGGAAGCCGTCACTTCGCCGGCATTTATTTTTTTGGCAAGATGAAGCGCAATTTCACCCATCCGGCTTCCTTTATCTATTTCTTTCAGGTAAACACTGATGATGTAACCATAGGCGGCAAAACTGAAAGGCGACTTGACCGACAGCCCATAGTTCACCGACATGTTCACCATTTTAAACACCAGCAGCGGCACCAGGTTGGGTACGGCAAAGTAGGAAGCGGAAGAAATTTCAGACATAATGCGCATGGCTGCTTTTTTCTGCTCATCCTCCATCACCGGCAGGCTGTTGAAATAATCCACGGATTTATTGCGCAGCAGCCATTTTGTTTTCAGCAGGTCTTTTAATACTGCCAGGTTGCCGGGCTTCATAGGCAGGCGTATTCCGAGCCTTAGTAAAATGTGCAACCCGAGCCGGATGGCTTCAATGAGTTTATTTTGCGCAATCAGTTTTTTTATTTCAATTTCATAGGCCTTTACCGAATCAATCAAACTGCGGCTGTGAGCGGCGATTTCCTGCACCAGTTTATCCACTTTTTCATATTCGCCTGAGAGGTAGGCCGCCTCGCCGGCATTTACGGCAAGTTGCAGCGAAAAATCATACTGGTTGTTCCAGTCATTTTCATCCAGCACATAAATTCCTTTTTCAAAATATTGCAAGGCCTGCGGGTAAGCAGCCGTAGCCATGGCCTTGTTACCGGCAAGCATGTTGAGCCCGGCCAGGAAGTTTTTTTCTTTTTTATCCGTTAACAGTTCGGCGCCCAGGTTCCATTGATTGACTATTTCAAAAGTCTTTTCCTGCTGCTCCGAATGATTATAATGAGACACAAGTCTTCTGCCATTTTGCAGGTGCATGACTGCTTTTTCATTTTCTGAAAGCAGTGAATACACTGCCTGCTGTATCCTGTCGTGGGCAAATTTGTATTCATTGCCTGCGGGCATAATCAGTCCTTCGGAAATGGCTACGCCCAGCAGCGATTCTGTTTTTCGTTCGTTAAGCTGCCGGGTTACCGAAAGTGTTTTTTTATCAAACCGGTTGCCAAGCGTTGCGGCTGCCTGCAGCAGTCCAAGCGTTTCACCCGGCAGGCGCTGAATGTAGGAAGTCATCAGGTCCACCACATTACCTGATACATTCATCTGCATAATAAGCTCCGTGTTCCATTGCCATTGCAGCTTTTCAAAATCAAACCAAAGAAACCGCTCGTCATACACCGATTTCAGAAACTGCCATACGTAAAATGCATTGCCCTGCGTTTTGCTGTAAATAATATCGGATAAAAAAGAAAGATTTTCCTGGCCGGTGAGCAAAGTGCCCGACAGGAGTATATGCACATCTTCATACCCAAGGTCGCGGAGTTCCATTTCTTCAAACAGCACAGTCTCTTCCCGCATTTCACCCAGTTTTTTTATCAGCGGGTGCGATTCGGACACTTCGTTTACCCGGTAAGCGCCGATAAGCAGCAGGTTTTCCAGGTCCCTGTTTTCCGCAATCAGTTTAAAGAGATGAAGCGATGAAGCATCGGCCCACTGCAGGTCGTCAACAAAAATGACAAGCGGGTGCTCCCGGTCGGCTGTTGTTTTTAAAAACCGGATAAACTCATAATTAAACCGGTTTTGCGCTTCAATGCCTTTTAGTATTGGTATCTCGGGCAGTTTGCCGGTTATATCTTCTATGCCCGGAATAAATTCTGTAAGGATTTTTACCGAATTGCCCAGGGCTTCCATAATTCTTTTTTTCCAGCGTTGCTGGTAGGCTTCATCGCCGGTCTTTATCATCTGGATCAGCTCACTGAAAGCCTGTGCAAATGTGGAGTAAGGGGTATTGGTGCTTATCTGGTCAAATTTCCCCCTGATAAAGAATCCTTTCTTCTGTGTTACGGGTTTTTGCAGTGTATCAATCAATGCCGACTTGCCGCTGCCCGAATAACCCGACAACAGCAAGGTTGATTTTTTCCCGTTGCAGCAATCATTAAATAAGCGGCTGAGGAATTTGATTTCCTTTTCCCTGCCATATAACTTACCGGGAATAAAAAGTTTGCCGGAAAAATCACTTTGTGCCAGCGCAAATGCATCCATCCTGTTTTTTGTGGTCCATTGCTGCAGGCAATGCTCCAGGTCGGTTTTCACACCGTAAGCTGACTGGTAACGTTCTTCTGCATTTTTCGAAAGCAATTTCATTATTATTGCTGCAAGCACTTCGGGCAGTTCATGATTCACCCGGTCGGGTGATGCGGGAATTTTTGCCACGTGGGAATAAATAAGCTCCATCCCATCTTTACTTTCGAATGGCAACTGCCCGGCAAAAAGGCGATAGAGAATGACGCCAAGCGAATACAGGTCGGCGCGGTAATCAATGGCCCGGTTGATGCGGCCCGTTTGCTCGGGAGCTATGTATTGCAGGTATTCTGCCTGCTTTTCGTGTACATGCATCAATCCAGGTTCAAAAATATTTCCCTCGATAGCCCTGCCCAGGTCAATGAGAAAAACTTTACCCGTTGTGTTCTCAATTAAGATATTGGAGGCATACAGCTGGCGGTGAAAAATATTTTCCCTGTGAAGCGATGACAGCGCTTCTGCAATCTGTATGCCCAGGGTCAGCCGCCCGGCCAGGTCTGGTTTTTCGGCCACCAGCAATTGATTAAGGTCCCTGCCATGAATGTACTCCAGTACGATGGCCGTGTGTTCATCCTGTTTTTCCTTTCTGTAAGCCCGGCGGATGCTGCTGCTGTTTGTCTTTGAACAAATCTCCAGTTCATTATCCAGTTGCGCCAGTGTTTCGTTTGTTGGAAATTCTTCCGTAAGGATTTTCAGGCAAACGGGTTTACCCTGCAGCGGTTCTTTTGATTTGATAATGATAGAATCCAGCCCGTAATGAATGACTTTGTCATGGTCAATATTTCTTATCATACCCGGCGGCTGGATTATTATTGTAAGTTTATGCTTTTTTCATTAAAAAATGTAAATTTAAAAATTCATCGGTTTATTTGCCGCCGTGGCCGCAACACAATTCCCGCCCTTTTAAAAACTTTTTACAATCATCATCCCGGAAATTCACTTTGACGCATAAAATAATTATGATAAAACAGCATCCTTTAATTTTATTGACCCCGGTAAAAGAAAACAAGGTGGAATGGCTGCAGGAATTGCTGGCAAAAATAAAAGTGAAGTTGCATGCCGGTACGGAAACAGCATTTCAGCAAGTTTCTACACTTCATTATGGACGCTGGGTAATACTCAGCCGCGAATCTTTTCGCGACGAACCGGCCGTACCTGTCGGTATTCGCCTTATTTTTTCCACCAATTACGACGGCGACCTTGATTTTCATCTTACGGAATTGTGTACCGGACTGGCTCAATATATTGACGATATATATGCGTGCTGTGAAGGCTATCCCGAACTGGGAAACAGAACCACCGAAAGCCGTAAACAATACCTGGAGCAATGGATGATTAAAACATCGGCCTTTTTTGTTGGCGCCCCTTTAAGAACAGTAAAACAAATACGGCAGGAAAAACAATTGAAGGACTTCATCTGGCAATTCCTGGTAAAAAATAAATGGGATGGAAAACCGGCCGTGGAAATTCATCGTGCTATCCGTAACGCAGTGGATGCAAAACCTGAATTTGAATGGTCGAAACAAAAAGCCAAAGAACCGTCAATAAACTGGAAGGTGTTTTTACCGTATGTATTACTGCTGCTGGTTGCATTACCACTGGTCATCGTGGGAGCTATTTACCTTTTTTTGTTTCATGAGCTCAGGGATAAAAATGGCACACTTACACTCAGCCAGCTGCCCGACAGTCATATTCGCAGGCTGGAGCAGGATGAAGACCTGTTTCCGCAAAACCAGTTTACACAGGTGGCTGTGATGAAACCGGGTTTTATACGACGCCTAAATTTCCAGATATGGATGCTGCGTACCCGGGTGCTGGCCGGCCATGTGTTTGTAAAAGGAAAACTGCTGAACATTCCCACCATTCATTTTGCCCGCTGGGTTTTGATTGACAACAACAGGCATGTGCTTTTCTTCAGCAATTTCGACGGAAGCTGGCAGCAATACCTCGGCGATTTTATTGACCAGTCAGGCTGGGGCCTGAGCGGCATTTTCAGCAACACGGTCAATTTTCCGAAAACCAGGTTTATGGTAACCGGCGGCGCTTACGATGAAGAACATTTCCTGGCCTGGAGCCGCAGCACACAAATACCCACGCAAGCCTGGTACTGCGCTTACCCCGACCTGTCAATAAAAAACATTAACAACAACACAAAAATCCGTAACGAACTGCGCAAAGACCTCAGTGAAAAAAAGGCCCGGATTTTTTTAAAAAGATTTTAAACCACCACCATGGCAATATTGGAACTTTCAGAAATACAAGCATACCTGGTAAAAGATTATAAAGAAATGGGCTGCTCAAAATATTACCTGCTCCAGGTAACTGATGCAGGTGAAGCAAAAAAATTTTTAAGCCGGGCTGCCGGTAAGATTACACACATAAAATCGGCTGTAGCTGACAGCTGCCTGAATCTTGGACTGACAAGTTCTGGTTTAAAAGCCCTCGGTTATAAAGAAAAAAACCTGCAGTGTTTCACCCGTGAATTCAGGGAAGGCATGGTGACGCCGCATCGCCAGCGGCTGCTTGGCGATTTTGACAGCAGCGACCCGGCCAGGTGGCAATGGGGTGGCCCGGCCAATGAATCAATTGATATAATATTAATGGTGTTTGGAAAAGATGAGGCCACCGCAGAAAATTATTACAACAGCCTGGTGCAAAATTTTCAAAATGCATTTACAGTGGTTCATATTTTAAATGGCGGCCCCTTGCCCAGCGACCGGGAGCACTTCGGCTTCAGGGATGGAATTTCGCAGCCGGCCATCATCGGCAGCGGTATTACCGGCATCAACAACGACAACATTAAAGCCGGCGAGTTTATAATGGGGTATAAAAACGAATACAATATTTATCCTGATACGGCATTGCTTACCGAACCGCAGGGCGATGCTTCGCTGCTAACTGATGATGCAGGTGGTTCCGGCTATAAAGATGTCGGGAGAAACGGAACTTATTTTGTGCTGCGCCAGCTGCAGCAGCATGTGGATGCCTTCTGGACGTTTATGAAGGAAAAAACCAAAAAGGAAGACGGCAGCATGAGCAATGAGGAAAGCACAAAGCTTGCCGCCAAAATGATTGGCCGTTGGCCCAGCGGTGCACCCCTGGTAAAACACCCCGATAAAGACCCCGGCGGCGAAAACGACGACAATGATTTTTATTATGCAAAAAAGGATAAGCTGGGATACAACTGTCCTATTGCCTCACACATACGGCGAACCAACCCGAGGGATCATTTTGAAGAAACGCCCCCGCATGGTTCACTGAAGCTTACCCGGCGGCACCGCATCATGCGGCGTGTCCGCTCCTATGGCGAAAATTTTATCGGTTCGGCAGAAAATCATAAACCCGGAGGTGAAGTTGGTTTGCTGTTTGGCTGTTTCAATGCCGATATTTCCCGGCAGTTTGAATTCATTCAATATACATGGGCCAATTATCCAAAATTCAAAAGACTGTATGCCGACCCCGACCCGGTTATCGGCGTAAGAGAAAATCCGGGGCCGGAAACGGAACAGAATTTCACCATACCACAGCCCACTGTGAGTAAAGTAATCACCGGCTTGCAAAGTTTTGTTACGGTAAAAGGCGGGGCTTATTTCTTTTTTCCATCCGTGTCAGTAATAAAATTTCTCAGTACCATTTAGGGAGTGAAAGCCCGGGCAATCGCCAGCGTATCCATATACACCTGCACCCGGGTAATCTTATCATCTTTCAGGGTAAAAAGCTGCACCCAGTCAGAAGTATATGATTTACCGGTGCTGACAGCTTCGGCTGTATCGCTGCCAAAGACAGCCACGGTATTTTCATTGGAAAAAAATTTTTGAGGGGTAAATGCTTTTAGCCGTATATGCCGGCCTACCAGTGTCAGCATTTTTCCCAATCCTTCCATGCCGGTAAACGTTCCGGCAAAAGGAATGTCCGGTACCCCGGGGCGAATCCATACCACCTCTTTATCAAAATGCGCCAGTACGCCGGCAATATTTCCCTGGGCGAAATTTTTGTATACCTCCTGTATGATTTCGATATGTGTCATGTCAGTTAAAATTTTGTGTCATTGAAAAAATCAGGACCGGCTGTGGGTTCTGCATCTGCTATTTTATTATGCTTATGACGAAAGGCATACATTTCTTCATAAATAACACGCCTCACCCGGTTGAAGGCGCCCAGGGGCTGATGCTCCGGCAGGCAGTGCCATGAATTGAAAGATAGATTATCGCCCAATTCGTTTCGCTCCGCAGTATCGCATTCCTGCACGGGTATTTTAATTGTAGCCAGTTTGGTAAATGGAGAGGTCCATGTCACCAGTGGGTTTTCAATCGGCATTTTATCAGCATCGGTTTGAAACTGCACACAGAAATCAAAAGTCAATGGATGCTGCTGCAGTGTGGCAGCCATGTTTATCCTTAGCAAATCTTTTCCCTTAGTATCCGGTGTAAGCAACCGGTTGGATGGTGATGGAAACACAGCATACTTCACCGCCCTGTTCTCATCGCCAAAGCGGAAAGGCACGGTGCTGAAGTACGGAATTTCGCAAGGGTGCTTAATGTTGACTTTTGCCTTCATCGCCCTGCCTAATAGAGGAAGATTGGAAAAAGCGATTGCCAGCTTTCGGGGCAGTGTTTTCAGGATGGTTGGCGTGGTGGTTACAAATAACACATTGGCAAACTGCCTGACATCGCCTGACACGAAATTTTTTGTGTTCATCAGGATGAAATCATGACTTGTAATATCCGGGTCGGTAAGGTCCAGTTTTTTCCCGGGCACATTCATCAGTTTAATGGCAAAGCCGCGGAAATCTTTTTTGTAATCGGGAATCGGTCTTGTATTGCCATTTGAAAACCGGATCCACGCCGGGTATGATTTTACTTCTTTAAATAAACCAACACGCAGTTCCTCCGGCAGACCGGGTTCGATGCTGAACTCTGCTTTTACACAGCCATTCATTTTCGGATGAATCTGGCGCAGTTGTTTTTTACCATTTGTGCCGGGCGGATAAAGCCGCAGCATTTCATCCTGCAGCAGCTTTACAATATCTGCCGCTATTTTTTCTTCACCCGGTTGCGGGTATTCCCTGCCCGGCTGCAGGCGGGTTGTGGTTGGGGTATTACTCATATATATTTATTATGGTGGCAAGGTGCAATCTGCTCGTTGATTTTAGTCGCTCAAAAGTTAATGCAATCCGCCGGATAAAAAAATTAAGCACAGGCGATCAAATACAGCAAGTACCGAAGGTAATTTACCCCTGTTTAAACTGACAGGGTATTTTTTTGACGGCTTCCTGTTTCGGCAAAAATTGGTTACTTTTATTTTTCTCATCTTATCCTTGAAACGCCTGCCCTATCCTGACTGTGCTACCCGCTAAATTTCTGTACAACGGCCACTTATGAACAAAACAATTACAGAACAGTACGACTGGGATGAGCTGATTGATTACATTTCTGAAAAAAACCTGACACCGGTTATCGGTAAAGAAATGTATAAATACAGGGAAGGTGACCGCCTGCAGCCGATTGATTCTTTTTTTTCAAAACGATTGCTGGAAATCTATAAAATCACAGATTACAATGCTGCTTCACTCACGGATGCGGTGAACATCCTCGAGTTTGAAAAAAAAATCAAGCCTATTGATATTATCCGTCGGCTGAAGTCAATTGCAAAAGAAATCAATTTCGATTTTCCGCTGCTTTCCGGGTTTCTTACAATCACAGGGCTGAAATATTACATCAATACAGCGGTGTACAACAATGTGCTGGAAAATAAAATTGCGGAAATACAGCGGGTGAATACATCCTCCATAAATTTTTCCATCAACGAACCCTTTTCCGACAGCGATGACCTGGAAAAACTCAAAGAGCCTTTTGTATTTAATGTTTTCGGTTCGCTGCTCAATACCGTGGACCCGGCGCTGAGCGAGGACGATATGCTGGAATTTGCCGGCTATTACCGTGAAAAAATGAACAGCGCCAGCAACATTGTGAATGCGCTGAAAAATAAAAACCTGCTCTTTTTGGGTTGTGCGTTTCCCGACTGGATGATCCGCTTTGCCTTGCGCCTTTTATCAAATGAACCGATGCATGAGTGGGGCAGCAAAAGAACCATCATCGTGGTAAACGACCGCAGCGATTTCCGCGATAAACAGTATGAAATTTTAAAAAGATATGAAGTAGTAACCTATGATGGCGATACTGAAAATTTTGTACAGGAGCTGCTGAGCCAATGGAAGCAGCGCAACCCGAATGCAGGAAAAACCAAAACGGTTTTTCTCAGCTACACCGTAAAAGACAAGACAGCAGTGGAAAACCTGAAAAAAGCAATTGAAAGCATCGGCAATGTAAGCTGCTGGTACGACAATCACGAAATAATGCCCGGCGACGATTTTAAAACAGCGATTGCCAAAAACATCAAATCGGCTGATTTGTTCATTCCGCTGATTTCGCAAAACAGCCTGATGCATAAAGACGGTTATGTGCAGCTGGAATGGTTTACTGCCGACAATGTGAACACCTTCCGGAAAATTGACGGCAACAGAAGCAAATACCTGATGCCTGTAGTTATTGACGACAGCAATCCGTACGACAGCAATGTGCCGAAATATTTTTCCGAACTGAGTATCGGTAAAGTACCCGGCGGCATTCCCGACGCAGATTTTCTGAAACAATTAAAAGAAACACTTAATTCATAGCGAATGTCTGACCCTGTAAATACTACTGCTGCCCCTGCTGTATCCACTGTATTTATCGGGTTACAATCTTATACCGAGGCACAGGCCGACCGCTTCTTTGGAAGAGATGAGGAAACAGAAAACCTTACCAGGCTGATACAATCCAATATACTCACTATCGTGTTTGGCAAATCGGGAACCGGAAAAACTTCACTGCTCAATGCCGGTGTTTTTCCCCGGCTGAGGAAAGATTATTGTTTGCCCTTCCGCATCAGGCTGGCGTTTGGTGAAAAAAGCCCCGGGCTGATAAGCCAGGTAAAAAAAATATTGAAACAGGAGATTGACAAGTACGGGTTCCAGCCGGAATCATACCCTGCCGACGAAACCCTTTGGGAGTATTTTCATAAAGAACCGCTGTGGAAAACCATAACCCCGGTTTTAATCTTCGACCAGTTTGAAGAACTATTTACCCTGGCAAAAAATAATCCCCGCTTCAGTCAACATGAAATGACGGCTTTTTGGGATGAGTTGTCTGACGTGATAGAAAATTCGATTCCTGAAAAATTAAAAGAACAGTTTCTGCACAGCCGGGAGCAGGTGGGTTACAACTATAAACAACAAAAGGCCAAAGTGCTTTTTGCTTTTCGTGAAGAATACCTGCCCGAGTTTGAAAGCCTTGCCGCCAAAATTCCTTCGCTGAAATATTCCCGCTTTCGTTTATTGCCCATGAACGGGCAGCAGGCCTACGAAGTAATTACTAAAACTTGGAAAGAAAATATCAGTTCGGCCGAAGCAAAACAGATTGTTTCCTACTTCACAAATACTGCCGGCAAAGAAGAGTATAACCTCATTACAGTGGAGCCGTCGCTGCTGAGCCAGGTATGTGCTTATATTGATAAAGAAAGACTGGAAGCCGGCGGCGGCAAAGTGTCTGCCGACCTGCTGAACAAATATCCCAAAGAAATCATCCTGCGTGCTATTTATGAAGAAGCCGTGGCTGCTGCAAGCAACGCTTTGACTGCGGATGCCGAACCGGAAAAGAAAGAAAAATATAACCGTGTAAAAGTTTTTCTTGAAGAAAAATTACTTTCAGCTGAAGGGTTTCGCACCCGCTACCATCTTGTTTCGGCTGACGAAATGATGCGGCCGGCCATTCAGGTGCTCAGCAGCCGTTATTTCATACGTGAAGATGACAAGGTGATGGAACTGTCGCATGATGTGCTGGCGCCGATAATAAAATCCGACCGGGAAAAAAGAAGGAAGGAACTGGCACTGGCGGCGGTGAACAGGAGAACAAAAAGACGAGTTATTGCCATTCTGCTTTTCACCCTGATAGCGGCTGCTGCATTACTGCTGCCGCCAATCTGGGAAAGAAAAAACATCCTTGCAGATAGCAAAATTGCCAGGGATGAGCGGGATAGCGCCAAAGCTCAAACTGAAATTGCCCGGCTCGAGGAAAAAATGTGGAGGGACAGTATCAGGATACTTAAAGAAACAGCAAGTAAATATCAGCCATCAAAAGTGACAACCATAATCGTCGGCGGTGACACAATAAGAATCAACCCGCCTGATACCACAGGATTAACAGAGTTTATTGACAACAAGATTGGTGAAATAAAAAGAAACCTGGAAAAAAGCTATCAGCAAACGATTAGTGAACTGACAACAAAATTCAACGAAAAAGAAATTGAATTAAATAAATATAAGGATCAGCTGAATGCACAGCCATCCCGGCCGGCTCTTTTAGATTCAATAAAAAGGCTGAATAAAGAAATTGAAACACTCAGTGGCGGGTTGAAAGATTTACAGCCGGAAATCAACAGGTTGAAAAAAGAAAATGAAGATTTAAAAAAAGAAATAAAAGGTTACCTGCGCATTATTGATTCACTTAAAAACTTAACCGGAACTATCAGCATGACCGGCAGGCTGTATTACCAGGATGAAGGAAACCGGCAGCTAAAACCTTCCAACATTCCTGTTTACCTGATATCAAAAGCCAGCAACAGGCGAATAGTGAAAAACGCCAGTGTGTATGAAATAAACTGTTATGAAAAAGAATTGAAAAGCGCCAAAGCAAGTTTTAAAACCGTGACAGACGCCAATGGCAATTATACCTTTCGCAACGTGCCGGCGGGTGACTACCTGCTGAAGATTTGCACTTATTATGGCGGATTTTATACAGTGAAAATCACCGACTCAAAAAAAACACTGCACCTGAACCTCAATGCTTCGCCGCCGGTAAGATTTCCGTATGCAAATTAAAATGCAGGTTTCAGAATTTACTGAAATGCGCCGGACTGATAACCGATGAAGCCCGCCACCCTATTTCATACAGCAGTTCTTTATTCTTTGCCTTAGCCATATCGGCAATACCGGCTGCATCCTCATCATCAAACGATTTTTCAAAACCCAGTGCGTTCAGGTTTTTTGCTGTGATGGCAAAATTGTAACGCAGGTAAGTAATCAGCGGTTTGCCGCCGAGCAGGTCGTCCTTCATATCCCCGATTTCGGAATCCATTATTTCTGCCGTTGGCGATTGTGAAAGCCACTGCAGCAGCAGGCGGTTTTGCCAGCTGGCGTCCTGCATCAGCATGTCGGGTATGCTGGCGGCCCATGTAAGCATGGTGGCATCATCTATTTCACCTGCATGTTTTTTATATTCGGGATAACCTGTACCCACCGAAACCAGCAGCAAATTATCAGCACCCATCGGCCAGCGAAAGGGAAATCCATTCAGCGTGGCCACCATCAGCAGTGTCAGCGCCGGGTTGTTCGCCATGCTCAGGCCGCCGTCAATAAATGCCGCCTGCTGCCCTTCGGTCACTTCCATCATTTGCGGAGCAAAATAAGTGGGGGCGGCGGTGCTGGCTCTTACCACTTTCCACAAAAGCAAATCCTTGTTTTTTCCCATTTCCGAATCGTAATACTTGCCCCGCGGATGATTTATCATCGGCCAGATGCTATTGGTATCTGCCCGCTTTGCCACAATGCATAAACCGGTTTTGATTTTTTCACTGCCCAACGTGGTATCTTTTCCCATCGCAAACTTCAATCCCTCCACCATACCCGAATAATTATAATTAGCTTTCAGCCACTGGTACGTTTCAAACGGGTTCCACCAGCTTCGTTTTTCACCAAATATTTTATTGCCCAGCTCCATGTACAGATGCTTTATTTCATCCACTGTTTTTCCCAGCGATAGCAAGGCGGCAATGATAGCGCCGGTGGATGTGCCGCCGATGAGATCAAAGAAATCACTCATCCTGAAATCCGGTTTGTCCGGGTGACGGACTTTCAGAATGTCTTCCATTTTTTTCAGATAGCCCAGCGTAAGTGCACCGCGGATGCCGCCGCCGTCGAGTGCCAGAATTTTTTTCGGCCCACTTGCATCCAGCCGGTCGAGTAGGGCAGTCATGTGTTGGTTTTATTGTTGGTTTAAAAAATCAATCACTTCATGCAGGGTTTTAAAATAACGGGCGCCGTTTCGCTGCACCATTTTTGCCACCTGCTCCAGTGAACGCAGCTGGAAATCAGAAAAATTTTTTCCGTTATCAGCAACAAGGAAACAGAAAATGGTTTTTCCCGGCTGCTTGTTGCTGTCGTCAATCAGTTCGGCCACGGAATAAAATCCTTCCATCAGGGGAGTAAGCACATACAGGCAAAAATCACAGGCGGCTCTTTGCTTCAGCTCTTCTTCCATCATAGCGGGTGTCCAGTTTTTTCCGCATGGATGGTAAAAGTTTATGGTCAGCTTCTTAATGACTTCATCCCGCCAGTTGGAGCCATTGCAGGTGCCGCCGAGAAAAACTTTTTTCATGCTTTTTTATTGCCGGTGTAAGTTAGGTTTTATATAAATATGTCGTTCGCTTAACAGTTATTCCCGGCATTGCAGGCCAGTTGTAAGGTTGCAGACAGCATGAACGATGTTGCCGGCAGTATTTTGCAAAAAAAGTATCATGAAAAAAATAATCCTGGTACCAGCCGCAATAATTGTGCTTGCCGCAGCTGCTTACTTTTTATTTTTCAAAGAGCCGGTGTTCAATGCCACCGATGGTTACCTGGTAAATATTAATGATAAGGGTGTCATTATTGAAGGCTATGACCCCGTAGCTTATTTTACTGACGGGAAGCCGGTAAAGGGTACGGAACAGTTTACTTATAAACATCATGGCGCCACGTACTGGTTTGCTTCGGCTGAACACATGGATTTATTCAAAGCCGATCCCGAAAAATACCTGCCGCAATACGGAGCCTTTTGCGGGTACGCTGTCAGCATCGGCAAGCTGCGGCCGGTAGATCCCACCATTTACCAGATTGAAAATGGCAGGCTGATTTTGCAGCACACGCAGGAAGCCTTTGATCTTTTCAACAAAGATTTGCAGAAGAGCATCGTAAAAGCAGACAAAAACTGGCCCGGTCTTGAATCAAGCCGCGTAGGTAAAAAAGTAGAATATGATAAACCTGCTTCAAATTGAATCTGAAAAACCATCCAGCCTCAATATGTAAACAGCCCGACAAATGAAGGGCTGTTTTGCTTTTATAGCCTGGCTTTTGTAAAACAACGGACAGGCAACCGCTCCCCGAAGAATTTTCTTTGTGATGAAAAATTATTAAACTATGAACGTATTTCAACTCTCAGCCAAAGACATGAAAGCAAAGGCAATTTACAGAAAGGCTTTTGCACAAACTTTCACCGGCCTGCTGCTCCGTTTGGGATTGCTGCTTATTGCTGCAGTTTTACTCAGCTTAATCACCCAGGCACAAAAAACCCAGGAAAAATATTTCAATAACGTGGATGCAAATGGCGTAATCCTCGATGGCTATGATGCTGTCGCCTTTTTTACCGATAACAAACCGGTAAAAGGTGATGCCAAATACCAGTACCAATACCAGGATGCCGTTTATTATTTCGCATCGCAGGAGCATCTCGACCTTTTCAAGGCCAATCCCGAAAAATACAAACCGCAGTTCGGCGCCTGGTGTGCTTATGCTGTTTCGCTGGGCCGCATCGCTCCTATTGATGTAAACACTTTCTCTATTGTTGACGGCAGGCTTTTTATCCAGCACAACCAGCGGGCAGTAAATGGCTGGAACAAAGATATACCGGGCAATATTGCAAAAGCTGATAAATACTGGCCGGCGGTTTCTGCCAAACATGGAAAACAAATTACCACCGATGAAGAAAAAGGATTTTTAAATAATACGGATGCAGATGGCGTAATACTGCAGGGTTATGACGCGGTTGCGTATTTCACTGAAATGAAAGCTGTGAAAGGCAAACCGGAATACTTTGCCCGCTACAACGGCGCCACTTACTGGTTTGCATCGGAACAGAATGCCAACATGTTTAAAGATCACCCGGAGATGTTTGCTCCCCAATACGGCGCTTTCTGCGGCTATGCCATGGCATTGAATAAACTGCGCCCCATCAATCCTGAAATTTTTGATGTGATAGATGGCAAGCTGATTCTTCAGCATTCGGATGATGCATACAAGCAATTTCATAAAGACTTGAGCGGAAATATTGCAAAAGCCAATACCAACTGGCCCGGCCAGGTAAAAAAGCATGCCGGTAAAAAAATCAAATACGATAAACCCGCCAAACCGGCATCGGATGATTCGGGTAATTAAAATTATTAACCATTAAAACTTATCAAAATGAAAAAAAGCATTCTTGCCTTAATAGCTGCCCTGTTGCTTGTATCAGGCATTGCCATGGCCGGTGGTGAAGAAACAACGCTGCCAAACAAACTGGTCAGCCAGTCATTTGTAAAAGATTTTCCAGCTGCGCAAAAGGCAAGCTGGCAAAAAGACAAAAACAATATTTATGTGGCCCTGTTTGTAAACAACGACAGAACACAACTGGCCTATTACACCCACGAGGGCGAATTTCTTGGCCAGGGCTGGTATGTAGGCATCGGCGATTTGCCCGCTGCGCTGCAAAAAGAAGCATTGAAAGGAAAAAGGCTTGAAGACCTGCAGCAGGTTTATCTTTTCCTGTCGCCAGATGGATTACCTTCTTACTATGTCACTTTTATCAAAAATGGCAAAAAAACTTTAAGAGAAGTAAAAGCAGATGGTGAAACCACCACCGTTTTGAAAAAAAGAAACACGATTATTTAATACTAAAAATCATTTATGAAACCAACAAAGTTAGCTGCCATTTTAAGCGTGGCAGCCATGATTATAGCTGCTTCTGCAGATGCCCAGGTGGCCGAACAGAAAAACATCACCCTGGATGCCGCCAAAAAAGTGGTGGCCGAAGCGGTGAAGTATGCAAAAGCCAACAATGCACCCGGCGGCTCCATTGCCGTGGTTGACAACGGTGGCAATCTTGTTTACATGGAAAGACTCGACGGCACTTTTGCTGCTTCAGCTGAAGTGGCTATTAAAAAAGCAAATACTTCAGCTCTTTTTAAAGCGCCATCAGTGAAACTGGAAAATTCCATCAACGGTGGCCGGCAGGCTTTGATTACAGTGGGGCATACATTCCTCCAGGGCGGCATACCTATTATATATAACGGACAGGTAATCGGCGCCATCGGTGTAAGCGGCGCTGCCAGCGCACAGCAGGATGAGGAGATTGCTATTGCAGGCAGTAAAGCGAAGATTGATTAGGCAAACCATAAAACCTAAACCTCCAAGAAGAGGGCTTAGGCAGTTCCTTAAATAAAAAACTTCATCATGAGTAAGATTTATGGCTTATTAAAAATTTATGTATTAATAGTGGTCATGCTGCTTGCAACAATAATGGTCTTTGCCCAGGAAACAAGACAGCTTGCAGTGGATAAACCACAGGCCATTGCCGATTTGAAAACTGCCGAAGGCGCTGCACTTGTAAATGCAAAATGGTATATGCAGCCGGCGCATGTGCAGGAAAAAAATTTCAACCTGCCGGGACCCCAATCCCACGGAGGTGATGCACTGCCGCTGTATCCCACCGGTGCTGCTGTAAAAACCCATACGCTGCATCCGCAGATCGGGGCCGCTGATTTTGAAAACGCTTTCCATGAAATAAAACCCACGCAACTGGAGAACAGACAGGGAACTGGCTTGTTCTCCTTTGTGTGGTACAAAGTGGAACTGACTATTCCTGCCGTAATTGGCAAGTTGAATACTGCAGGTACCACAGCTGTGTTTGAAATTGTGGTGGATGATTACAGTGAAATCTGGGTAAACGGCAGGCAGGCAGTTGGCTTCGGGCAAAGCGGAAATGGCTTGATTGCCGGCTACAATACAAGAAACCGTGTGATGCTTACAGATAATGCAAAGGCGGGTGATAAGTTTACTATTTATGTGCTGGGCATCAACGGCCCGGTGGGCAAGCTGCCCGAAAATTATATCTGGGTAAGAAATGCGGTAGTTGATTTTTATAAAGATGGTTTTCCCGCCAACCCGGCATGGAAAGATGATGGTAAAGTGTATGTGATTGATGAAAAACTCAACAGTATCATTGCACCGGGCACAAAGATTGAAAAGCTGGCAGATGGTTTTTCATTTACCGAAGGACCTGTATGGCACCCGGATGGGTATTTGCTTTTCAGCGATCCGAATACAAATACCATCTATCGCTACAATCCGAAAAACCATTATGTGACTGTGTACATGAGTCACTCCGGCTATACCGGCGCCGATATCGGCGATTACCGCCAGCCGGGTTCAAACGGACTCACGATTGATAAAGAAGGAAGACTGATTGTGGCCCAGCACGGCAACCGCCGGGTGATTCGTCATGAAAAGAAAGGTCCGGTAACCGTTTTGTCAGATAATTATAATGGCAAACGCCTGAACAGCCCCAATGATGTCGTATTAAAAAGCGACGCCACAGTATACTTCACCGATCCTCCTTATGGCTTGCCGGGTTTGTTCAACGATGCAAAAAAAGAAACACCGCACCAGGGAGTGTACATGGTGAAAGATGGTAGGACTATTTTGCTATCGACTGATTTGGGCGGACCGAACGGCATTGCTTTTTCGCCTGACGAAAAATATTTATATGTGGGCAACTGGGACATCCGCGATATACACAATACAAAAACGGTTTGGCGTTACGAAGTGCAGCCCGATGGCTTACTGAAAAATGGCAAAGTATTTTTCGACTGGAACCTGACCGAAGATGACGAAGCCATTGACGGAATAAAAGTGGACAAAGCAGGCAACCTGTTTGTAAGTGCGCCCGGTGGCGTGTGGATTATTTCACCGGCCGGCAAGCTGCTGGGAAAAATTGTTACACCCGAAAGAGCTGCTAACATGGCCTGGGGCGATGATGGCAAATCGCTTTATCTGACTACCCATACCAGCCTGCACCGCATACGAGTATTGACAGGAGGTAAATTTTCATGGGAATAAAATTTTTGAATTTTAATTATTGATTACTGATGAAAATGAAATTTAAACTTAATACCGTTTTCTTTTTTGCGGCGCTCATCACTTTTAATACAATCAGTGCGCAGGAAGATAAAAGCCTGCACCTGACCACCGGTATCGGCATTAACAGCATACAGGGCACATTGAGCAATACGTTCCGCTCTTCCATTGCCTTTAATTCCGGTTTTGAAAAATCATTTTCCAAACACTGGTATGGCCAGGCAGAAGTAGCTTTCAATTCACTGAAGTACGATCAGCAGGTAAAAGACGAAAATTCACCCTACCTGTTTCAAAATACCAGCAGTTCTTTTTTCCAGGTGGGTGTCAACTGGGGATATAATTTTTATTTCGGTAAATCTCCCCTGTTTGCTTCCCTGTATGGTGGCAGCGGTTTTCTTAGCCTGGGAAAACCAAGAATTACAGTAGATGATCAAAACCAGGTGGTGACGCAAAGCATCATCAGGGGCAATGGTGCATTCGGAAAAGCAGGCGGCCGGATAGCAGTCAACACTAAGTCATCCCTTCTGCATACCATTTATCTGGATGGCTCCTGGCTCACTTCTACAGTAAAAACTGAAGGAAGTACCTTCCGCAATGTGGCAGTATTCCTGGGTATACGTATGGCCATGGGCAG
>CAYUJD010000057.1:0-24832 GCA_964444975.1 uncultured Chitinophaga sp. | reverse complement strand
AACGCTTCTTATGAAAACATTGCTTCGTATCTTAGGTTTTTAGAGATGCCCTAAAAGTATTCCTGTGTTGTCGCCGATTGCATAAATCCCGGGATAACGCGTCGTTAATACTTCTGCATCATCAAGTATTTCCATAGTTTGAGGATGAACCGGAATATAACCCGATGAATTGACAAGTCCCGAATCTTTAATTGCTTTTGGAACTCCGTGAGGCGGGATACCAATAAGCAAATCAAATGTTGCTTCCCTGTTGTTTGAAAAAAGTATTTTGTTTTCTCCGATACGTATAACCTGATGCTGCGGATAGAAATTAATGGAATGTGAATGCAGCATTTGCCGCAGGGCTTCACCAACCTGCTCGCCGGCAGATGGCATGGGTAGTTTTTCAGGTGTATAGATGGAAATTTCAGCATTACTCCGCACTCCCCTTTGCCGCAGGAACCATTCTGTAAGCATAGCAGCTTCGTAGGGAGAAGGCGGACACCGGAATGGAGTAGCGGTAATAAGAATAACAATTTTCCCTTTGCTGAAATGTTCCAGCTTTTCATGAATGTCAAACGCTCCTTTTGTATCGAAAAGATTGTAGCAGTATTCCCTGAAACCGGGAACCTCTCCAGGATATAATTCAGCGCCGAGGGCAAGGATAATATAATCAGCCCGGATGGTTTGAGCATTGGTAGTAACAGTTTTGTTTGCAGGGTCAATGGAATCCACCTCTTCATAGAGAATTTCGATATCTTTCCGAACCAGGTTTTCCAATGGGCTTTCGATGTATCTCAGTCCCTTGCTTTCCCCGGTAATAGCTTTTAAAAAGGAAGGATAAAAAACAAATGAATGTCGTTTTTCTATAACAGTAAGTTTGTGTTCCGCCTGCAACGCCCCCCGAAGGAGATGGGCAGCAGTCAAACCACCCCATCCTGCGCCTAGTATTAATATTGTATTCCCCATATAAAATGGTCACATTTTTTCCAGAATCTTCCTTTGCTTCTTCAGGTTTTCTGTAAGCACTTCCCGCATCAGGTCGCAGGCTTTGGCCACTTTCACCGAACTGAGGCGATAATAGTTACAAACGCCTTCTTTTCTCATGCGAAGAATCCCTTGTTTTACCATAACAGAAAGATGCTGGGATAAATTGGATTTTAACCCCCCCGTAATGTCAAGAATATCGGAAAAACACAATTCACCCTCCTGCAGGATGTCAATCACCTCCAGCCGCAGGGGGTGGCTGAGGGCTTTGCATACTTCGGCATGCAGCCGGAATATTTCTTTTTGAGGCATATCGTTCATTTGTTCACAAATTTATAAACAATTGGCCAATTTGCTTGCTTTTCCGAAAAATATTATAACCCAGACATGATAACACGATGATTTATGGCAACTCGATCCAGCGCCTGCTCAATGTCCCAGATAAGATCCTTATAGTTTTCCACGCCAATAGAGAGGCGAATCATTTTCGGACTGATGTGGTAAAGCTCTTTTTCATCATCGGGGATATCAACATGGGTCATGGTAGCCGGATGTTCTGCAAGGCTTTCCGTACCGCCCAGGCTTACTGCCAGCTTAATGTGTTTCAGGTTATTCAAAAAGGTATATGCCTCATGCTCTCCACCCGCAATATCAAAACTCAACATGGCCCCGTTGCTCAGATATTGTCGCTGAAAAATTTCCTTTTGTTCAGGATTGCTTTGGGCGGTAAGGCCCAGGTAATACACTTTTTCCACTTTCGGATGGCTTGATAAACAGGCTGCCACTTTTTCTGCATTGGCAGCTGCTGCTTCCATGCGAAGTTTCAGGGTTTCCAGGCTGCGCATCAGCAGCCAGCTGGTATGCGGGTCAATCATGGTGCCAAAAAAAGTTCTTGTCTTTTTGATCTTCCCGATAATTTCCTTGCTTGCCACAGCAGCCCCGGCAATCACATCACTGTGCCCGCCGATATATTTAGTAGCAGAATACAAAACAATATCGGCACCGTGCTTCAGCGGGTGCTGCCACAACGGGCCCATATAAGTATTATCAACCGTTACCAGTACTTTTTTCCCGTCCGAAGAAAATTGTTTTGCGATAGCACTGCACATCGCTATATCAATAAGGTCGTTAGTTGGATTGGCCGGTGTTTCCACATAAATCATTTTTAATCTCCCGCCACACCCGTTTTCAATTAAAAGCTTTTCTAATGTTGCTTTATTTTGTCCAGTATGGAAGCCGATAACTTCAATTCCGAAATGTGTGAGAATATGATGAATAAATTTATGAGTGCCCCCATAAACCGGATTACTGTAGAGCAAAACATCACCGGGGCTCAGAAAAGTAAGTATCGTGGTGGCAATCGCACTCATGCCACTTGAAAAAGCTGCAGCTGCTTCACCTGCATCCCACAGCTTCAGCCGCTCTTCCAGTATTTCCATATCGGGATTATTGATACGGCTGTAAATCAGGCCGGGTTCTTCGCCTTCATGTCCGGGTTTGCCATAAGCCATTTCAAAAAAAGCCTTGCCTTCTTCTGCGCTGCTGAAAACAAAAGTGGATGTCTGAAAAATGGGGCATTTTACGGCGCCTTCACTCAATTCGGGCTTGTACCCATACCCAAGCATCTGGGTTTCGGGGGCAAAATTTTCAGTACTCATAAATTATTGTCATTATGTATAAATAATACTCTGGTAATATATTACTACTTTTTTTGTCTCGCAGGGACCCCGGTCGCAACCGGGAGTGGGTAGAATATGTTCAAGGAATCATTCATGCGTTCCATTGGAACGCCGGATGTTTGTTGGCAGATCACCCAACGTTCCTACGGAACGTCAAAAAAAACTTTCGATTTATTCTATCCACCCTTCGTTCCTACGGGACGAAAATATTCTGGAATTTTTTCAAACTCAGCTATAAAACTGAGTTGATGAAAAATAACTTACCTATACTCACATTCTTACATAAGCTTCTGTAATCCACTTCAGAAAAAATACCGGAGTATTATATAAACTGATTTGCAATTATTTTATTAACAGCAGCCAGGTTGGTTGCTTATACGTTTACCACTTTCCTCGATGTTATAAAATCATAACAAAAGTTTATACGGGTTTTCAAGATATGATTTTATTGTTTTTAAGAATTTAGCAGCATCTGCACCGTTAATAATCCGGTGGTCAAAGCCAAGCGTCAAAGGCATTACTAATCTTGGCTGCCATTCATTATTCATCCATCCCGGCTCCATATTACTACCCCCTACTCCAAGGATGGCAGCCTGAGGAAAGCTGACAAGCGGGAAGATGGCTGTTGTTCCGATACTACCAAGATTTGATATGGTAAATGTGGCTCCCTCCAGGTCTTCCATTTTGGTTTTTCTTTCTCTTGCATCGGTTGATAAACGATTCAACTCATCAGCGATTTTATTAAGGCTTAACTTGTCTGCATTCTTTACAACGGGAACCAGCAATCCTCTTTCTGTATCTACTGCCACGCCTATGTTATAAAAATCTTTATAAACAATTGTATACGAATCAATATCTATGCTGCAGTTGATTAACGGGTGCTTTTTAAGTGATGCAGTGATAGTTTTTACAATGAATGCAGTGATAGTAATGCTTATTCCTTTGTCTTGAAAATCCTTTTTGAATTGTTTTCTTATTTTCTCAAGTTCTGTAATATCAGCTTTCTCCTGCACCCAGGCATGCGGGATAGAACTCCATGATTGCGTCATATTTTTTGCAGTGGCAATGGCTATGCCTGTCATATTTTCTTTTCTGTTCAAACCGTATTTATCAAAATTGGAAAGCAGTAGCGACTCTGGCAAATGAAGTGTAGATTGGATATCTGGTGCTTTTCTGTTATTTTTTACAAACTCCTTTATACTTTGCACTGATATCCGGCTGATACCGGCATTATTTTTAACATCCTGTATATCCACCCCTAATTCCCTTGCAAGTTTTCGGGCAAGCGGGGAAGCAATGGTTGGTTTCTTTATTCCTTCTGATAAATGATATCCCAGAAATGAATTTTCCGGGTTTTTTATATTCGCCGATATTTCCTGTGCCAGGCCATCATTTTTACTGACTGTATTGTTAAAACTATTTGTTGAATCAACCATTTCTGAAAGCCTGTTCCTGCTTATTTCAACACCTGCAATAACATCTCCTGGTTTTATTTTATCCCCGGATTTTACATATACTTCATGAATGTACCCGTCCAAATCAGAGGGAATTTCAATAGTTACTTTGTCTGTTTCTACCTCAATCAAAGTCTTGCCGGCTGCAATCCATTCTCCTTTTTTTATTAAAAGGTTTACAATGGTGCCATTCTGTATCCCTTCACCCAATGCCGGCAATTTGATTTCTTTTATCATTGGCTGAATACGATTAAAGAGTTAAAGGATTTTCTTTTTCGGGATTGATGTTTGCTTTATTTATATAAGAAGTGATTTCCTTAACATCAATAGTTCCGTGTTCCGCCAGTGCATTCAATACCTGCAGAACAATGAATTGAGAACTGATTTCAAAATAGTTTCGTAATTCAGCCCTTGCTTCACTTAAGCCGTACCCATCCGTCCCTAGTATTTTATAGGTAGCCGGCATCCATTTTGAAATGCCCCCTGCCAGTGATTTTTGATAATCTGACACAGATACAAAGACTCCTTTTTCATCTTTCAGTAATTCCTGCAGGTAACAGGATTTAGTTTTTTGTTCCGGATGCAGCATATTATAACGGTCCGTTTCAAAACCATCCTTCATAAGTTCATTATAACTTGTTACACTCCATATATCTGTTGAAATGCTCATTTCCTCAAGTTCTTTTTGTGCTTGTAATGCCTGTGTCATTATAGCACCGCTTGCCATCAGATGGGCTTTTTTGTTTCCAACAAGGGGTAGCTTTGATTTTGAATACCGGTACATGCCATTAATTATTCCTGTTTCAGCACCTTCCGGCATAATGGATTGCGGATAGTTTTCATTATACAGTGTGATGTAATAAAAAATCTTTTCCTGTTTTTCATACATCCGGTAAATACCTTCTCTTATTATCATTGCTAATTCAAAAGCAAAAGCAGGGTCATAGCTTTTTAAATTGGGCACCGTGCTTGCCAATATATGCGAATGTCCATCCTGGTGTTGTACACCTTCGCCATTAAGCGTTGTTCTACCAGCTGTGGCTCCTAATAAAAATCCTTTGCACATCATATCTCCACATGCCCATATCATATCGCCCACTCGTTGAAAACCAAACATGGAGTAAAATATATAAAAGGGAATCATGGGTAATCCATGTCTGGCATAGGCGCTGCCGGCTGCCATAAAAGAAGCTATAGCGCCGGTTTCACAAATTCCTTCCTGCAGTATCTGGCCATCTTTTGCTTCGCGGTAATAGGCTACGCTTTGTGCATCAACAGGAGTGTATAACTGGCCTTCAGGATGATAAATTCCTGCTTGCCTGAATAACGCATCTAACCCAAAAGTCCGGGCTTCATCCGGAATAATTGGTACAATGTATTTGCCAATATTTTGTTCTTTAAGCAGCTTGGCAATAATACGAACCATTGCCATGGTAGTGGAAACAGACCGGTCGCCGGTTCCTGCTAAAATTTCTTCGAAAAAAGATTTTTCAGGTGTTTGAATAGTCTTACATAATTCCTGGCGTGAAGGGATATATCCTCCAAGAGCACTTCTTCTTTTTTTCAGATATTGTACTTCCGGACTATTTTCTGAAGGACGATAAAATTTAGCCAGTTTGGCATCTTCATCTGAAATTGGAATTCCAAACCTTTTTGCACAATTAATCCGTTCCTCATCGTTCATACTCTTTTTCTGGTGTGTGGTATTTCTTCCTTCTCCCTCACTCCCCATTCCATAACCCTTAATAGTTTTGACAAGAACCACGGTGGGTTTGCCATCAGATTGCGTTGCTTTATCAAATGCGGCAAATACCTTTTTATAATCATGTCCGCCCCGCTTTATCGTCCTTATTTCTTCATCGGTCATTGAGCGCATTAGTTTTTCCAGCTCCGGGTCATCTTTTACCCAATGTTCACGAACTTCTTTGCCTGAAAGAACAGAATACATTTGATAATCTCCATCAATGGCTTTTTCCATTCGACTGACCAAAATTCCATTTTTATCCCTTGCCAGGATTGAATCCCATTCACTTCCCCATATTACTTTAACAACGTTCCAGCCTGCACCCAGAAATATCCTTTCAAGTTCTTGTATGATCTTCCCATTTCCACGAACTGGTCCATCCAGCCGCTGCAGATTACAATTGACTACAAAAATTAAATTGTCTAACTTTTCCCTTACTGCCATATTGATGGAACCGATAACTTCCGGTTCATCCATTTCTCCATCGCCAATAAAAGCCCAAACCTTACCGCCGTTTTCTTTTTGCAGACCCCTGTTCTTTAAATATTTGCTGAACCTTGCCTGGTAAATAGCGCTGACCGGAGATAGCCCCATCGAGGCACAGGGCATTTCCCAAAACCATGGAAGCCGACGGGGATGAGGATAGGATGGAAGACCGCCTCCCGGCTGAAGTTCCCGGCGATAATTAGAAAGATTTTCTTCGCTTAACCTACCTTCCATAAAGGCACGGGCATAAATACCCGGCGCTGCGTGGGGTTGAAAAGAAACAAGGTCTCCACCATATTCTTCTGTTTTGTTTTTAAAAAAATGATTGAATCCAACTTCGTACATCGTGGCTGCAGAGGCATAGGTAGCAATATGTCCGCCAACTCCTGATCCATTATCATAAGCCTGCAATACCATAGCCATTGCATTCCATCGGTTAATATTTTCTATTTTTTGTTCAAGTTCAATGTCTCCTTTATAAGTCGGTTCCTCAGATACATGAATCGTATTGATATATGGCGTATTAATATTCAAGTCTTTAAACTGCACACCTTCCCTGGTAAGATAATACCGTAACTCCGACAGTAATCGCTTGCATTCCTCCCCTCCATGAGCCTGATGAAATTCATCTAATGATTCGAGCCATTCTTTCTTTTCAATGCTTAATTCTATGCATTGATTATCTTTCACTATTTGCATATTAATATAATTTTATAAAGTGCCTCTTCGTGCCTGTTCAGCTTCTATACTTTCAAACAAGGCCTGAAAATTTCCTTTTCCGAAAGATTTAGCTCCTTTACGTTGTATTATTTCAAAAAACATGGTTGGCCTGTCTTCCACGGGTTTCGTGAATATCTGCAGTAAATACCCTTCTTCATCCCGGTCAACCATGATACCCCATTTTTTAAGCACTTCAATATCTTCCTGAATAATTCCTACGCGGTCTTTTACGGTATCATAATATGTTCCCGGAACAAACAGAAATTCCACACCCCGTTTCCTCATTTCTGATACAGTAAATACAATATCATCTGTTGCTACTGCAATGTGTTGTACTCCCGGACCTTTATAAAAATCGAGGTATTCTTCTACCTGCGATTTCTTTTTACCAACAGCAGGCTCATTAATGGGAAACTTGATATAACCATTCCCATTCGTCATCACTTTACTCATCAACGCCGTATATTCTGTAGAAATATCTTTATCATCAAATGTTATGAGATTGTAAAAGCCCATGACATTTTCATAAAATGTTGACCATTTATTCATACTCCCCAGCTCAACATTTCCAACCATGTGGTCAATATATTTTAATCCTGTCGAGGATGGCCTGTATTCTGTTTCCCATTTTTCATACCCCGGTAAGAAAAGCCCTTTGTAATTTTTTCGTTCAACAAACAGATGTACCGTATCGCCATAAGTATGAATACCGGAAAGTTTAATAGTTCCATCTTCGTCAGTAATAGAATCGGGTTCTAAGTAAGGTATGGCGCCACGTTTAATCGTTTGCTCAAATGCATCATATGCATCATCCACCCAAAGGGCAATTACTTTTACGCCATCACCATGTTTTCGTATATGATGAGATATTTCACTTTCCGGATCAAAGGGAGTGGTCAATACCAGCCGGATTTTGTCTTGAGCCAATACATAAGACACTCTATCCCGCAAACCTGTTTCCAATCCTGCATATGCCAGTTCCTGAAACCCCATGGCTGTTTTATAGTAATGGGCTGCTTGTTTTGCATTGCCGACATATAATTCTACATAATCAGTACCGTTAATTGGAAGAAAATCCTGGGCTCCCTCAAATATTTTTTGAGTGCTGCTATAATTAAAATTTTCAACTGCTGTCAAGTCTTTCATTTTATAAAAGTTTTAATTGTTGGACAATTCTTTAGCGAATGACGTTGTATTCCATGATTGATAATAATCCGGTAATTCCAGTGATAATGCCTCCTTTGTAATTTTTACAGGATTAAAGGGGTCAATCATCACCGCTAACTCATTGGTTTCTTTCTTTCCAATACTTCTTTCCACCGCCCCGGGGTGAGGGCCATGCGGAATGCCTCCCGGGTGTAAGGTTATCTGACCTTGTTTAATACTGTTACGACTCATAAAATCTCCATCAACGTAATACAGCAATTCGTCGCTATCTATATTGCTATGATGATAGGGGGCAGGAATGGCATCGGGGTGGTAATCATACATGCGGGGAACAAATGAACAGATTACAAAATTCCGCCCTTGAAAATGCTGATGAATCGGAGGAGGCATGTGTATGCGCCCCGTTATAGGTTCAAAATTAAATATGGACATTGCATATGGATAGTTGCATCCATCGTACCCCACCACATCAAATGGATGCGTTGCATAAACATAAGGATAAATTAATCCCCTCTTTTTTATTTTAATTAAAAATTCTCCTTTCTCATCATTGGTTTCAAAACTGTGCGGCAACTTGAAATCCCTTTCACAAAACGGAGATGATTCTAAAAATTGTCCGTACTGATTTCTATAACGGGAAGGAGTTTCAATCGGACTAAACGACTCTATAATTAAAAGTCTGTTATCTGCAGTCTTAAATTCTATTGTGTAAACTGTGCCTCTTGGAATGATGATGTAATCACCATATTCAAAGTCAATTTGCCCATACATGGTTTTTAATGTGCCTGCACCACGGTGCACAAAAATCATTTCATCAGCATCGGCATTTTTAAAAAAGTAATTTTTCATACTTTCTGTTGGCGCTGCAAGTCCGATGTGCATATCGGCATTTACAAATAATATCTTTCTGCTTTCGATATAATCGCTTTCAGGGATAATCTCAAAACCCTGGAAACTTCTTGCTTGAAGATTATCTTCAATGGCAATTTCAGGTCTTTCACTGTAAGGCTTACCAAGTGCCTTTACCATAGTTGGCGGATAAAGATGATAAACCAATGAAGAGGCTCCTGAAAATCCTTCCGTACCAAAAAGTTCTTCCTGGTATAGCGAGCCATTCTTTTGGCGAAAAACTACATGCCGCTTAGGAGGCACAACACCGATTTGTCTGTAGATAGGCATAATGAATATTTTAATAAAAGTTTGAGTTCAATCTTCCTTGTGCTTTAAGAGTTATCGTAGCAGCAGGATGTTCACGATACTTTTCTTTAATTGAAGCTTGTAAGTTTCTTCATTCCTCTTGATTCATTTTTCAATTGTTGTGTAAACGCATTATTCAGCAGATGCTGGTTCAATGATTGCCAAAACTTTACTTACTGATTTTGCCGGTCATCCTCACTGCATTGCATGCTCATAAACCATCTCCTCGCTTGGCGCTTTGTAAGTTCAATAAATTTAATCCATTGTTACATAGCTATGAACCTACTGAATTTGAGAACACATTTTGCCTAACACTACACAAAAGGATTTTGATATTACCTTCAATTGTTCGGCATATAATTTTCCTGCTCCAGAAATTTCTCTTTTAATTACAAACTATGGCTTGGCATTTTATTTTTTGTTTCCTACTCGTTTGGTTTTCCGGACACGTCCTTTTTTAATATTGTTCCTGGTTTCCGTTTTTGTGTTGCTAAAAAAATATCTTATCCTGCAAGCTTAATTTCCTATTGCTTGTTTCAGGTTAGCAGTGTTGTCAGGCATTGCCGCAACAAAAGGAATAATTTTTACCCCTTCCGTCATAGAAATATAATTAGGTGAATGCTTCATGATTCTTTGCCGCAGCACTTCATACTGTTCCGGAGTTCCATTGCCGGAAACAAAAATGTTGCAGGTGAATTCTTTAAATCCTGTTGGTTGCGGGCATTCAATTCCAAGAAAACCGCGTAAGTCTATTTCTCCGCTGATTTCCATCCGCAGGCTTTCCAATGTTATCCCGAGTAGAGATGCTCCTGCTACAAATGTTACAGACATACAACCTGCCACACCTGCCATTAAATATTCCTGTGGCGTTGGGTTGCTGTTTAAACCCAATAGTTGATATGGTTCATCAATTTCAAACTTGAAATTCCGTACCAATTTTTGTCCCCCTAGATTTATATTCTGCACGGTTGCCCTTGTCCGGGTACCGCTGATCCAATCGATATGGACGCCGTACTTAATTTTAGATTGCTCAGGGCACTCTTTTACTTCATTGACAAATTCACTCAAGCCTGAGATATTGATATTATTTTTCATGATAGATACTATTTATATATTTTATTAATTGCATGTTGAAAATCGTTTTTTAGATCTACTATATCTTCCACGCCAACTGATAACCTGATTAAGCCATCGTTAATTCCAATTGTCTGTCGCTGATTTCTTGTTAATGAAGCCTGCGAAGTGTTATACGGTAAGCTAACCAGGCTTTCTACCCCGCCAAGACTGGTAGCTTCTTTGGCCAATCGTAATTCAGCCAAAAGCCTGTGGGCCATTTCATTGCCGCCTTTTACCTCAAAACTTATCATCCCGCTGTATTTATCCTGAAATAATTCCTTCGCTAATTCATGTTGTGGATGGGTAACAAGACCAGGATAATAGACCCTTACAATTTTTTCTTGTTGTTCCAGAAAATTGGCTAATTCCATAGCATTGGAATTATGCACTCTCATTCTTAACGCAAGGGTTTTCAAACTACGTTCTAACAAGAAGCATACATGAGGGTCAAGTGATCCCCCGGTTTTCAGCATTTGCGGCCAAATCTGGTCAATTAATTTCCGGCTTCCGCTAATAGTACCTGCAATGAGATCAGAATGGCCGCCCAGGTATTTAGTAGCGCTATTGATAACTATATCTACACCCAGTTCTAAAACTTTGAGGTTATAAGGAGTAATAAAAGTATTGTCAATAACCAGCCTGCATCCGTTTGATTTTGCGATTCTGACTAACTCAGTTATGGGAGCGATTTTTAATAATGGATTTGATAAGGACTCGAAATAAAGTAATTTGGTTTTATCTGTAACAGCATTTTCAATTGCATTAATATCTGTCATGTCAACAAAGCTGGTGCTGATACCGAATTTCTGTAAATCCTCATAGAGCAAATTGTATGTGCCACCATACAAATCTCTTGAAGTTACTATATGACACCCTTTTTCTGACAAAGCCAGTATAGTGGAACAAATGGCAGCCATACCCGAAGAAAAAACGATGGAGCTTTCCGCATTTTCAAGAGATGAAATTTTTTGCTGTACTGCCCATTGCGAAGGGTTGCCATAACGGGAATAAATAAAACTGTCCCGTATTCTGCCTTCTTCAATAGCTTCATACACTTTTGAATTAAGATAAAAAGTAGAGTTTTGAAAAATGGGGGTTCCGATTGCTCCGGTATTGGGGTCATCATATTGGCCCGCATGAATAGACCGGGTTGATTCGCCAAAATCCTGATAGTTATAGTTGGTTAAAACAGGGCCTGGTTGTCTCTTTCTTTTTAATAGTGCAAACCAGAAATCATTCTTTGTTCTGTCAATATTCTTAAACGGGCTATCAGGCATTATTTAATAATTTATTCCAAACAAAATTATTGTAATTTTAAAATATTTGGATTTATATATTGTGTTTTTCAATTATTTAGAAAATAAATCTATATTTTTGACACATTACAGATTATACCCACCGATATTAAAATTGCAAGAATCCTTAAATAGAATAAAAATCTAAAAATCATGAAGCTTGATAAGAAAGACATGCACATATTGAAAATGCTACAGGAGGATGCCAATATTTCTAATAAAGAAATTGCTGCTGCTACGGGGCTTACTGCCACCCCGGTTTTTGAAAGAATAAAAAAATTGAATGCTTCGGGAGTGTTACGAAAAAAAATCCATTTGCTGGACAGGAAACAATTAGGTCTTCAATTGATGGTGTTAATTTCGGTTTCCCTCAAGCAACATACAAAAGAATATGTCAATGAATTTATGGTTGAAATGAAAAAATACCCGGAAGTGGTGGAATGTTTTCATGTTTCAGGAGCTTTTGATTTTCATTTGAAAATTATTACCACTGACATCGAAAAATACCAGCATTTTATGCTGAACAAAATTTCAGCAATCAGAAGTATTGGTCACATTGAAAGTTATTTTGTAATGGAAGAAGTAAAGAATACAACCAGTCTGCCGCTTTAGTTATGCATGCTTTATAATTCTTTACTATATCAGTGAATTTCATTAGCAGTTAAAAATATTTGTTCGGATTATTGGATTGCATTTGATACAATCTCTTTCACATTATCCACCGGAATCCGGTCCTGCTTCATTGAATCCCGGTAGCGGATGGTTACCGTATTATCTTCTTTGGTTTGCTGATCTACCGTAACACAGAACGGCGTACCGATGGCATCCATGCGGCGGTAGCGCCGGCCAATGGTATCCTTTTCTTCGTAAAAACAACGGAATGATTCTTTACAGTCGTCCATAATCTTTCTCGCAAGTTCTGGCAGTCCGTCTTTCTTTACCAGCGGCAGCACGGCCAGCTTCATGGGCGCCAGTTTGGGAGGAAAGCGCAAAACCACGCGGCTGTCCTGTTTTCCTGCCGTACTCAACTCTTCTTCAGCATACGCTTCACTCAGCACCATCATCACGGTTCTGTCGAGACCGATGGAAGTTTCAACAACATAAGGAATGTAATTGCCATAAGGTTTGCCGGTGGCGGCATCAATGTCATTATCGAAATACTGCATTTTCTTTTTGCTGTATGCCTGGTGATTTTTCAAATCAAAATCGGTGCGGCTGTGTATGCCTTCCACTTCTTTGAACCCGATGGGGAATGCATATTCAATATCGCAGGCCGCATCGGCATAGTGGGCCAGCTTCACATGATCATGAAAACGGAATTTTTCTTTTGGAATGCCCAGGCCCAGGTGCCATTTCAGCCTTTCTTCTTTCCAGTACTCATACCATTCCTTTTGTGTACCGGGGCGGATGAAAAACTGCATTTCCATTTGCTCAAACTCCCGCATGCGGAAGATAAACTGGCGGGCCACAATCTCATTTCGGAATGCTTTACCAATTTGAGCAATACCAAAAGGAATTTTCATCCTTCCCGTTTTCTGCACATTCAGAAAATTGACAAAGATGCCTTGGGCAGTTTCCGGACGCAAGTACACTTTATTATTTTCTTCATCACTGGAAACGGTAGAGCCAAACTCAGTGGAGAACATCAGGTTAAACTGGCGGATGTCTGTCCAGTTGCCGGTGCCGCTAACAGCACATTTTATCTTTTTATCTTCAATCAGTTTTTTCAACCCGGCAAAATCATCTTTTTCCAGCAGGCGGTTCATTTCATCCAGCACCGCTTCTGCTTCATCATCTTTCCCGGCATCTTCCAGCTCGCCGGCATAGGCTTCTATCAAATGATCAACACGATATCGTTTTTTGCTGTCTTTGTTATCAATCATCGGGTCGTTAAAATTGTCCACGTGGCCGCTGGCTTTCCAGGTGGTGGGATGCATGAAGATGGCGGCATCAATACCCACAATGTTTTCATAATTGCGGGTCATGGTATTCCACCAGTAGTCGCGGATATTTTTTTTCAGTTCGCTGCCCCACTGGCCGTAATCGTACACAGCCTGCAGCCCGTCGTAAATTTCACTGCTGGGGAAAATAAACCCATACTCTTTGCAATGCGAGATAATCGCCTGGAAGCGTTTGCTGTCAATCATAGGGGGCAAAGATAAGAGAACCGGGTTTTACCGGATTTTAAAGATTAGGAGGAAAAGTGATCATGCTTTGCCGGAAGATGTTTTTTTCTTTTGACTTTTTGCTTTGAGATATTCGCCGACAGGATCGAGCCCATCAAGCGGAAGGTTATTTTCAATTTTAAACTTCCTCAACGCCTGGTACACCATATCATTATCAGTTAAAAACTGGCAAAGCCTTTCTTCCGGTGTTTTTGATAACCAGATTTTCAATTGCAATTCTTTAATATGTTCAGAAGTATCTGTCATCAGGGGAGCAAGTTAAAAGTTTTTAATTCCAGTTCCTTTATCCATCCATAAATATAGTTCCAATCCAGGTTTTCTGCTTTAGTCAGCATTGTAATATCGTCCCGCTGAATACTGCTTTGCAAATTCTGAATCCAGATGAGTTTTGATAACAGTAAATCCTCTGCCGATACAACATAGATGTCTATATCAAACAGATGTACTTTTTCCCGCCGGCTGAATTCAGCTCTGCTGAATGGCTCATTTTTCAATATTACAAAATCGGCTTTGTATCCGCTTTTATGATCGATAATATTGAACATACTTTCTCTTTTGACTGCAACATTAACAGCTTCTTCGCTAACATAATAGCCGGTGCTGAAATTTTTCATTAGTCCTGGAATATCTTTTTTTTGTAAATGAATAACAAAATCCATGTCTCTTGTAAATCTTGGTACAGTATAAGCAGCCATTGCCACACTTCCCGAAAGCATGTAAGGAATATTATGCCCGTCAAAAAACTGAACCAGCTTTTTTTTGAAATTCTATCATCTCCCTTTCAGCTTTTCATTTTTCAAATGCCGCTCTGCATCGCGGGTATTTTTTTTCTCAAAATTTTTTTTCATCGCTTCCGTCAGATCTACCCCTGTCTGGTTGGCCAGGCAGATCAGCACCCACAGCACGTCGGCCATTTCATCAGCCAGTGGCCCCTTGTCATCCGCCCCCTGTTGAGAAGTTTCTATATCTGCCTTCTTATAAGATTGGTCTCCATATTGACGGGCCATATGCCTTGCCAGTTCTCCCACTTCTTCGGTCAATATCGCCATATTGGTCAGCTCGCTGAAATAACGGACGCCGACGGTTTTTATCCAGCCATCCACCTGCTGCTGGGCTTCTCGTATTGTCATAACAAAATTTTTATTGCGGTCATGCAATTTAGCATGATTCTTGCCGTTTTCACTTTCCCCTCCATTTTCAGGGCTGTACCCTTCCGAATGATTTTTTAAAAGAATTATTTGACTTTTCGGACCTACCCTTTGAAACAGTAAAATCAATTGTTCCGTTTCAATTTTTTAATTCTATGGTAAAGCCAGCTACCCGGATAACCTTCCTGCTTGCCCTGTTATTGACATCATTTGCTTTTATTCATGCCCAGGCCAAACCACTGCGAAGTGATGAAACAAAATCTACCGTCAAACCGTTTAAAATATTAACCAACGGCCGGCAGATCACCATTCAGGCAAAACAGAATATTAAATCGGTGATGGCATGGACGGCCGGCGGGCACCGGTTTATTGAAGAAAAAGATTTAAAAACCACGAGCTACACTTTTATTTTCCCTACCAAAGAAAAAATATGCTTTTTAATGATTGAAACTGCAGAAGGGAAAAGATTCACAGAAAAAATCGGGGTGCAGTAGTGTTGTTATTTGGTTATGGTAAAAAAAGAATCATCGTTTGTTGTTTCCACCAGCACCACATTTCGTAATACAACTTTTGTGATACCGGCGTCTTTTACGGTCGGGCACTCGTCGCCCCGCCAGCTATTGATTAAGCCTGTAAAAAGAATCAGGGTATCCGGAACCGAACTGCCGAAGCGGAATTCCAGCGAATCCACCACACCTGCCGGCCTGTTATAGAATTGAGAAAATACAACCGAACCATGAGTGCCTTTTGTTACATACAGCGGATAACCCTGGCCTGTTACGGCATTTTTCAGCCTGATGCTATCAGGTGCCGGCAATATGGATGCGCCATAATTCAGGATGTCATTTCCCGTCGCCCGGTCTTTCAGGTAAAAATAAATTCCGCTTGTCAGGGTTCGGGGTTCATCATTGCAGGCATTTTTTCCGGTGGAGCTGCACGCTGAAAATAACAGCCATGAAAAAATAAACGCTACTGAAATATATCGCTGAAAAAAAATCATTATTCTTTGTTTTTGGTGTCTATAACAATCGTTACTGGCCCATCGTTTACCAGATCCACTTTCATATCAGCGCCAAAAATTCCTGAGCCGGCTTTCTTACCCAGATCTCCGGAAAGCTGCTGCAAAAATTTTTCATACATGGGTATGGCAAACTCCGGCTTGCTGGCCCTGCTGTATGATGGCCGGTTGCCTTTTTTGGTGGAAGCATGCAATGTAAACTGGCTGATAACAAGAATCTCCCCGTTTGTGTCTTTAACGGAAATATTCATGACCCTGTTTTCATCATTAAAAATGCGCAGGTTGACAATTTTGCCCGAAAGCCATTCAATGTCGTCATCCGTATCGGCATCCTCAATGCCCAGCAGCACAAGCAGCCCCTGGCCGATGGCTGAATGAATTTTCCCCTCAATCGCAACACTGGCTTTGCTTACCCGCTGTATTACCGCCCGCATGCCTGCAATTTAAAATGTTTATGGTTTATAGCTTATCGTTTATGGTTACTAATTTTGATGACCCTTTAACGATAAACAAAAAAAGATAAATGATAAACTGAGTAAATGATTAACCTAAGCAACGAAATTACTTTTCAAACCAGCCGCAGCGGCGGCAAGGGCGGGCAAAACGTTAACAAAGTAGAAACCGCTGTGACAGGTTATTTTAATATCGCCGCATCACAACTTTTAACCGAAGATCAAAAAGCCTATATTACTGAAAAACTTTCCAACCGGATCAACAGCGAAGGATGGCTGATGGTGAAATCGCAAACCCATCGCACCCAGCTTGAAAATAAAGAAGCGGTGATCCGCAAAATGAATGACCTGGTGGCCAAAGCCCTTGTAAAAAAGAAAAAACGTATAGCTACCAAAATCAGTAAAGCAGCGAAAGAGAAAAGACTGGAGTCAAAGAAAAAAAAAGCGGAGATTAAAAGCGGAAGAAGAAAAATAAATCCCGGCAATCTGTGAATCCATCCCTGTCCATAAACTAATTTTACTGCCGATGAAATGGCGCCTGGTCATATTACTGTTTTTTGTTACCCTCTCCGGTAGCTTCTTTATTAATTCCTGCAGAAAAGACCAGGAAGATATTCCCGGCAAAACACCGCTTGGATTTTCAGTACCCGGCGGTTTCCCTCCGCCGGTATATAATTTTTTAAAAAACCCGCTGACGGATGAAGGGTTTCAACTCGGCAAAAAATTATTTTACGATGGCCGGCTTTCCCGTGACGGCAATTATCCCTGCGCATCCTGCCACCAGCAGGTGGCTGTTTTCGGCACCTATGATCACGACCTGAGCCACGGCTACAACGATCAGCACAGCAACCGCAATGCACCCGGGCTTTTCAACCTTGCATGGAAAAAAGAATTTCATGCCGACGGGAAATATAAAAGCCTGGAGGAAGAATGCCTCGACCCCATACAGGCACCCAACCAGATGGCGGAAGAAATCGGCAATGTGCTTGGCAAACTGAGAAGAGATGAAGAATACCGGGAAATGTTTAAGAATGCATTTGGCAGCAGTGAAATCACCATTGAAAGAATGCAGAAGGCGCTGGCACAGTTCACCGTGTCAATGCTGACAGCCAACAGCAAATACGACCAGGTGAAGCGGGGCGAGAACGTGTATAATGATTACGAGCAGCGGGGCTACCAGCTTTATAAAACCCATTGCGCCACCTGTCATCCTGAACCCATGTTTACCGATTATACTTACCGCAACACCGGGCTCAGTGTGAATCCTTATCTGAATGATTATGGAAGAATGGTGGTGACGGGCAAAAAAGAAGATTCGCTGAAATTCATGGTGCCTTCGTTACGCAATGTTTCACTCACTTATCCGTATATGCACGATGGCCGCTACTACAGCCTGCGGGCCTGCATCGAGCATTATGGCAACCATGTGCAGCAAAGCTCCACGCTGGATCCTTTACTTGCCAATCCTATCCGTTTTTCTAATAATGAAATTATTGATTTGGCCGCTTTCCTGCGGGCATTGACTGATTCCACGCTGGTGAGAGATGTAAGATTCAGTAATTAATTCTTTTTCCGTCTTGCCTTCATCGCATCCAGCGCCTTGCGCTGGTTTTCTATTTCGACCGATTGTTTTTCCTGGGCCTTAATATTATCTTCCAGGTCGTCCTGCAACTTTTTTATTTTCTTCTCCAATTCATCTTTATCATCCTGCATGGTTTTCAGTTTTTTTTCAGCCTTGCTTACCGTTTCTTCCTGCGCCGTGATCTGAAGTTCCAGGCTGGCGGCATCTATTTCGGGCAGCAGGTTGTATAAAAAATCTTTTGCTTTGCCCAATTCATCGGTATTCAATCTTGATAAAGCGTTGGCGCCATCTTTCATAATAAGAAGATAGAGCATGGTTTCATCACTTTCCTTGCGGCTTTTGCGGTCAATATTGATGATATAATCGTAGCGACCCGGGCTTATTTCGGCTATCGTGGCATTCTTATATACTGTAAATCCTTTGTCCTTATTGAACATGCCCTTTTCATCCCGGCCTTTGTATCCCAGTTTATTCATTCTGGATACAAATGCATTCTCCACAGCTTCCGACGGAAATTTATATTCCATCACAAGGCAGGCCTGTTTTTCCCTGTTGTATTCAATCTTGTCTTCGTAAGCCTGGGCATTGACCTGGGCCGTTAACGCTGCTGATAAAAAGAAAAGTAACATTCTTTTCATGATCTTTTTTCGTTAAAGATACAATAAAGAAATGAAGGGGTTGCTTTAGCAAGCCCTTCTCATTGTGCAATCTGGCGTTAAAGAGTAAATTTGCCGTCATAACCCAATTCCTTTGAGTGAAATTAAAAAACTGGCGGGGCAAACATTCTGGTACGGGCTGAGCAGCATTTTCGGACGATTTCTTAATTACCTGCTCACTCCCATTCTTGCCACCATTTTTGCTTCGGCAGCGTACGGAAAAATCACCACGCTGTTCACCATCGCCGCTTTTCTGAATATCGTTTTCACTTATGGAATGGAGACCTCCTATTTCCGTTTTTCATCGCTTCAGCCGGAATCAAAAGTATATAACACATCCTCCTCTTCCATCCTAATCACAACAGCGCTGTTTACCGCATTGCTGCTGTTATCAGCAGGCGGGCTTGCTGTTTTTCTTGAGCTGCCCGATCACCCGGAATACATCAGCTGGGTAATACTGATTGTGGCGCTGGATACATTGTGTGTAATGCCCTTTGCCAGGCTGCGCTACAGCGGCCGGCCAAGAAAGTTTGCTGCCATAAAAATCCTGAACATCCTCATCAATATCGGGCTGGTAATTTTTTTCCTGGTAGTTTGTAAAAATGATTATGAAAAAAATGCCGACAGTTTTTTTGCGGTCATTTATAATCCAAAGATCGGGTTAGGCTATGTGATACTGGCCAACCTGGCTGCCAGCGGCATCACGCTTTTATTACTGGCAAAAGAATTTTTTCAATTCCGTTTTAAACTAAGCCCGGCTTTCTGGAAAGAAATGATGCGCTACTCATGGCCCCTGATCATTGTGGGCTTTGGCGGCATGATAAATGAAACCATTGACCGCATCATGCTGCTGAAACTTTATCCCGGCACAACAGAACAGGCATTCTCGCAATCAGGAATCTATTCGGCCAACTATAAACTGGCGGTGCTGATTGTTTTATTTATACAGGCATTCCGCATGGGCGCCGAGCCGTTTTTCTTTAAGCAATCTACTGATGAAAATGCGCCGAAAACCTATGCACGGGTAATGAAGTTTTTTATCATTGCCTGCTGCTTTTGCTTTCTTGCTGTTGTTTTATTTCTCGATATCTGGAAATATTTTATGGGCACCAGGCATGTGGAATATTACACAGGATTAAAAGTTGTGCCGGTATTAATGGTGGCAAAAATATTTCTTGGAGCTTATTATAATCTTTCAGTCTGGTACAAACTCACCAACCGCAATCTGACCGGCGCCTGGATAACACTCGGAGGCGCAGCTATCACTGTTTTGTTTAACTGGTTTTTCATTCCGGTGTGGGGATATACAGCCTGCGCTATTGCTACGATCCTTTGTTATGGATTCATGATGATTACAAGTTATTTACTTGGTCAAAAACATTATCCCATTCCTTATGCATGGAAAAAACTGCTGGCCTATATTTTTATCTGCATACTGTTCTTTGGTATTCACCAGGCATTCTTATTGCTGGAATTAAATGTTTGGGTGAACCGGGCTATTGGTTTGTTTTTTATTTTACTTTTTGCTTTGTTTATTTTGAAAGTGGAGAAGAAGGAATTTCAGCGGTTGCCTTTTTTTGGAAAGTTTTTCTCAATAATAACTGCTTAATACGTCTTTACAAAAGGATTGTTCATCTTTTCAAACCCCACCGTTGTCACCGGCCCGTGACCGGAATAGATTTTGGTTTCATCCGGTAAAGTGAAGAGCTGGGTCTGGATGCTGTTGATTAACGTTTTGAAATCACCGCCGGGAAGATCGGTGCGGCCAATGCTGCAGTTAAATAATACATCGCCGCTGATGGCAAAGCCGCCGGGCTCATGATAAAAACAAACACTGCCGGGCGAATGACCGGGGGTTAACCGGATTTCAAGTTCTTCATCTCCCAGTTTGATGGTTGTACCTTCTCTTAAATAAATTAATTCTCCTTTATAATTCTCAAACGGCATCTGCCACATCTGCCCTGTCTGCGGCGCAAAGTCCAGCATGACTTTTTCCTTTTCATGAATATGCAGCGTGAGCCCCCATATTTCGGCCACCCACTTGTTTCCAAACACATGATCAAGGTGGCAATGGGTATTGAGCAGCAGCACCGGCTGCAGGCCCTTCTTCTCAATGAAGCTTTTCAATTCATCCTTTTCCTGCGGAAAATAACAGCCGGGGTCAATAATACAACACTCACCCGCCCCGTTGTACAAAACGTAGGTATTTTCCTCCACCGGATTAAATGTAAATTGTTTAACGCTTAACATGAACGGTTTTCCGTACTTTAGAACCACGATTTTAAGGATTAAAAGGATGTGGATGAAAAAAGTTTTTATTTCCTCCCGCTTTTTAATTTTCTGCCGGTTTAAGCTTTTTTGCTGAATAGCGTTCTGAACGTACAAGTGAGTGACACAACGAAAGCTTAACCAGGGCCCTGAAGCCGGCATCCAAATAAAAATAAAATCCGATTTGAATACAGATACGAAACAGCTATGCATCTTATGAAGAAAGAATTCAGATTACTACTACTGGCAGCAGCAGTTTGCTCACTGAAAACAACGGCACAGGTAAATACGGTAGAGTTTGGTAAAAACCGGGTGCAGTACCAGAAGTTCAGCTGGAAATTTTACCAGAGTGAAAATTTCAACACATACTTCAGCCAGGACGGGCTGGCGCTGGGTAAATACGTGGCGCAGGTGGCCGAGGAAGAGCTGGCCAGTATTGAAGAATTTGTAGAATACGGTTTGCAGCGGCGGGCCAATATTGTTGTGTACAACAACTTTGATGAGTTTCAGCAAAGCAATATCGGGCTGGGTATTGACTGGCAGAATACGGGCGGCGTGACCAAGCTGGTGAATAATAAAATTGTGGTGTTTTTCGACGGCAACCACGAAAACCTGAAACGCCAGGTGCGCCAGGGCATTGCCCATGTGCTGGTGCAAAATGTATTGTTTGGCGACGACCTCGGCGAGTTTGCCGCCAACCAGGCCCTGCTCGATCTGCCGCAATGGCTAACCGACGGCTACATCGCTTATGCTGCCGAAAACTGGAGTGCTCAGCTTGACGACGATCTGAAATCGGCGCTGCTGAGCGGACGCTACAACAACTTTTACCATTTTGCCCACGAAAAACCGCTGCTGGCGGGTCATGCTTTCTGGCGCTATATTGCCGATAAATATGGTAAAAGCAAAACCACGTACATGCTTTACCTGGCCCGTGTGTACCGCAACCTGAATGCCGCCAGCAACCGGGTGACCAAAAAGAAAAAATTCAAAATGCTGCTGGCCGACTTCATGCTGGAAGAAAGCAACAAATACCTGAAAGATATCCGCGGCCGCCGCGTGGTGCCCAAAGGCCAGCTGTCAGTAACCGAAGAAACCAGGAAAAAAGATTTCATCCGCTTTAATGCCAACCCGGTGCCCCGCAACATGAGCTATGCCGTGGTGGAATTTAAACAGGGCCGCTACTGCGTGGTGCTGAATGAAAATTTTGTGAACCGTAAAATACTGCTGAAGTTCGGCGCCCGGTCGAGGGAAGATGAAAAAAATCCCAACTACCCCATCATGGCATGGGATGGCCGGGGCTCAAGGCTGGCGGTGCTGTATTGGGAAAAAGGCAAAATAAAACTGTTTGTGTATGATGTGGTGAACCGCTTCAAAGTGGTGAACGTGGAGCTGAACCAGTTTGACCAGGTGCAGGACATGAAGTACATGCTCGACGCCAATACGCTTTTGTTCAGCGCCGTGAAAAGCGGGCAGACGGATATTTTTGTATATAAAATAGATAAACAAAGCGTAGAACAAATTACCAATGATGTGTATGATGACCTCGATGCGTCATTTGTAGCCTTCCCGAATAAAACAGGAATCATTTATGCCAGCAACCGCCCATCGGCCACAGCAGGCAGCAGCGATGATTCATTGCCCCGCAACCGCTACAACATTTTTTTGGTTGACAACTGGAACCGTTCAGAATTCAAACAGATCTCCCAGCTCACCGATATGAAGCAGGGCAATGCCCGCTATCCATCGCAGTACAACCAATCACATTTCACTTTTGTGAGTAATGAAAACGGGATTGCCAACCGCTATGCCGGATTTTTTGCTACGGAAAGAGCGGGGCTGGATACGCTGGTGTTTATCGGCGATGAAGTGCTGCGCAATCCCACGATTGAAGTGGTGGATTCGCTGCTGAAGGAATGGGGTAAATCCGACATTGACTCCGTCGCATTCTTTTCAGTCACCAGCGACTCTACTTATGTATTTCCTATCACCAATTACCAGAGCAGCTTACTGGAAACCCGCACCGCCGGCGACAACCAGCAGGTAAGCGAAGTGGTGCGGCAGGGCGATTATAAATTTCTCTATCGCCTGCGGGTGGATGAAAATGCGCTGCGCCGCCGGAACATTCAAGCCCGGCCTACAGAGTATATGAAGAAGGTGATGGAAGAAGAAAAATTTTCGCAAAGCAAAACCGACATTAAACCGCCGCCTGATTCAACCAAAAAGCAGGATGACTTTTTCCAGAATGAATTCCAGGAAGAGAGAAAAGACACATCGCAGCTGGGCCGTGTGGTGGAAACTGTACAGCTGCCGCAGCGGGAGCCGGTGCTGAAAAAATCAAAGCTGTTTGAATACCGGCCACCCAAGTTTTTCAACGACTATATCGTCAGTGGTTTCAACAACAATGTGCTCATCACCCGCTACCAGACCTATGCCGGCGGTGCGGGGCCCATCAACCTGAGCAACGGAAACCCGTTTAACGGAATACTGCGTGTAGGCACTTCCGACCTGTTTGAAGACTGGAAATTTGCCGGTGGCTTCCGCCTGAGTACTGACCTGAAGGATAACGAATACATCCTGAGTACGCAATACCTGAAAAAAAGAATTGACTACGGCCTCACTTATTACCGCAACTCGCAAAGAATAATATACAGCGACAGGGATGGTGATTTTGTGAGCAAACTGTTTACCAATCTTTACCAGGGCAGTGTTGCCTATCCTTTCGACCGGGTAAGAAGCATCCGTTTCAATGCCGCTTTCCGAAGTGACCGGATTGTGATACTGGCCGATGACCTGAACCTGCCGCCAACCACTTTATCAAAGAAAGATTCCATATATAACTATGGCCTGCTGCACATGGAGTATGTGCATGACGATGCCATCAACCCGGCGCTGAACATCTGGTATGGTCTGCGGTATAAGTTTTATGTTGACTGGAATACCCGCCTCAACAAAGTGGGTTCGCAGGATAACCCCTATACTTTTAATATCGGCGGCGATGCCCGTCATTACCTGCCCATCTACCGCAATCTCATCTGGGCTGTACGCGGCGCCTTCGATATTTCATTTGGCACAGAAAAAATCATCTATTACTTGGGCGGCGTTGACAACTGGCTCTTCCCGAAATTCAACGATGCCAACCAACCCGATCCCGATGTGGATTATGCTTTCCAGTCGCTGGCGGTAAACCTGCGGGGCTTCAACCAGAATGTAGCCAATGGCAATAATGCCGTAGTGATAAACAGTGAAATCCGCCTGCCGGTTTTCAGTACCCTGTTTAATAAACCAATCAACAATGCATTCCTGCGCAATTTCCAGCTGGTGCAGTTTTTTGATTTGGGTACTGCCTGGAACGGAGCATACGATAAGATAGAAAGGCCATCCGTATTGTACAGCCTGCCGAACAATCCTGTAGTGGTGAAAATAAAAGCCGGGGGCATCGGGCCTTTTGCCGGCGGTTATGGTTTTGGTGCCCGCAGCACATTGCTCGGTTACTTCCTGCGTCTCGATGCCGGTTGGGAAATGAACGGATTCTTCAAAGGCAAGCCGCTATGGTATTTTGCCATGGGGCTGGATTTCTGATTACAGATTTTTGTTTTATTATAACCTCTTGTCAGAAGAGGTTTTTTTATTTTTTTGAAGTCAGCTTTTGTACTGCTATCATCGTCCCTTGCGACGCTCCGTTCAGGGTTCGGTAATTC
>CAYUJD010000056.1:0-24868 GCA_964444975.1 uncultured Chitinophaga sp. | reverse complement strand
TTCATTTCACCCATCATCACTTTGGTAGCGTAGTTGAGGTAAGGAATATTGTATGCCTTGGCAATAAACGGCGTGGTACGTGAAGCCCTCGGGTTGGCTTCTATCACATGCACCTTGCCGTCCTTAATGGCAAACTGTACGTTGATGAGTCCTTTTACTTTCAGCCGCAGTGCAATCTTTTTTGCATAATCCACCATGTCCTGCACTTCCAGCGGGGTCAGGTTGAAGGCAGGCAACACGGCATTGCTGTCGCCGCTGTGAATGCCGGCGGGCTCAATATGCTCCATGATGCCCATCACGTGAAATTTTTCGCCGTCGCAGATGGCATCAATCTCGGCTTCCTGGCAGCGGTCGAGGAAATGATCCACGAGAATTTTATTGCCGGGGATGTGTTTGAGCAGGCTCACCACCGCTTTTTCCAGCTCATCATCGTTAATCACAATGCGCATGCGCTGACCGCCCAATACATAACTGGGCCGAACCAGCACCGGGTAACCCACTTTGTTTGCCACCTGGATGGCTTCATCAACTGTGTAGGCAGTTCCGTAATCGGGGTAAGGAATTTCAAGCTCTTTCAGCATATCGCTGAAGCGGCCGCGGTCTTCGGCAATATCCATACTGTCGAAGCTGGTGCCGATGATGTTGATACCTTTTTTATACAGGCGTTCGGCCAGCTTTAGTGCCGTTTGCCCACCTAACTGCACTATGACGCCGTGAGGTTTTTCATGTTCTATAATTTCCCAGATGTGCTCCCAGTACACCGGTTCGAAATAGAGCTTGTCGGCCATGTCGAAATCGGTGCTCACGGTTTCCGGGTTACAGTTGATCATGATGGCCTCGTAGCCGCATTCTTTTATAGCCAGCAGGCCATGAACGCAACAATAGTCAAACTCAATTCCCTGGCCGATGCGGTTGGGGCCTGAGCCAAGCACTATGATTTTCTTCCGGTCAGTTACTTTCGAATCATTAGAACTAAGATTGCCATTTACTGGCAGCGAAATATGCTGCGGGTGATTTTCAAATGAAGAATAGAAGTAAGGTGTTTTGGCTTCAAACTCGGCGCTGCAGGTGTCCACCATTTTATATACACGGGTGATGCCGTATTTTTTTCTTAGCTCATACAACTCATCTTCAGTACCGTCTTTCATGATGCGGCAAATCTGTTCATCGCTGAAGCCAGTCATCTTTGCATCCCGCAACAGCCCGATAGGCAGGGTGGCCAGTTTGTGCTTTGAAAGCTCCTTTTCCAGGTTGCAAATCTTCTGTATTTCATAAATAAACCAGCGGTCAATACCCGTGGCTTTGGCAATTGTGTTTACACTCACACCCATCATCAGCGCATCCTTGATGCGGAACACACGATCCCACTTCGGTGTTTTGATGTGCGCAAGTATTTCTTCCGCATGCATCAGGCTTTTGCCATAATAACCCAGGCCGACAGCGTTATTTTCCAGGCTCTGGCAGGCTTTCTGAATAGCTTCGGCAAAACTTCTGCCGATGGCCATCACTTCACCCACACTTTTCATCTGAAGCCCCAGTGTATCGTTGGCGCCTTTGAACTTATCGAAATTCCAGCGGGGAATTTTTACAATCACATAATCAAGCGCCGGTTCAAAGTAGGCTGAAGTGGATTTGGTAATCTGGTTTTCCAGTTCATCCAACGAGTAACCAATGGCCAGCTTGGCTGCAATTTTTGCAATAGGATAACCCGTGGCTTTTGATGCAAGCGCCGAAGAGCGGCTCACCCTCGGGTTGATTTCAATGGCGATGATTTCTTCAGTGTCTGGATTAAGGGCAAACTGCACATTGCATCCGCCGGCAAAATTTCCCAGGTCCCGCATCATTTTTATTGCCGTATTGCGCATCAGCTGCATGGCCGTATCGCTTAGCGTCATGGCCGGCGCCACAGTAATGGAGTCGCCGGTATGAATACCCATTGGGTCAAAATTTTCCACGGTGCAGATGATGCAAACATTGTCGGCCGAGTCACGCAGCAGTTCCAGTTCAAATTCTTTCCAGCCAAGCACTGCTTTTTCCACCAGCACTTCATGAATAGGAGAGGCTTCGAGGCCGCGGTTCAGCGCTTCATCCAAAAAATCTTTATTTAAAACAAAACCACCGCCCGTGCCGCCGAGTGTAAAGGAGGGACGTATGACGAGCGGGAAACCGATTTCCTGGGCGTATTCTTTTCCTTCGAGAAACGAGTTGGCCGTTTTGGCCGGTGCCACAGGCACACCAAGTTCAATCATCCACTGGCGGAATTTTTCCCGATCTTCAGCCTTATCAATTGCTTTTATATCCACACCAATAAGGCGGATATTATATTGTTTCCAAAGCCCAAGATCTTCGGCTTCTTTGGCAAGGTTCAGCGCCGTTTGTCCGCCCATGGTTGGCAGCACGGCGTCAATCTCATTTTCCTGCAGTATCAGCTCAATACTTTCCACCGTCAGCGGCAGCAGGTACACCCGGTCGGCCATCATCGGGTCGGTCATGATGGTGGCAGGATTGCTGTTGATAAGAATAACTTTGATACCTTCTTCCCTTAAACTTCTTGCTGCCTGTGAACCGGAATAATCAAACTCGCAGGCCTGGCCAATGATGATGGGGCCGGAGCCTATAATCAGCACTGATTTAATCGAAGTATCTTTCGGCATTGATGGGTATTAATTTTTGGGCAAGCAATTGTTGAGACATAAAAAAACCGGGTACTATTACCCGGGGTGCAAATGTAAGGGAAACGGAGATTTTGATGCCGAGCTATGTAAAATTAATTTTTAGAAACTGACGGCAGTTTAGCTGCGGTGAAATGAAGCGATTTCATAGTCGTCGAGGGGTACTTCTCCGGTTTTGTCAGCAGGCTTTTGTTTCCTGTTTTCCTGGCGGGTTTTCATTTTGCTTACCCAGCGGCTGCGGGCTTCCTGCCCTTTTACCATGCCGACAAACATTCCGCCCATTACAATGGCGGCAATGAATAGTCTGTGATTAATCTGTTTCATCCGGTCAAGGTTTATGGTGATGCGATAATTACGGGTAAATTACAATCATCGGTTTTCACAGGCAATACCATAAAGCGGGTATTTTCCGGCAGGACCTTACATTCCCAAGACAAACCACCGGGATATTTTGTTGCATGCAGACAGAAAAAAGTCTGTTGCTTTTTTTGGCACCTCAGGTTTATTTTAACTACTGGTTAACTGACACCGTCACCGTGTAACTGCCCTGCTCAAAAAACTCTACTTCCACCTGTTCAGAACCGATATTAAATTTTATATGAAGAGGGAATACCACTTCCATCAGGGAGGTTTCGGTGCTTTTGTAATGTGTTTCCAGGGTAGTGCTTCTTTCATAGTTGCCCTTTATCACAACTATATTGCTGGCTGATGCCCTTGGCAATATCCCTCCGATTGAAGGGACGCCCCCGGTAGTGGTGGTGATGATTATTTTCACCCGGTTGACATTATCGGGAGTATATTCCACATCTACTGACCGCACCGAGCCGGTTTTGCTGTGCACCAGCCAGGGCCTTTCATTTTTCCCGATATAAATATCTTTCTTCCAGAATCCTGCCACAAGACTGTCCTGGCCGCCTTCTGTCTTAAAAGTCATGATGCCTTTGCCATCACGCAGCCCTTTTACAAATTTCCCGGTAAAAAAATTCTTGTTGGCCCAGGTGTAAGTTCCCTGCCCGTCGGGCAACCCGTTTTTAAAATCGCCTTCGTAAGTATCGGAGCCAATTGATTTTCCCTTACCATGTGCTTTTCCCTTTTTGCAGTCGCCGGTATAAGTCCCTTTGATGGATTCTTTATCTACTACGCAGGATTGGCTGTGTAGCCAGCCGGCAGGAAACAGTATAATAAACAGTGCAGCAAGTGTGTTTGTAAAGAATGTTTTGGTCATAATGGTTAATTTATCCACCGAAATTAAAGAAACATTAAAAAGAAGAAGGAGGCTTTGAGTTAATTTGCTTTCGAATGATAAAAGGCAAAAATACAATAAGGCTTGCTGCATGTTTGATGGTTTTATTTTGCCGGCAAACCGGGGCAACAGCACAAGGGAACAACTCTTCCAAATACCCGCAGGGTTACTTTGGCAATCCGCTCACTGTACCTATGGCTGTCACAGCGAACTTCGGAGAGTTGCGCCCCAATCACTGGCACATGGGGCTTGACCTGCGAACAAACCAAAAAGAAAATTTTCCGGTGCTGGCTGCTGCCGATGGGTATGTGCTTCGTGCCGGGGTCAGGGCATTAAGTTTTGGAAAATATCTTGTCATTCGTCATCCCAACGGGTATTCCACTTTGTATGCCCACTTGAATTCTTTTTTTCCGGAACTGGAAAAATATGTAAGGGAAAAACAAAATGTGCAGGAATCGTGGGCGGTTGAACTGGAATTTACTGCCGGCCAATTCCCGGTACGCAAAGCCGACACCATTGCACTCAGCGGTAATACCGGTGGCTCGCAGGGGCCGCATCTTCATTTTGAAATACTCAATTCGGAATCCGGCCGGTCGCTCAATCCCCAGCTTTTCGGTTTCCTGGTTGCTGATGATGTGCCGCCGGTAATTAACCGGCTGGCCCTTTATAATCGCAGCGCCGGCACTTACTTGCAATCACCTGCGCTGGTGAAAGTGGTAAAAACCGACAGCGGTTATTTTACAAAGCCACGGAAAATTTTAACCGCCTATAAAAAAATAAGCTTCGCAATCGGCGCTTACGACCAGGTGAACGGCTCAAGTGGCGCCAATGGGATTTATGGTTCGGTATTGTATTACGATTCGATACCGCAGCTTGAGTTTTTACTCGACAACCTGAGCTACCCCGAGTCGGATTACATTAATGCACATATTGACCGCAAGTACAAAAACAGCGGCGGGCCCTACCTGCAGCATCTTTCAAAACTGCCCGGCTACCGCGGGCCGGTGTACCACGAAATAGAAGGTTCAGGTATTATTGAACCGGGCGACACGGCAATTCACTCCGTAAAAATTGAAGTGATTGATGCCAACGAAAATTTGTCGGAACTTTTTTTTGAAATTCAGTACAGCGACAGCCTGGCAAAAAAAATTAAACGGTCCACTGAAGGCAAACTGCTGCAGCCTGGCATGGTGAATATTTTTGAAGAAAGAAATTTCGAAGCTTTTCTGCCGGACAATTGCCTGTATGATACGGTACCACTTATTTATTACAGGCAGCACATTTTTCCTCCCGGTTCTGTCACTGCCCGGCATCGCTTTGGCGATCCGCTTTACCCGCTTCATACTGGTTTTTATGTTCGGATAAATCCGGAAAAACCTGTTCCGGAAAACATGAGGAATAAAATTATCATGACAAGGGAGTGGCAGGGAAAAAAGTCAATCCGCAAAGCAGAGTGGCAGGTGGGCTGGCTGGCGGCAAAATTTGATGTACTGGGAATTTACCAGGCATTTGTTGATACCACGGCGCCGCAAATTAATGCACCGGTAAAAACCAAAAAGCCGTACAGGGAAGGAAAAGATACGCTTGACCTCAGCCCGCTGAACAGGATCGTTTTTACACCAACCGATAATTTTGCGGTTAAGTCATTCCGTGCCGAACTGAATGGCAAGTGGCTGATGTTTTCAAATGATAAGGCAAGAGATTATGTTTATATTTTTGATGAGCAGTGTCCCTACGGCGTGCATGAACTGAAAGTGCAGGTGGAAGACCTGGCCGGAAATATGACGGAAAAAAAATGGGTGTTTAAAAGAAATCAACCCCCAATTCCCCTGAAGGGTGAAATTAAACCGAAAACATCTTCAAAGAAAAAATGAAATTGCATATTTGATAACATCACAAATACTCCCGACTGTAAACGTCGGGATTTGGGGTATGGTAACTCTAAAAGAAGGCGATAAAGCTCCTGCCTTTACCGGCAAAAACCAGGATGGGAATAAAGTTTCATTGTCAGATTACAAAGGCGGGAAACTGATTTTGTATTTCTATTCCGAAGCGGGTTCACCCACCTGCACTATCGAGTCGTGCAATCTCCGGGATAATTATTCTTTATTAAAGAAAAAAGGATTTGAAGTGCTGGGCGTAAGTCCCGATAATGAAAAAAAGCAGAAGAAATTTGAACAGAAATACAAACTTCCCTTTCCGCTGATTGCCGATACGGAAAACAAAATAGCCGCTTTGTATGGCGTCCATGACATGAAAAAGCTTTTCGGCCGGGAATACATGGGTATTCTCCGCACCACCTTTGTGATAGATGAAAAAGGAGTGATCCGGAAAATTTTTCACAAGCCGAAAAACAAAGCGCATGCGGAAGAAATACTGGAAGCCTGGGATAGCATGCCTGGGTAAATGAAAAATTCATTGCTCGTTTTTTGGTTTTTTATGGTTATTATTAATTTTAATAAGTAAGTATAAGCAACCCCGCTACCTGGTCTCCCGATTTGTTAAAAGTCTTAATTAAAAAAGTATGAAACACGTTCTGTTTACCCTTTTCAGCTTTGCATTTATCATTAGCCATGCGCAGGACGAACCGGTAACCATCATGGAAGAAAAGAAAAAAGAACAGCCGCCGGTAAAAGTTTTCCATTCGCAAAAAGTGATTAATACAAAATCGGCAGAAGTGCACCGCAAAGGTGTGCTGGAGTTTAACGTGGGCCACAGCTTTGGCGATATTGCCGGCGACAACGGCGGTGTAAGACGCTTTTACGGTCTCGATAACTCCACCGATATCCGTATCGGTTTCCAGGTGGGGCTGAGCGATAAACTGAACCTGGTGCTGGCAAGGGCAAAGGGATTGTTTGTGACGCAGCTCTATGAATTGGGATTGAAATACCAGCTTTTGCAGCAGCAGGAAAAAAATTCAGGGCAGCCGGTATCATTAACGCTATTTGTAAATGATGTTGTGTCTGCTCAAAAAAGATCACCGGCGACCGGCCAGGAAACTTCGTTTGAAAATTTTGGCGACCGCCACAGCCAGGTGGTGCAGCTGCTGCTGGCAAGAAAATGCGGAAAGGTAAGCCTTCAGTTCAACCCGCTCTTTCTGCATACCAGCTATGTGGTGCCCAACGATGATGAAAATATTTTTGCACTGGGGGGCGCCATCCGGTTGCCGCTCAGTAAAAAAATTGTCATTCTTGCCGATTATTTCCATCCCTTCCGGTCGCAGGAGAGCAAAGATTTTTTTAAATCGCAGGGTATAGAATTCTATGACCCGCTGGGCATCGGCATCGAAATCTTAACCGAAGGCCATGTCTTTCATCTGAACTTTACCAATGCCACAGAAATACTGGAAAACCGTTTCATCCGACGCACCGTTACCAACTGGGGTGATGGCGCTTTTCGCTGGACCTTTACCATTTCGCGGAATTTTATTTTGTTCAGGCCAAAAGGAAGTAAAGGCGGTTGGGGCGGGTAAGCTTTAAGCAAGCACCCATTCAATTTCTCCAAATTCAAATCTTTCTTCCACTGAATGCCGGGTAATCAATTGCCCGGTTTCTGAAACAGCTTTAATGGTTGTTTCAAATACACGACTGCCTTTTTTCAGCTTTACTTTTTCACTTTTCTTATAAAGATGCTGCGTGTACCGGTTAAAAATTTCATTAAACTTTCCTGCAGTCAGTAGTTGAAAGTAATTTTCGAAAACTGAACAAAGCTCCTTTGCCAGCAAAACAGGCTCAAAATTTTTCCCGGTAATCTGCTTCAGCGAAACCGGGTTAGGCAAATCAGCGGGGAAAAGAATTTGATTAATGTTTAACCCGATGCCCACTACCGCCCATTTCCAGGTTTCAGGTTTTTGCCTTTCGCCTTCGGCTCTCCCGCCTCCAATCACATTCTCAATCAGCACGCCCCCTGCCTTCCTGTCACGCCAGTAAATATCATTGGGCCATTTAATTTTTGTGTCATCACCTGCATAGCGCCTGAAAAATTCATGGACTGCAACTGCAGTGCATGCACTCAGTTTAAAACCATCGGAAACTGTTAGGGGGTAAGGGTTTAATAGTATGCTCATGGCAATGTTTGCTCCGGCTTGTGAACGCCATGTACGGCCACGCTGCCCCTTGCCTTCAGTTTGTTCGTGGGCAAAAATCACCATTCCTGGATGTGCTACAGCATGACCCTCCGTCATCCCGGCCTGCTGTATAAGCGCCATGGCATATTTGTTGGTACTATCAACTGATTGCAGTTCAATAAACGGCATTCCTATCGGATTGTCGGCAGGGAGTAGTGGCAATTAATTATTATTTTTGGCAAAATAAACGGGTTTTTCCAAAGTAAAAACCGGAAGAACTAGTTGCTGGTTATTAGTTCCTGGTAATTCAAGAATAAAACACATTTTCAAACTAAAACTACCAGCAACCAGCAACCAGCAACCCAAACCTTAAACTATAACATTATTGGAACAACTTGAAATATTGACTTCCCGTAAGAAAAAAAAGATATCCCGGCTTACGAAGAATTCTAAAATCATCAAAACCATCATCAACGCAATCAGGGAAAAAAAAGGAGAAAAAATTGTTTCGCTTGATTTGAGAAAAGTGAACGAGGCGGTGGCCGATTTTTTTATCATTTGCGAAGCTGATAACCAGCCGCAGATAAAGGCTATAGCCGAGTTTACCGAACAAGAAGTAAAAAAGAAATGCAAAGAACTTCCTTACCATCACGAAGGATACCAGAACCTGAGCTGGGTGCTGCTTGATTATGTAAATGTGGTGGTTCATGTGATGCTGGGCGATACAAGAAAATTTTACCAGCTGGAAGATATGTGGAGCGATGCAATGGTAGAGAATCACAATAAAAAATAAAAGTGTTTTTTAAAAATAACAGCGATACCATAATTATCAAAAAAACGTTTTAAACAGCAGGGGAAGAAAGAAAAACATGTCAGAGCAATACAATAAAGACGAAAAACAATTGCCCCGGTTTCAGCAGAACCGCGACCGTGACGATAACAGTAAGCGCAAGGGGCCCAAATTCAGCATCTACTGGGTATATGCCATCATATTTGCCACACTCATTGGATTTGGTGTGTACGGACCTTTCAGCAAAAAAACCACTTCCATTAAAGTGGGGGATTTTAAGCAAATGCTGCTGAAGCATCACGTGGATCAGTACCTGGAAGTGACCAATAAAAAAATTGTGCGGGTAACTATTAAGAAAGACAGCCTGAAGTATTACCAGCATATTTTACCCAAAAACCTTACCGGGCAGGTGGATGAACGGCCACCCCAGTTTCATTTTGAAATCAACGACCGTTTCAGGGATGAAATTCTTGACTTCAAAAAAGAAAACCCGGTTTATTTCGCATCCGAAAATGACGATCCTTATAAGGCCGAAAGAGAAAGAGACTGGTTTTCGGGTGTGCTGAATTTTTTATTACCTGTATTGCTTTTCATCGCCATCTGGATTATGCTGATGCGCAAGATGAGCGGCGGTGTGGGCAGTGGTGGCGGGCCCGGCGGCATTTTTAACATTGGTAAATCCAAAGCCACATTGTTTGATAAAGGCACAAAAGTGAACATCACCTTTGCCGATGTAGCCGGGCTTGACGAAGCCAAAGTGGAAGTGATGGAAATAGTTGACTTTTTAAAAAACCCAAGGAAATATACCAACCTGGGCGGTAAAATTCCAAAAGGGGCATTGCTCATTGGTCCGCCCGGAACCGGCAAAACCCTGCTGGCAAAAGCGATGGCGGGTGAAGCGCAGGTACCTTTCTTCAGCCTCAGCGGAAGCGATTTTGTGGAAATGTTTGTCGGTGTTGGCGCCAGCCGTGTCCGCGACCTGTTCAAGCAGGCAAGAGAAAAAGCGCCGTGTATCATTTTCATTGATGAAATTGATGCCATCGGCCGTGCAAGAGGTAAAAATATCATGATGAGCAACGATGAACGAGAAAGCACATTGAACCAACTGCTTGTTGAAATGGATGGTTTCGGAACCGACACCGGTATTATTGTGCTGGCCGCCACCAACCGCCCCGATGTGCTGGATAACGCACTGCTTCGTCCCGGCCGCTTCGACCGCCAGATTTCCATTGACAAACCCGACCTGAAAGGACGTGAAGCCATCTTTAAAGTACATCTGAAGCCTATCAAGATTTCGGAAAAAGTGGATATACATAAACTGGCTGAACAAACACCGGGTTTTGCCGGCGCCGATATTGCCAATGTGTGTAACGAAGCGGCGCTGATTGCTGCAAGAAAAGGAAAACATTCCGTGGAGATGTCGGATTTCCAGGATGCAGTGGACCGTGTGATTGGCGGGCTGGAAAAGAAAAACAAAATCATTTCGCCGGAAGAGAAAAAAGTAATTGCGTACCATGAAGCCGGTCATGCTATCTGCGGCTGGTACCTGGAGCATGCCTATCCGCTGCTGAAAGTAACCATTGTGCCAAGAGGAACAGCGGCGCTGGGCTATGCACAGTATACACCTAAAGAGCAGTATTTGTATAACACGGATCAGCTGATGGACCAGATATGCATGACGCTGGGTGGCCGGGCCAGCGAAGAACTTTTCTTTGATAAAATTTCAACCGGCGCACAAAACGATTTGCAGCAGGTAACAAAAATTGCCTATGCAATGGTTACCGTGTATGGTATGAATGATAAAATAGGTAATGTAAGTTTTTATGATCCGCAGCAGGAAAATGCTTTTACCAAGCCTTACTCCGAAGAAACTTCAAAACTGATTGATGAAGAAGTACGTAAGCTGATAGATGGCGCTTTTGACAGAACCAAACAATTATTAACTGCGAAAAAAGAGCAGGTGAAAACGCTTGCTGAAGCATTGCTGGAAAGAGAAGTGTTGTTTCAAAGTGATGTGGAAGCCTTGATAGGGAAACGTCCCTTTGAAGAGAAAAAGGTGCTGGATGTGCCGGTGACTGAAGCCACGGCCGAAGAAGCAAAGCCGGTGGAGAAGCCAGCAGAAAAAAAATCACCTGAAACGGCATCGGATACCGGGCCGGGTATATTTCCCCTGCCGGCATAACCAAACAACCGGGAATGAAATTTTCTCCATCAAAAGAATCCATACTGAAAAAAATACGGCAGGCGTTGAGTCACTCAACGCCTATTCCTTTTCCGCAAAGTGAAGGAAACCAGCCCGTGTTTCAGCCGTCGAAACAGGATCTCGAAGTGGAATTTGCCGAGCAGTTCAATGCGCTGCAGGGCCGGTTTATTTTTTGTGTCAACCAGCAGGAACTGGCTTTTCAGTTCGGCAGCCTGGTAAAAAAGCGGGACTGGCAAACGATTTATTGCGTGGAAAAAAAATTAAAGCAGCTCGCCGGCATTTCCGTTGAAGAAAGATTTGTGTCAACTGATCTTGCCGGTTGCCATGCCTGTGTTACAGGCTGCGAATGCCTGGTGGCAAGAACCGGCTCCATTGTGATGAGCGCTGCGCAGCCCTCAGGAAGAACCACCAGCGTGTATGCACCGGTGCATATCTGCATTGCTTTTACCAGCCAGCTGGTGTACGATGTAAAAGATGCGCTGAGCCTGCTGAAAGAAAAATACAGCCACAAACTTCCTTCGCTCATCACATTTGCCACGGGCCCCAGCCGCACTGCCGATATTGAAAAAACACTGGTCGTAGGCGTACATGGGCCCGGCGAAGTGTATTGCTTCCTGGTGGATGCGTAGTAACTTCTACCTTCGTACTTTTATTGCATGAACAATCCCCAGGTTTACCAGCTGTTCGTTTACGGTTCGCTACGCAGCGGTTTCCGCAGCCCGGCTTATGAGTATATCAGCCGCTATTTCGATTTGGCAGGGGAGGCAAAAGTAAAAGGCGAACTCTTTGACCTGGGCAGCTACCCGGGCGGCAAACCAACAGATAAAAATAAATTTATCGTTGGAGAACTTTACCGCATCCGGAATGAAAGCGAATTTGCCTGGGCCATGGCCCAGCTCGATGATTACGAAGGTGTGAATGTGGCCTTTGATGAAGTGCAGCTTTACCGCCGCGAATTGACCGAAGTGTACAGCAACAACCAGGCAACCACTGCATGGATTTACTGGTACAATGGCGATGTAAGCGGCAAACCGGTTATTGAATCAGGCGATGTGTTGCAGTACATGGCAGAAAAGAAATAATTTCGTTTGGTGACCCTTCCCCCCGATAAAAAAATCTACTTCCTCTCCGATTTTCATCTCGGCGCACCGGATGCGGCATCCAGCCTTGAGCGGGAAAAACAGGTAGTCAGGTTCCTTGATGAAATAAAAACTGATGCGGCTGAAATATTCCTTGTTGGTGATATGTTCGATTTCTGGTACGAATACCGCAAAGTGGTGCCGAAAGGTTTTGTAAGGCTGCTGGGAAAACTCGCCGAACTCAGTGATGCCGGTATCCCCATGCATTTCTTTGTGGGCAACCACGACATGTGGATGAAAGATTATTTTCAGAAAGAACTGAATATGCCGGTTTATTTTGAACCGAAAGAATTTGTACGGAACGGTAAAAAATTTTTCATCGGCCATGGCGACGGGCTGGGCCCCGGTGACCGGGGATATAAGCTGTTGAAAAAAATTTTCCGCAACCCCTTTTGTCAATGGATGTTTGGCATACTACCGCCTTATTTCGGCATGGGGCTTGCCAATTACCTGAGCCGCCGAAGCCGGGCACAGACAGGTGCAGCAGAAGAAGTTTTCCTTGGCGAGGATAAAGAATGGCTGATTATTTTTTGTAAGGGAGTTTTAAAACAAAAGCATTTCGATTATTTTGTTTTTGCACACCGGCACCTTGCTATTGATTTTAACCTCACCCCCAACCCCTCACCTGACGGAGAGGGGGGCGGGGGTGAGGCTTCACGCTACATTAACCTTGGCGACTGGATACATTATTACACCTACGCAGTTTTTGACGGCAATGATTTACAACTGAGATCTTATTTGAATCAAAATGAAAAAATCATCCGCAGGTAAATGCTGAAAAAATTTTGCATATTTCAATTAATGATGGTGGCTTGCACCTGCCTACAGGCCCAGGGCGACACTGCTTTCAGCTTTTTAAAAAAAATCAGCGGCGATATCACAGCTTTTACGGTTGACAATCTCGATAATGTTTACCTCGTTAATTCATCGGACCAGCTGAAAAAACTGGATGCCAACGGCGATTCGGTAGCCGTGTTTAATAATGTGCGAAAGACGGGCAAGGTTTCCTGCATTGATGTTTCCAACCCGTTGCGGGTGCTGCTGTATTACAAGGATTTTTCCACCATTGTGGTGCTTGACCGCCTGTTGAATATCCGCAACAGTATTGACCTGCGGCAGCAGGATATATTTCTGGTACAGGCCATCGGTTTGAGTTACGACAACAAAATCTGGCTCTACGATGAATTTGAACACCGCCTGAAAAAAATTGATGAAGACGGCAAGCTGCTTTTTGCCACTTCCGATTTCCGCCAGCTGTTTGGCGAGTCCTATTCATTTACTTCCATCAGCGACCAGGACGGCCTGCTTTACCTGTACGATAAAAACAAAGGGGTTTTGGTTTTTGATTATTACGGTACGTTGAAAAACCGCATTCCGCTGACCGGCTGGGAAAATTTTAAGGTGTCAGGCAAATATTTTTTCGGCACCCGAAACGATTCCCTGCTGCGCTGCCAGCCCGCCATTTTTCTTACTGAAGAAGTAAAACTACCGTCGCCGTTCCGCCAGGCGCTGTCCATCCGGTTTACTCCATCAAGAGCCTATGCTTTGAAAAAAAATGTGCTGGAAATTTACCGGCTTCGCTGAGGTGCATTCTTAATTACTTTTGCGGCGAAACAGTAAGACATGAATGATGTTTTCGATACGATATTTTTTGACAACACTGTCCGGAGCTATGCAATTGTGGCCGGCGTCATTTTGTTTGTGTTGCTGCTCAGGCGGTTTATTTCACGCTACCTGGCGGGGCTTATTTATGGCGTGGTAAAAAAAATCTGGAAAGATGTGGACAAGAAATCATTCTCCGGCCTGGTGGCGCAGCCGCTGGGATTGTTCCTGCTGATACTTATCTCCATTGTTTCGCTGCACAAGCTCCATTTTCCCGCTGCGCTGAATGTGGAAGTGTATAAGGCCACTACCAAAGAAATTGTTCAGTCGCTCGGGAGCATCATACTTATCATTTCCTTTATATGGCTGCTGCTGCGCATCATTGATTTCATAGCCCTGCTGCTCGAAAAAAAAGCTGACCTGACACCGGACATGGCCGACAACCAGCTGATCATCTTCTTCAAGGATTTTTTCAAAGTGGTTATCGGCATTCTTGGTGTGCTGATGATTCTGAAGTTTGGCTTTGGGTTCAGCATCGGCAGTTTCATTACCGGCCTCAGCATTGCCACGGCGGCCATTGCGCTGGCAACAAGGGAAAGCCTTGAAAACCTCATTGCTTCGTTTATCATTTTTTTTGATAAACCCTTTACCATCGGCGACCTGGTGCACGTGCAGAACATAACCGGCACGGTGGAAAAAATCGGGTTGCGCAGCACACGCATCCGCACCGACCAGAAAACTTTTGTCACCGTGCCCAACAAGCAGATGGTGGACAGTATTCTCGACAACCTGAGTCTGCGGACACAACGCAAGGCGGAAATAAGATTGGAAATCGGCGTGAATATTTCTGTTGAAACACTCCGGTTGTTTATTGATGCGGTGAAAATAAAAATGAATCACCCGCAGATTGAGGAAACGTCAGTTTATTTAATGGAAATAAAATCCAATGCTTTCCTGATTTACGCTGACTTTTTTACGGCGCCGGTTTCCATCAATGAATTCAACAGCCTGAAGCAGCAGAAAAACCTGGAAATACTCAGGTTGATGGAAGAAATGAAGATTGAGCTGGCCGGGGCAAGCAACGAAATAAAAATTTCTGGAAAACTGGAACAGTGATTTTATCCAAGGCCCGCCTTCAGCTCATTCAGAAAAGACCTGATTTTTTGCAGCGACTGAATCATGGCGAACTTCTCTTCGGCATTTTTGGTTTTCTTTAAAAACTCCTTGGCGCCTTCGATGGTGAACTTGCGGCGGCGCAGCAGGTCGTGAATGAGCACCAGGTTTTTTACATCCACAGGCCGGAAGAAACGGTCACCTTTGCGGTTCTTTCTCGGTTGCAGTATGTCAAACTCAGTTTCCCAGTAGCGGATCAAAGACTGGTTTACCCGGAACCATTTGGCCACTTCACCGATGGAGTAGTATTGTTTTTTAAAAAGCTCTTCATCCGGCGGAATCTGGATGAGGTCGGCATTCAGGTGTACTTCTTTCAGCGACAGGCGGCCCCTCGGCGATCTTCTTTTCGGTGTTTCCTGCATTATTTGCTCTGCTTCCGGTTGTGAGATTGTTTCCTGCACCTCCTGCTGAGCTCTGTGGTGTACATGCAATTCCTGTTCCGCAGTTTTTACATCTTTTTCTTCTGCTGCAGAAAAATCGAAGGTGATTTGTGAGAGTGATTTGCTCATAATTGCTCAGTAAAGATAAGAACCCTGAACGGAGCCCCGAACGTTCGGGGCAACGGAAGCTGAATAGTGTGGAAAAGTTGGGCGAATAATAAATAATTCTGCATTGCAGAATGGTTTGATTGTTGGAAGGTTAATGATTATCGTGAGGGATGTGTACGTAGTAAAGACAAGGCATGTCCTGACTCTGCGAAATGAATGCATAGCCTTTCTTTACGAATTAATGCAAATTCCATATGAGCCCATGCAAATTTTAAATGTATAATGACCTGCCAAACCAGGTGACTCTGACAGGAATCAAACCATCATGCCATTCTCTCCTGCCTTAGTCAAAACTCTGGTTCGATGCCGCCGCCAGCTTCAGCAGCCGGTCAAACTGTTCGGGTGTGAGGTCGTTGTAGAAGAAATAAATCGGGTCGAGCTTGATGCCGTTCTTGATTACTTCGTAATGACAGTGCGGGCCGGTGCTTTTACCGGTGCTGCCCACCCAGCCGATTACTTCGCCACGCACCACCCGCTGGCCCCGCTTTAGCTTGATACGGTACATGTGCCCGTAAAGCGTTTTGTACCCGAAACCATGATTGATGATAATGTGATTACCGTAACCATCGCCGCTGTTGCCGGCAAATTCAATCACACCGTCGGCAGTGGCATAAATAGGCGTGCCTGCCGGGGCAGTAAAATCAAGACCCGGGTGCAGCTTTACGGTTTTATACACCGGGTCAATGCGGTAACCAAATCCGGAAGCTATGCGTTTGAGATCTTTATTGCTTACAGGCTGAATGGCAGGTGTGGCGGCCAGCAGTTTTTCTTTATTGTTCACCATACCCGTTATTTCGTTGTACGATGCCTGCTGCGCCCTGATGCGGCTGCCCAGGTTGTTAAGCGATTCGGCGATGGAATTAATAAGATCGCTTTCTTCCATGCCTTCCACTTTAGCTATCTGCTGCTGCTTCTCCAGTTCTTTGGCGCGGGCACTGTCAGGAATAGGGTTGGCTTCAAAGATGGAGCGGTACACATCATTATCCCGGGTTTCAAGTTCCTTCATCTTCTGCTCCATGTTTTTCATCTGCTGGCTCATTTCGCGGAAACGGTCTTTCATGCGTTCGTTTTCGCTGCGCAGCAGTTTTTCATTGGGCGAACCGATGAACCGGAAAGCCACAAAAGAAATAAGCGCCGCCGTTACCAGGGCAGCAGCCAGGAAACCAAATATACGCAGCAGCTTTACACGCAGCGGTGTTTCCAGTTTTTCGTACCGCAGCGTATGCGTGTTGTAATAATATTTGATTTTTTTCATTGAGCTCGTCGTTCCAGGTGGGTATTAATGGATGCTGGTTTTTGAGCCGGGCCTTCCGGCTATCAGTCAACTGCCGGCTTATTATTACCTTTGGCCACTTTTGCAGGGAAGACAAATATAGTCTTATAAAAAGCAAAAATCAACCGGTTTATTTATGATGACCAGCAGTGCCATACGGCAGCAGTTCATGGATTTTTTTGCATCGAAAGGTCATACCATTGTACCCTCGGCGCCAATAGTGATTAAAAACGACCCCACACTGATGTTTACCAATGCAGGTATGAACCAGTTCAAGGATTATTTTTTGGGAAATAAGACGGCGCCATGGAAACGGGTGGCCGATACCCAAAAATGTCTTCGTGTAAGCGGCAAGCACAACGACCTGGAAGAAGTAGGTGTTGATACGTATCATCACACTATGTTTGAAATGCTGGGCAACTGGAGCTTTGGCGATTATTTCAAAAAAGAAGCCATAGCATGGAGCTGGGAACTGCTGACAGACGTGTACCGGATTCCCAAAGACCGGCTGTATGTCACCGTGTTTGAAGGCGATGACAAAGAAAATTTACCCAAAGATGACGAAGCATACAATGAATGGAAAAAGTGGATTAAAGAAGACCGGATACTGATGGGCAGCAAAAAAGATAATTTTTGGGAAATGGGCGATACCGGCCCTTGCGGCCCTTGCTCCGAAATTCATGTGGACTTCCGGCCCGATGAAGAAAGAAAAAAGCTGGACGGGAAAGACCTGGTGAATAAAGACAACCCGCAGGTAATTGAAATCTGGAACAATGTATTTATCCAGTTCAACCGGCTAAAAGACGGAAGCCTTGAACCTTTGCCCGAAATGCATGTAGATACGGGAATGGGTCTGGAAAGACTGGTGAGGGTGCTGCAGGGTAAACTGTCGAATTATGATACGGATATATTTACAGGCACCATCGCTGTTACTGAAAAAATAACCGGCAAAAAATATGATGGCAGTGATCTAAAACAAGCCATTGCTTTTCGTGTTATTGCCGATCATGTTCGGGCTATAGCATTCACTATTGCCGACGGGCAAATACCTTCTAATACAGGCGCAGGGTATGTGATAAGAAGGATTCTTCGCCGGGCTGTACGGTATTATTTTTCTTATCTCGGTTACAAACAGCCATTGCTTTATCAGTTAATACCGGTGCTGGCTAGGCAATTTGAAAATGTTTTCCCGGAACTGCACCAGCAGTCAGATTTTGTAAGCAGGGTAGTGAAGGAGGAAGAGGAAGCGTTTCTGAGAACGGTGGAAAAAGGTTTGAAACGGATGGAAGACATTCTTTCCATACCATCTGTGCAATCCGCAGGAAACATATCCGGCAAAGAGGCATTTGAACTTTACGATACTTATGGTTTCCCGATTGACCTGACAAGGTTGATTGCTCATGAAAATAAACTGGAGGTTGATGAAACCGGTTTTGAACAGGAAATGCAGCAGCAGAAAGACCGCAGCCGCGCCGCCACTGCCATCGAAACTGAAGACTGGAAGGTGCTGGATGATTTTGCCCGGAATGAATTTATCGGTTATGAAGAACTGGAGTCAACCACCAAAATAGTGAAGTACCGGAAAATAAAATGGAAAGGGAATGAAGCATATCAACTGGTGCTGGAGGTAACTCCTTTTTATGCCGAAAGCGGCGGGCAGGTGGGTGATACAGGCTGGCTGGAAGTTGGCGGTTCGAAGTTGGAAATTGCGGATACTAAAAAGGAAAATGATTTAATCATTCATTACACCGATTCCATTCCTGCTGATTTAAGTGGCCCGGTGATTGCCAAAGTGGATGCGGAAAAAAGAAAAAGAACTGCCATTCATCATTCCGCTACACACCTGCTGCATGCAGCGCTCAGGAAAGTGCTGGGCACTCATGTGGTGCAAAAAGGCAGCCTTGTAAATGATGAGTATTTCCGCTTTGATTTTTCTCATTTTGCAAAACCGGTTGATGAAGAGCTTGCCGCCATTGAAGCCATGGTGAATAAAAAAATCAGGGATAATATTCCTGTGGTAATAAAAGAAATGCCGAAAGAAGAAGCCACACAGATGGGCGCCATGGCCTTGTTTGGAGAAAAGTATGGCGATGTGGTGCGGGTTGTAATCATTGACCCCACCTATTCCGTGGAGCTTTGCGGCGGCACACATGTGGGCAGCACCGGCGAGCTGGGATATTTTAAAATAACTTCTGAAACCGCCATAGCCGCCGGGGTCAGGCGCATGGAAGCAGTGAGCGGTGTAGCGGCGGAGCAATACATCAATCAGCAGCTGGAGCTGCTCGGAAAAATAAAAGAGCAGTTTAAAAACCCAAAGGAAGTACTGAAAACAGTGGAAAACACACTGAATGAAAACGCCGCGTTGAAAAGACATATTGAACACATGGAAAACCGGATGCTGGTGGGCATCCGCAATGAACTGCTTCAAAAGGATGTAACCATTGATTCAGTAAACTTCATCGGCGAGATAGTGGAAGTGAGCAATCCCGATGCCTTGAAAAAAATCTGTTACGATCTGAAAAATAATCTCAGCTATTACGTGGTAGTGCTTTGCGCCAATATCGGCGGCAAGCCTTCGGTGGCTATCAGCATTGATGAAAAAGTGGTGGCTGCAAAAAAGCTGGATGCTTCTGCCATCATAAAACAACATGTGGCGCCGCTGATAAAAGGAGGCGGTGGCGGCCAAAAAACATTGGCCACTGCAGGCGGGCAGGATGCAAACAATCTGAGGCAAGTAATTGAAACAGTAAAGGCGCTATTATAATGCGGCTTGTTAAAAAGTTTTTTTCAACAGTCATTTTTGCTTTAATAAGTTATTTTTTGCAAGGGCAATCCTCTCCCGCTTATCATTTTTTTCATCCCGACTCACTTCGCCGCATGGTAGAAGTTATCGCTTCAGACAGTCTTGAAGGTAGATATACTGGCACTACCGGCAACCTGAAAGTCGCTCTCTGCATTGCTGATGAATTCCGTAAAGCAGGGCTCAGTCATGTGGCAGGTAACAACGGTTTTTTTATGGAAATAAAACCATCGTGGTTGAATGTGATGGGCGCCATCGAAGGAAAATCCAGGCCGGGGCAGGTGATTATTTTTTCAGCGCATTACGATCATGTGGGTACCATCAACACAAATCCTTATCCGGGCAGCGGGGGAAATGCTGTGGTGGAAAAAGGGGATGAAATTTTTAACGGGGCAAATGATAACGCTTCAGGCGTGGCTGCTGTCATCAGTCTTGCCAGGTTTTTAAAAGAAATAAACAACAATGAACGGACGCTGATCTTTATTGCTTTTACCGGCGAGGAGCTTGGGTTGCTCGGTTCGCAATACCTGGCCGAAAACATAGAACCGGATTCCATAATTGCGATGATAAATATCGAAATGATTGGCCGGAAACCTTACAGTTCCTCCAGGCCTTATGTCACCGGGCATGAACAATCTGATTTAATAAAAATTCTGAACAGCAACTACCAGCTGCACCAGGATAAGAAAGAAAAAAAATATTTCAGGCCTGATCCGTATAACGGAAGTTTTCTCTTTCAGCGTTCAGATAATTACCCGTTTGCAAAAAAAGGAATTCCAGCGCATACCATAATGCTCAGTTCGCCTAAAGATGAATACTATCATACCCCCGACGATGAATCCGCAACCCTGGATTATGAAGCAATGGCCGGAGTTATCCTTGCAGTGGCTGCCGGAGTACATGGCCTTGTAACAGGCGCTGATACACCCGGGCGGATAAAAAAATTTTAATGAAAGACACCGCAATCAGTCATCTTCCATCTTTCTGTTTATTTTAGGAGTTTCCCTGTAAATCCGGATGGCTAATGTGATGGCCACAATGCAAACTATCAGAGCGACTATAACAAACAGTTCTTTCATAAGCAATATATTGAAGCAGTTAGAAGGGTTCAAAAAAACTGAAACTTAAAAAATTTACCAATACCACGAACTGGTAAGGAATTTTACCCGGCCATATCAGTATTTTTACCATAATGAATGTTGTCATTGAAACCGGCCGGCTGTTAATCCGCACTTTCACTGCAAATGATGCACCGCTTATTTACGATTTAAATCTTAATCCCGATGTGACACGATACACCCACGACCCTGTAAAAGACATTGAGCATGCTGCTGCAGTTCTTGAGAAAAATATTTTACCCCAATATGCCCTTTACAACCATGGCCGCTGGGCAGTCCATCAGAAACACTCGCTACAATTCATGGGCTGGTGCGGATTAAAATACCGCCCCGAACTTAGTGAAACCGATCTTGGTTTCCGTTTTAAAAAAGAGTTTTGGGGAAAAGGTTTTGCCACCGAGGCAGCCTTTGCATCCGTCAGGTATGGATTTGAAAAACTGAATCTTCAGTGCATTACGGGCAGGGCAGAGGCAGGGAATATTGCTTCCTGGCGGGTGCTCGAAAAAATAGGAATGAGCTGGATTGGCCAGGATGAAGTGGATGGCTACCCGGTGAGGCTCTATGAAATTCGAAACCCGGTCATCCGCTGATACAGCCACCCAAACAGATCCAGGCATTTAACATTTCCGAAACTTTTCGTAATATGAGAAATGTCCTTATATTTGGCCTACGAAAAAAAACGTAGAACTAAAAAAATCAGATTATGAAACGAATTGCAATAAATTTTGCCATAGCCGCCCTGCTGGCTACGTTTTCTTTTCCTGCTTTAGCACAGGAAGAAAAAGAGAAAGAGAAAAAAAAGGAGGTGGAGCAGATCATCATTACCCGCAAGGGTGATGATAAAGAAAAAGTGGTGATTGAAATCAGCGGTGATAAAATCACCATCAACGGCAAGCCGGCCGATGAGTATAAGGACGGTGAAATAAAAGTGCACCGCAATAAATACAAAACCCTGGAAGGCTTAAATGCACTTACAGCACCTCGGATTGGCACCAACTGGAATTTCAACTGGGACGGTGATGCGTTCAGGCTTTTTGATGATACCGGTGAAAACCGGGCAATGCTGGGCGTGACAACCGAGAAAGCTGATGATGGCGGAGCTAAAGTAACCGATGTGACAGATGAAAGCGCCGCACAAAAAGCGGGCATCAAGGAAGGAGACGTGATTAAAAAAATAGATGACGCAAAGATTGAAGATCCGGATGACCTGACAGAAGCCATTCGCAAACACAAACCCGGCGATAAAGTAACTGTGACTTTACTGCGTGACAAAAAGGAACAGAAAATTTCGGCCGAGCTGGGTAAGTGGAAGGGCTTATCTTCACTGGCCATCACACCAGGTCAGCGGTTCAAAATGGAAGTTCCCCAGTATGACTTTAAAGATTTGTACACCCCACGCATACAAACCATACCCAGAACTCCCGGGCAAAACTGGTACTGGTCGGGCAGCTCACCGCGAATTGGACTTTCTGTTCAGGATACGGATGAAGGTAAAGGTGTGAAAGTAATTGAAGTGGATGATGACAGCAATGCAGCCAAAGCCGGTGTGAAAGAGGGCGACATCATCACTCATTTCAACGATAAAGAAGTAAACAGCGCCGATGAAGTGGCTAAACTGGTAAAAGAAAGCAAAGACAAACCTTCCGTGCAGCTGAAAGTGAAAAGAGACGGCAAGACACAGAATATTGAAGTAAAAATGCCCCGCAGGCTGAAAACGGCTGACCTGTAAACTCATTCAATAAAAAATCCGTAATCATCGCCACGGCTCGTGTCTTTTACGAGCCGTGGTTTTTATTTAAAAGAAAAAAAATTGTTTACACCGGTTCACTCAGCCGTTCCGGTTTTGCATTGTATTTTTGCCGTTCTCATCCGCCATGCAGGCAAATGAAAAATATGAAGTGGTTGTAGGGCTTGAAGTGCATGCCCGGCTGCTTACCCGCAGCAAGCTGTTTTGCAGCGACAGTACCCTGTTTGGCAATGAGCCTAACAGCAATGTGAGTCCCATCACTCTTGCCCACCCGGGCACCCTGCCAAAAATGAATAAGCAGGCCGTTGGTTTTGCCGTAAAGCTGGGCCTTGCGTGTCACTGTACCATTGAAAAGCAGAATTATTTTGCCCGCAAAAATTATTTTTATCCAGATTTGCCCAAAGGCTACCAGGTATCGCAACATACTACACCTATTTGCCGGGGCGGTTTTATTTCCATTTCAACGCTCAGCACTGAAAAAAAAATCCGGCTGAACCGAATTCACCTCGAAGAAGATGCAGGTAAAAGTCTTCACGATGTTTTTGCGGAAGAAACAGCGCTGGACTTCAACCGGGCCGGTGTGCCCCTGCTTGAAATTGTGACCGAACCTGACATCCGCAGCGGCGAAGAAGCTTATAATTTTCTTACAGGGCTGCGCAGGCTGGTCCGCTATCTTGCAATTTGCGATGGCAATATGGAGGAAGGCAGCCTGCGCTGCGATGCCAATATTTCTGTACGGCTGAAAGGCGATGAGCAATTGGGTACAAAAGTGGAAGTGAAAAACCTTAACTCCATTAAAAATGTAAAAACGGCTATTGAGTTTGAAGCCCTGCGGCAGATTGCATTGCTGGAAAAAAATGAAACTATCCGCCAGCAAACAAGAAGCTTTGATGCGGCTTCCGGAACTACTTTTTCCATCCGCGATAAAGAAGATGCTGAAGATTACCGCTATTTTCCTGAACCTGATCTTACCCCGTTTGACTTCACGGATGAATTTATTGAAGAAATAAGAAAAACAATTCCGGCGCTGCAAAAAGACAGGATCAGTAATTACATAAGCAATTACCACCTGAATGAATACGATGCCACGGTGCTGACAGAAGAAAAAAATTTTGCTGAATACTTTGAAAAACTCGTTGGCCAGGGTAATACAGCACAGGCGGATGATGGCACCACCGCCAGGGCCAAAGCGGCAGCCAACTGGATGCTGGGGCCGGTAAAAACCTGGCTGAACGAACGGAACAAAACCATTGATGAGTTTCCCCTGCAACCCGAAAACCTGTTGAAGCTCATCAGGCTGGTAGAAAATAATAAGCTCAGCTTTTCTGCTGCTGCCTCTAAAATTTTTCCAGCTATGGCAGCAAAACCAGATGCTGATCCGGAACAACTGGCCGCTGCTATGAATCTCGTAATGGAAAGTAACTTAGATTACATTCAGCCCATTGCCGATGCTGTACTTTTACAGTTTGAAGAAAAAGTGAAAGAGTATCGCAAGGGGAAAAAGGGGTTACTGGCTATGTTTGTAGGCGAAGTAATGAAGCGGTCAAAAGGTAAGGCCGACCCCAAAGTGGTAAATGAAATTTTGCTTGAAAAACTGAAAACCTGAAATAAAAGAATTATGCGTAAACTTAGTTTGATTACAGCGTCTGTTTTTATTCTTGTTTCCTGTAAGGAAAAAAATACGGAGGGGGCGGCAGAAAAATCTTTTACCGTAAGCGGCACTTTAAAAAACACATCTGCCCGCAATGTGTACCTGGAAGAATCAGTGCTGTCAACCAGCCAGAAAGTACTGAAAGACTCTTCGGTCATTGACGCCAATGGAAAATTTAAGCTGAACACCACTGTATCCGGCGAAACCGTTTTCAACCTGCGCCTCGGCAACGAGCAGTTTGCTTTTGTATCGCTGGTGAATGATGCGGATAAAATAAAGGTGGAGGCCGATTTCAGCAAAGGGTATGATTTTTATTCGGTGTCGGGCTCTGAAGCAAGCAGCAAAATAAAAGAGTACCTGGGAAAATCAGGCGAGCTGATGCGGGAAAAGTACAGCCTTGAAATTCAGCTTGACAGTTTAAAAAATATTGCCGGAGCAGAAACGGCCAATACAGCCCCGGAGCAAAAGCGCAAAGAGCTGGTGGAAAAACTCAGAGCTTACACGCTGCAATCGGTGCAGCAGGCAAGGAGTCCTTCGCTGGCTTTGTTTATTCTGGCCACCTACCAGGGGCAGGCCAACAATCCGAATTTCAGGATGAATCCCTTCAGCAGCGAAGAACTGGTGGGTTTGTTCAATGAAATGATAACTAAATTTCCCGGGCGGGCCGATATGGTCAGCATCCGCGATGCCATTCAGTCGCAGATTGTAAAAGCTGTGTGGGTGGGAAAGCCGGCGCCTGAAATTTCTTTACCCGATACAGAAGGCAAAACCGTTTCGCTCAGTTCGTTCCGCGGCAAATATGTGCTGGTTGATTTCTGGGCCAGCTGGTGCGGTCCCTGCCGC
>CAYUJD010000055.1:0-25602 GCA_964444975.1 uncultured Chitinophaga sp. | reverse complement strand
TTTTCTCACAAATCCGTGACAGGTGTGGATTTCATTTTTACAGGAAGACCCTACTGAATCGCATGGGTATCACCAGCGCCCCGGCCGTGTCAATGAAGCCGAAAGATTCACCCACAGCCACCACCGCCTTGCCTTCGCTGAATGAATAAACTTCGGTGTACTGAATTTTTGTTATTTCCTTTCCCGCGGTATCAATAAATCCCCATTTGCCTTCTTTGCGGACTGCGGCCCTGTCTTCTGAAAAATTCATTCCTTCATCAAATGTCAATGGTATAATTACCTTGCCGTCCTTATTTACATATCCCTGTTTGCCGTTTTTTTCTACCAGCGACAAACCGCAAAACACTTCATTTACAAACTCATACTCTTTTGTCCATTTCTGCGCCGCAGCTTCCAAAGTCAGCATCACGATGACCGGGTACAATAATAATTTTTTCATACCCCCCGGAATTTCGCCTTAAAAAATTCCGGCATTCAGTAAGTTACCACTTTTTACAAAACAAAAGATGATTTTGAACATCGCGGCAGCTGATTTTGGGTAATCTTCACTCATAAATGTCACCGCCTCAGCCGGATTCTATAATTTCACTATCAAATTCTTCACATGAGCATCCGCATTTTTATCACCGGCGGCACGTTTGATAAAGAATACAATGAGCTGAACGGCCAGCTTTATTTCAAAGACACGCACCTGCACGAACTACTGGCCATGGGCCGCAGCCTGGTGCCGGTAAAAATCCGCACCCTGATGATGATTGACAGCCTCGACATGACCAGCCACGACCGGGAACTGATTGCCCACCAATGTAACCATTGCGAGGAAAAGCGCATTGTAATCACCCACGGTACCGATACCATGGCAGATACGGCCCGGCTGCTGGCCGAACAGGTAAAAAACAAAACCATTGTACTTACCGGCGCCATGATACCCATAAAATTCGGCAGCAGCGATGGCCTGTTTAACCTTGGCAGTGCCCTGGCTTTTGCCCAAACACTGCCGCACGGTATTTACATTGCCATGAATGGACGCTGCTTCACATGGGATAATGTGCGAAAGAATAAAGAAACGGGAGTGTTTGAAGAAATTAAATAATCAGCTATTATATTCATCCGGCAAATGCGCCAGCCCCTTTTCCGGATGATAACCTTTTACGGGCGCAAAAAATTCAATGATTTTTCTGAAGTCGGCCGATTCATCATCCGAAGGATAAAAAGCTTCGGCAATGCTGAGTTCTCTTTTTGCATAATCAAGTCCAATCATCACAATGGGCACGCCGGCTTTTTTAGCAATATGATAAAAACCGGTTCGCAGCCGCTCCACTTTTTTGCGGGTTCCTTCCGGCGATAAAGCGATATAAAGCATTTCGGCTTTATTGAATTTTTCCACTACCTGCTCCACCACACCATGCTGGCTGAAACGGTCAACCGGCGTGCCGCCCAGCCAACGGAATAAAAAACCAAACGGACCTTTGAATAACTCTTCCTTTCCAAGATAATGGGCATGCTTTATTTTCAGCACCGAACGAAAAGCTATGCCGGTTAAAAAGTCCCTCCAGCTTGTATGTGGGGCCACAATGATGACTGCTTTTTTTAAATGATAAGGAAATTCATTCACGGCTTTCCATCCGCCAAATTGCAGGTAAAATTTCCAGAAATAACGCACATCAGAAGTTTGTACCGGGAAATTAATTTATTTCAGCTTGCCGGCCGGTTCGGTGTCCCTATACTTCTGCTTTACTTCATTCAGCAGCTTCTTCATCCGGTCAATCTCTTTGCGGTGTGCCGGTGAACGAACCAGGTTGTTTTGCTCCTGCGGGTCAGTTTGAAGATCATAAAATTCCCATTCGTTTACTGTATGGAAATAAATCAGTTTGTAGCGCTGCTCTCTTATACCCAAATGAGGTAAAACATAATGATCAATCGGGTATTCATAATAGCGGTAATAAAGTTCTTTTCTTGGTAATGTATTTTGATTGCCGTTTAAGAGAGATGATAAACTAAGACCCTGCATCCAGCCGGGAATAGTTGCTCCGGCTATATCCAGCATGGTGGGGGCATAATCAATGGTCTGAACCAAAGAACTGTTTACCGAACCCGGTTTTATTTTACCCTTCCACCGAACCAGCAACGGAGTTTGCATACTTACATCGTACATAAATCGTTTGTCAAACCATCCGTTTTCACCCAGGAAGAATCCCTGGTCGCTGGTATAAATAACCACGGTGTTTTCAGCCAAACCGCTTTCGTCCAGGTAATCAAGCAGGCGGCCAACGCTTTCATCTATTGAAGCCACACAGGCAAGATAATCCTGCATATACCACTGGTATTTCAGCCTGAGCAAGTCTTTGCCCGCGGGTTTCAGCTGTTGAAGCAGCTTGCCTCGTTGGGCAAAAATTTCCAGCATCTGCTTTCTTTCTTCCGGCGTAATAGTATTCACCAGGAAATGATAACTGCGGATTTCATTGGAGTCGGGTTTTAAATGGGGTATATCGGCCAGGTATTGCGGATCAATCTTCAGGTCGGTGCAAAGTGTCATATCATTAAGAATACTCATCCGCTGGTGCCTGAAAGCAGCGCCTTTGCCTATCGTATCGGCATACAGACCGGGCGGTTCGGGAATTGTTTTTTTGCTGAAGGCTTGCAGCCATTTCAGCTCGGGCATCCAGTTCCGGTGCGGTGCTTTATGGTGCATCATCAGGAAAAAGGGTTTGGCCGGATTTCTTTTTTCTTTTAACCAGCCAATTGTTTCATCGGTTATCAATGTGGTGGCATAGCCATTATACCGTACCGTATCATTATTCATAGTGATAAACCGGGTGGAATAATAAAGCCCCTGGCCCGGCAATATTTTCCAGTAATCAAAACCCGTGGGCAATGAATGAAGATGCCATTTGCCGATAAGAGCGGTTTGATAACCGGCCTGCTGCAGCAGTTTAGGCAAAGTGGTTTTATTGCCATCAAAAGGAGTCCGGTTATCTTTTATTCCGTTCAGATGCGAATGCTGCCCCGTAAGCACCGTAGCCCTCACCGGCGAGCATATTGAATTGCCCACAAAACAACGGGTAAACAACATGCCTTCAGCGGCAAGCCGGTCAATATTCGGGGTTGAAATAAGTGTTTTATTATAAGCGCTGATGGCATCGGCATCATGATCATCGCTCATTATATAAATGATATTTAGCTGCTGGCCATACGATGCAATCGCCAGCAGGCAGGGTATCATGAACCGGTAAAGCATCATGTATTGGTTTGATTGAAGTTAATCATTATCCGCAACAGGGTGTGTTTATCAGTAAACTTTATAAATAATAGGGTCAATATTTTTTGTTATATAAAGTTTATAATTAAGTTTACAGTGTTTTAATAAAACTGCTTAACTAACCCCATTTGAAATACTGCATGGAGGATGCACATAAGCATAACAGGCTACTGAAAGCAGAACCTTATTATGTGTGGGTATTGGCTCCCCAACTGGTAACCGACGATCCCAATCTGCAATACTATTACGACTTCGATGCCAACATCAAAGAATTTGAAAAGGCATTTAATGAATTGCGGTTGCCCTGGCAGTGGCAGTATGTTACCTTGCATGATTATAAAACTGTCATTGATAAAATTGCCGATTCGGCCAATGGCCACCTGCCACTGGTGATGAACCTCTGCGACGGCGATGAAGTAAATGGTGCGCCGGGCTTGTCCGTCATCCGCTACCTCGAAGAAAAACAACTTCTTTATTCCGGCGCAAGAGAGGACTATTATTATCTCACTACTTCCAAAATCACCATGAAGCAGGCTTTTGATAAAGCCGGTGTTGCAACGGCGCCATGGCGGGCAATTCTGAACCCGAAACGTGATACGGAAAGCATCTGCAGGCTTATCGGCTGCCCGGTAATAATAAAACCCGCTATATCGGGTGGAAGCATGGGGTTGGGGTTAAAAAATGTGGTAAGCAATGATGAAGAATTGCGCCGGGTGGCATGTGAATTATACAAAGGCTATCATGGCTGGGATTTTACCTACGGCGGGCTGGTGGCTGAAAAATTTATAGCCGGGCCTGAATACACTGTTTTCATTACCGGCTCTTACGATATGCCTGGTGAAATGAAAATTTACCAGCCGGTGGAAAGAGTGTTTAACGATAAGCTGCCCGATAAAGAAAAGTTTCTTTCATTCGACCGCCTGTGGGATACCTACGAAGAAGAAAAACCGGTAGGCGGCATTGAATATGAAAACCTGTGGGAGTATTATGCACCGGATGCATCATTGCGTGATGAAATCTGCAGGCTGGGCACGGAGGCTTATTGCGCCGTTCATGGCACCGGCTATGGCCGTGTGGATATACGCATGGATAAAAACACCGGTAATATGTATGTGCTGGAAGTAAATGCCCAATGCGGACTCAGCGAAGATGAAAACTATACTTCGATTGGCGCCATGGTAAGACTGGGTAAAGAAAATTTTGCCGATATGATAGAAGCAGTGCTGGAAAATGCCCTGCAGACTAAACTGAAAAACCAAACGACCGCCCCTCTGATTGCCCGGTAAGCCGGATTAAAGACAGCCGTTGCTTTTATTGTTCAACGAAATAGATTGTATGAAGCTTTGTGTATTGCAACCCGACTATTCACATTCGAAAGTTGATTACCAGTATTACGATCCCGTCCGCAATCTTTCCACTTTATGGCCTGAAGTGCAGATGGATCATGTGCTCATCAGCAAGCTGACCACGCACCGGCAGCTGAAAGAGCTGAAGAAAAAAGGATACGACTGCTTTGTAAACCTCTGCGAAGGTTACCCCGACTGGGAAACTCCCGGCTATGATATTTACTTCAATGCAGATATGCTGAATATACCCGTAACAGGGCCCGGCACCAAACTGTTTGATGTGCCCAAGCGGCTGATGAAATATGTAGCGTACTGCGAAGGCGTACGCATTCCTGCCTATGCATTAATTGATTCGCTGGATGAAATTGACAGCGCCATCCGGCATGTACGATATCCCCTGTTTGTAAAACCGGCGCATGCCGGCGATAGTCTTGGCGTGGATGAGCATTCCCTGGTGCACAACCGGGAAGAACTGATGACAAAATGTGCGGAGATAATTGATGAATACGGCCCGCTGATGATTGATGAATATATTGCCGGCCGTGAGTTTACCGTGCTGGTGGCTGCCGACCCGGATAACGAAAAAGACTGCATTGCTTTTTTACCGGTTGAATATAAATTTCCGGCAGGCCGGGAGTTCAAAACGTATGCATTGAAAACTTCGGAACTGCACCCTGACTGTAATTTTCCCTGTGATGATCCGGCTATTGATAAGCAACTGCGTGAAGCGGCAAAGAAAATTTTTCTTGGTTTTGGGGGTATGGGCTATGCCCGCATGGATTTCAGGGTGAATGATAAAAAGGAAATCTTTTTTCTCGAAGTGAATTTTACCTGCTCGGTGTTTTATACCGACGGCTATGAAGGCTCGGCCGATTTTATTCTGAAGTTTGACGGCATCGGCCAGGCCGGTTTTTTAAAACTGATAGTTCGTGAAGCCATGAACCGCCACCGGCGCTTGCAGAAATGTTATGATGTAAAGGGAAATTCCATTGCCGGCTTTGGCATTTATGCCAACCGTTATCTGCCGCAGGGCGCCATTATTTTTAATGGCGAAGAAAAAGCGCAGCGCCTTGTCACCCGCCGCCATGTGATGGAAAACTGGAATGAGAATGACAAAGAACATTTCCGGCGTTATGCTTATCCCATCAGCAAAGAAGTGTTCATCATCTGGGATGCGGACCCTACTGAATGGGCGCCGCAAAACCACAGCTGCGATCCCAACTGCGCTTATGACGGGTTGAACGTGGTGGCGCTTCGCCCTGTTAAAAAAGGCGAAGAGCTGACACTCGATTATGCCCAGTTTCTCGATAAAAACATGGAGCCCTTCCATTGCAACTGCGGCTCGCCCAACTGCCGCGGTTTGATTATGGGCATTCCCAACAACTCGGTCACACACCGCGAAGCACAGATTGTGAAAAACAGGAAAGCGCTGAGGATCCGGTAAGGGTTGCAACGGGAAAATTCCTGGTTGTATTACGCTTTCTTTATACTGATCGGCCCGTCTGCTCCGGGTCCCTTGTGTTTTGTAATTCTTCCTCGAAAACTTTTTATCACAAAACGAACAACGCCTGCAACAAACTTCTCAAAAGAATAGTTTTTTAATTTAGCTTCATGCAAACCGTCCGCCTCGTTATAAAAGGCAAAGTGCAGGGAGTGTTTTACAGGGCTACTGCCAAAGAGTTGGCCAATCAGCTGGGCATAACCGGCTGGGTGCGCAATCTCCCTGACATGAATGTAGAAATAACCGCCACCGCACAGCATGAATTGTTGCAGCATTTCATTGACTGGTGCAAACAAGGCCCCCCAAGAGCACGGGTGGATGAGGTGATTGTGGAAGAACTCAGTTTTGAAGCATTCACCGGTTTCCAGATAATCAGGTAACTTACCTGAAATTGATTTTTATGAAATGGAATATTATCCTGGTAGCTTTTTCTATTTCGACAGCAGTTTATTCCCAAAACCTCAAATCCGGCGGAACACTGAAACCTGAGCAGGCCATCATGGACATCCGGCACTACACTATTGCACTGGATGTGAACCCCGGGCAGCAAACCATCAGCGGCTATACTGAAATTGATTTCAACCTTTTTCAGCCTTCCGCTAATTTATTGTTCGATCTCTGGCACGGGCTTACTGTCCGTAATGTTTTGGTAAATGGTAAAAAAGAAAACTATACTCATTCAAAAGATGATTTGATAAAAATTTCTTTAGCACAACCACTGCAGCCCGGTAAAATGAAAGTGAAAATTGATTACGGCGGCAAACCGGCCGTGGCTGAAAGAGCGCCGTGGGTCGGCGGTTTTCAGTGGGAAAGAGACAGCAGCGGCAACCCGTGGGTAAGCATCAGCTGCCAGGGCGAAGGCGCCAAAATTTATTTCCCCTGCAAAGACCACCCCAGCGATGAACCCAACGAAGGCGCCAATATGATGATTACTGTCCCTAAAGGCCTGGTAGTGGCAGCCCCGGGCCTGCTGCAGAAAGTGACCAGCAGAAAAGATAAGACAACTTACCACTGGAAAACCAATTACACCATCAGCAACTATTGTCTTGTTTTCAATGTGGCAAAATATAAAGTGGCTAAAAGACTTTACACAACTATTGCCGGCAACAAAGTGCCGATGGAGTATTATGTGCTGGAAGAAAACTTCAGCAAGGCGGAAAAGTTGCTCGATCTCTTTGAACAGTCGTGCCGCGTACTGGAAAAATATTTCGGTGAATATCCCTGGGTGAAAGAAAGAATCGCCGCTTCTGAAACGCCCCACCTCGGCATGGAGCATCAGACCAATATTGCCTATGGCAATAAATACCGATACGAAAAACTCGGCGGCAAAGATTTTGACTGGCTGCTGCATCATGAGTTCGGTCATGAGTGGTGGGCCAATAAAGTAACCAACCGCGACTGGGCGCACATGTGGATACAGGAGGGCATCTGTGTGTTTGGCGACGCCATGGCAACACGAGAGCTGGCCGGTGAAGAAGCCTACCTGAAGCGGATGCAGCAAACAGCAAGAAACACACAAAACCGTTTCCCGGTCGTTCGCGGCGAGCAGGTGGATTCCGACAGCGCCTATCATGGCGATATTTACGGCAAAGGAGCTTTCTTTATGCATACGCTGCGCTATGTGATGGGTGATGACATCTTTTTTCCCACATTGAAAAAACTGGCTACCGACCCGCAATACACTTACGATAATACCGTAACCACCGACGATGTAGAGAATCTTTTCAGCAACGCCTGCGGAAAAAATCTGCAGCCGCTGTTTCATTTTTTTCTTTACACAACAGACAAACTGGAAGTGCATGTGCGGCAAACAAGAGATAATGAATACAACGTAAAACTGCTCAACCTGGATATGGCCATTCCGCTGGATGTGCAAACCGATGCCGGCATCAAACGAATGATGCTGGATAAAAAAGGAATGACGGTGACAAGTAAAACGCCCCTGGTTATTGATCCGAAAGTGTTTTATCTGAAGAAAGTGATTAGTGAGTAAAACAATAACCACCCGTGTTGCTGATTTCTAAAGATCGGTGCTTCAACAGTATTTTTTAATTTGCCACGGAGTCACGGAAACACTGATTATAATTTTCATCCTTGTTATGCTGTTTCCTGCATTACGTCTTTGTCGTAACTTTCAAATATGAGAAATTGTCTTTTTTTCCTGCTCCTTTTATCCCAACCTGCTTTTGCCCAAAAACAAAACAATTTGTGCAAGGAATCGGATGAAATAGCAGACAGAGAGAGAATTTTTTTTCAAAGAACATTAATCCCGGGCCGTTCACAGGCATCACCCAATTTCCAGGTATGCTACTATCGCTGTGAGTGGGATATTGACCCGGCCATCCGCTACATTAAAGGAGCCGTTACATCCTGTTTCACAACGAATGCTTCTGCCAACTCCATCAGTTACGATTTATCTTCACAGCTTACGGTTGACAGCGTGGTGTATCATGGCAATAAGATTTCTTTTGCAAGACCGCCAACCGATCTTTTGCAGATTAATTTCCCAGCCGCCGTAAGTGCAGGTCAAAAAGATTCGGTGACCGTATTCTATAAAGGTGTGCCGCCCAATGCCGGCTTTGGCACATTTACCCAAACCACACATAGCGGCGTACCGGTTATCTGGACATTATCAGAGCCCTACGGCTCAAAAGACTGGTGGCCCTGCCGCAACGGGATTGACGATAAAGCCGACTCGATTGATATCATCATCCGCTGCCCCAATGCTTACCGGGCATCATCAAACGGTATGCTGGTAAGCGAAACAGATAATGGCGTTACAAGAACTGCTTTTTATAAACATCGCTACCCGGTTGCTTCTTACCTCGTGGCTTTTGCCGTTACCAATTTCAAAATTTTAAATCACAGTGTGCAACTGGGCAGCGTCAACTTGCCGGTGATTACTTATTGTTACCCGGAAAGTGAATTTACTTTTCAGGCCAACACACCGAAAGTTTTAACAGCATTGAGTTTGTTTCACCAGCAATTCAGTGCTTATCCTTTTATCAATGAAAAGTACGGGCACACACAATTCAGCTGGGGCGGCGGCATGGAGCACCAGACCAACAGTTTCATCACATCTACCAACGAAAACCTGATGGCCCACGAGCTGGCCCACCAGTGGTTTGGCGATAAGGTTACCTGCGGCAGCTGGCAGGATATATGGCTGAACGAGGGCTTTGCCACTTACCTTTCTTATTTCTATTTTGAAAAAACGGACCCGGCTAATCATATAAGCAGGCTAAGAATTTTAAACAATTCAATAACCGGCTTACCCGGTGGTTCGGTGTGGGTAGACGACACTGCCAATGTTGGCCGCATATTCAGCAGCCGGCTGTCGTACAATAAAGGTGCCTACCTGCTGCATATGCTGCGCTGGGTGCTGGGCGATACAGCTTTCTTTCGAGGAGTTCGTCAATACATCAATGACCCGCAGCTGGCTTATGGTTTTGCAAGAACCAATGACCTGAAAAGAAACCTGGAACAGGCAAGCGGGAAAAATCTTACGGAGTTTTTCAGCGACTGGTTCACCGGCCAGGGGCATCCCTCCTACACGGCCAGGTGGAGCCAGAATAAAAACAAATGGGTAAAAATTACTTTGAGCCAGGCTACATCGCATTCTTCGGTTTCATTTTTTGAAATGCCGCTGGCGCTGAAATTCAAAAGCGGGGCGCTGGAAAAAACAGTGGTGGTGAACAACACAAAGAATAACGAAGTGTTTTGGGAAGACATCGGCTTTGTGGCCGATACATTGATTATTGATCCTGACTATTGGGTACTCTCAAGAAACAATATTTCAATAAAAGAACCTCCTGCTTCACTTGTTGACAATGACATAAAAATTTATCCCGTTCCATCTTCATCAGGCATAACCGTTGCCATAAGAAATCCTGCAGCAGGCTCTGTAACGATGCGTATGTTCAATACAGCGGGACAGATGCTGATGAGACAGCAAATCAGCACTCCCGGCCGCGATGAAGAGATTCAGATTAACATTTCGAAACTGACGGCCGGAGTATATTTGCTCCGCTTTGAGGCTCCCGGTTTTAAGCATACAGGTCGGGGTATAAAAAAATAAAATTTTTATTCCGCCATGACAAGGCGCAAAAAGTTTTGGAAAGGCTGGTGGTTGGTTATTGTTTTAATCATTGCAGGCGCTACCGGTGTTTTTGGTTACGACTGGTGGCTGAGCCGCAAGGCCCGGTTTGTACGTTACCCGGCTTTTGGTATTGCCATTCCCGAAATGTATGCCATACACGGAATTGATGTTTCAAAGTACCAGCAAACCATTGCCTGGGACCTGGTAAAAGAAATGCAGGTTAAAAACATTAAGCTGGGGTTCGTGTTTATCAAGGCCACCGAAGGGATAGGAAATACCGATGCGCAGTTTCACCGCAACTGGAAAAAATCAAAACAGGCTGGCTTTATCCGCGGGGCGTATCATTTTTTTCTTGCCACCAAAGACGGCAAAGAACAGGCGGAAAATTTTATCAAAACCGTGAAGCTGGCCAGCGGCGACCTGCCGCCCGTGGTGGATGTGGAGCAGACCTATGAGGTAAGCATTACGGTGCTGCAAAAAGAACTGAAAAAGTGGCTGGATGCAGTGGAAAATTATTACGGTGTCACTCCCATCATTTATACCAATGTGGATTTTTATGCCCGTCATCTCGGAAAGGAATTCGATCGTTATCCATTATGGGCGGCTCATTATTATGAATACAACGAACCCCGCATCAACCGCAGCTGGACCTTCTGGCAGCACAGTGAAGAAGGACGGGTAAACGGTATCGTTTCCAAAGTGGATTTTAATGTATTCAGGGGCGACTCCACTGAATTCATGAGCCTGCTGGTAGACTAAAAATATTCCCTGTAAAAATTGACTTACCTTGTAACGCATCAAATCTTTTACCATGCCTTTTGGAATGGATCCTGAAGTGGCCCGGTATTTCAAAAAAATTCTCAAATCACTGCTGGCGGGGTTGTTGTGGCTGTTTATCAATATTACGATAGGAATTTATTTTCAGTTAGCCTACAGTAAGTCGTACACGGATTTTGTACATATACTTTTTTTTGTATGGCTTGCACTAAGTCTCGGCCTGCTCATCTGGTATAATTACCGGCTTTGGGGAAAATAGAATTCCCGGGATTACAATTTTCAATTCCAGTTGCGGCCGGAAATTTTCATATAATCTCAATCAGCCTTATCAGTTTTTGGTATCCAGGATCAAGGGTGTATTTCCTTTACCCGTTACCACTATTTTGGCATTTTGTGAAAGGGCAATTTCTTTCAGCGCTTTTATCTGCTCATACTGGAGCTGCTGTTCGGTAAGTCCCTGGTTGATGATGCGCTGGTAGTCAGCAATGCCCTGCGCTTCCACTCTTTTTCGTTCGGCTTCCTGCTTTTCTTTTTGCAGAATAAACTGCATTTTCTGTGCTTCCTGTTCAGCATTGATTTTTTGTTCGATGGTACTTCTTACCGACTGGGGCAAAGTGATATTTCTCACCAGCAATTGCTCCAGCATCAGGCCCCGGTTTTTAAAATCGGATTCAATACTGCCGAAAATCCGGTTCTGGAATTCATCTCTTTTGGTGGAATAAAGTTCAATGGCCTGGTAGTAAACAGCATTATCGCGGATTTTGGTGCGGGAAATGGGTCGCACAATCTTATCCTTATAATCGTCGCCGATTTCTTTAATGAGCCTGGGGGCTTCGGAGGGTACCAGCCGGTATAGCACGGTTAAATCAATCACCACTTCCAGCCCGTCGGATGTCAATACATGAATAGCGTCATCGGAAGTAGTGAGGCGCTCATCCTGTACACCGCTCATGGTATAGTTTTGTGTTTTTATGTCCAGGCTGATTATATCCACCAACGGGTTGATGACGTGAAGACCGCTGCTGAGAATATCGTTTTGTACTTTACCGAAAAGTTTTTTTACACCCACCTGGCCGGCTTCAATCTGGACAATGGATGCAAACGATATGCCCAGCAGGATGATAATCAACCCGGCCAGTTTAAAAGGCTTTCCAAGCCTTTGCAATTGTCCCGGGTTGCGGGCCAATATCAGCCCGGCAATCAGTACCAGTATCCCGATAATTACGAGTGCCATAAAAATGATTTTATAAATGATAAAGACGGTTTACATGAAATAGATTCAGCTGCTGTGATCGGAAATAATCATCCAGCGGTCATTGATTTTCCGGAAAAGCAATGTGAAATGCCCGCTGATATCGCCCCTACTTCTATTAAGACTCCATTTGCCCGTTACATGATAATACTCTGCGGAAAGTCTTTTTACTTCCTTTAGTTCAAATGTAAGCCGGCCCATGGCAGCTGTGTCAGGGTAACGTTTTTTATAATTGGCCAGCGTGTTTTTATAGCCATATGTAATGCCTGAACTACCGATAAACATCAGCGAATCATTTTCCCAGTAACCCACCATGAAGGCTTCCACATCGCCGCGGTTCCAGGCATCGTTTTGATTATTCAGAATTTTCCTGATTTCTTTTTCATCATCAGCCTGGCTGAAAAGGATGGTGGAAAACAACAGGCCGGCAGCAAGAAACAGCAATTTCATATTGCAATTGAATTTATTTTCAAGATAAACAAAATGCAATTCAGTCTGCAAAATTCCGTGGCCAAGAAAGTTTTGTACACCCCTTCCGGGGGCGGGAGTTAATGATTGCAATCCGTGGCATGGCAATGCTTTGCCAGCCGGCAAAACCGCCAGTTGAGAAAATAGGCAAATATTATAAGCAGCGTGGAAGGAAGGATAAACCAAAAAATTTTATCGCGGTAAAAATGGTTGAGCACAAGAAAAATCATCCCGGCATAAAAAGAAAACAAAGGAACCATGCGGTGGTGATGTCTGCGGTAGCCATGCCAGAGCGAAACACTGCCGATGGCTATGGCAAGTGTAATCATACCCCATTCAAAATAAATATTCTCGAACAAAGCAATTCCAAACATAGGCAGGCTGCTGATAAGCAATGGAAACAAAGCACAATGAATGGCGCAGATAATGACAGCCGACAATCCCAGTACGTTCCAGTTGATATGAAGTTTCATAAGGTGCAAAGATAAAGACCTGCAACGCAGTTGCAAAATATTAAATAACTTTGCCAACCGCTCCACCGCAATAAACAGAACTAACTTAGCAGGAGCAAATGATACCATGAGCAGGAAAATGATTTTTTATACCTTGTTTTTTGCAGCGCTGGTTGTGCTGTTTTATTTCGTCATGAGCCAGGTGGTTCCCGATTTTGCTAAATCGAAACTGCCACCCATCAGCACGTTGCAGCCGTTTGCATTTACCAGCCAGGATGGAAAAACCGTGACAGAAAAAGATGTGGCCGGTAAAGTGTTTGTGACGGAATATTTTTTTACCACCTGCAAAAGTATTTGCCCGCGGATGAACACCAATATGAAAAAAGTGTATGAGCGGTTCAAAGAGGAAAAGGATTTCCTGATACTTTCTCATACCTGTGACCCCGGCACTGACTCTGCTGCCCGGCTGAAATTTTATGCCGATTCACTGGGAGTAGATACGGAGAAATGGATTTTCCTTACCGGCGCCAAAGACAGCCTGTACCGCCAGGCCCGCTACAGTTATAAAATTGATGACCCGAATGACAATCCCCAAAACGAGCTGCCGAATTTTTTACACTCCCAGTTTTTTGCGCTGGTTGACAGGGCAGGAAATGTGAAAAAAATATACGAGGGTATTAAAACCAGCGAAGTGGAAATGATGATGAAAGACATTGAAAAACTACTGAAAGAAAAATAAGATGGATAGCAGGGTTCACGATATACTCCGCCGCAACCAGCTGAGTGTGACAGCCAGCCGCGAAAAAATCCTGAATCTTTTTTTAACCAATACAAGAGCACTGGCTCATGCAGATATTGAACACAAGGCCGGCGAAAAATTTGACCGGGTAACTGTGTACCGCACCCTGCAGACCTTTGTTGAAAAAGGTATCCTGCATACCATTCCCACACCTGACAATTCCATCAAATATGCCCTGTGCAAAAATGATTGTTTTGAAGGGCATCACCACGATAATCACTATCACTTTGTGTGCTCGGTTTGCGGAAAAACAGAGTGCTTCGAAGATTTTATCATTCCTTCAGTAAAACTGCCCAAAGACTATATAGCCAATAACGTGGAAATAGTGGTAAACGGAATTTGCAGCGCCTGCCGGAAAAAGTAAGCCCCATGTAAAAACACGGGGACTTAGGTTAAGGCTCTGATTAGTAGCAATTTTATACCACGAAACTTTCTGCGTAGTATGTATGATGAAATGCCTTAACAGCATTTATTTTACTGACTTCAAAGTAAAGTGAGTAGAGAACATCGTCCAATACCACTTTCGTGGTATTTTTTATTACCTTTTTGTTAAGGCGGTCATTTCGCGGAGTACAAAATCCATCAGTTTGCCGACAACGACGGGGGAAAAGTCAAGCTGCAGCCCTGCAGCCCGGTAAAGGTCAGGTAGAGTTTTGGTGCCACCGTATGCAAGTGCAGATGTATAATTATTGAGAGCCTGTTCTTTGTTTTCTTTAAATTGTTTCCATAAACCGATGGCGCCCAGCTGGGCAATGCCGTACTCAATGTAGTAGAAGGGTACTTCAAAAAGGTGCAGTTGTTTTTGCCAGAACCAGCGGCGGTATTCTTCCAGTCCCGACACATCGAGCATGGGCGACGTAAACTCGTTGAAAATTTCTGTCCATTTCTCCGTTCTTTCTTCTGCGCTGTGACCGGGGTTTTCGTAAATCCAGTGCTGGAATTTATCAATGGTGGCTATCCACGGAAAAATGGTAATCACTCGTTCCAGCTGATGTTCTTTGGCCTGTCTTAATTCCTGTTCATCGTTAAAAAAAACATGCCAGTAATCCATAGTGAAAAGCTCCATGGCCATACTGGCCACTTCGGCAATTTCTGTGGGATATTCTTTGAAAGAATTAAGCTCGAGAGGATGCACAAGAAATGAATGTACTGCATGGCCGCCTTCGTGTACCAGGGTGGTTACATCATCCATTTGCCCGGCCGCATTCATGAAGATGAATGGCGCCCCGCTTTCTGCCAGGGGGCAGTTGTAACCGCCCGGCGCTTTGCCTTTGCGGCTGTCAAGGTCCAGGTGCCCCATCGATTTCATTTTGCGAAGGCAATCGGCGAAAAATGGATAGAGCTGGTTGAAGCAGGCGATAGATTTTTCAATCAGCTCATCACCGGATTTAAACGGGTTCAGCGGCTTTTCATCAGCAGCATGTGCTTCAAGGTCCCATGGCCGCAATGTTTCCACTGCAAGCTTTTTCTTTTTACGCTCATATATATCATTTACCAGCGGCATCACTTTTTCTTTTACAGCCCGGTGAAACCGGAAACAATCTTCCGGTTTGTAATCGAAGCGGCCCATCTCCACAAACTTATAGTCGCGGAAATTGGCAAATCCGGCATGCACGGCCACCCGATGACGCTTTTCCAGCAATTTTGAAAACAGCTCATTCAACGCTTCTTTATCCTGCAATCTGCGGTTACCGATTTTGCGGTACACCGATTCCCGCAGGCTGCGATCGTTGTGTTCCAAAAATTTGGTGGCCTGCTGCAGTGTATATTCCTGCCCGTTTACATTCACCGTCATCTTGCCGCAAATCATTCCATACTGCTGCTGCATCACGTTCAGTTCTGCCAGCAGCGGAATGTTTTCTTCCCGGAAAAGTTCTATGTTTTTTTTCACCGTACGCAGAAGAGTGAAAAATTTCTGCTGGTCCAGTTCTTTGGTAAAAGGGCAGTCCATCAGTTTGCGGTTCAGCTTGTCGGCCCAGGGTTGCGCTTTGGGCTGTATCTCCATCATGAAAAACGTAAATGCCTCCTGCAGTTGTTTGTTTTCGGTATCGCAGGTCATTTTTATCTGGCGCCAGCAGCCGTCTTCGCTCAGCACGGCTTCCAGCTCACTCACATCTTTCAGCCATTGCACCAGTTCATTCTTTGAATTGATTTCCCTTTCCAGCAGATTTTTAAAATAAGGCTCCAGTTTTTCCCAGGCAGTCACAGTAAAATCTTCGGGCAGAAATTGGCGAATCAGTTTTTTTATATCGGCGGAGTACATAATGTGTTAATGTGCTGTGTGAAAAAATGCTGGTGAGCTGATGAAAGAGGCGCTTGTTAATATGGCTAACTTTCTTTGGAATGTTTCTGCCTGTTATTGTTTCTTTTTTCCTGCGGATTTTTTCTTTGGTTCTTCTTTGGGCTTTTTATCTTTTATTTTTTCCTCCTTTTGTTGTGCTTCCTTGGCCGTTTCTTTTTTTGCAGGTTGCTCTCCTTTTACCGGTTCTTCTTTTACTTCCGGCGCCGGTTCTTCTGCTTGTTCGGGTGCTTCGGTGAGTTTGATTTCAATGTTATGTTTTTTCAGCGAGTCAAACCATTTTACCATTTTTTTCATATCGCTGGCATATACCCGTTCAAAATCCATTTCGGGATAAACTTTTTGAAAATATTTTTTAACTGCCTCCGCGTCTTTTGTATCTGGCAGCGGGCTGCCTGCTGTTTCCATGGCGGCAAATATATCCACCAGGTTTACGTTATCTCTTTGCGTAAATACTTCGATGCTTTCCAGGTGCGAGAAATTGTGAATGCGGCTGGCTATGAACTGTGTTTTATTTTCATCGAGTGAGCGGACCACAGCGCCGTCAGCACGGCTGCTGAGCAGTTCGAACAAGCCGGGAAGCCCTGTGACGGCCACCAATTTACTGTATTGCATAAAAAAATTTTTTTTGGGGTGTGCAAGATAATTCCAAATTGCGACATGAGGGGAGAAAAAGAAACAGGCCCCCGGGGAGCCTGTTTCAATTGCTGAATTTTCCGTCCAGGATAAGTTAATGCTTATCTCTTTTTCTCAGACTGATGTAAAAGATTAATCCTGCTAAACCGAGTGTGGCAAATAAAATTCCTTTTTCTCTCTCCGGTGTTTTGTCAATTGCCGGAGCAATGGAAGCGTACGCAGCTTCCTGCGGTAAATATTTTTCTTCCGGCTCACCACTTACCACATCCCAGTCACTGTAATCTTTACCTGTGAGGTATGTGAGCATTTCCAGTTCACCGGTGCGGCGCTGTTTCAGTTCTTTCAGGTATTTTTTTCCTTCTTCACAGTTGAAATCACCGGTAGCGGGATGCGTGATGATGTAACGGGCCTGGAAATTTTCCGTATTCGGCGTCAACTGGAACTGCAGGTCCTGCGGAAATGACCGGCGATTGTAACGTATATGCAGGCGGGTGAAATAAACATTGTCGGAATAATCCTCATCATCAAATACATCATCGTAGTTATCCCAGTCACGATTTAACCACCAGACTCCGGCCTGTGCCAAATCCTGTATGGAAGGAGCCGTGGCCACACAAGGGTCGCACTTCACAAAATTTTTCGGGCTTACATCCCAGGCGTATTCCAGCATGGCGATGGCTTTTCCTTCTTTGCTCCACTGGTGCTGAAACAGGTTGGTATAAAAACTGCCGAAATTATTTTTTACAAACAACGGGATGTTTTTTGATGTGGGTACAGAAACGGTGCGGTAGTTGGTGCATTCTATTCTTCCTTTTTTGGTAAAAGCATACACAATCATATCCTGGTCACCATCGGCATTGGCCATACCGAGGCGGATGGGCAGCATGAATTTGGGCGAAGAAAATCTGATTTGAATCGGTCGCAGAAAATTACCGGGCAGCTTTTTCTTTTTATCGTCGTTTACTTTTACCACAAAAAATTTCAGGTTGCTTCTGATGTAGGGGGCCAGCACTTCTTCAGCATCGGCAGGTATTTTATAACCGTTCTCATCCAGCCAGGTTTTCAGCCCGGCCGATTCTTTGGCAGAAAGAATAAGAATATCGTATTCACCGACGATGTACTTGGCTTCTATTTTTACTCCAAGGTCTTTTTTCTTTTGTGTTCCGTAAGCTGGTACAACCACTTCACTCATTGCACCGGATGCTCTGCCCTGGAGCATGTCGTACACTTTGAGGTTACACGGATTCTGATCATAATACTCCACCAGCCTGGGCTTACTATATTCATTCAGAGTATTAAAGATGGATTGGTCCACTACTTTTATGTCTTTTTTTTGAAGTACCACCGGTACGGGCACCACCATGGCAAAGTCTTTCAGGTTGCCTTTGAAATCATTGTACATGGTAATCACATTCCGGTTGCCATCACGCACCAGTATTACCTGCGAGGTTTTGTTTTTCAGCGTGCCGTCGGCCTTGCTCACATAAAATCCGCAGAAGGCGGACGCTTCGTGTGTAAGCATGGCTAAAAGAATTACAAGCGCAGCTGCTTTTTTCATTTTTTGTTTCATGATGATATATTTTAGTTTCCGGATAAAGCTGAACTGAATAACTGAAGGCGTCCATTCAAAATTTTTTGCTTTGAAAATCTTATCAAGCACAGGCACCAACGGTGCTGCAGCCACCAGCACCCAGATGGGAGTGTTGTATTTCCATTTAAATGCGGAGAGGTAAAAGGAAACAGCGGCAATCAGCACCGCCCAGATGATTCTTGCGGCCGGGTGATTGGGCGATGTCCGCGGGTCGCTTATCATGAAAAAAGTGAAGAGCAACAGACTGCCGGTGCTGAAGGAATGAATGAAATGATCCAACGGCCAGCCAAGCACATACACCTGCCGCCAGTAAAGCAAACCGATAAAGCTGAGCAGGAAGGCCAGCGATACATCAAGCTTCTGCACACGTGTGACAACAATAGTACCAAGTGTAATCACTCCAAAAAAGATGACTGCATTGCTGCCCCACTGCCCGGGGCTCAGCCAGGCTTGTTTTGTAAGAAGAATAGTAGCCACAATGCCGAAGGCTGACGGATTGAAAATGTGTTTCTGCTGAAAACGGAAAACATATTTTGATGCTACGGTAAGAAAAGCAGCAAGCAAACTGATGTACCATGAATTTGTTTTCAGCAAAAGACAAAGACTCATGGCGCTGATGAGTACACTGAAACCCCATTTGCCAAACTCCCCCGGTCTTAAAAATCTTTTCGCCCTGAATGAATCAGCAGCGTATTGAAACAGCAGGCAGCCGCCGATACTGAGTATGTAATGAAGCCAGTCAGCATGCCAGTGCAGAAAGAAAATACCGTACGTGAGAAAGACAGCCTGGAATATTACCTGGAACCAGCGGGGGTCAAGGGCAAGGGTTGACTGCTGCATAAGCGTTCATTTACCCGAAAGGATGTGGCGGGCGGGGCAATTACACAATGGCAGCCGGGAAATTTTTATTTTATTCCGTTTAACAAAACTTTTTAACGCCGGTCGTGTGCAATATAACTGACAGCGGCATCTGGCACTGTATCTCTCCTCACCATCAAAACCAAAGTCATGAAAACATTAATTCTTTTCTGCAGTCTCTGCATTGCTGTTTGTGGTTTTACCCAATACACGTACACCCATCTCGATGTGAAATTCAATCTGGATGAAACAGAGCTGAAAAATTACACGTACCAGAACCTCCGGTTGTATCCCGTTAAGGCACGGCAGAGTTTTACCGATAGTTTTCGCACCGTAGGTAAATACATGAGCCTGAAGGAAGCGCTGGCAAAAGGAAAAGTAATCATCACCGAAAGGTTAGGAGGCTCCACGGTGAATACCCTCAGCATCGAAAACATATCGGATGACACCGTGCTGGTAATGTCGGGCGAAGTGATAACCGGGGGCAAACAGAACCGCATCATCGGCAAAGACCTGTTGCTGCTGCCGCACAGCGGCAAAATTGATTTATCCGTTTATTGCGTGGAAGCAGGGCGATGGGAAAATGTGAGTACCGGCACCAATAATTTCAACGGTTACTTCAGTGTGGGCAGTTTCGGATTAAGAAAAACGGTTGATAAAGCACAGGACCAGGGCGAAGTCTGGAAAAAAGTGGATGACATCAATAAAGCCAACAGCACCAGCAGCCGGACCAAAACGTATACAGCAATTGTAAAATCGGACAACTACAACCAGCAGCTGAAAGCGTATACCGATTTCTTCAAAAACAAATTTGCCAATGAAAAAAATGTGATAGGCGTAGTGGTGGTAAGCGGCAATAAAGTGCTCGGCTGCGATATGTTTGCCACGCCGGATTTGTTTAATAAGAATTTTGAAAACATGCTTTCTTCCTACGTTACCGAAGCCATCATCAGCGGGGCGCCGGTAACCGCCACTGCTGAAACCGTGAAGGCTTACATGGATAAATTGCTCCGCAGCGAATCGGAACAGGTTTCCACCATTAAAGAAAAAGGCAAAGTGTTTATCAGCAACGGTAAAAAAATGCGGGTGAGCAGCTACGATTAAATCTCATTCAGGAAAAAGTGTTTTGTCAATGCCCGGAATTATGCGCAGTGCATTTTTATAATACACTTTTTTCAGAATGGCATCCGGCAGCCCCATGCCGTACATGGCCCAGAAAGCATGATATTTTTTGTGATAAGGGAAATACTCATCCTCGGTTTCCAGCATACGGAAATAGGTAGCGTACTCTTCCGGCACCCAGCTGTCTTTGCCAAACAAAATGCGGTCCTGGTATTTTTCAAAAAACTTTTTGGCTGTTTTAGGTTGCCTGCCTAACTCAGCGATTACTGCGCCGAACTCCACATACATATTCGGTATTTCATCCATCAGCTCACCCAATTTGCCCAGGTCATTCGGGTACCAGCCAAAATGCGCATTGATGAAAATGGTAGTGGGATGTTTTTTAAACAGGCGGTGTTGTTCATCCATCAGTTGTTGCCACGGCGCCGGATCGGTATCGCTGCGTTTGCGCCGTTCATGCGTGGCCAGCTCCAGCCAGCGTTCGTTTTTTTCATTCATCGGGTCCCAGAATGGTTTGGGGTCGGCTGTATGAATGAGCACCGGGATTTTCAGCTCACCGGCTTTTTTCCAAACCGGGTCCAGCCGCGGGTCATCCACAGCAATACGGTTGCCATTAATATCTTTTGATGACATGCCAAGGCTTTTATAAATCTTGAGCCCGCTGGCGCCATTCTTTACATCTTCTTCCAGTTGGCGGGCCGCTTTTTCACCCCAATCCGGCTCACCTACACGGCTGAAATCAACATTGGCAAAAACCAGAAACTGCTTTGGGAAATTGTCCTTAATGTTTTTTACCGACCGGACAATGCTGTTGCCACTTTGGCCGCTCAGGTTTACCATTACAGCCATATTCAACTTGTCCATTTCTTTTGTCAGCGTGATTAAATTCATCGAAGGCATATTGAACTGGTGATTGTGTACATCAATGAACGGAAATTTGGCCTTCGTTACTTTATGCTCCGGCACTACGAGAGTGGAGGTGGGATTGTATTCTTCAAAACCCATTGACCGGGAATTTTTTTCCCCCGACTGGGAATTGGCACAACAGCAAACCCCGGACAGGAATCCAAATAACAGAATTTTTTTCATGATGAAGAATTTCAGACTTCAAACTAAAAGAATAAATGCGGGAAAACGAAACCGGTTATCAAGTTTAAAAAATCACACGAAGCGGGTATTGTTTTCCCTGCCGGGATGGTTTAACTTGGTTTATTAAATAAAGCCGATTTTATGCGTATTGCCAGCTTCAATGTGGAAAATCTTTTTTCCCGCGCCAAAGTGCTGAACTTTCTGAATAATGATGACGGACAGGTGCTGCTGGGAAAAATAGGAGAGCTCAGGGATTTGCTGAAAGCAAAACTGTATACGAACAAAACCCAGATAGTTAACAAATACCAGGCGCTGAAAGAATTTATTGAAATAACCGAAGACCGGGGCAAGCTGTTTAAAAAATCAGGCACAGCCATCGTGGGCATTAAAGCAAACGGGGCGGATGACTGGGACGGCACCATTGTATTCAAGCGGGATAAATTTGACCAGACCACCCGGCAGAACACTGCCAGAGCAATGAAAGAAGTAAAAGCGGATATTTTCTGCATAGTGGAGGTGGAAAACAGGGAAACGCTTTCGTTTTTCAATTCCGAAATGCTGGGTACGGGAAAATTCCCATTTAATATGTGCATTGACGGCAACGACAGCCGCGGCATTGACGTGGGCCTTCTTTCGCGGAAAAAAATAAAAAACATCCGCACCCATATTTTTGATAAAAAGTCAACCAATTCCAAACCCACATTCCCGAGGGACTGCCTGGAGGTGGAGCTGGAACTCAGCAGCACCCGGTCGCTGCACATTCTGTGCAATCATTTTACCAGCCGGCTGTCGGATAAAACCGGGGAGAAAAGAAAATTTCAAACCGGCGAGGTGAAAAAAATTCTGCAGAGTAATTATGACCTGAAAAAAGATTTTGTGGTGGTGGCCGGCGACTTCAATGATTCACCGGATAAAGCGGCATTGAATCCTTTGCTTGGCATGCAAAATCTTTTTGATGTGCTGCAGCTGCAGTTTGGAAATGATATGACACAGCGCTGGACCTACAACTACCAGAATAAGCAAGAACAGATTGATTTTATTCTTGTGAGCAAACCGCTGAAAGAAGCATTCGTGCAGGCGGGGGTGGAAAGAAAAGGAATGTTTGGCGTGGCCGGTTTGCCGGGAATGACTGAAACCCCGTTTCCTACTGTTACATCAGCAGCCAATGCCGCATCGGATCATGGGGCTGTGTGGGCCGATTTTAATATCTGAAAATTGCTACCCGGGTTTAATTGCTTTTAGTGAAAACAACATCGGTATTTTGCCTTCCATGCCTGCAATCTGCCATTTGCCGGGTTCTGTTTCCACACTGTTTCTGAAACAGGGATAAGGCGAATACATATACTCATTGAAGAACTCAATTTTCAATCCTTCACCAAGCAATGCATTCAGCACTTCGCTGAGGCTGTGGTTCCAGCTGTATTCTTTTCCCCTTATTACTGTATTTCTGTCGGTATAGGAACCTTCATTTTCCATTACAATCACTTCTTTGTTTTCGTAAGCATATTTAATGTGTGTGAAGTCGTCATCAAACATCCAGAGCACCGGGTGAAATTCGGCTATATAAAAAAAGCCGCCGGGTTTCAGGCGTTCAACAATCACTTTTGCCCACAGCGCCAAACCGGGCAACCAGCCGATGACCCCATAACTGGTGAACACGATATCAAACATTTCCAGCACATACTTTGAAGTATCATAAACATTGCAGCAAATGAACGTGGCGTCAAGCTTCAGTTCATCATTTAATTCGTTAGCCAGTTTAATGGCATCATCGCTTAAATCAATACCGGTACACCGGGCGCCCATACGGGCCAGGCTCAGTGTGTCCATTCCGAAATGACATTGCAGGTGAAGCAGTGATTTGTCCTTTACATTGCTTAGCTCGTTCAGCTCAACCGGCGTAAGTGAATTTTTACCCGCTTTAAAGCCGGCAAGATCATAAAATTCAGAATCCTTATGCACAGCTGTGCGCCGGTTCCAGCGTTGTTTGTTGGCTTCGAAGAAGGGGCCAAATTCTTTCATTTGCTAAAATTAAAAAAAGGGTAAAGAAAGCATGCAGGAGGAGGAAAGCAGGATCTCCCTACTACTTTTTTCACATTCTGTGTCAAAAGGTGTTGCACTACATTTATCAGCGTAAAAAGAGTCAAAGAATTTATAACAATCAAATTTTTTGTATGAAACGAATATTCTGTTTAGCAGCGCTGATTGTAACTACGGCAATCGTCTGCTACGCCCAACGTATTTATTTCTGCTATAATTATTCTTCGGCCGGGGAACCGATACAACCGGGAAGCACCTGGACAATAAATGCCGGCGGCGGCAATGTGTATATCCTGTTTCAGAATGGCGGCAAGGCTTTCAATGCCAGTACAATCAGTTTTTATATTGATTATTTATCGGGCTCGGAGTATAAAGTATGGGACACCAAAGTGGTAAACGTGTCGCCATCGTATACCTGGCAGGTGCTGGATTATAAATTCACTTCGGCAGGCAGCTACCGGGTGGCTGTATGGGTAAACGGCTATGAAATGGCAAAAGATTATGTTACCATCACCTCTTCTTCAGGTAGCACAGGCAGTTCTGCCACTACCTCCTCTTCCACTATGTATTATTCCGGCTCCAGTGTATCAGCGGGCACCGGCATTGATGCTTCTTCAGGTTATGTATATGGGCTGGGGGGCCCCTTTTACCTGAATGCGCAGTATCAATCGAAAGTTTATTTTAAAGTAAGCAATGGCACAAAGAAACTCGGAACCACCAAGCTGATTGCTGACATATATAAAATGAACAGCAGCGGTACGTATGATTTTTATACCACCAAAAACTATGATATTACCGATCTCGACTGGGTATATTTCACTTATGATTTTAATGCGGCAGGTTCATACAAAATGAGCGTTTACAACAGTGCCAGCGTTTGGATAAATAATGTGTTTGTAACTATTAACGGCAGCGCTACTTCGGGCAGCGGCACAGGTGACAATTCAAGAGTAGCTTCCGGTAATACCACCAGCACCGGCACATCCACTTCCACCCTGTACTATTCCGGTTCATCCGTAGTGCCGGGCACCTATGTGGATGCCTCCACCGGGTATGTTACCGGCATGTACGGCCCTTTCCAGCGCAAGTCGCTCATCAATAAAAAAGTGACGGTTTATTTTAAAGTAAGCAATGGTGATAAGAAGCTCAACACCACCCGGCTGATTGTTGATATTTATAAGAAGAATAAAAAAGGTAATTATGAATTCTTTACTACAAAATATTATAATATCACCGATCTGAACTGGGTTTATTTTACGTACGAATTTCATGATGAGGGCCAGTACGAGGTAAACGTACATAACAGCGCCAGCACCTGGATTAATACTGCCTATGTTACTATTGATTAACCCGGCCGTTTTAAAAAAAAAATTCAGCCCGGCAGAAAGAAAAAACTGATTCAGCGCATACCGGCTTTTCGCAGTGCTTCGCTGCGGTTGTGTGCATGCAGCTTTTCATAAATATTGCGGATGTGAGTGCGGACGGTTTCCAGCGATATAAAAAGTTTATCGGCTATTTCCTGGTAGCGGTAGCCTTTGGACAGCCATTCGAGCACATCCTTTTCACGCAGCGATAAAGATTCTTTAGCCTCATTCAACGGCAGTGATTGCTGAAAAGCCTGCACCACCATGCGGGCAATCTGGCTGCTCATGGGACTGCCGCCTTTCTGCAGGTCGTTAAGCGCTTCAATCAACTTATCAGCCGACGTATTTTTCAGCACATAACCCGAAGCGCCTGCTTTCAGCGCCTTAAACACTTTATCGGCATCATCATACACACTCAATACCATAAACTGTATATCGGGCCGCAGCGGTTTCAGCCAGGCGATGAATTCAATCCCGCTTTTGCCGGGGAGCTGAATATCGGTAAGCACTATCCCGGTATGTTCTCCCATTCCTTCCTGGAAATAATTCTGTGCTTCTTCGAAAGAAGCAAAAGCAGCTTTCAGATCAAACTTGCCGCTGCCGGAAATGAGCGCTGCCAGGTAATTGCGGATTTTTTCATCATCTTCTAT
>CAYUJD010000054.1:0-25674 GCA_964444975.1 uncultured Chitinophaga sp. | reverse complement strand
TTTGCACAAACTATTATATCAGGTCACATTCGAAATAAGCAGGGTGATGCTATTTCATTCGCAACAGTAAAATTGAAATTCGATGCAACAGTACCGCAGGCCTTAACGTATACTATTGCCACAATTGATGGTCATTTTAGTTTTATATATCCGGCGGAGATTAAAACCGGATTCCTGGAAGTAACCGCAATAGGGTATCAACTTTTGCAAATTTATCTGACAAAGATTGAAGGACATGAAATAAAAATTTATCCGGTTTTGGAGCAAAGTGTGAAGCCATTACCGGGTATATATTTAAAAGCCGACCCCCCCATTCATATTTCAGGTGATACCATTTCATTTAAAGTGAATGCTTTTAAAAATGGAGATGAAAAAAATATCAGCAGGTTATTAAGTAAAATGCCCGGGTTTTCTCTTTTGGAAAACGGGAAGATTGCTTTTAACGGAGAGCCAATCGCAAAAATATTAATTGATAACGACGACTTAACCGGAACTCATTATGAAGGGTTAATAAAATATTTATCAATATCCGGTATAGAAAAAATTCAGATATTCAAAAACTATAAGGATCCTGAAAACATTGCTTCTTCAATTTTAAATTCCAATATACAGGTGCTCAACATTAAGTATGCTGAAAGATTTAAAGGAAAGTTGCTTGGAAATATAGAGATTTCTATTGGTATTCCTCCCAAATATTACGATGAAAATGGTCAATTCCTTTCATTAGTCCCAAAAGCAAAGGTTTTTGGTATTTTGAAAATGAACTCAGTCGGTGAATTATCCAATAATAATTACGGCTCTAAAAACCCTGATAATTATGCGCAGGAAATAACTGATATTTCTTTATCTGACAACAAAAGTCTATCAGAGATAACCGATATTAATATAAGTCATTTAAGTCAACAACCTTTAAAGGATAACAATTCCATGCACGGATTGATAAACTATTATTTTCGACCTAATAAAAAGCTTATCATAAAAGGCGCAACAAATATTTTAAATGATACGTATTCACAAAGAATAAATATTAATAACACTATCCTTACAATTTCACAACCAATATTACAAATACAGGAAACAGATATTTTCAAAAAAAACACATATGTTTCCCAGACATTATCAGGAAATTACATTTTCAATGGCAAAAATCAGGTAACTGCAGTTATTAAATTCCAAAATTTCCGGTTAAATTCTCTTGATTCCGGCTTAATAAATAATAAATCTTACAAGGAAGGGTTGACCGGGTCTAATAATCAATTTAATTACAAATTTACCTATAACTACATTTTCACAACAAATTCAATTTTAACCTTCGTATTTCAACATAAAAAGAATTCGATACCCAATAAATATTATCTGAAACCTTCAAATTACGACACCCTTTTCAATCCATCAACACTATATCAATTTAATGAGCAAAATGAATCTCAGACCTTTTCAAAATTTTATTCCTCATTGTCATTTGTTAAAAAAAACATGAGAAATTCTCTTTTTATTAATCTTTTTGTCTTTAACAACACGACATTGCTTTCAAATATTTTAAGTGTTTACAATTCAGCAGATAACAAGCACAAAATTAACCCCGATTCAACGAATGACTTACGCCTGCAGGAAAATCAGCTTTCAGTCAAGATTCAAGATACATGGAAATATAATTCCCAATTATCTTTTTCGCTGGGTTCAGGATTTTCTTTGCAAGCACACGAAATAATAAATAAAGAAATAAATTCTGTTATTCAAAGCGTAAAAAAATTTTCAGTCTTGCCGGAAATTTCAGCTATTTTCGAATTAAAAAAACTTAACCGGATTTCCTTAACCTATCATATGCAAAGTTCGGCGCCGGCGTTGAGATATTTAGCGAATGGATATATTCTTACCAATTATACGGGTATTTATAAAGGATTTGATACCCTTCAAATAGCACCGTCTACTTCTTTACAATTTTCATTTTCTCATTTGGATATTCTTAACAAAGGGTTATTGCTTTTTGCAGGGATTCATTATCTTCGATCGCCACTCTTTCTTTTGCCAGATCAGTATTCTTATTCAGATTATACATTCTCTCAATACAAACCTACCTCGAAAAAAATTCATGTAACTGCCTTTATTATCCGGACCGATAAATATTTTCCAGCAAACAATTCGAAATTGTCTTTGGATATTAAATACTCAAACGGGATAGCCTATACTTTAATTCAATCTCAGAACCTAGAAACATTATTTAAACAGATTAACGCTGGAATAGATTTCAATACAACTATTAAGCACTTAATATTAAAAATAGGTTTTGCCTATAATCAAACAAAACAAAAAAGAGTACAATCAAAATTTGAAGCAGCCTTAACCAGTGGCATTAAGTTTAACACAGATATTTCCTATAAAATAAGTCAATGGACTTTCTTTAACATTATGCTCCAAAACAAATGGATATTTCCCCCGGGTCAACTTCCTGTAAAATTACTTCAAATAAATTCAAGGCTGTTATGCCGCTCAAAAAATGATAAAATTGAGTGGGGTATAAATGCCAATAATTTGACAAATCAAAAAGCCTTTTCTTATTCTCAGATAACTCCAAACCAGAATATTTTTACTGAATTCCGTTTGATTATGGCTCAAATTTTATTTTTTTTGAATTACAAATTTTAACTTGAACGATTTGTAAAAAAGATTCTTTATCTTAAAAAATTCTCAAACTTGTATTCTGATGAAAAATTTTTACACTATAATAGTTTGGCTATGCTTTTTTACTGCAGCCTTCGCCCAGGAATCAAAATATGACAACCGGGAAGCCTTTCACCCGCAATTTTATCCTTACCCCGGCAATGACTACCGCAGCGCCAGCGGTGAACCCGGCCCGAAGTATTGGCAAAACCGTGCCGATTATAAAATCAACGCCACACTCGACACAGCCACACACAAAGTGAGTGGCGATGTGGAAATAATATACACCAACAACAGTCCCGACAACCTTAAATTCTTATGGTTGCAGCTCGACCAGAATATTTATCGTGCCGATTCCCGCGGCAGCGCCACCACCACGCAAAGCGGTGGCCGCTGGGCCAATGCAAAATTTACTGAAGGTTATGTAATGAAATCGGTAAAGGCAGAAGCTGCCGGAAAAATATATGAACCAAAATACATGGTAAATGATACCCGCATGCAGGTGTGGCTGAATGAGGCGCTGAAACCGGCAGGTAATAAAATCAAATTGAAAATCGCATTTGAATTTGAAATACCAGAATATGGTACCGACCGCATGGGCCGGCTGAAAACAAAAAACGGCATCGTGTACGAAGTGGCGCAGTGGTTTCCCCGCCTGTGTGTGTATGATGACATACAGGGATGGAATACGCTGCCCTATATCGGGCAGGGAGAATTTTACCTGGAATACGGCGATTTTGAATTTACCGTTACAACACCCTCGGATCTTATTGTAGTGGGCTCCGGCGAATTGCTGAATCCGCAGGAATGTATGACTCCCGAACAACTGAAACGATGGAACGACGCAAAGAACAGTGATAAAACAGTTATCATCCGCGGTGAAAAAGAAGTGAAAGAAAAAAATTCAAGACCCGCCGCGGCAAACTGCACCTGGAAATTCAAAATCACAAATGCTCGGGATGTGGCCTGGGCTGCTTCACGGGCTTTTGTGTGGGATGCGGCCCGGATAAATCTGCCCGGCGGAAAAAAATCAATGGCGGTAAGTGTGTACCCCGTTGAAAGCATAAAAAAGAATGGCTGGCAGCGCAGCACCGAATTTACCAAAGCAAGTATTGAACATTATTCCAAAATGTGGTTTGAGTACCCCTACCCGGCAGCTACCAATGTGGCCGGCATGGTGGGCGGCATGGAATATCCCGGAATTGTATTTTGCGGTTTTAATGCAAGCGGGGGTGGGCTTTGGGGAGTCACTGATCATGAATTCGGCCATACCTGGTTCCCGATGATTGTGGGCAACAACGAAAGAAAATATGCCTGGATGGATGAAGGCTTCAACACGTTCATCAACGGTATTTCCACCGATGAATTCAATAGCGGCGAATTTGCTTCCGCTTCTTTTTTCCCCGGCGATATGACCAACTATGTTTTCAACGACGAAATGGACGGCCTGTTTAACAACCCTGATGTGATTCAACAGATGAACCTGGGTGTGGCTGCATATGAAAAACCATCCATCATGCTAAATGCACTGCGTGATGTGGTGCTGGGTAAAGAGCGGTTTGATGCCGCCTTTCGGGAATACATCCGCCGCTGGGCCTACAAGCATCCCACACCCTGGGATTTCTTTCATACCATGGAAAATGTAAGTGGTGAAGACCTCGGCTGGTTTTGGCGGGCCTGGGTACTGAATACATGGAAACTCGACCAGGCATTGAAAGATGTAAAATACATTCGCAATGATCCGGAAAACGGGGTAACCATCACAATCGAAAACCTGGAGAAAATGCCTATGCCGGCACTCATCCGCATTAAAGAGGAAAGCGGCGCTGAATATAACCTGGCACTACCGGTGGAAATATGGCAACGGGGAGCAGTGTATACATTCAGTTATCCCACAAAGGGCAAAGTGACCGAAGTGCTGCTTGACCCTGACAAAAAACTGCCCGACATCAACCGGAACAACAACAAGCTGAAAGAAAAACCTTTCTGATCTTAATACTGGGGGCTTTTTATAAATTAATTTGACAGGTAAGTATGCATTCTTTTATTGTCTGATTAATAGCACAGTCATTTCAGAAAAAAATTAACAGTTACAATATGACTGCAACACAAATAATGGAAGAACTGAAAAAGAAAGGTTCGGAAAACATCAAAAGAATTTTTCTGAACCACGGCGCCCGTGAACCCCTGTTTGGGGTAAAAGTGGGCGACCTGAAAACAATTCAGAAAAAAGTGAAAAAGAATCATGAACTGGCCATGCAGTTGTATGCCACCGGCAACTACGATGCCATGTACCTGGCCGGGCTGATAGCCGATGAATCAAAAATGAGTAAAAAAGATATTCAGCATTGGGCGGAAAAATCAAGAAGCTTCGGCATCAGCGAATACACGGTGGCATGGGTGGCAGCCGAAAGCGCTTATGGATGGGAACTGGGTATGCAGTGGATTGATTCGCCCAAAGAAACCATCGCCGTTGCAGGCTGGAATACGTTGAGTGGGGTAATTGCCATGAAAACCGATAATGAACTGGACATGGCCACTATAAAAAAATTATTACAGCGGGTACAAAAAGAAATTCATTCGGCACCCAACCGGGTGCGTTATACGATGAATAATTTTATAATACACGTAGGCGGCTATATAAATGAACTGACTCAGGAGGCAATTGAAACCGCAAAAAAAACCGGTACCGTGATGGTGGATATGGGCGGTACGGCCTGCCAGGTGCCTTCTGCTGCTGATTACATAAAGAAAATGCAAGCGAAAGGTTATATCGGCAAGAAAAGAAAAACAGTGAAGTGCTGAATGAAGAAAATATTTCAGGCCAGTTGCCGGTGAAGTTCTGCCAGGGTGGTTTCTGTCAGCAACTCCCTGCCTTTTTGTTTACTCCATTTTACCAGTGAAATTTTTTCAAAAGAAATTTCAATACCGGTGATATCGCCATCGCTGAAGCAGCAGCAGCCGGTATTGAAATAGGAAGGTTTCATGTTCAGGTAATCCGAAGAAACTGCTTTGTATTCTCCTTTTCTTTTTTCAATTTCATTTTCAAGTGCACGTATCTCTTCAGAAGAATATTTTATCCTGGCTATGGCCAGGTGTTTCAGCAGTTTTTCCAGGTGAGTCAGCGACTCAAACACCGGCTGGTGTGTATGGCCAGTGATGAGAATAAGGTTGGGTTGTTTTGCCGACCACTGGTACATGATATGGTTGTGTTCTGTTTTTAAATTTTCGTCATACGCTGGCGTGTTGGGATTGATTTTCAGAAAAGCCTGCAGCGGCGCCCATATCCTGGCTACAAAAAATTTGCTGAACCAGTTGCCGTCGCTGGCAGCATCGCCCTGGTGGCCATGGGTGAGGAAGAAGGTGAGGGATGAGTTGTAAGTTGTGAGTTGTGAGTCGTGAGTTGTAAGTGTGGAGCTGACGGAATCCGGCTCTGGGTTTCGGGTTTTTAATTGAAGCTGCACTCCTTCATATACCCTGAGCGTCTGCCCGTAAATACTTTTCAGGTTTCTTTGGGCAAAAATATCGTTGGCCCAGTAGAGGTCGTGGTTGCCGAAGATTTTGTAAAATTTTTTCTGGCTGATAAATTTTTTTTCCGATTCAAAAGTCGCCCTGTTATGTTTTATTACTGCAAGAAGGGAGTTTTCCCAAAGCTCTTCGCTGTCGCCAAGACTGATGAAGCTGTAGCCGTTGTGGAAATAATAATCAAGTGCAGCGAGATAGTTTGGCTCGGCAATCATAAAGTCATCGGCGCCGTTTTTGGCTCCGCGGTGCTGGTCAGAAAAAACAATAAAGCGGTCACCCGGCTGCAGCGAAATAATGATTCCTTTTCTGCCGGGATATTTCCTGATATGACGCAGTAAAGCAGACAAGGCTGAAAAAATCCGCTCCGGCTGCGGCCGTGAGGCAAATTTTTTTGAAGCAAAGAGTATGGGCTTCAGTAAAATTATCTGCAGCAAACGGCGCATGCGAATTTTAATTTTGCTGATAAGTGATAAGTACACCGAAATAAGCGACGTCCGCCCCATCGGGTACTGACGGGCAACTTAAGCCAAATAGCTGCGCTATTGCAGGCTTGATAAAAAAAATTATCCTTATTGCACAATCCGGGTTTCAAACAAAGCATTCTGCTCATTTATGCCGCCGGCAGTCAGGAGCCGCTGCCGATGGCAATCATACTGATTTCCACATTTACAAACTTGGGCAGTGCCGACACCTGCACCGTTTCTCGTGCCGGGAAGTTACCGTCGAAATATTTCCCATATACTTCGTTTACTTCAGAAAACAGGTTCATATCGGTAAGATAAATAGTCGTTTTTACTACGTTGGTGAAGCTCATGCCCGCAGCTGTCAAAATAGAACGCAGGTTGTGCATCACCTGGTGAGTTTCCTGCCGGATGTCTTTATTCTGCAGCTCGCCGCTGCCGGCATCGAGGCAAATCTGGCCGGAAATAAAAAGCATGTTGCCGCAGAAAATTGCCTGGTTGTAGGGCCCTATAGGCGAAGGGGCCGAAGTGGTATTGATGACCTGCTTATTCATGCAGTTGGATTTAGGGAAAACGAATTTAGGTTTATGCCTTTTCTTTGCAAAAAATAAAACATGAAGCTGGCTGTGATTGCAAATGAAATACTGAAAGAAGAATTGCTGGCAACAGGAAAAGCAGCCGGTTGCAACTTTGTATGGCTGACCGATGCCGCTAACCTGGCGCAGCACAGCGATGCTGATGCTGTGATAGACCTGGTGTTTGAGCACAAACCGGAACATGCTGATGCGCTGAAAACGTTTTTACCGCGGCCAGTCATTGTAAATACAGTAGTAAAAACCACTGATGAAATAAAATTCCCTTTCATTCGCATCAACGGGTGGCCGACTTTTTTAAAAAGACCGGTAGCAGAGCTTGCCTGCAAACAGGTAACTGAAAGGTCAGCAGCCGAGAAAATTTTTGCTGCGCTTAACCGGAAAGCCGAATGGGTGCCCGATGTAAAAGGGTTTGTTTCAGCCCGTGTGGTAAGCATGATTATTAATGAAGCTTTTTTTGCCCTGCAGGAAAATGTCAGCCAAAAAGAAGAAATTGACATGGCCATGAAGCTGGGCACCAATTATCCTTACGGGCCGTTTGAGTGGGCCGGTAAGATTGGCCTGAAAAACATTGCGGCCTTGCTTAAAGGGCTGAGTGAAATAGAAAGCAGGTACAAACCCGCAGCTTTGCTGCTTAAAGAAGCGGCTGAAGAATAAATGGCGCTGATATTAAATATTGATACCGCTGTCGAAACGGCTTCTGCTTGCCTGGCAAAAGACGGAGTGGTGCTGGCCTTTGCCGAAAACGCCGGGCGGAAAGATCATGCAGCCTGGCTGCACACGGCAATAAAAAATGTTTTTGAAAAAGCTTCATTGCATCTGCAGCAAACCGATACCGTGGCAGTGACGGAAGGCCCCGGCTCTTATACCGGGCTACGCATTGGCATGGCTTCTGCCAAAGGCATTTGTTATGCCTTAAACAAACCCCTCATCACACTGAATACATTGATGGTAATGGCACGGGCAGCCGCAGGTGAAGAGGCGGACCTGCTTTGCCCGATGATAGATGCCCGCCGGATGGAAGTATTTACTGCCCTGTACACAAAAAAGCTTGAACCGGTTATTGCACCGGTCGCATTCATGCTGCATGAAAAAAGTTTTGAAGCGGAATTGAATTCAAACCGTATCTGCTTTTTTGGAAACGGCAGCGACAAGTTCAGGCAACTGACAAAAAATCCAAATGCTTTATTCAGCACGGTTAAGGCGGATGCTTCGGTGATGGCCCCGCTTGCAGAAGAAAAATTCAGGCAGGCGGCTTTTGCCAGCCTTGCCTATGCTGAGCCCCTGTACCTGAAAGAATTTTATACGCCTGCCAAATAGCAATACAAATGCTTTTATTTTTGCCATGGCAAACCACAACCAACTATTCTCATGAGCAATTATACCATGACCATTATCCCGCCATCGGGTGATGATGCAGGAGTAAGTATAAACACACTGGATATAAAAAAAGCCACTATCCAGCTGCGGGCTGTCAACCACAAGCTGCGGCAAATTATGCTTCAATATATCGGCCAGCATGAAAAAATTACGGTGACCGAAATTTTTCGTCACCTGCTGCTGGAGCAATCTGTGGCCAGCCAGCATCTTGCTGTGCTGCGCAAAGCCGGTTTTGTAAAAACCAAGCGGGAGGGAAAATTTATCTATTACACCGTCAACCGGCAAAGACTGCTGGACCTCAACAAGTTTGTAAAAGACCTGATTGCAATATGAATCATATTTGCCCTTCGGTGATTTAGTTACTTCCCTTCTTTTCCAATCTCTGTTATCTTTGTCCCGTAAACCAGCGATATGTTTATAAAACAATTATACACGGGATGCCTGAGTGAAGCCGCCTACTATATTGAAAGCAATGGCGAAGCGGCTATCATTGACCCGATGCGGGATATAGACGAGTACCTGCAGCTTGCCAATGAACGCAGGACAAAAATCAAATACATTTTTGAAACGCATTTCCATGCCGACTTTGTCAGTGGGCATCTTGATTTAAATAAAGCGACAGGTGCGCCGATTGTGTATGGCCCCGGCACTGAAACAAAATTCCCCGTGCATGTGGCAAAAGACGGTGAAAAATTTCCGGTGGGAAAATTAGCTATTGAAGTGCTGCACACTCCGGGTCATACGCTGGAGTCGTGCTGCTATTTGCTGAAAGATGAAACCGGAAAAGATTATTGTGTATTCACCGGCGACACCTTGTTTGTGGGTGATGTGGGCCGCCCCGACCTGGCACAAAAAGGAGTCGAGCTGACCATGCAGAACCTTGCCGGCATGATGTACGACAGCATTCATAAAAAATTATTTCCGCTGGCCGATGAAGTGCTGGTATATCCTGCACACGGCGCGGGCAGCAGCTGTGGTAAAAACCTGGGCCCGGAAACCTTCAGCACCATCGGCGAACAGAAGAAGTACAATTATGCCTTGCAGGCAAAAAGCAAAGAAGAATTTATTAAGGCGGTGACGGAAGGTATTGCCGAGCCGCCGCAGTATTTCCCAATCAATGCGCTTATCAATAAAGAAGGTTATGAAAGCATTGACAAGGTAGTGGAGCAGGGAATGAAAAGTTTATCCATTGAAGATTTTAAAAAGCTGATGAAGGAAGATGTAATCCTTCTTGACACGAGGCATGCAGCTGTTTTTGTACAGGGCTTTGTTCCGGGTTCGGTAGGCATCGGGCTTGAAGGCCGCTATGCCGAATGGGCGGGTGCGCTGCTGCCGTTTGATAAAAAAATCATGCTGGTAACCGAAACGGGCTTTGAAAAAGAAAGTATTATCCGCCTGGCAAGGGTTGGCTTTGAAAAAGTATGCGGCTACCTGGAAGGCGGCTATGAAGCATGGAAGAATGCGGGAGAAAAAATTGACATGATTATAGAAGTGGAACCCGACGAGCTGCTGATGGATATGCAGTATGATAAAAACATGGTGGTGCTGGATGTGCGCAGGCAGTCAGAATTTTCCGAAGGACACCTGCCCGGCGCTTTCAACCTGCCGCTCGATGATATGGCCGACCCCGTAAGTATGGCCAACATTGAAGAAAGCGACAACCTGTATGTACACTGTGCCGGCGGTTACCGCAGCAGCATTGCCTGTTCGCTCTTAAAACTGCAGGGCATACACAACTTGCGCAATGTAGCCGGCGGCTGGAATGCCATACAGCAACTGGAAAAAGTGGAGATAGTGAAAGAGAAGAGTGTGCTGAACTGAAACCGACATACAAGTTTATTTGGGCCGGTAGCAATACCGGCTTTTTTATTGCCCCAGGAAAAAACGGTATCAGATACCGTGAAAAGACGGGGGCGGATTTTGATTGAGACTTTTAGGTTTGGAGGGTAATTTATTAACCAACGATTAAAATGAACTGTTATGAGAAAGCGATACTTAATCATCTTCATTTTTTTTTGGAATTCTGATAGTTTTTGCCAGCAAAGTTTTTCTGCAAATTTTCTAGACGATATCAAAAGTCCTTATTTTAAATCTAAGAAAGCAGTTATTGCGTCACTTAGATCCGATAATCCAAAAATTACAGCGCAGGCAGAAGACGATTCCCTAAAAGCTCGTAGAAAGAATCTCAAATTAAATCTTCCAGTTTTCAGTCTTGAAGGATCAGGTAATCTGAACTGGGAAAAACCGGATGATTATAATGGATCAGGAAAAATTTCATTTTTAGTCCGGCCGGTACAATTTGGAAACAATGCTATTTCAATTTATGCTTCATACAATAAAAATGCAAGTAATAATGACTCTGTCCTTTTTCAAAAATTAATCTTCCCGGAAATCGGAAACAGTTCCTTTACAGGTGCTCTACAATTCGACAAATACTGGCGTATGGATAAATATACCGGACATGCATTAAGTCCTTTCTTTGAATTTTCCCACAAAAATATTTCCAGTAGTATCATAGACGATTCTGCATCAGACCGGGAACTACGAAATTTTACTTCATTAAATTATGTGCTGGGTGTTAAATATGTTTTTGGATTCTGGAATATTGATAAGAATGATTCAAGTAAAAATCTCGACTTTAGTTTTTTTGCCATTCCTTACCTGTCCTTTTCAAATATTCCAAATGAAGATACATCTGATTACAGGTTTCTCTTGGCACGAAATGCTAAACTTTTGGATCCTACTGACAGATTTAAGTTAACCGATAACATTTCCACTGCAGGATTCAAAATTGGTTTTCAGATAAAACGCCTGCAGATTTACGCAGATTTCAGAAGTGTTTTAAACAAAGGTGAAAAAGTTCCTATTCGTGAATTGAAAGGATTTCATGCAAATATCGGTTTTGTTGTAAATGCTGAAGTATTACAATTTCGCAGAGAAACAGACGCCAGTTTGACAAAATCAAAAAAGGGGAAAAGTAATTCTAATTACATTATAGAAGGAATTGAGTAACGATAACATAAAATTATTCTCCCAACAAAAAGTTAACACCCCTTCTTTTTCGCCACTCGTCACGTACATCACGCCACTCACCTAATTGCTCACAATATCTGCTGAGGGTGGCGTTATTTTTATTCTACGAATCTTTTAGTAGAGTGCGCCCGGCAGTGTAACAAAAAGATTCGCACAATCGTCACAACCATTAAGAGTATAGCCATGAACTGCAAAACCAACCTGTCCCTTATGGGCCTGCTATTGCTTGCCCTGCTTGCAAATGCACAACCCCCCGCCCACAAAGAACTGCCTGCCAAACGCACCGCCAAACCGGTAAAGATTGACGGCCTGCTGAATGAGGAAGCATGGAAAGATGCCGCTACCATGTCCAACCTCATCGAGTTTCGCCCCAAAACGGGTGTGGTGGAAGCCTACGAAACCCGAACCGAAACCTGGCTGATGTATAATGATGAAGGAATTTTTTTCGGCGGTCACTGTTATGAAAGAACCAAAGACAGCATATCAGGCGAACTGGCCGGCCGCGATGGCTTCGGCGCCAACGATTTTATCGGCATTATCTTCGACACGTACTATGATAAACTGAACGGGTTTGAATATTTTGTGACCCCGCTGAACGAACAGTGGGATTCAAAAATGTCGCCGCCACAGGGCGATAACAACAACGGTGGTGAGGATTTCAGCTGGAATGCCGTGTGGAAAAGCGGCGCTGTGATTCACGACAACGGCTGGAGCTTTGAAATGTTTATCCCTTATTCCGCCATCCGCTTTGGCAAAAAAGAAGTGCAAAACTGGGGACTGAACATTACCCGGCGACGCCGCAAAACAGAACAGCAATTTACCTGGAGTCCTATTGATGTAAACGTGAACGGCTTTCTTACACAAGAAGGCACCTGGACCGGCATAACCAACATCAAACCACCGCTGCGCCTTCAATTCTCACCCTATTTTTCAGTGTATGCAAATCATTATCCCTACAATCAACCCGGCAATGAAAACACCACCACCAGTTTTAACGGCGGGCTCGACCTGAAATACGGCATCAACCAGGCTTTCACACTCGATGCCACGCTGATACCCGACTTTGGCCAGGTGCAGAGCGATAACCAGGTGCTGAACCTGACGCCGTTTGAAGTGAAGTTTAATGAAAACAGGAGTTTCTTTACCGAGGGCACCGAACTTTTCAACAAGGGAAACCTGTTTTATTCCCGCCGGATCGGCGGAAGACCCCTGCATCTTTATGATGTGTACAGCGCCATCGGCCCAGATGAAACGGTGAAAAAAAACCCGGCGGAATCAAAGCTCATCAATGCTTCAAAAATTTCAGGCCGCACCCAAAAGGGACTTGGCATCGGCCTGCTGAATGCGCTGACAAAAGCGCAATACGCCACAGTGGAAAATACGGGCACCAAAGAACAGTACAAAGTGCAGACTGACCCGCTCACCAATTACAACATTCTTGTACTTGACCAGACACTGAAACATAACTCCAGCATTTCGCTGGTAAATACCAATGTGTGGCGTAGCGGCCCCGATTATGATGCCAACGTGACGGCAGCGCTTTTTGACTTCAACGACAAAAAAAATACCTGGAACCTTGGCGGTAAATCTTCAGTAAGTTCTCTTTTAGGTTACCAGTCCAATGGAAATGCCAAAACCGGTTACAGCCAGCAGCTGTATTTTGGCAAAACAAGCGGCCGGTTCAACTTTAATGTGTGGCAGGAACTGACCGACAGCAAATACACCAGCAATGACCTGGGTTATTTCACCAACAATAATTTTCTCGATCATGGCGTGTGGATGGGCTACAAATGGACGGAGCCCAAAGGATTTTACAACCGTATTTTCCTGAATATAAACGGGCGGTTCAGCAAGTTGTTCAGCCCGGTGGCAGGCCTTGACCAGAAATACCAGGCGGCCCGTATCAATTTCAATATTAACCTGCAGTCGAAAAAAATCTGGTGGGCCGGCAGTTTCATGTCATTCAATTTCAGGGAAAATGATTTTTATGAACCCCGTTACCCGGGCTGGTATTTCCGCCGCGGTTCCAGTCTCATCTTTGGCGGATGGTTTGAAAGCAACTATGCTAAAAAATATTCTTTTTCTTCTGAAAACTTTGCCCGCAAATTTTTCAACTTTTACAACGGGCTCAGCCTCGAGTTCAGCCTGCGTCAGAATTACCGGTTTAGCAATAAGCTTTCCGTAACACACCGTATTCTGCTCGGGCCCCGGTTCAACAATGTAGGTTATACCTGGAGCGATAACGGCACCGAAGTGGTCTTCAGTCGCCGCAAGGTTAATTCAGTAGAGAACATTTTCAGTGTCAAATATAGTTTTACCAACAAAATGTGGACGAACTTCCGCATGCGGCATTACCATAGCAGTGTTGACAATAAAGAATACTTTACCCTGCAGCGTACCGGTAAGCTGAACCCCCATCCATCCTTCAGCCGCAACGTGAACCAGAATGTAAATTTTTTCAATATTGATATGGTATATACCTGGGAGTTTGCGCCAGGCAGTTTTTTAAATGTAGTGTGGAAAAATGCCGTATTTGATTTTGCCGACGTGGTGGAGAAAAATTATTTCAAAAATTTCACCCAAACGCTTGAATCCGATCAGAACAACAATATTTCGCTGAAAGTGATTTATTTTCTCGATTACCTGCAGCTGAAAAAGAAGAAACATAAAAGCTGAGTAGTTTTGTGTGTAGTGATGAAAAACAATCCCCTGCTTTCCAGCAGGGGGGATTTTTTAAGCGATGATGTTTCCATATTCCTGTTTCCAATCCCATTTCCAGCGGCGATGACTCCAGAGCCACATTTCAGGATACTCCTGCATAAACCGCGTAAGATATTCTACATATTTTTTTGTCATTTCCCCTTCAGGCAGCCCGGCAGGGTTTTCTTCTCCCATTTCAAAAAAGATTTTATAATACCCTCTTTTTATTTTAATGAACCTGCAAAAAAGTACAGGTATATTTCCTTTTCTTGCTCCGTTTTCGGGGCCTTTTACAAAAGGAGTTGGTTTGCCAAAAAAATTCAGCCAGTATGCATTTTGCGGGTGACCGGGATTCTGATCGGCTACCAGCACCAGCATATAGAGCTCGTTGCGGTAAGGGATGATAGCATTCCGTAGATCGGTGGCAGGCAGCAAAATAGCTCCGGTTTTGGTCCGCATTTTCATAAAAATCCTGTTGAGTACTTTATTGCCGATAGGCATATACACTACAAGTAAATGATGTTTGATTTGCCGAACTACTGCCAGGCAGGCCAGCTCCCAGTTAAAATTATGTGCTAATAAAAGCTGGCATCGTTTACCATCTTCGTATACTTTATGACAAAGCGAATAATCGCCGGTGAAGTGCCTGTCAATAAAGGAAGGCGATGCAGAAACCAGTTTGATGGCTTCAATAAAATTATCAGTGAAGTTGCGGTAAAATTTTTTTGCAATATGGGTTCTTTCCGCCTCCGTTTTTCCGGGAAATGCACGCCGCAGGTTTTCCATCACAATTTTTTTCCTGTAGCCAAATACAAAATAAAGCAGCAGGTAAGCAAAATCAGAGAAAATAAAAAGAACTCTTAACGGTAATAAAGACAAAGTATACAGCAGGCCGTAAACGAGGTAGTACATAGTGGGCAAAGATAGGAACGGGGAATCATGTGCCACGAAGCGGAATGTATACCTGGCTGATTAAGTTTGCCTGCTTATTTATCACGGCTAACAGCCTCAACAAACTCTTTGTACACCTCTTTCCACCCGCTGAAGAAAGGATGCGAGCCGAGAAAATTATTATGCCAGATAGTAATCAGCTTACCGCCTGCAGCTTTCACGGCGGTGTAATAATGCATCATTTCTTCGTAAGCCCGCTGCGGCAGGTATTTCTGTTCAAAAAAAGAGTTGGCCTCCATGAAGCAGAATGGGTGAAGCAGCAGGTGGGTTTGCTCTTCTTTTTTCAAATCGTACCAGTAAAACGGCGAAGCCACTGATGCACGGAACCCATTAATGCCTCCATAACCCATGGAATAATCATCGGTGATGCCGGCGTCAACCAGCCGGCGGAAAGTATGTGGCAGCGTGAAGCGAATGTAATGCTGGCGGGAAGCAGTAATTTTTTTCCCGGTAATGTGTTGTAGCACCCTGATTTCTTTGTGCAGCAGCTCTTCATCATCGCCGCTTTTCCACGACGGATGAATGCCGATGGAGTATTTTTCAGCATGCCGTTTAATCAGTGCCTGCCTGGCCGGATGCAGGGGAGAAATATTTTTATCGTACCTGCCTTTTTTCACCGCTGCATGAAAAAAATACAAGGGTTGCAGAGGGAGCTTTGCATGAAGTTTATCCATCCACTCATACGCATCATAAGGGTCGCGGCTTTTTCCCCGCAGCACTTCCCAGCGGTTTTTCAGCATGGGCCATTCACGTTTCAGCAATGATTTAACTGTGCCGCCAATGGTTTTTACCATTCCCTTGTTTCTGAAAGCATATGCTTCATCTATATCATAAGTTGGCTGAAAGATGAACGGTGAATTATGAATGGCGAAGGAAGATAATTTCTTTTTCAATGCTTCTTTAAAATCATTCAGCCAGATATTCACCAGCGGCAAATGAAGAAAGCCTTCTTTGAAAGCAAGTGAATTCTCATGTGCATACCTGCCGTACCTGTCCTTTTTGTGCGGTAAATATTCTTCGTAACGGCTCAGCAGGTAGAAGGATGCAGCAAAAATGTCGAAGGGGTAATCACCGCCGGTTTTAAAGAAAGCCTGGCAGCCCTGCCTGTCCGGCAGGCCGGTGCTGGTTTCAAAACAGGATATTTTTTGCTGCCTGATTGTGTTTTCAAACAACAATGAATGGGCATGAATCAAAAACTCATCATCACCTATCCGTTCGCGGCTGTAATTAATCTTCGGCCCGCTGTAATCATGAAAATAAAACCTGTCGGAAGTAAGCTGAAACGGCTCGCCGGTGATTTCTTTGCCAATAAACCCGGCGATGTATTGAAGGCGCGGTGTAATTTTTTCAGAATAAACTAACACAGGGTGAAGATAATTATCTATCCCCGTATTTTTCTTTCCATAACTGGTTGAAAGATTTTTCAGGAAACTTCATCTCGCTGCGGTGTGTTTTCCAGCTTTTCAAAAAAGTGTTCACTACCCAGTTTTTCATTTTGCTGCTGCCTGCATTCATCAGGCTGCGGCGGAGCATGGCCTGCTTCCAGAATTTCCAGCCAATACGTTCTGCAAAATTGCTGAAACCTTCCTGCACGGCTTCGTGCCGGTTTTCAAGCAGCAGCTCATGCAGGTTTATTTTTACAGCACATACTTCGGTGCAGTTGCCGCAGAGTGACGAGGCATAGCTGAGATGTTTCCATTCGCCCATTTCTTTCAGGTGCGGGGTAATAACCGAACCGATGGGGCCGCTGTAAGATGTTTCATACGTATGGCCGCCAATGTTTTTATATACGGGGCAGGCATTCAGGCAGGCGCCGCAGCGTATGCAGTACAGGCTTTCTCTTGCTTTTTCATTGGCCAGAATATTGGTGCGGCCGTTATCGAGCAATATCACATACATTTTATCGGGGCCATCGGTTTCACCTTCCTGCCGCGGGCCGGTGACAATAGTATTGTAAACCGTTATCCGCTGGCCGGTGCCATAGGTAGCAAGCAGCGGCCAAAACAAAGCAAGGTCGGCGATGGAAGGAATTATTTTTTCAATCCCGGCAACCACGATATGTGTTTTCGGCATGGAGCAGCTCAGCCTGGCGTTGCCTTCGTTTTCCGTCACGGCAACCCCGCCAATATCAGCAATAATGAAGTTGGCGCCGGTTATACCCACTTCGGCTTCAGCATATTTTCTTCGCAGCACTTGCCGCGCCACCTGCGTGAGTTGTTCGGGTGTCAGCCGGGGGTCGGTGCCGAGTTTTTCTGCAAAAAGCTTTGCCACATCTTCCTTGCTTTTGTGCATGGCTGGAGTCACAATATGATAAGGCGGCTCGTTATCGAGCTGCTGAATATATTCCCCCAGGTCGGTTTCTATACTTTCGATTCCCTGCTGCTGCAAAAATTCATTCAGGTGAATTTCTTCCGTCACCATGCTTTTGCTTTTCACCAGTGTTTTGCATTTTTTCTCAGCGCAAATTTTCCCGATTTCATCCAGGGCCTGCTTTGCATCTTCGGCCCAAATCACCTGGGCGCCGCGTCTTGTGATAGCTGCTTCAAAATCTTCCAGCATTTTGTCGAGGCTGGCAATAGCTTTCCATTTCAGGTTTTTTGCTTTTTCCCGTGCCAGGCTGATATCGCTGAACTGCTCCTTGCCTTGTGGCACAGCTGCATTGTACTTGCCGATATTGAAATTGATTTTATGCCGGTGCTCACGGTCGGCAGCTTTTATGATACTTTTGGCAAGAAAAGATTGAGAGTGTTCAGACATATCAGGCAGGTGAGTTAACCGGTTTTATTTCTTTCTTAAATTGTTTCTTTGCTATTTGCTCCAGCGCTGTAAAAAATTCTTCGCCGTATTTTCTTATCAACGGCTCTTTTAAAAATTCATGTACTCTTACTTTCAGCTTTTCTCCCAACGCACAGCCCGGGCGGCAGAGTTTTTCCCGCGGTTCATAATTCACCCGCTCATAATCGCCGTGTTTTCCTTTTTTTATTTTGATGGGATACAGGTGACAACTGAGCGGTTTTTTCCAGGATGTTACGCCGTCACGATACGCCATTTCAAATGCGCATTTGATTACGCCGTCTTTTTGCCTGGCTCCGTACACACATATTTCATGATCGCTGCCGAGGGTTGGGGTCACCCAGCCGAATTCTTTGCTGTAAACATATTTTCCTTTCAGCTCAATTTCCTTTACGGCGCTTTCAGTAAGGTAGGGTTTTATTCTTTCGTAAATTTCTTCAATTATCCCGGTTTCATCATTTTCCAGCGGGGCGCCGGCATCGCCGTCTTCGCAGCAGCCGCCTTTGCATCGTGCCAGGTCGCAAACGAAGCGCTTTTCCACCACATCATCACTTATAAGCTTGTTGTCAATAATTATCACGTCAGCTGTTTTTTACAAAAATAGAGTTTCGTCAATGAATCCGCTTTACGTTATTCCCATTTCAGTGTGTTAATGAGGTGCTGCAGGTCTTTTTTCAGAAAATCATTTACCACAGAAAGTGAATCTTCATTGGGTGTGGCATCGAAATACAAGGCGCCGCGGAGAAAATGCCTGACTGAATCAGTAACAAAAAACTGGTTGGCCGTGGCGGTATTTCCCGTCAGGGTAAAATAAATGCCTTCAATATTGTTGGGGGTACGGAAAGGCCTGGGCTCAATGGAAGCAGCTTTGTACGTATGCTGTTTGTAGCTCATGGTAAAGGCATCATGTACCAGCGAATCAAATTTATTTTTACCAATCTCTTTATAGCTTACAAATACTCTTGCGCTGAACTGTGGAAAATCAATATTAATCCACCAGTCGTTTTCCGGCTTGTCTTCAAAAAAAGAGCTGTCCTTTACCACGACCGCATAGTGGGGATATTCGAACGAGTAAGGATACCCCGGCTGATCAAACAACCGGTATTTTTTTTCGGGGAAATCAATTTTGAAATAACCTCTTTTTTTGTTGACAGTATAATTGGTATTGCACGAAAAAAATAGGGGATGCACAACGAACAGGTAACAGGGCACAAGTATTAAAAAAACAATTCTTTTATACTCTTTCATTCTTCCGGTTTAGGTTTGATAGTAACTTTTAACTGCTGAATCCGGTTTTTGAAAGTTTCCAGCACGGTGAATTCAAAATCGCCGCAGGTGATCGTACTGTTGGTGGCGGGAAACTCACCGGCCAGTTCCAGCACCAGTCCGCCCATGGATTCGCTGTCGCCACGCACCTTGTCAAACGTATCCTGCGGAATCTTCATTGCCCGGCAGGCGTCGTTTATCATGATTTTTCCTTCAAACACAAATTTGTTATCGTCCAGTTTCTTTATGCCGATTTCATCCTCGTCAAACTCATCTTTTATTTCTCCAATGATTTCTTCCAGAATATCTTCCATAGTGACAATGCCACTGGTGCCGCCAAATTCATCCACCACGATGGCAAAGTGAATCCGCTTTGTTTGGAAATCTTTCAACAGGTCTTCAATCAGTTTGTTTTCCGGCACAAAATACGGCTGACGCATCAGCACATGCCAGTCGAAGTCAACCGGCTGCTGCAGGTGGCTCAACAGGTCTTTTGTATTAACGACGCCCACCACTTCATCAAGACTTACTTTATAAACCGGCAGGCGGGAGTAATGAAGTTCTTCAATACGCCTGAGCAGCTCAGGAAACGAAAGGCTGTATTCAATACCGCTTACATCGAGGCGGCTGCGCATAATTTGCTTCACATTGATGTTGCCGAATTTTACAATGCCTTTCAGAATATTTTTTTCTTCGGCCGTTGTTTCCTCATCAGTCGTGATGTCAATGGCTTCGTCGAGTTCCTGCAGGCTGGCTTTGCGGCTGCGTGCCACGCCCAGCCGGCGGCCGATGCTCTCGGCAAGCATTACCATGCGCCTGCTGATGCGCACCAGCAGCAGGTGTATGCCCTCTACAATAAATGCGCTGCCGTATGCAAAGCGCAGGTTGTTTTGCGTGGCCCACACTTTGGGCAGCACCCGGCAAAAAAAGATAAGCAGGAAGGCGATGATTAAAACTTTTATCAGCAGCTCGGCCAGGAAAGCAAATGAACCAAGCCCGGTAAACGACCGGTCCAGCTGCATCAGTTCGTTGATAAGATAATTGGACAGCACAATGATGCAGATATTGATAAACGTGCCGGAAATGAGCAGCGATGTGTACACTTCCTTTGATTCTTCCAGCAGATCCACAATGCGCCTTGCCGACGGATGCTGCTTTGTTTTCAGCATATTGATATCCTTATTGTTTAATGAAAACAAAGCCACTTCGGCGCCGGAAATCACAAAGGACAGCAGCATCAGTGCCAGCAATAGCAGCAGCAGTAAGGTGGTTCCCTGGTTTTTAACAGACAGTAAAATATAAAGCAGATTATCAGCACTACCCCAAATGACCGAATGATAATCCAAAGCAGGTAAATTTAATTATGATTCATAATCAGACAGGCAGGTGTGGCACCTGCCTGTGATTATGTTTGTACAAAAATAGAGTTTTCGGAAGCAAAATTATTCAATAGGGCATTTGCGGCGGTTCGCCTTCCGTGGGCGGAGTCACATCCTGTGCGCCTAAGTTTTCACCCTGGCTGCTGTCGGTATGGATACTGGTGCCGCCGTCAGTTCTTTTATCAAGCATGATCAGGTTGTCACCCACCACTTCTGTGGCAAACTTGCGATGCCCTTCCTTGTCATCCCAGTTGCGGGTTCGCAACCGTCCCTCAATATATACGAGGCTTCCTTTATGAAGATATTTTTGTGCCAGTTCGGCAAGACCCCGCCACAAAACAACGGTATGCCATTCAGTTTGAGAAACCAGTTTGCCCCCCCTGTCTTTAAAAGTTTCAGTGGTGGCCAGCGGGAATTTGGCCACAGCAATATTTCCTTCAAGTACCTGAACATCGGGATCCTTTCCGAGGTTGCCTATAAGCATGACCCTGTTTACGCCTCTCATATTTTTAAAATTTCATTTAATGAATTCGCCTGTAGAACTCAATGCTCTTTAAAATTAATTTTTTTTATCGGTAAAAATGAAATTTTTTATGAAAGAAACCCGCTCTGTTCCTGCAGGTAAGAATGAACAAACTTCGGAAATGCATAGCGGGCTAGTTGTTTTGGATAAACAGCCTTCACTCCCGCCAGTTTCACCGGGTTTTTAATCCTGATATGAATAAAGCGGCCCCGGATATGCTGATGCGAAAGCTGCTGGTGGTAAAGGCGAGAAACCGACAGAATCCTGTACAGATTCTTCCCGGGCAATCCCTGCTTTTCCACCCGTGTTGCCAGTTCTTTTATTGGTAGTTCTGATTTGTTTTCTTCCAGGATAAATTCATACAAGTTTTTCCAGATGTCGTTTCCTGTTCTTTTGCTGATGTAAAAGCGGCCCCGGTATTCCATTACAAAATAATAAAACCAGCGTGTTTTTATTTTCGGCTTTTTCACCTTTACCGGCAGCCCGCCGATGACATTATGCTGGTATGCATAACAATTATTTTTAAACACACAATCGCTGCAAGCCGGGTTGAGGGGCTTGCAAACCACAGCACCAAAATCCATGATGGCCTGGTTGTAAAGCCCCGGTTGCTTTTTATCAAGCAGTTCGTGGGCCAGCTTTGAAAAAAATTTCTTCCCTGCTGCCGAATCAACCGGTTTTTTTATTCCAAATACCCTGGCAAGCACCCGCAAAACATTTCCATCAACAACTGCATATGGAAGATTGAAAGCAAACGAAGCAATGGCTGCGGCCGTATAAGTTCCTACCCCTTTCAGCGAAAGAATTTCTTCATATGAGTCCGGAAATTTTCCTTTTAATTTTTTTACAATATACCTGGCTGAATACAGCAAGTTCCGGCAGCGGTTGTAATAGCCAAGCCCTTCCCACAATTTAAATGCCTTTTCATCGATAGCCGCAGCCAGTTTATGAATCGTGGGATATTGGCTCAGAAATTTATTATAATAACTGACCCCTTGCTCCACTCTTGTCTGCTGCAAAATGATTTCACTCAGCCATATTTTATAAGGATCTTTTTCACCCTTCCATGGCATTTGGCGGATATTTTTTTCCTTATCCCACCTTAGTAATTGTTGGGTAAATTTTATTTTATGTTTACCGGCTTTCCCCACTTGTTAAAAAAAAATTGTCTATCCCTTTGACAATCACCAGATTTTATCATATATTGGAGCAAATTAACTGCTAAAATCCTTAATAAATGAGAAAAGCTGACCTCGTAAACAAAATATCTGAAAAAACAGGTATTCCCAAAGTGGATGTGCTTGTCACTCTTGAAACTATGTTTAAAGAGGTGAAAGATACGCTGTCGGGCGGTGAAAATATTTACATCCGCGGCTTTGGCAGCTTTATAACAAAAAAGCGGGCTGCCAAAATCGGAAGGAACATAAAGAAAAACATAGCAGTGCATATTCCGGAGCATTACATACCTGCTTTTAAGCCTGCAAAAGAGTTTGTGGCAGAAGTAAAAAAACTGGTGACACCTAAACCTGATACAGGCCCCGGCGAAGATGCAGATGTATAATTTTCGATTTATGTTTTTTTATTTTCTGTTCATTCATGCTGAGGTCTAACTTTGCAGCCGAAAATTTTTCAGGTGAAAAGAGCACAACTGATTACTTTCTTAGCCGGCATTCTTATGATTGCCGGTCTTTATTTTTTTGGCAGAACAAGCCCTTCTGATAGCGAAAGAAATAAAAACACAACATCTGCTAATGCCGGAGAAATAACCATTGATTCCATACTTGTACATGCTAAAGAATCGCTGCAGCCTGAGCAGGTTACCCGCCTGGGCATACTAGAACTATCGGTGGTGCGTGGTAATGTTAAGGACCAGCAGCTTGAAGTCTTTCACCAATTGGCTCATTTCTGGAAAGACACTGCCCAACTTTTTGAACCCTATGCCTGGTACGAAGCAGAATCAGCCCGATTGGAAAATTCGGAAAAAAGCCTCACTTTTGCTGCCCACTTGTTTTTATACAACCTGCGGGATGAGAGCAGTCCGCAGTTAAGAAAGTGGAAGGCCTTGCAGGCCAGGGATTTGTTCGAAAGGTCTTTGAAACTTAACCCAAATAATGACTCATCCACTATTGGGCTGGGCGCCTGTTATATTTTCGGAAATATTGCCGAAAACCCCATGGAGGGCATCCTGAAAGTTAAACAGGTGGCCGATAGGGACAGCATGAATGTATTTGCCCAGCTTATACTTGGCCATGGCTCGGTCATCAGCGGGCAATATGACAAAGCAATTGAACGTTTTCAGAAAGTTGCAGGCATGCAACCTGATAACCTGGAAGCAGTTATGATGCTTGCAGAGGTTAATGAAAGAAAGTCGGACAAGCCGGCCGCTATCCTGTGGTACCGCAAAGCTATTCCCCTGGTAAATAACCCGGAGCTGGTTTCGGAAATACAAAAAAGAATTGATGAGCTGGCTGAAAACACTCCTGGCGAAAACAGGTAAACCTTATTAATAAATTATTTTAAAAAAATTCTGAAGTATGCCTTCTGGTAAAAAAAGAAAACGCCATAAAATGGCGACGCACAAGCGTAAAAAAAGACTAAGAAAGAACCGCCATAAGAAAAAAAATAAATAAGCATAAGAAATTCAGACAAAGTTTCAAATGTTGATTTCAACCCTGAAACTTTTAAAATTCTTAATCTTTGTTTTTTTCTTGTCAACTGGTTGCTGCCGTAAGCATCTCACTTCCCGTCAATTCACCGCACCAAAACCGTTCTGACCATTAAACGGATCTTTACGGAAAGACACCTCAACCAGCACTTTTTAACCGGTACATGGCAACCTAAGAGCCATTACGACTTTGAACAAGGAACTGATTATAAATGCCGCACCACAGGGCGTAGAAATAGCCCTGCTGGAAGACAGGAAGCTGGTAGAACTGCACACAGAAAAAAGTGATGCCCGTTTTGCCGTTGGCGATCTATACCTGGGTAAAGTAAAGAAACTTATCCCCGGGCTGAATGCCGCTTTTGTAGATGTGGGTTTTGAAAAAGATGCTTTTCTCCACTATACCGACCTGAGCCCCTATGCCAAATCCCTTTTAAAATTTACACAGGGCTGTATTAATTACAAAGGAGAAGGAATTCTTGACTTTAGCAATTTTGAGAACGAACCCGATATTATTAAAACCGGGAAAATAAATGAAGTGCTCGGCGGAAAACCCAACATCCTTGTGCAGATATTGAAAGAGCCCATTGCTGCCAAAGGACCAAGACTAAGCTGCGAGATTTCATTGCCGGGGCGTTTTGTTGTCATCACCCCATTCAACAATATTGTAGCTGTTTCCCGGAAGATTCATTCTTCAGAAGAAAGAAAGAGGCTGCAGAAAATAATGGAAGCTATCAAGCCTAAAAATTTCGGGGTAATTGTAAGAACAGCAGCCGAGGGCAAAAAAACAGCGGAGTTACATGAAGATCTTTCGGAACTGGTTGAAACATGGAAGATTATTCAAACCAACCTGAAAGGAGCGGTGGCGCCTTCCAAAATACTCAGCGAACAAACCAAGACCACCAGCATCCTCCGCGACCTGCTGAATGAAGATTTCAATAAAATTGTTGTGAACGACCGTACCATCTACCAGGATGCCAAATCCTACATACAGCGCATTGCACCCGAAAAAGCCGATATCGTTTCCTTTTACCAGAACGGCTCTCCCATTTTCGATTCTTTCGGCATCACCAGGCAGGTAAAAGCCTCGTTTGGGAAAACCGTAAACCTGAACAGCGGGGCTTATCTCATCATTGAACATACCGAAGCGCTGCATGTGATTGATGTAAACAGCGGCTATAAAAGCGTAGGTAATAACCAGGAGCTGAATGCCCTTGAGACTAACATGGAGGCCGCCGATGAAATTGCCAGGCAGCTTCGCTTAAGAGATATCGGCGGCATCATCGTAGTGGATTTTATTGATATGAAGATGCCCGAAAACAAACGCAAGCTGATGGAGGCCATGGAGAAATTCATGCAGCCCGACAGGGCCAAGCATGCGGTGCTGCCCATTTCCAAATTCGGGCTGATGCAGATTACCCGCCAGCGGATGAAGCCGGAGATGAACATCAACACACAGGAGGTTTGCCCGAGCTGCCAGGGTACCGGAAAAATTTCATCCACCATTATTCTCGAAGATGAAATTGAAAAAAATCTCAATTACCTCTTTACACATCAGCACAATAATCTCACTCTTGTGGTAAACCCCATTATTCATGCTTACCTCAGCAAAGGGTGGATATGGTCAAAATTTACTAAATGGAAAAGAAAGTTTGGCAAGAAATTATTTCTGAAAGCCGACACCAATTACCACCTTACCGAGTTCCGGTTTTTTGATAAGAATGAGGAAGAAATAAAACTGTAAGTA
>CAYUJD010000053.1:0-25850 GCA_964444975.1 uncultured Chitinophaga sp. | reverse complement strand
TCTATCATTTTAAAAAAATGATTACAGGAACAAAAGTGCTAATAAAAGAACCTGGAAACAGCAGCCTTGAAGTCTTCGCCATTGGTCTCTGCTGCATAGGTATAAACCATGGCTGCGGTCCTGCTGCTTTCAAAAAATGAAATGATTTCCCCGGAACGGGAAGTTATGGAAATGGAATATAATAAGCCACCTCAAAATTATTTTCTGACCACAAATTTCACAGCGTAAGAAAACAGGTTGTGAACTGTTTTATACTAAAATCTGTGAAATCAGTGAAATAAAATCCATGTAATCTATGGTTAATCTGGTTAAAGTGACTTTTGAGATAGCTTTTAAGCCTTTTTCAGAATTTAAATCTTTCCGCTCAGGTAAGTTTCTTCCATCGTAGGTTGGCTGCTGCCGCCGGTTTTTTCAAGGGTCACAATAAATGCATTGGCATCAGCCGGCACATTGCTCATTTCAATAAAACGGCCGCGGATTTCATCCTGCAGAATGCCCACACTCACCGGCTGGTTATTTACCATGGCCCATAGCTGGTAGTCCTGCTGTGCCGATGACTGCGGCAGATGATGAATGATAACGTACATCTTGCCTGTTTTTTTATCCCAAAACATAGTGCAGCGGCAAATGGAATGAATGCCTACGCCGTACATAGCCACAGGGGTTATCCGGGGGTCCAGCATGATTTTGTAATCTGACGCAGGTAAAGTTTGTTGTTCCTTCTCCATTTCGCTGAGTTGCTGCTTCAGCGATTTGTTTTCCCGGTTGAGTGAGTACAAAAAATAAACGCTTGCAATTAATAACAGCACGGCCGCCGCAGCCAGCGGTTTCAGCCAGTTTATTTTTTTTACTACGGCCTGCCCGGGCTGATTTGTATCCGTTTTGCTAAGTACATCAAGTGAGGCCAGAATTTTCTTATCCGTTTCCGGCGAAGGCAATTTTGCTTCCTGCTGAAGTTTCTGCTCCAGTTCCAGCTCATACTCACGGATGGCTGCTTCCAGTTCCGGGTACTCTCTGCGCAGTTCTTCCACTTCCCGCTTTTCATCCACGGTGCAAAGCCCCATTACATACAGCTCCACAATGCCCGATGCTATGTATTCACGGATATTCATTTTTCCTGAAATTGTTTTCTTAATTCAAGTATGGCTGTTCGCAGCCGGGTTTTCACCGTTCCCAAAGGTATATTCAATGCTTTGGAAATTTCTTCCTGCGTGTAGCCATGGTAATATGAAAGCGCCAGCACATTTTTTAAATCATCACGCAGCCGGGATACTTCTTTTTGCAAACCAATCCGGTTGATATTGGGTTGATTTGTTCCGGTTTGTTCAATACTATTTACAAAATTCCCGATGTCTTCGTTTTTCAGCGCATTCTTATAATTTTTCGACCGGATTTTATTGATGGCCATGTTTCTTGCCACGTTCAGCAGCCATGTAAACAGTCTTCCTTTGCCGGGGTCGTATTTGTCAATGTTTTTCCAAATGGTGATGAAAGTTTCCTGCAGCACATCGTTGGCAGTTTCCGTTTCGGGCACCACCTGGCTGATGATGGTAAACAGCGACCCCCTGTAATTCAAATACAAAAGCCGGAAGGCGGCGCTGTCTTTTTGTTTTAAAGCCATCACCAGTTCTGCTTCGTTGTATTGAATTTTTGTGCTCAATCGCCGGGTTTCAGTTAGGGAGTTCAAAATAGGACACCTGCAAGAAATAAAAAATATTTTTTTCCCAAACCATGCAAGCAGATTTTTTGTAAATCATACGACAGTCCTGTCGCAGTGAATTGCCCAGCCGGCGCCGCTGGAGCAGTAGCCTGTGGAAAATCCTCCATTATTTATTTCTAAAACAAAAACCTTCAGCTATGCAACTGCAATTAAAAGGGGTAGGCGGCAGGCTATTGCCGCTGCTATTACTGGCTGCATGCCAGAAAGACCTAAATACATCATCAACAGAAATTGAAGAATTAGCTTCTGTGGCCGGGTACGATAAGCTGAAAAATGACGAACTGGAATTGAATATAGCGGGACTTGAGGACCTGGGCCCGAATGCACGTTATGAAGGCTGGGTTATTATCAACGGCAGTCCCGTGTCAACCGGAGTGTTTACTGTAAACGGGGCAGGTCAGCTTTCGCAAACCATTTTTGAGGTGCCGGCACCCATTGGCAAACTTAAGGATGCTTCAGCTTTTGTTCTCACCATTGAGCCATACCCCGATGCCGACCCCGGCCCCAGTAATCAGCATTTGCTGGGAGGAAATTTTTCTTCAACCACAGCCACGCTAAGCATTGCCCATCCAGCAGCGCTTAACACAGGTTTCGGCATGGCTACCGGTCATTTTCTTTTAGCCACACCTACCACTGCATCCACTGCTGATGAACTCAGCGGCATCTGGTTTATCAATAACAGCAGCGGTTCACCGGCTGCGGGCCTTCATTTACCCGCCCTGCCTGCGGGCTGGCGCTACGAAGGCTGGGCAGTCATCAGTGGTCAGCCTGTTTCAACCGGCGTATTCATGAATGGAAATATGGCCGACAATGCAGCTCCCTTCAGCGGGCCATTGCCGGGGCCTCCGTTTCCGGGTGAAGATTTTATTGTGAATGCCCCGCAGGGGTTAAGTTTCCCCACTAATCTTTCGGGCGGAATGGGCGTTATTACTGTAGAGCCGTATCCGGATAACAGCCCCGGCCCATTCCTGCTGAAACCATTGGTAAGAATGATTCCCAACCCGGCTGCTGCACATTTTACCTACAGCATGAACCTGAACCCGGGTAGTTTTCCTACGGGTACGGCTGTAAAGAAAAAATAAAGCGTTGGTGGAAATGCTGCTTTCGCCGGTGCCAGGTACCTGTGGTAAAGCAAATGCCATGGAAGTCCATTTCAAAGAGGCTGTTGTTTATTTGCAAAAAAAAATTGGCTGCATCGGGGTTTCTGTCGTAACTTTTACTGCAGTGTAATCCGGTAAAATGAAAAAAATACCTCCTCTGAAAACTGCCATTCTTCACTTTTAATAAAAGGAGGTACTATGATTGTACGGCTCACTTATTTGCAGTTTCTGCCGGGGACGCTTGCCGAATCGAAAAGATTTTACAACGAAGTGGCTATTCCCACGGTAAGAAAACAAAAAGGCAATCTTGATTGCAGGCTGCTGGAACCCACGGATGAAAAGGATGATTTTATTTCCATGACCGTATGGGACAACCAGGAAGATGCCGATGCCTACGAGTCGACCGGCGTTTATAAAAGCCTGGTGGACCAGGTGCGGGGCAACCTGGCCAAACCCCCGGTGCTGAAAGTGTACCAGGCCGAAGGAGTGCTGGAACATGCCTGAAGTAAAGATTATTTCTCCAACGGGGTTTCCTGTCAAAGGAGCCCCGTTTTCTTTTGCCCTGTCCGGACTGCTTCAAATCTCTGATAAAATCTCTTCTTAATTTTATCAGGATTATTGACAATTGAAAAGTCTTCTTCTTATATTTTTAATCGCCGCTACCAGGCTTTATTCCCAACCGGGCTATCATGATATTGACAGAAAAGCGGGAAATATCCGCGGCGAAAATCTTGACTCGCTGGCAAAACAACTGTCATCGCTTGGAAAAACCGACCGTGAAAAAGCAAGGGCCTTCTTTCGCTGGATAACTGAAAATGTTGATTACAACCTTGTCATTTATAACCGCAATAAAAAAAGCCCCGGCCTGTTTTATGAAGATGCTGACGATACCGCTGCCACACTGCCGCCGCTGAATGAAAGAGTGGCTGCCAAGGTGCTGAGGAAAAGAGTTGCTTTTTGCGACGGGTATTCACGCCTGTTTGCAGCGCTTTGCGAAAAGGCCGGTATCCGTTGCGAAGTCATTCATGGTTATGCCCGCACCAATCGCAATCGTTCCGGCAGGTTCAGCGTCAATCATACCTGGAATGCAGTTTACCTCGACAGCGCCTGGCATTTGCTGGATGTAACCTGGGCCAGCGGTTTTATTTCTTACTCCAATCAGTACATACCTCAATACAACGATATTTATTTTCTAACACCGCCTGAAGAATTCATCCTGGATCATTACCCGGAAGACCCGCAATGGACACTGCTCGCCGAAACACCGGTGTACAGGGAATTCAATCAAAGTGCTTTTCGCTATGGCGGGTATATCAAATCGGGTATTACTTACTACCAGCCTGCCAAAGGCATCATCGAGGTGGCGGCCGGCGATTCATTAAAAATAGAAGTGAAAGCAAACAGGGAAGTGAAGAATTTTTTTGCTGCTGATACATTGTACGTGGATTCTTCCGTTTCCGGCAACACCCAATTCCATGTTCGTGGCGACAGGGTGCAGTTGGTTTATCCTGTCACCGCCGATACCGGCCGCTGGCTTTATGTTTTTTACAACGATGAAGCGGTACTGCGCTACCGGCTGAATATTAAAAACTCAAAGACAGGGGCTGCCCCTGTTGTCAATAAGTAATTTTCAACTTTTAAAAATTAGGTTTATTCCAAACATGCCTGTTGGTTTTTGCTCTTTTTCTTCTCTCCATTTGTTTCATGAATTTTTTTTATGTAACCCGGTAACAAGCCATACCTCCTGTTGATATAACACCGGAAACGAATTAAAAAACTTAAAAAATTTTTTTTATGAAACAATTACTCACTAAAACCATGCTTGGCTTTTTTGCAGTGGCTATGATATTATTCTTTGCCTGTAAAAAAGAAGTTATCAACCATCATGATGATGATTTTGTATTTAAAACAAGGCCGGTTTATTCCACACTTGCCCAGTTCAGGCAGGGCATTGCCACCGTGGCCAATATGTGCCAGATGCGCCAGTTGGTGGCTTACGAGGATACTACCAGCGAAGGCCTGCCCGATATCCGCGGCCGCAAAACATGGCTTGCACACAAGGCTTACGGTATTCTTGAAAAACTTGACCAGAACCTGATTGAGCAGGCTGTGTACGATGTGTTTCATTTTGACGGCGAAACTTTTTCGCTCATCTCGTACCTGATGAAAGCTTACCTGGCCGGCGATATTTCGGCGCAAACACTTGCTGAAATTGCAGCATATATACCGCTGCCACCCATCCCGGTTGCCAATTTCACAGCACCTGAAGAGGACGTGCCAGCCGATACGCCGGTGGTAAACTGCTGCGACAAAAGCAATCCCAAGCTGGATATTCTTGTCACCTGGGTGTATAAGCCTGCCTGCGGCAATTATGAAAAGAAGTATTCGGGTTATGCGGCCGGCAACACTCTCACCGGTATGGATGGCGGAAAGATTTATAAGTTCACTCCAGTAGTTACCGGCGATCCCTGCCCGGGTGGTGTGCTCACCAGCTCTGTTACTGCACCTGCCGGTGCTTCCTACGGTTATTCAAAAAGCGCCGATGGCAGCATCAACCTGCTTCCCGTTTCCGGCGGCACTTACACAGTTACGTTTACATATTCCAACTGTGGCAAAACGGTAACCAAAACTTTTACGCTGACGGTAAAGTAAGTTGGTTAATTGAAATAAAGCAGCAGGGTCTTTGTACAAAGGCCCTGTTTTATTTTGGTTATTTTGATAAGATAATTTTGAAACCGGCATAAGTTCCCTGATGAGGCTTTTGTTGCGACGCTCCGTTCATCCTCCGGAGCCTTGATTGGGCTTTTTCTTCAGCAGGCAAAGGAAGATTTTGCTGCGACAACACTGGTTAAGCATCCCCCTCAAAAATTAGCACCACACAGGCTGTGAACTCTCATGAATTCGCGATACAGCACAGGCAGCATTTGACTGCCTGGTAGCTATCGGGTCAGCAGGTGCAAAATGATGAACAGAAATACGGGACGATGAACGGAGCCCCGAACATTCAGGGCAAGGGACGATCCATCAGGGCGCAAAAGCTCACTTCCTAATTATTATCTTTGCCCACTTATGCCAGAAGCCATTAAAAAAGAAGAACGCAGTCTCAATTTCATTGAAGAAATTATTGAGGAAGACCTGAAGGCAGGCCGCTATCCGCATATCATCACCCGTTTTCCTCCGGAGCCGAACGGCTATCTGCACATTGGCCATGCCAAAAGTATCTGCCTCAATTTCGGCCTGACAAAAAAATATGGCGGCTACACCAATCTTCGCTTTGACGATACCAATCCTGAAACCGAAGAAACCGAATATGTAGAAAGCATCAGGGAGGATGTACGCTGGCTGGGTTTTCAGTGGAAGAATGAATTATATGCATCGGATTACTTTGAGCAGTTGTATCAATGCGCCGTGAAACTTATCAGCAAAGGACTGGCCTATGTGGATGACAGTACATCAGAAGAATTGGCGGAGCAAAAAGGAACACCGGCTGAACCGGGCCGCCGCAATAAGTATGCAGGCCGCAGCGTGGAAGAGAACCTGGATTTGTTTGCCCGCATGCGGGCCGGCGAATTTGCCGACGGCAGCCGTACGCTGCGTGCAAAAATTGACATGTGCAGTCCCAACATGCTGATGCGTGACCCCGTGCTTTACCGCATCAAGCATGCCCACCATCACCGTACGGGTGACGAGTGGTGCATCTATCCCATGTACGATATGGCACATGGCCAGTGCGACTCCATTGAAGGTATCACGCATTCCATCTGTACCCTGGAATTTGTGCCCCATCGTGAACTGTATGACTGGTTGATTGAGAACCTTGAAATTTTTCCTTCGCATCAATACGAGTTTGCCCGCCTGAACCTCAACTATACGGTGATGAGCAAAAGAAAGCTGCTGCAGCTGGTGAATGAAAATCATGTAACAGGCTGGGATGACCCGCGGATGCCGACCATCAGCGGCATGCGGCGGCGCGGCTACACACCCGAAGCCATCCGTGAATTCTGCGACAGGGTAGGAGTGGCCAAACGGGAAAACATGATTGATATCGGCCTGCTGGAATTTTGTGTGCGGGAGCATTTAAATAAAATTGCGCAGCGCAGGATGGTGGTATTCGACCCGGTGAAGGTGGTGATTACAAATTATAGGCTTGAATCGTCAGTCGTGAATCGTGAACTTGTAAAAAGCGAGAATAATCCGGAGGATACCGGGGCAGGATGGAGGGAAATTCCTTTTAGCGGCGAACTATTAATAGAGCGGGATGATTTTATGGAAAATCCGCCGAAGAAATATTTCCGCCTGGCGCCGGGCCAGATGGTGCGGCTGAAAAGCGCCTACATCATCCGCTGCGATGAAGTGATAAAAGATGTTTCAGGAAAAATAACAGAACTCCGCTGTACCTATTTTCCCGAAAGCAAAAGCGGCAGCGATACATCGGGCCTGCATGTGAAAGGCACACTGCATTGGGTAAACGCTGCCGATGCCCTGGAAGTGGAAGTGCGGGAATATGACCGCCTGTTTCGTGTGGAAAACCCGATGAGTGAAGAAGGCGATTTCAAAGATTATATAAACCCCGGCTCCCTGAAGCTGGTGAAGGGATATGCAGAACCGGCTATTAAAAATGCAAAAGCGGAAGACCGGTTCCAGTTTTTGAGAAAGGGATATTATTGCCTGGATAAGGATGCCACTGCAGATAAACTCATTTTCAACCGGACTGTTACATTGAAAGATGACTGGGCAAAGCAGGCGAAAAGGAGTTCTGTGGTTTGAGTTTTGAGTTTATAGTTTATGGTTTTGAGTTTGGAGATTAGAGTCACGCGGTGTCATGAGCAATTCATTTACAGATTTTCCACTACTGTTATTTTTTGCTTTTTACTTTTTAATTCTTTCCCTCTCAGCTCAGTCCTTTACATAGTTACAATCATAGCGGTGTTTGATCTTTGTCAGGCGGGCCGCTAACCGCTAATGATACTTTTGGTTAAAAGTCTGTATGAGTTACGTGAATATATTGCAGGCCGGCACCGATCATACCATGTGGATGAAAGGGCTTGAATTTTATAAAGATGAACTGGACCTGATGCAGGCAAGGCTGGAAGAAGTGGCTGAGAAAAACAGTTTGCAGGAGGCAGGCAGAGGGGTGGAGCATTTTCAGAACCAGTTTATGATTCAGCAAAAAAACATCAGCGACCTGAAGCATGAAGTAAAAGCTTATGTAAAAGCACTGACCCGTGATGCAAGTAATAATGCCGGCGAAGTAGATGAATTATTTATCCGCCTGGCTCATCAGCTGCGTGAACGCTATGAACAACTGGAGCTGATCATGAATGCCCTGCGCCATGAGTTTAATGATTTTCTGAGCAGGTGGATATAGCGAATTGGATTTTGGTCCCGATTGCAATCGGGATTGGTTCCTGGAATTTTATTTTACCTGTACTCCCCGAACACCCCCCTCAATTCACCGGCGATTTCGCCAAGGGTTACTTTGTTTTCCACCGCTTCAATTACTGAAGGAATTATATTTTCGCCGCTTACGGCCTTATCGTTGAGCTGTTGCAGCAACTGATCCACCTTGGCTTTGTCGCGGCTTTCTCTCAACCTTTTCAGTTTTTCAATCTGTACATTGCGGATGCTGTCGTCAATTTTCAAAATGGGAACCGGCGTTTCTTCTTCCGCCTGGAATTTGTTTACCCCGACAATTATTTTTTCACCCGTCTCAATTTTCTGCTGGTATTCGTATGCGCTGCGGGCAATTTCATCCTGGATAAATCCTTCTTCAATGGCATTTACGCTGCCGCCCATAGCGTCAATTTTTTCTATCAGATTCCAGGCGGCCTGTTCCACTTCATTGGTCAGCGATTCAAGAAAATAGCTGCCACCCAGCGGATCCGCTGTATCAGGCGCCCCGCTTTCAAATGCTACAACCTGCTGCGTACGCAAAGCAATGCGGGCTGCTTCTTCAGTAGGCAGGCTCAGCGCTTCATCATATCCATTGGTGTGCAGCGACTGTGTGCCGCCCAGCACCGCTGCCAGCGTTTGAATCGTTACTCTTGCAATATTATTCAGCGGCTGCTGCGCCGTCAGGGTGCTGCCGCCGGTTTGTGCATGAAAACGCAGCATCATTGCTTTTGGGTCGGTGGCGCCGAGTTCTTTCATCATTTTTGCCCACATTCTTCTGGCTGCTCTGAACTTGGCCACTTCTTCAAACAAATTATTGTGGGCATTGAAAAAGAAAGAAAGCCGTTTGCCAAACACATTGATGTCAAGTCCTTTTTCCAGCGCGGCTTTTACGTAGGCTTTGCCATTGCTGAGCGTAAAAGCAATTTCCTGCACCGCCGTGCTGCCTGCTTCGCGGATGTGATAACCGGATATGGAAATGGTATTCCATTTTGGCAATTCATGACTGCACCATTCAAAAATATCGGTGATGATGCGCATGGAAGGACCGGGCGGGTAAATGTAAGTGCCCCGGGCGGCATATTCTTTCAAAATATCATTCTGCACCGTGCCGGAAATTTTTTTCAGGTCGGCGCCTTGTTGTTTTGCCAATGCTACATAAAACGAAAGCAGGATAAAAGCTGTGGCATTGATGGTCATGGAGGTGGAAACATTTTGGAGACTGATGCCATTAAAGAGGGCCTGCATGTCTTCAATGGAATCAATGGCCACACCCACTTTGCCCACTTCTCCTTCGGCCAGCGGGTGGTCGCTGTCGTAACCGATTTGGGTGGGCAAATCAAAAGCCACACTTAAACCGCTTACTCCGTGAGAAAGTAAATAATGATACCGCTTGTTGCTTTCTTCTGCCGTGCTGAAGCCTGCATACTGCCGCATGGTCCACAGCTTGCCGCGGTACATATCGGCCTGTATGCCGCGGGTGAACGGATAGACACCGCCATCTTCTAAAGGCGGGGAATCGGATGTGTCTTTTTCGGTGTAGATTTTCTTTACCTCAATCCCACTATCGGTATATTTTTTTTCCTTGTTCATTTTCTATTTGTGTTAGCTTCTAATACTCCCCTTCAGGGGTCGGGGGTGTGGGTTTTATTTCATCAGCTTTCTTGCTTCATAGTTCAGCGCTTCGAGCACCATATTGTGCAATGCTTTTTTATCATGGGTCATCAGTAATTCTATAATTTTTTTTCCGAGGTCAGTGCCTTTTGCTTCAGCAGGCAGTGTTTGCGCCACCTGGTTTATGATAAGCATGTTCTGTTCTTTCAGGTTGCTTACAGCCTGCCAAGCCACAGGGCTTACGTAGAGTTGCTGCGAGCTGTTGTAATCAAATTCCTGTTTGATGCTTTCGAGCATCAGCAATTGCATTTCTTTGGCCGAAAGCCCGGGTTGATTGGCACGGCTCACCAGGTTGGGCAGCGCAATGCGTTCTGTGAGTATCACCAGCCGTTCATAAGCCTGTAATTGAAGGGGCCTGATAGTAAAAGGGGGTTCACCCGCCCGTTTTTCTTTTTTGGTGTACCACATGAAAAAAGTAACCGAGGATATCAGCAGCGCAGCTACAGCAATTACAAGGCTTAAAGTAGTTTCTTCCATGATCGGTTGTCAGGTTTTAGCAAAAATACAGGCAAATGGCCTTCTTTCCCGGATTAGAAAACTCCATCCGGCTTTTGTTTTTATTTTTGCAGATAATTTAGAAAAGATGACCGTGTCAGCAACTAACCCAATAACGCTTACCGAAGGAGCCATTATTGAAATAAAAAAATTGATGCAAAAGGAAAGCCATGACCCTTCACAATTGCTTCGCATTGGAGTAAAGGGAGGCGGTTGCTCCGGAATGAGCTACCTGATGGGTTTTGATTATCCTACCGAAAAAGATTTTGAGTTTGAAATAGCCGGCATCCGCTGCATCATGAACAAAGCACATGAAATGTACTTGCTCGGAATTGAAATTGACTGGCAGGATGGATTGAACAATCGGGGATTTGTTTTCAAAAACCCAAATGCCAGCACCACTTGCGGTTGCGGCAGCAGCTTTGCTGTGTAAGACTTTATCCCCTGTCCTCGCCGCGGCAGGGGAATTTTGATTGATTTATTTCTTTTTTAATAATAAAGCCTCTGCAGAAAATACAGAGGCTTTCCAATTTATTTCAGATTTTCCTGTTATCAGCTTTTTGATGTTGCTGGTTTCATTGCCGGTTTCTGGGCTGTGCCAGTTACCAGTTCTGCTTTACCCAGCGGTTTGTTCCTGGCAAGGTCTACCAGCACCGGTGCCGCCACGAAAATGGATGAGTAAGTACCGGTGATGACACCAATCAGCATGGCAAAAGCAAATCCTCTTGTTACTTCCCCGCCAAAGATGAACAGGATAAGAATGGTGAGGAATACCGTCAGCGATGTCATAATGGTGCGGCTCAGCGTATCGTTAATGGCCCGGTTGATGATGATTTCTTTCGGCTGCCCGATGAGAGTGCGGCTGTATTCACGAATCCGGTCGAACACAATCACTGTATCGTTCATGGAGAAACCGATAACGGTGAGCACAGCAGCAATAAAATGCTGGTCCAGTTCAAGCGGGAACGGCACCACATTTTTCAGGAAAGAAAAAGCAGCCAGTGTTACAAACACGTCGTGCAGGAGGGCTACGATGGTACCCAGGGAGTACCGCCAGTCGCGAAAACGAATGAAAATATAAAGTGCAATGATGAATAAGGCAATGAAAGTCGCTTTTTTGGCGCCGGCTTTCAGGTCATCGGAAATAGTTGGCAGCACTTTTGAAGAGCCCAGTTTATGTTTACTATCGAAGGTTTCGTAACTGATGGGCGGCAAATGATTTTTCAAGCCTTCAAAAAGTTTTACTTCTACCAGCGAATCCACCAGTTTTCCTTCCCGCGGGTCGTTGATGAGGTAAGCCGTAGTAATATCCAGCTGGTTGGTGGCGCCATAAGTTTTTATAATAGGGCTTTCACCCAGTGCTGTTTCAAGGTCTTTCCGGATGGCTTCTACATTTACTGGTTTTGAGGCATCGAATTTTACAATAAAACTGCGGCCGCCTTTGAATTCCACACCCTGGTTGAATCCATTGAAATAGGCACCGACACCCAGCGCCAGTACCACCAGTGAAATACCATAGGCCACTTTCCTGTACTCAATGAATTTGAAATTGGCATGCTGGAAAATTCTTTTGCTCAGGGCAGTAAAATAGGTCAGGTGTTTTTTCTTATCGGTAAACCAATCAGTAACCCAGCGGCTCACCAGTATGCCGCAAAACAGCGAAAGCAGCAGACCCAGAATCTGGGTGGTGGCAAATCCTTTTACCGGCCCAAGACCAAAATAGAAAAGAACAATAGCCGTAAGTAAAGTAGTGATGTGCGCATCCAGCACCGGCGGAAGCGACCGGCGGTAACCATCATTAATGGCAAGCTGATACCCTTTGCCCCTTGTCAGTTCTTCTTTGATGCGTTCGTATATGATTACATTGGTGTCAACAGCCATACCGATGGTGAGCACCAAGCCTGCTATACCGGGTGCAGTTAGTGTGGCGCCCAGCCCTGTAAGTACACCCACAGTAAACAGGAGGTTCAGGATAAGAGCAATGTTTGCAATCCACCCGCTGGTATTGTAATAAATAAGCATCAGCAGGAAGATGACAATAAATGATATGATAAAAGCCATGCTGCCGCCTTTGATGGCTTCAGCCCCGAGAGTTGGACCAACCACCTGCTCCTGAACAATTTTTGCAGGCGCCGGCAGTTTTCCCACTTTAAGTATGTTGGCAAGGTCTTTCGCTTCTTCTACCGTAAAATTTCCCCTGATCTGCGAACGGCCACCTTCAATTTTTTCATCCGCTACCGGTGCCGAATATACCAGGTCGTCAAGTACAATGGCTATGGGAATGCGGTATTGTGCACTCTTGGCAGTAAGTGTAGCCCAGTCGCTGGCGCCTTTTGCATTCATGTTCATTTGCACAATCGGATTGCCGGTGATGGGCTCATAGTCCTGGCTGGCGTCGGTAATTACATCGCCTTCAATCGGGGGTTTATCAGAGCCATAGGTTTTGATGGCATACAGCGCCAAAAAATCATTTTTCTTTTTGGTTTGATCATTTGTTTCAGCAATACCATAATGAAACCTTACATCAGCCGGGAATTTGCTGAAAACACCTTCCAGGTTCAAATATTCTCTCAGCTGGGCCGTATCTTTTATGCTTACAAAACCAATAGGTGCAGGGTATGTTATTTTACCCGTTTGCGGGTCCTGCGATGGTTGTACAAACTGGATGTATTCACCCAGCGATCTTTTGGCCGGAGTAGTAGGAGTGGTAGCCGTGGTATCAGTGGGTTTTTTAGTTTGCCCGGCATTACCGGTAGTGTCTTGCCCGGCTGTTGTGGTATCAGTAGCGGCAGTACCTGAAGTATCAGATGCAGGTTTGGTGCCGGTCATTATGTTACTGAAAGCCTCATCAGCGGCAAGAATTTCTTCCTGCAGTTCGCCGATATTATAAACCTCCCAAAACTCAAGGTTGGCAGTAGCCTGCAGGTATTTTCTTACCCTTTCTTCATCATCAATGCCGGCAAGTTCTACAGTTATGATGCCCTTGGCCTCATCGAGGTTGATGTTGGGCTGGGCTACACCAAACTGGTCAATACGGCTGCGCAAAACCTGGAAAGTCCGGTTAATGGCTTCACCGGCTTCGGCACGTATTACTTCAAGCACTTTATTATCGGAAGCATCAATCTTTATTTTATCCGCATTGGCGGCAGAAAAAATAGCGGCCAGTTTGCCTTCGCCTGCCAGCTTTCTGAATTCATTATAGAAAAGCGAAATAAAATCAGCATCGCTGTTGGCTTTTTGCTTATTGGCTGTTTCCAGCGCCTGCAGCAATTGCGCATTGCGGGAGTAATTGCTCATGGAGCGCAGCAGGCCGGTGAGCTCTACTTCCATGGTCACGTTCATACCGCCTTGCAGGTCAAGACCGAGGTTCAATTCATTCTTACGGGCATCTGCATAGGTAGTACCCCACCAGGTTACTTTCACATCTTTGGTGCTGTCCTGGAGTTTGCGCATTCTTGCTTTAAATATCTCTTCCAGTGAATCAGGATAATCGGCAGGATCGGAATATTTTTTTGAATCGGGATAGCGGGCCTGCACATAAGCAATGGCATTTTTTTCCAGCTTGCTTTCATGTTTGCGCACAAACCAGGTGTACGACAGCAGCCAAACAGAAATAATAATCAGTACAATGGTGAAGAAAGCTACTAAACCTCTTAATTGCATACAGGTAAGAATTTTCTTTTAATGCCGCATGTTCCACTTTCATCAATGATTTGGCGAGCGGCCGGTTTTTTTTAAAAAGATCCGCCTTTGCTATCCAACTACGCAAAAACTCCGCTGACCAGGATGCTATGGCGAACAGGGCGGCAAAGATAGGGTTTTCAGTAAGAAAATGTGGATAAAAAATGAGGGGTAAGTGCCGTGGTTTTCAGTAATTAAAACTCTGCTTTACTTTGGGTAAAATGGACTAAGTTTAAGGCATGATCAGAAGCTCCGTTTTACATTTTTTAGTACTGCTTTTTATGGCATCGTGCAAACCGGTTATACAAACCAGCCGCTCCGGCAGCATTGACCGAAAATCGGATTCGGTTTTATCGGAAGGCGGCATTACACATCGCTACCTGTATGATGTTTTAAAACAATATCCGCAATACGTTGCTTCCGTTTTATCAAACCCTGAGCATGAAATACAGATTATATACACCCGGATTGACCGTCGAAAAAACGGCAGGCCCAGCTTCACCGATTATTATTTCAATGTAAATGATTCAGCCTATTTCTATCCCGCTTCCACCGTGAAGCTGCCGGTGGCGGCGCTTGCATTGCAAAAGCTGAATGAGCTTAACATTCCGGGACTTGATAAAAATGCGATGATGATTACCGAGGCGGAATACAGCGGACAGACAGAAGTGTACAACGACCCCACCACTCCTGATGGCCGCCCCACCATCGCCCACTACATCAAAAAAATTTTGCTGGTAAGCGATAACGACGCCTTCAACCGGTTGTATGAATTCCTGGGGCAGGAATACATTAACAACACGCTGCACAATATGGGTTATAAAGATGCGCAGCTTATTCACCGGCTTGATATCAGCCTTACCGAAGATGAAAACCGGCACTGCAATCCCGTGCGGTTTTTCGACAGCAGCGGAAGGGTGATTTATGAAAAACCCCTGGAAAAAAGCGGGCTGGTTTATGCAAACCGGAATACGAAAATGGGCAGAGGCTATTACCGCGGCGGTGTACTGGTAACTGAACCTTTTGATTTTTCCAAAAAAAACCGCCTGTCGCTGCGAAGCCTGCACAGTATTGTCCGCAGCATTATGTTTCCCGAATCGGTTCCGGAAAAACAAAGATTCAACCTGTCAAAAGATGACTATGATTTTCTGCGCCGCTACATGTCCATGATGCCGCAGGAATCTGATTATCCCTATTATGACCGGGAAAATTATTGGGACAACTATGTAAAATTCCTGTTTTACGGTTCAGAAAAGAATACGGCAAAAGACGGTATCCGGGTTTTCAACAAAGTGGGTGATGCGTATGGCTTTTTAATAGATGCCGCCTATTTTGCCGATTTTAATAACGGGGTGGAGTTTATGCTCAGTGCTGTCATTCACTGCAACAGCGATGGTATTTTCAACGACAATAAATACGACTATGATGAGGTTGGTTTTCCATTTCTGAAAAATCTCGGGCAGGCAATTTATCAACATGAAATTAACAGGGTGAGGAAACAAAAACCCGATTTAATTCAATTCAAATTTGATTACTGATTAATGACAGCAATTTGAGTTATTGCTGCAGCCAAATAATCAATAATTTTTTCAAAACACCCGTTAGCCGGATTAATAAGTATTTTTGGTGTTTTAAAAATCTTACTGACATGCAAGCAGTCGTAGAACCTGTACAACTTTCTTCTTTACTGGATCGTTTTGCCGAACCCGAAACACTGAAAATGGCCAAGCTGGGCCGTGAGCTAAGAGCCAACGGTGTGGACGTGATTGACCTCAGTCTTGGCGAACCGGATTTTGACACACCGCAGCACATAAAAGAAGCAGCTAAGAAAGCCATTGACGACAACTGGAGTCATTACCCTCCCGTAGCCGGTTATGCAGATTTGCGTGAAGCCATCTGCCAGAAATTTAAAAGAGATAATAACCTGGATTATAAACCCGAGAACATAGTTGTTTCCACCGGCGCCAAGCAAAGCCTGGCAAATGCCATACTTGCTTTGGTGGAAACGGGAGATGAAGTGATAATACCTGCGCCGTTCTGGGTTACTTACTCGGAACTGGTAAAAATTGCCGGCGCTGTGCCGGTAATAGTACCGACGGCAATGGAAAAAAAATTCAAGATAACTGCACAGCAACTGGAAGAAAGCATTACTGATCATACAAAGCTGTTCCTGTTTTCATCGCCCTGCAACCCGAGCGGGTCGGTGTATTCCAAAGATGAACTGGCCGCACTGGCGCAGGTGTTTGAAAAGCATCCTGGCATCTTCATCATCTCCGATGAAATTTATGAGTACATCAATTTCGTTGGCGCTCACGAAAGCATTGCACAGTTTGACAGCATTAAAGACAGGGTGATTATTGTCAACGGGCTGAGCAAAGGCTTTGCTATGACGGGGTACCGGCTGGGTTATATTGCAGCATCCGCGCCTGTGGCAAAGGCTTGTGAAAAAATACAGGGACAATTTACCAGCGGTGCCAACTCCATTACCCAGCGGGCTGCCATCACTGCACTTACTACGGATTTGCGTCCCACCTGGGAAATGAAAGAAGAATTTGCCCGCCGCCGCCAACGCATACTTGATCTGCTGAAAGAGATTCCCGGCACACACGGCGCCGAGCCCGATGGCGCCTTTTATATTTTTCCTGTGGTGAAAGAATTTTTTGGTAAAACGGATGGAGAGGCTGTGATAAATGATGCGGATGACCTGTGTATGTACCTGCTCAATAAAGCTCATGTTTCTACCGTCACCGGCAGAGCCTTTGGTTCGCCGGAGTGCATCCGCATTTCCTTTGCCAACAGCATGCAGAAAATTGAAGAGGCAATGAAGCGAATTAAGGAAGCCTTAAGCAGATTGAAATAAGAAGTTTTGATTGTTTGATGGTTATATGGTTTGATGGTTAAATGGTTCAATTGCTTTATAGGTACTTAAATCATCAAGCATTGCCTCAGTGTGTCACATTCAAAGCGGAGCTGCTTTTATTTTGCAGGATGAACGATTTGATAACCTGGTTCTCTTCACTATCTTTTATCCGTTTCAGGATGCCTGTTTCGTGGTTGATGATGGTTGTGTCCTTGTCAAAAGGCAACCGCTCATACATTTTACCACCGGTAAAGTGACAGGGTGAGCATCTTTTTTCCAGTATGGGCTGTACCTGAGCTGTAAAGTTGATGCTGTCGCTCATTAGGGCAGCAGGTTTCTTTTCTGTTTTCAATTCAGCAGAAGCTATTGGTTTTTTAATGCTGCAGGTTTTCCAACCAATAAATAAAAAAAGACTGTAATACAGGAGCCGCTTCATGAGCGCCGGTTTGTACCCATTAAAGTTACAGTGTAAAACACCCAACCCGGCTGCCGCTCAGCATAATTATTATTTCCTAAATTAGGTTTCTAAAAAATATCAGCATGAAATGGTTATATTCTTTCCTGATGGCGTTTATATCCTGTGAACAAAAAGGGGAGTACAAATCATTGGCGGACATGCTGGCCTCCGGCCATTGGGTTGACCTCACGTATGAGTTTTCTGATAATACAATTTACTGGCCCACTGCCGAATCGTTTCGCTTCGACACCGCTTTTGAGGGGATGGCTCCTGCCGGATTTTATTACTCGGCATATACTTTTTGCGCAGCCGAGCATGGCGGCACACACCTTGATGCGCCGGTGCATTTTGCCAAAGGCAAATGGAGCACCGACCAGGTGCCGCTTGCAAACCTTACCGGCAATGCCCTTGTGATTGATGTTTCAGAAAAAGCTCTCCAGGATGCCGACTATCAAATTTCCCCTGCCGATATAGAGGAATGGGAAAAAAGGAATGGAGAAATACCAGGAGGGGCGATTTTATTTTTCCGTACAGGCTATGGCGCTTTTTATCCTGATGCAAAAAAATATTTAGGCACGGATGAAAGGGGAGCGGATGCTGTGGCTAAGCTTCATTTCCCCTCCATTCATCCTGAAGCAGCGGAGTGGCTGGTAAAAAACCGCAAAGTAAAAGCAGTGGGAGTGGATGTAGCCAGCGTGGATTACGGTCAAAGCAGCGATTTCAAAACTCACCAGGTACTGTATGCACAAAACATTTCCGGCTTTGAGAATGTAGCCAACCTTGACAAACTGCCGGTGAAAGGCGCTTACATCATCGCATTGCCCATGAAAATTAAAAACGGCAGCGGAGGGCCCTTGCGCATCATTGCATGGTTACCGGATTAAAAATTAAGATTCGGGTTCCTTTGCCTGCTCGCTTTGGATTTCATCATTAGCCGGCAACGGGTTTTCTTTAAAATAGGCAACAGTAAAGATTCCGCCGGCGGCATCAACCAGGAAATGCAGCAGCATTACCACGAGCAAGGAACCGGATAACCGGAAAATCAATCCGAAGAAAACCGCCAGCAACAGAATTTTCAACACGGCTTTTGTGCCCTGGTAAATATGTGCAATGCTGAATGAAACAGCAGGAAGCATTACCGCAAGAAAATCTCTACTTGGCCATTCACCAAATAAATACAGGCCGTACGAAACGAGATAGCCCCGGTAAATTATTTCTTCCCACACAGCAGCGCTTACACAAAGCAGGAAATAAAAAGGCAGCTCTTTTTTCTGCGTCGGAACAAAGGGAGTTCTCTTTTTCCAGGTTTCAACAGACTCTTTCAGTTTTTTCTCTGTCGACAAGGAAAGAAAGGCATCAACGGCGTAAAGAATAACCAGCAATGCCACCATCCACCACCACGAAGTGAAGTGAAAGGGCAGGGTAAAACCAATTGCTGAAAAAGGCCGCCTGAAAAAGTACCAGAACAGCAGTACAGTGGCACCCATGGCAAACAGGTAAATGCTTCCCAAAATGTAAACCTGTTTTTTTTCAGATGAACTGAGGAGCCCGGCAGTATAATTACCCTTATGCTGCCAGATGCTGTACGCCGGCAAAATGAACAGGAAGATTACTGCAAGCAAATGATCGGCCCAGTGGGGAAAATTATTCATGCCGGTTATTTTGATAAGGCCAATAGCTTTTGGTGCAGCGCCAGCACCTGGGGTATCAAAAGCTGCTGCTCGTCGTTGATGACAACAAAATCGCAGCGCTTCATTTTTTCATCCTCATCCATTTGTTGGTTCATTCGCTTCAAAATTTCTTCAGCGGCCATGCCGTCTCTTTCCACCGCTCGTTGTATGCGCAAGGGCTGCGGCGCCGATACACCGATAACATAATCCAGTCTTTCATTTACCCCGGCTTCAAAAATCAGGGCCGCTTCGTGAATGGCATACGGCGAGGTTTGCTTCAGCATCCAGGCTTCCGCATCTCTCTTTGTGACGGGATGAACAAGCGAATTGAGGAGTTCAAGTTTGGCGGGATCAGTAAAAACAATAGCGGAAATGAAAGAGCGGTTCAGCACACCATTACTGTATGCGCCGCTCCCAAAATGATGCATGATGCCTTGTTTCAGACCGGCATCTTCATTCATCAGCCTTTTTGCTTCGGCATCGGCATAATAAACCGGTATGCCCAGTACTTCAAATACCCGGGCCACGGTGCTTTTACCGCTGCCAATGCCGCCCGTTAGTCCCACTTTAAGAACCATGATTTATGGATTAAAGGGATTCTGTGGAAAGTTAGGAAGTAGTTTTTTAAACAGGCACACAAAAAAGGAAACCTGTTGCGGTTTCCTCCCCATCTTTTTATTAATCTTGAAAATACTGGTTCTATTTTTTCTCTGGGGTTCCTGTCTTGCGCAGGTTGTTGGTCCACTCCATGCTCACAGCCGATTTTTCTATTTTGATATAGCTGCCCGGGCTTATTTCCAGGTTCACGGTGCCGTCTTCGTTTACTTTATTCACGGTGCCATGAATGCCGGCAATGGTCACTATCCTGTCACCCTTTTGCAGTTCTTCAATAAATTTTCGTTGCTGTTTTTGTTTTTTTGCCTGTGGCCTGATGAAAAAAAGCCAGAACACGAGGATAATCATGCCCATGAAAATAATGGACGTCATGCCGCCAAAAGGCCCGGAAGGTTGTTGCTGTAACAGATAAAAGTTCATTAATTGTTTGTTTTAAATAAATAGCTTCTTGTTATTTTCTGCTTTTAATTACTTCCACATGAAATTTCAGTACGCTTGTTCCGGGGTCGGTATTGGCATCCATGTACACTTCTTTGGTATTTAACCCCAGCCTGCCAGAGCTGTTGAAAGCGGCCTTGATGACGCCGGTGGTGCCGGGTGCAATGGGTTCTTTAGGTATTTCCGGCACGGTACATCCGCATTGAGCCCTTACATTTGAAATGACAAGGGGCTTTGTGCCTGTATTTTTAAATTTAAAACTCACTTCAAGCACCTGGCCTTCTTTAATTTTCCCGAAATCTTTATCCTGTGAATCTATCCACTCAACCGTAGTCAGGCTGGCAGAATCAACTGCGGGTTCAGTAGTTGTGGTTACGTTGGCAGTCACCTGGGCTGCAGTATTTGCGCTGTCTGCCGGGTTGCTGTTGGTAGTTGCTGTATTTGCATTTTTATCCGCCTCTTTGCAGGCCACAATGCTGAGGCCGGTAATAATTATAATTAAAACTTTCTTCATAGCGTGAAATGTTTGAAGTGTGCAAATGTAGAGAAAAGCTGTGAGTCGTGAACACCAGGTTATTTACATAGGGTTTAAACATGTTGCAGGCAGTTCATTACACCTTCCGGTAATCAACCTTTTGCATTTTACCCTGCTGCACCAGTTCTTTATGAATGTTATCAAGAATACCGTTTACAAACTGCCCGCTTTGCGGGGTGCTGTATTCTTTGGCAAGGTCAATATATTCATTGATGGTGACCTTAGGCGGTATGGTTTCAAAATACAGGAATTCTGATACGCCCATTTTCATCAGTATCATGTCGAGCAGGGCAATGCGCTCAGGATCCCAGTTTTTAAGCTTGGGAATGATGAGTGACTGGAGGTATTCATTTTTTTCCCGGACGGTGGTCAGCAGGTTTGCTGCAAATTCTTTTTTCTCGGGGCTGATCATTTCAGCGAAGCTGGTGCTGCCGGGTTTTTGAATCAGGTTTACCAGCAGTTGTATCAGCATTTCGCCATCATCATCCCAGTTTGAAAAATTTTCTTCCAGGTGCGATAAAAAGTTTTCATCAGCCAGCATCATTTTGTCCAGTATAAACTCCAGTATTTCCTTTTCCTCTTTATTTTCCCGTTCATTGCGGGCCATATAGTTTTTATATACCGGTGCATCATACAGGTGCAGGTAAATTTTTCTTACCAGCTCCTTATCCAGCAGCAGCCCGGGTTTTGCCATCTTTACCGCCTCTTTAAAAGAAGTATCATCGAGAATGCGCCAAAGTACTTTGTTGCCGGAAATTTTAGTATTTACATGCAGGTCTTCATAGCTGGGCAGGTGTTTACCCGCCCGCTGATGCGCATAGGTTTCTGCATAGCGGCACACTTCGGTGAGAAAATATGATAGGTAAATAAATAAATTACGTGTCTGGTCAAAATGATTTTGTAAAATTTTCCGGGCTTCAACTGCATTGAATGTATTGGGGCTATCCGATTCAAGGGTAACGATGTTGTACAGCGTCTGCATCACTTTTACACGGATATTTCTTCTGCTGATCATCTTTTAAGAACTGTTTGAGCGGCGAAGATAGGCTTTTTGAGTTAAGGGCTGGCAGGTAAAGCGGAACAACAATTACCAAATTTTCCGGACACAAATTTTGGGCAGGTTACGTGAAAAATTGTCACAGCGATATGAATTTTTTTACATAATCATAACCCGCGGCTACCGGGCACCCCCCTTGCATTCACTGTAAAACTGAAATTTTTTCCGGTGCCCGCCATACGGCACAGTATTTCCTATACCTTTGCCATCCAAAAAAATTATTTTGAACAATCATATCTAAAAACTAAAAATCAATACAACTATGGCTAAGAAGCTTAATGTTACCCCTCTGCATGACAGGGTAATTGTGAAACCGGCTCCTGCTGAAGAAAAAACCGCCGGCGGCATCATCATTCCCGATACAGCCAAAGAAAAGCCCCAGCGTGGTGTAGTAGTGGCTGCGGGTCCTGGCAAAAAAGACGAACCGATGTCAGTAAAATCCGGCGATACGGTTCTGTACGGAAAATATGCCGGTACTGAAATCCAGATTGACGGTGATGACCTGCTGATTATGAGAGAAAGCGATATACTGGCGATAGTGTGATCTGATGTCAGAAGTCACAAGTACGATGTCAGATTTTATCTTCAGACTTCAGACTTCAGACCTCCGATTTCATACTTCATTTTAATTTTTGTAAACTAATAAACTAAAGACATATGGCAAAACAACTTTTCTTCAATACCGAGGCCCGCAATAAAATGAAAAAAGGGGTTGACATACTGGCTAATGCCGTGAAAGTGACCCTGGGGCCCAAAGGACGTAATGTGGTTATTGAAAAGAAATTCGGTGCACCCGGAGTAACCAAAGACGGCGTGACCGTAGCAAAAGAAATTGAACTGGAAGATCCCATTGAAAACATGGGTGCCCAGATGCTGAAAGAAGTGGCCAGCAAAACCAGCGATGTGGCCGGCGATGGCACCACCACGGCTACCGTGCTTGCTCAATCAATTATCACGGAGGGTTTGAAAAACGTGGCTGCCGGCGCCAACCCGATGGATCTGAAACGTGGCATCGAGAAAGCCGTAAAAGCCATTGTTGAAAACCTGGCATCCCAATCACAGAAAGTGGGAAGCGACAGCAAGAAAATTGAGCAGGTGGCTGCTATTTCTGCAAACAATGACAATGAAATAGGCAAGCTGATAGCCGAAGCCATGGGCAAAGTGACTAAAGACGGCGTGATAACCGTGGAAGAAGCCCGTGGTATTGAGACTGGCATCGAAGTAGTGGAAGGTATGCAGTTTGACCGGGGCTATATCTCACCTTACTTTGTAACCAACAGTGAGAAAATGGAAGCCGAGCTGGAAAATCCTTACATCCTGATTTATGATAAAAAAATCAGCAGCATGAAGGATATACTTCATATCCTGGAAAAAGTGGCTCAGCAAGGCGCCCCGCTGCTGATAATTTCAGAAGACCTGGAAGGCGAAGCGCTGGCAACGCTGGTGGTAAATAAACTCCGTGGCACGTTGAAAGTGGCTGCCGTAAAAGCTCCCGGCTTTGGCGACCGCAGAAAAGAAATGCTGCAGGATATTGCCATCCTGAGCGCCGGGGTAGTAATAAGCGAAGAGCAGGGTTACAAACTGGAGAATGCTGATCTTACTTACCTGGGTAAGGCCGAAAGAATAGTAATTGATAAAGACAATACCACCATTGTGGGCGGAAAGGGAAAGAAGACCGACATCACTGCCCGCATTAACCAGATAAAAGCGCAGATTGATGTAACTACTTCGGATTACGATAAAGAAAAACTGCAGGAAAGACTGGCCAAGCTGAGCGGAGGTGTGGCGGTATTGCAGGTTGGCGCTGCCACTGAAGTGGAGATGAAAGAAAAGAAAGACCGTGTGGATGATGCCCTGCATGCCACCCGTGCAGCTATTGAAGAAGGCATTGTGCCCGGTGGCGGCGTAGCATTTATCCGCGCCATCGAGGCCATTGATAAAATGAAAGGCAACAATGATGATGAAGCCACAGGTATTGCCATTGTGAAAAGAGCACTGGAAGAGCCGCTTCGCCAGATTGCTGAAAATGCCGGTGTGGAAGGTTCTATTGCCGTGCAGAAAGTAAAAGAAGGAAAAGGTGATTTTGGTTTCAATGCAAGAACCGAAGAATACGAAAAGCTGATTGCTGCCGGTGTAATTGATCCTACCAAAGTGACCCGTGTAGCTCTTGAAAATGCAGCATCCATTGCAGGCATGGTGCTTACCACTGAATGTGTAGTGGCCGATAAGCCGAAGAAAGAAGAGCCGCACATGCATGGTGGCGGTGCACCGGGCATGGGTGGAATGGATTACTAAACCCGGTTCCTGAAAAGGATTATTTAATTGAATCCCGCTTCGGATGAGGCGGGATTTTTATTTGCCGATCTGGAAGCTGTAGCGTGTCAGTTCGCCGAGGTAGTTAAACTGCGTTTGTTGCCACTCCATTGAATTGGGTATGATTTTGCCAAAATAAAATTTCTGAACATTGAAACCGGCGGCAATGGTAGGCAAGGTATCGCCGGAAAGTGCCCAGCTGCCGCCACTAAGGTTATAAAAAACCCCTGTGTTTATCGGGTATACAAGTACATTTTCTGAGCAGGTAAAATTTCCCCCGGCTTAAATTCAAATATATCGTCCAGCTCACATGCATCAAAAGTACTATTCGTAATATCTGCTGCCCCGGAACCCGGATGTGTTTCTACCCAAAGCCTTTTTAACTGCCATTTTCCGGAAATCAGAATTTCTGTTATGGTAAAACCTGGTTCTTTTTCCTTTTTACAGGAATCATTCAGGAGCAGTAATGCCGGTAAAAGTATGTGAAAAATTTTCAGCATAGATTGCAGATGACTTTAAAGTTAAGCCAACTGTTTTGGACTTCAGGGCAAGAAAAAAAATTTCTGGACCTTAAAACACCTGACTCCTGATTTTCTTTTTCATTATCTTGAGCCCATGTCGAAATTCTCCGTTAAAAAGAATATTGCCAAAGCCAGTACTATTTCCACCGAAGTGTATTATTCGCCGGAAGCTTTTGAACTTTTCCGGGAAAAAATATTTGCCGCTTCCTGGCAGTTTGCCGGTGATACCGACCGGGTAATAGAAAAAGGAAGTTGTCATCCTTTCATTTTGCTGGATGGCTACCTGGATGAACCGTTGCTGCTGACAAAAGATGAGCAGGAGGAAATTCATTGCCTTTCCAATGTGTGTACCCACCGGGGCAACCTGCTGGTGTACGAGCCCTGTAAAGCTGCCAACCTGCGCTGTCGCTATCATGGCCGCATGTTTCATCTCGATGGCCGGTTTAAATCCATGCCGGAGTTTAAAGAAGTGAAAAATTTTCCTTCAGAGGATGACAACCTGCACCGCCTGCCTTTGTTTCAATGGAACAAACTTTTATTCACCACGCTGGAGAAAAAATACAAGCCGGAAGTTTTTTTCAAAGACATGATGAAGCGGGTGGAGTTTCTGCCACTTGATGAATTCAATTTTCGCCCCGATCTTTCCAATGATTATTTCATTAATGCCAACTGGGCGCTGTACGTGGAAAATTATCTTGAGGGTTTTCATATTCCTTTTGTCCATGCCGGGCTGAATGCCGCCATTGACTTCAGCGATTATACTACCGAGCTGTTCTTCCCTTTTTCCAGCGTACAGATTGGTATCAGCAAAACCTGGGATAATTATTTTCAGCTTCCTGAATCGTCGCCGGAATTCGGGAAGAGAGTAGCGGCTTATTATTTCTGGGTGTTTCCCAACATGATGTTCAATTTTTATCCCTGGGGTTTATCCATCAATATTGTGCAGCCGCTGGCAGTGGAAAAAACAAAAGTTTCTTTTCTCACTTATATGTGGAAAGAAGAACTGCGGACTGCCGGCGCCGGCGGCGACCTGGATAAAGTGGAGCGGGAAGATGAGGAAATCGTGCAGCAGGTGCAGAAGGGAATTCATTCACGGTTTTACAAACAGGGCCGGTATTCGGTCACGAGGGAAAGAGGCACACATCATTTTCATAGGTTGCTATCAGAATTTCTGGAGTCTAAATAAAAAAAAATATTCAATGCTCAATTTTCAGGTTGGTGGTGAATTCGAATGCCTGAATAGGGAGCGTTGTACATGGAGCATTTTAAAAGTCATCTCAAAAGTATTTTCAGACCACCGATTTCACAGGTTAAGCAAACAGA
>CAYUJD010000052.1:10939-25922 GCA_964444975.1 uncultured Chitinophaga sp. | reverse complement strand
TTAATAGTGTTTTGTTCCGGCTGGTGAACCGGGAACTCTGTCATAAAAGATCTTCCTCCTTAAACCGGTACTGATTTTTTATCTTCCGCATCACTTCATCCATGCTGGCCCGGTGGTCATGCGGCTGCCATTCGCCACGTTCCCATTTGTCCAGCTCCCGGTCAATATTTTTTTGCTGCAGCTGGGTAAGTTTTGCGGCAAGCTGGTCGCTCAGTTCTTTTTGCTTTTGGTGAAAAGCTTTTCGTTTTTCAAATCTTACTTCCTTGTCATTTCTTATTTCGTTTTCTTCATTCGCCATGTGCAGCAGCTCTTCTTTTGCCAAAGCAATGTCATAAGGCCCCAGCGGCATGATCAGTTTCGACAACTGGGGCCCGGTTTCAATTAAAATGATCAACAATGAAATAAGCAGGCAGGCCCAAAACACACTGGCTTCTTCCGAGGAAAGGCCGGCCAATGCTTTGTTGCGTTCAAGAAAACCCATATTGGCGGCTGCTGATATTTCAAACTGTTTTCTTTTATCTTCCATCGAAGCTTTGGCATGGCTGAGAATGCTGTCCTGTGCTTTGATATTTTCTTCAAGCAGCAGCATTTCCGGCGCATACTGCAATTTCGCCTGTGTGTATGCTTCCTGTTTCAGGCGGGTGATTTCTTCAATGCCACGTTGCATGCTGCCGCCGGTGCCGTCGGCTTCCTGCAGGTAAGCGGCTTGCAGCTTGTGCAGCGTATCCCCGATCGCCGACTTTCGACCGAGGAGCCGCTGTCTTTCTTTTTCAGCATCCAGCAATTGGTTTTTATACTCCATAGCCAAAAGGCTGTCGTTGAGCCGGATCTTTTCATGGAGGTTTTCGCTCAGCTTCACATTGATTTCCTTTTCAAAAATTTTCATCTCCAGCGGCCGTGCAATCACTATACCGATAAGCAGTGCAAGCGCCAGCCGCGGCATCGCCATCATCAGTTGCTTGCGGCGGCTCACGCCATACTTGCGCAGGGTACTCACCAGGAAGCGGTCGAAATTAAAAATGATAAGCCCCCATATGATGGCAAAGCCAATGGTCCAGTACCAGGTTCCAAACACCGTGTAAATGGCATAACCAGCCGACAATGTTGCCAGTACAAACGTAGCCAGCAGCACGGCGCCCAGCCCTGCGTATTTACTTTGTTCCGATGGAAATTGTTTTAAAATTTTCTGATGCGCCCCGGCACAGCTCCAAAGGAAATTGCTTTCAACCGGTTTTTTCTTTTCGCCAAACAAATCGTAGCTGTACAGGCCGTTGTCCCGGTAGTTATCGGGATGGCCGTTGTTGGTTTCAGCCATGAGAATTTTTTTTCAGTAAGTAAAAGTAGAATTGAAATGCCCGGTTGAAGCTGGAAACAATTAAACGGGTAATACTTTATTTAATTATCGGGACGCTGTTAAGAAAAGGATAAAGGTGATGATACCAGCATTGGAAACCAGGTTGAACGTCCCTTGCGACGCTCCTTTCATCGCCCGATAATTCTTATCATCATCGTGATTCATGAAAGCAGTTTTGTATTCGAAGAAGTTGCCGGGTGATAGTTTATGCTTTGTCATTAAACTTTTGGTTGTTCACAATATGCTCAAAATTACCTGTGCTGCAAGCAAAGGCTGATAATCATCAGAAAAGAGTCTGAACCCGTACCAAAATACCTGTGCAGTCCGGCCACATGTTTGAAAATTGTAATTATATCTTTGAACTGCGTTAAAATAATCCGGCCGGATGGAGTTCCTTTGTATGCTGAAATTATATCTGGAAAACGATACACAAGAATGCCTGTTTATTTCTCCCTCTTTTTTTCGTTGTGCATACGTCTTTATCGCAAAAGACAGACACAACAAAGAGTGGCTTCCATTTGAAGGGCGCAGTCACCGTCACTACCAAAGGAATTTCATTCATTCCTTCTTTTTCACTGGGCAAACCGGCAGCCATTTTTGATCTGTCGATGGGAAAAAGAAAATTATTTTTTGAACCGCAATTGCGGTTTTCTCTCAAAGGAAAACCCTGGTCATTTCTTTTTTGGGGGCGGTATAAACCGATAACCACTGAAAAATTTCAGCTGCTTGCCGGCTCCCATCTTGGTCTGAATTTCAGGAACGAATCCATTTCAGTAAATGGAGTATCAACCACAGGGCTTGTAGTTCGCCGCTATCTTGCGGCAGAGCTGGCGCCGGCTTATTTTATTTCAAAAAATACAAGTATGGGGGTATATTATTTGTATTCACGGGGATTAGACGAAGGCACTACAAATAATACTCATTTTGTTACCATCAACAGCAACATTTCAATTAACAAACCCGGCAGCCGGTTCAATGCCCGCTTCACTCCTCAATTATACTACCTGGCGCTGGATGCAAGGGACGGGTTATTTATTACCTCCGCTATCAGCATTTCCAGGAGTAATTTACCTCTTTCTGTTCAATGCATCGTTAATAAATCAATTGAAACAGATATTGAAGGAAGTGAAAAATTTTTATGGAACGCCAGTCTCATTTACTCATTTAATAAGAACTATGTCCGGCGGTAAAACAGCGAAAGAATACGTAAGTTTGTGGGAGATGCGTCAGGTGGAAACTATAGAGGAATTCTACAAGCGGAAATTCGATTGGATACCGGATAACGTCCGCAACGAGATAGGGCATTTCAATATTTTCAAATTGCAGCCGTATGTTGAAGGCCAGCCTCCATCTGTTCCATACGGGCGGCGTTATTTTTACAAGATCATGCTGGTTACGGGTAACAGCGAAGTACATTATGCAGATAAAGTGTATCAGGTAAAGAGGCAAGCCTTATCATTTTCCAATCCGTTTATACCGTATAAGTGGGAACACCTGGATAAAATACGCAGCGGCGTATATTGCATTTTCAACCAGAGCTTTTTTTATCAATATGGGAACTTGAACCAGTATTCGGTTTTTCAGCCGGAAGGAACACATTTGTATGAATTAACAGATGAACAGACCAGGCAGGTTGAAAATATTTTTCACCGGATGTTTGAAGAAATCAAATCAGACTACCTGCATAAATATGATGTATTGCGGACGCTTGTTTTTGAACTGATTCATTTTGCATTGAAGATGCGGCCCATGGCAGAATTTGATCAGCAGCCGGTCAATGCATCCAAAAGGATTTCCTCTTTGTTTTTAGAATTACTGGAACGGCAATTTCCCATTGATGAAAATCACCCGGCTTTACAATTCCGTTCTGCATCTGATTTTGCCAGGCAATTAAATGTTCATGTCAATCATTTGAACCGTGCTGTAAAAGAAACAACCGGTAAGACAACTTCCCGGATCATCGCCGAAAGAATCTTACAGGAAGCGAAAATTTTACTTAAACACAGCCCGTGGAATGGTTCGGAGATTGCGTATGCATTAGGATTTGCTGAAACCACCCATTTCAACAATTTCTTTAAGAAGCATGTGCAGCTGAGCCCGTTGAAATTCCGGAATATTTAACCGGCCGTAAAAAAAATCCGGCAGGGGCCGCAATGCACTATTGATAATTTGATAAGCTGGTATGTGTGCAAAATTGACTTCAAATGAATCACAGGAAAGCCGTTTATTAAAAAATATTTTTTAAAAAAATGACCAAAGAAATCAGGAATATCATCAGGGCATTTGAGACTGCACAGCTGGAAGGCCGGCAAACAGCCCTTGCCACCGTAGTGCATGTGGAAGGTTCATCTTACCGCCGGCCGGGTGCAAGAATGCTGATTGAGGAGAATGGCCAGCTGACCGGCGCTATCAGCGGCGGCTGCCTGGAAGGCGATGCGCTGCGCAAAGCACTGCTGGTGATGACTGAAAAAAAATCAAAACTGGTAACGTACGATACCCTGGATGACGATGATGCAAAGTTTGGTGTAGGTCTCGGTTGCAATGGCATCATCCAGGTGCTGATAGAACCAATTGATGCCGGCAACCCCAATAACCCAATTCAATATTTAAAACAGGTAAATGGGAAACGGGAAAAGTCGGTCCTGGTCAGCCTGTTTTCCCTTCTGGATAAAAAAGACCCGCAATATGGCACCTGTATGCTGCTGAAAGAAGATGGCCATCTTATGGAGCATGCACCTGTGATGAAAGATGTGCTGCTGGCTGATGTACATGTGGCGATGGTGAATGAAACCACATCATTTAAAAATTATATTTCAGAAAACCAGAACCTCACGGCTTTTATTGAAATGATAAAGCCGCCGGTTTCACTCATAATTTTTGGTGCCGGTAATGATGTAATACCGCTGGTGGATATGGCAGAAGTTCTCGGCTGGGAAACCATGGTGATTGACGGGCGGGCCAGCCTGGCAAAAAAAGAAAGATTTACCGGCGGTTGCCGGGTACTTGTATCAAAACCGGAACAGGCGCTGGAGCAGGTAACTGCAGATAAGCAGACAGCTTTTTTGCTGATGACGCACAATTATTATTACGACATGGCCATACTTCGCCGGCTGCTCCAGATGTATGTGCCCTACATCGGTATGCTGGGCCCGAAAAAGAAACGGGAAAGAATGCTGGATGAATTGAAAGAAGAAGGACTGCTGTTTTCGGAACAGCAGCTTGCTGTGTTGCACAGTCCTGTGGGGCTTGATATTGGGGCCGAAACATCGGAAGAGATTGCCCTGTCAATTTTAGCGGAAATAAAAGCTTTTTTTGCTGATAAGGATGTTATGTCGCTGCGCACTATCAAAGAAGTTATTCATCCACGTTCGGCCACAGCCATTGAAGAGGTAAAACTGACTTCAAAAACTTAGATTGCCAACCACAACAAGTAATACCGGAATAATAGTGCTGGCTGCGGGGGCATCAACCCGCCTTGGTAGTCCGAAACAGTTGCTGCTGCACAAAGGAAAATCATTATTAAAACATGCGGTAGAGGAAGCTATGAATTCGCAGGCAAAATCTGTTGTTGTTGTGCTGGGGGCAAATGCTGGAATTTTATTAAAAGAAATAAATGAAACCAGGGTGACATTGGTTAAAAATGCTGAATGGCAGGAGGGGATGGCTTCTTCGATAAGAGCAGGCTTAAATACGTTGATCAAAAACTCAGTTTCGGCTGAAGCGGTAATTTTAATGGTTTGTGATCAGCCTTTTGTGTCAGCTGCGGTACTGAATGATTTAATCAGCACACAGCAAAAAACCGGCAAATCCATCGTGGCATGCAATTACGGCGAGGCTATCGGCCCCCCCGCACTTTTTCATCAATCGCTTTTTGATGAATTAATACAATTGGAAGGTGATGTTGGCGCACGGAAAATAATTCTGCAACATAGCGGTGAAGTTGCCACCGTTTATTTCCCCCAAGGAAAAATTGATATTGATACGGAGGCGGATTACAATGCTTTGTTATGAAGTTTGCGGCTGCCAAATTCAGCTATCGGTCATCCAACACTACTTCGCTAAATTATCCAACATAGTTTTAACGGAGTTGGAAGCATCGCTGGGCACGCATCCAACATCCTACGTCCAACATTCCACATTCTGCTATAACCACTTCCCAAGTTTTCTCAGGCTTTCTGCATTGTGTGCGGGAGCAAATACATCAATAAACGGCAAGGCGGCCTGCATGCCGGATACATGCGGTTGGTAATCGGCAAATCCTGCAAGCGGATTTAACCACACCAGTTTTTTGCAACGGGCATGGATGAACATCATATTGGTTTTTATTAAATCAATATTACCTGTATCCCACCCGTCGCTCAGGATGATGACGATAGTTTTTGAGTCAAGCATTTTTCTGCTGTATCCTTTCACAAAAGAATCCAACGCCTCGCCGATGCGTGTACCGCCGCTCCAGCCGCTGTTTTCAGCGCTTAGCAAATCCATTGCATCATCAAAACTTTTCTGTTTCAGCAGGGGGGTTATCCTTTTTAAGGATGTGCTGAAAACAAATGTTTCCATGCGGCGATACACCTGTTGAAAAGCGAACATAAACTGGATAAGAAATGCTGAGTAGAGTTCCATTGACCGGCTGACATCACACAGCAGCACAAGGTTGACACGGTGGCGTTTGGGCCGGTGGTGAACGATATCCAGCAGTTCGCCGCCGCGGCGCAGGTTTTTGCGTAGTGTTTTTCGTAAATCAGGAAAATCTGTTTTGGCTGAAAATTCAAACCGCCGGTTTGTTTTGGCTGCCAGGCGTCTTGCCAGGGCTTTGATGATTTGCATGAGTTCATCCACTTCATCTTCCGGCACGGTGGAAAAATCTTTTTGCAACAAATTTTCCCGGATGCTGTAGGTGGCAGTTGATTCTGTTTCTTTATTCTTATCTCCATGCAGCCATGTGTTCAGCGATTTAAAGCTGGCAGCAGGCTGAAATGAATTTTTTTTTGCCCCGTCGTCTTTCAGTTTTGCATCCGCTGCTTTTCCCGTTTCATTCCAGTATTGCAGGTAAAAATCATCAAATTCATCCAACTGGGTTTTGCTGCGGCAGAGTGTAGCTTTCAGTGAAAGACGGAAAATGTCATTGTGGCTGTAATCAATAAACTGCAGGGCCGACAAAGCTGTTGCTTCTTCTTCCATTCCAGTTGTAAATCCTTTTCGCCGCAGGAAGCGGCAGAACTGAACGATGTTTTTGGAGAGAGAGGTTGAACGGGTAATCATTGATTCACTATTGCAAAGGTTGCCGGTAAGAAAAGACGGGTAACCGGTAACTCAGATTTTTGAATACACGCCGGTTTTTTCCATCAATTCACTCAGGGAGAGCTGCACCTGTCTTGTATCTTTCCAGTCTTTCAGCACTACGCCAAGGGTTTGTTCAATAATATTTTTATCAAGATGGTCAATGTGCAGTGAGGAGAGAGCCGCAGCCCAGTCAAGCGTTTCGGCAATGCCGGGTGTCTTTTCCAGTTTGAAGGTGCGCAGTTGCTGCATGAAGGTTGTGATTTGTTCGGCAAGTTTTTTGTCAATACCCGGCACTTTGTTTTTTACTATCGTCCATTCTTTTTCGAAAGTGGGATAGTCAATGTATAAATAAAGACAACGCCTGCGCAATGCTTCGCTCAGTTCTCTTGTACGGTTGCTTGTGAGTATTACCTGCGGTATATACGTGGCCTTGATGGTGCCCGTTTCGGGTATGGTAATTTGCCAGTCGCTGAGCACTTCCAGCAAAAAGCTTTCAAACTCTTCATCGCTGCGGTCTATTTCATCAATCAGCAGCACCGGCTGGCGGTGATGAGTGATGGCCTGCAGCAAAGGCCGCTTCATCAAAAAGCTGTCGCTGAAAATGGTTTTTTCTTTTTCTTCCACCGGTTGCTCGTTATGCTCCGCCATTTTCAGGTGCAGTAACTGGCGCTGGTAATTCCACTCGTACAGTGCATGGGTGGCATCCAGCCCTTCGTAGCATTGCAGGCGGATTAAATCGGTTTGCAGGGCTGCTGCCATCACTTTTGCTATTTCCGTTTTACCCACACCGGCGGGTCCTTCCACCAGCAGTGGTTTGTTTAATTGCAGGGAAAGAAAAACAGACATGGCCACGCTGTCGTCGGTGATGTAGCCCTGCTGAAGCAACATTCTTTTTATATCTTTTATTTCGGGCATATCGTAAGTTAAATAAAACAGGCAAGGCGGCATTACTACCGCCTTGTTTATAAAAAATTTTTTATGCCACCGCCTGCAGGGCTTTTTTCAAATACACTTTGGCCAGGTGCCTGCGGTATTCTTCCGAGGCATAATGGTCGCTTAAAATATTTACACTTTGTAATGCTGCGTTTTGTGCTGCTGCAATTGTCTCGGCAGTGATGGGTTTTCCGGAAACGGCCTTTTCAGCGCCGCTGTCGCGGAAGGCATTGTCTGAAATACCGGTGAAGGCGATATTGGTTTTGCCATCGGGGAAACGCATGACGGCGCAGCCAACGATAGCAAATCGGGAAGCAGGCTGTTCAAATTTCTGGTAAAATGATTTTGTGCCTTCGGGCGGGTGGGGTATGCGTATGGCTATGATGATTTCATCATCCTGCAAAGCGGTAGAGAAAAGACCGGTGAAAAATTCGGCAGCTTTTATTCTTCGCTTGCCTTTTTTGCCCTGCACTTCGATGGTGGCATCGGCAGCCAGTACCAGCGGAGGCCAGTCGGCAGCGGGATCGGCATGTGCCAGGCTGCCGCCGATAGTGCCGTGATTGCGCACCTGCATATCGCCAATCACAGCTGCCCCGGAAGCAAAAAAAGAAACTATGTTTTCGATGAGATGGTCGCTTGCAACTTCGGCATGGGTGGTGGCAGCTCCAATAACTATTTCACCGTTTTCTTCTTTTATTCCTTTGAGTGCGGCAATGCCTGCGATGTCCACCAGTTTGGAAGGCTGTGCCAAACGGAACTTCATAGCCGGTAACAGGCTGTGACCACCGGCAAGAATTTTACTGTTGTCAGTGGTGAGAGCAGTAATGGCTTCATCAATGGTCTTTACTTTTTGATAATCGAATGATACAGGTATCATAATAAAATCTTTTTAATGACCTTACCCTCTTATCCCTCCCGAATGGTGAGAGAGGTCAGGCCCTTGTTTTAAAATCAATTTCAGTATTAACTCATCACTTGCTGAATAGAGATTCTGCAGTACAAGAGTGCGACGCAACGGAAGCATAATAGTACCACTTCAGTTGGGTTGATAATAATTTTTCTGATTAAAGAACTTTTCTCAACGCTTTTTTTAGGGGATTGGGGTTTTCATTGCTTTCCACACCCGCTCCGGTGTCAGCGGCATGCGGATGTCTTTCACTTTGTAGCCACCGCTCCAGAGTGCATCAATCACTGCGTTTACTATTGCCGGTGTGGAGCCGATTGTGCCGGCTTCACCTGCCCCTTTTACACCAAGCGGGTTGTGCGGGCAGGGAGTGACCTGGCTGCCGGTTTCAAACATGGGAAAATCATCAGCCCGCGGCATGCAGTAATCCAAATATGATGCATTGGTGAGCTGGCCATTTTCATCGTAGCTGGCGCCTTCAAACAGTGCCTGCCCCACGCCCTGCGCCACGCCGCCATGAATCTGGCCTTCCACAATCATCGGGTTGATAACATTGCCCACATCATCCACTGCAATAAAACGTTTTAATCTCACCCGCCCTGTTTCTTTATCCACTTCCACTACTGCAATATGACATCCGAAGGGATAAGTGAAGTTGGCGGGGTCGTAAAAGCTGCTGAAGTCAAGACCCGGCTCCAAATCGTTGGGATAATGATGCGGCACATAAGCTGTGAGAGCCACATTGCCAAATGGAACAGACCGGTCTGTTCCTTTCACCGTAAATTTTCCGTTTGCAAAATCAATATCCTGGGCGCCGGCTTCAAGCAAATGAGCAGCAATTTTTTTCCCTTTCTCAATTATTTTATCAATGCTTTTTAAAATGGCAGTGCCACCAACCGCAATACTTCTTGAGCCATAAGTCCCCATTCCAAACGGCACTTTTTCTGTATCGCCATGCACAATCTCAATATCATCCATGCCAATGCCAAGTTTATCAGCAACCACCTGTGCAAAAGTGGTTTCATGCCCCTGGCCATGGGAGTGTGATCCGGTATACACACTTACTTTGCCCGTGGGTTGAACACGTACATAACCGGATTCAAACAATCCGGCTCTTGCGCCTAATGAGCCTACAACGGCTGATGGCGCCATGCCGCATGCTTCGATGTAAGTGGAGAAACCAACACCCAGCAGCGTATCATTATCCGCGGCTTCCTTCTGCGCTCTGCGAAAATCATCATAGCCGAGTTTTTCCAGCCCCTTTTTCAAAACACCTTCATAATTGCCGCTGTCGTATTGCAATGCGACTTGTGTTTGATAACCCGGTTGATTCACGCCGTCAAATGGAGGAATGAAATTTTTGAAGCGCAGTTCGGCCGGGTCTCTGTTCATTTCATGTGCAGCAAGGTCAATAAGTCTTTCAAGCAGGTAAGTTGCTTCGGGTCTTCCTGCGCCACGGTAAGCGTCAACAGGCGTTGTGTGAGTAAAAGCGGCTGTCACATCCACATTAATTTTTGGAGTAGTGTATAAACCTTGTAATAAGGTGCCATGCAAATAAGTAGGAACGCAACTGCCGAAGGTGGAAAGATAAGCACCGAGATTTGCAAAGGTCTTTACACGTAAGGCAACAATTTTCCCATTGCTGTCAAAACCCATTTCTGCTTTGGTAATATGGTCACGGCCATGGGCATCAAGCAAAAAGCTTTCTGTTCTCTCTGCAGTCCATTTCACGGGCCTCCCGATTTGTTTGCTGCACCAGGTAAGCAGTGCCTCTTCGGTATAGTGAAAAATTTTACTGCCAAAGCCGCCGCCCACATCGGGACTTACCACTCTTACTTTGTGCTCAGGAATACCGAGCACAAATGCACACATCAGCAAACGGATGACATGTGGATTCTGGCTGCTTGTATATAACGTGTATTTGTCATTGATAGCATCGTAGGAGCTGTTATAACAGCGTGGTTCAATAGCATTCGGTACCAACCGTTGATTGACGAATTCGAGAGTGGTTACATGTGCCGCGCTACTCATCGCAGCATTCACTTCATCAATCGGGTTACCCAATGCCCAGTCGTAACAAATATTATCCGGCACATCATCATGCACCAGCGGAGCGCCGGGCTGTGTGGCTTTAAAAGCGTCAACTACGCAGGGTAGTTCTTCATATTCCACATTCACGGCCTGGGCGGCGTCCACTGCCAGTTCTTTCGATTCAGCAATTACGATGGCAATGGCGTCACCCACATGTCTTGCTTTATCGGCTACCAGCAGCGGGTGTTTAGGTTCCTTCATGGTATCGCCGTTTTTAAAATTCACCTGCCAGCCGCAGGGCACACCGTTCAGGTGAGCCACATCAGCGCCGGTGTATATGGCTACCACGCCGGGCATGGCTTTGGCCGCAGCCGTGTCCACTGTTACAATTTTTGCATGCGCATACTGGCTGCGCACAAAAGCCGCGTAAGATTGCTGCGGCAGAATGATGTCATCGGTGTACTGGCCGTGGCCTGTAGTGAACCGTTTATCTTCCACCCGCTTTACGGATTTTCCAATCAGGCCGCCGGTGGGGGGCAATCCGTTACCATTATGTTTACTCATAAGGCTACCTCCTTTTTGGGTTTGCGGGCACGGGGGGCACTCATTTTTTCAGCGGCGTACTGAACGGCTTTCACAATATTGTGATACCCGGTGCAGCGGCAGAAGTTGCCTTCCAGCGCTTCACGTATTTCTGCTTCTGTTGGTTTTCGGTTATGGCTCAGCAGATCGGCTGCGGTCATTATCATGCCGGGTGTACAAAAGCCGCATTGCAGTCCATGACATTCATTGAAGGCCTGCTGCAGCGGGTGCAGTTCGCCGTTTTTGGCCAGCCCTTCAATGGTGGTAATCTTGCACCTGTCGGCCTGCACGGCCAGCATGGTACAGCTCTTGGTGGCTTTACCGTTCACCAGTATGGTGCAGGCGCCACAACTGCTGGTATCACATCCTACATGGGTGCCGGTGAGCCGGAGCACATCACGCAGGTAATGCACCAGCAACATCCGCGGTTCCACTTTATCCGTGTGTTTAACGCTATTAATTGTCAGGGAAATTTTTGTACTCATGGAGGTTAAATTTTTTTTATGAAGAAGATTTGGTTTCCTTGTCATTTGAAAATTGAAAACTGAAAATTATGTAATGATTTTTTTCCTCAATTGCTCATCAGCCAATCAATAATGGTTCTTCTACTAAGATCCAGGCTTGAGGTGAAAGACATGTGGGGGTCTTATTTCACCAGTTGCTTTTCCAGTTCCTTATCCAGGTTTTCATAAAACCTTTTTGCAAGGGTATTTGCGACACTGCCCAGCACTCTTTGTCCCATACCGGCCAGCAGACCGGCAAGTTTTACATCGCCGTTAAAACTGATTTCGGTTTGTGAATCGTTTACCGGCATTAAATCGATATAAATAGCCGCATGGGCCTTGCCGATACCACTGGATTGCTGTATTTTCAGAATAAATCCTTTAGGTTCTGTTACTTTTTCCAGTTGAAGGTTGCCGGTAAAGGAACCGTTGATTAATCCGAGTTTTATATTAATAAACGATTTGAAAGTATTGTAATCGGTTTTTTCAAGCCGGGAGATTCCCGGAATTACCCGGGCCAGCGTACCGGTATCCATCAGCATTGACCAAAGCAGAGTTGGAGTTGCATTCACTATAGACCTGCCCGAAAGCTGCATGCGCTGGATTAAAGAGTGATGAGTAAGAACTCCCAAAGTTTCTTTTGGGATCCTGCTATTAAGATATGCAAAATTCCGTTGCGCCAAATATTTTTTCCAGGTTTTTGAAACGGCTGCATACCGGTACTTACAATCCTTAACTGTGAAGGTTGAAAAATTTAAATAAATTCCACTGCTCATATATTTTCAAAAATTCAATACCGGCTGCAAGGAAATAAATAAATTTGTCGTCCCTTTAGTTGGCAAAATGATTGTTGACAATTATAATCGTGTTCATAACTATCTCCGCATTTCACTGACGGACAACTGCAACCTGCGCTGTTTTTACTGCATGCCGGAGGAGGAATATGAATTTACACCGGCTTCACGGCTGATGCAGAAAGACGAGATTGAAGCGCTGGCCAAAATTTTTGTGGGTTTGGGAGTGAATAAGATCAGGCTGACAGGTGGTGAACCCCTGGTGCGGAAAGATGCCGGGGAAATCATTCTTGCTTTATCCAAACTGCCGGTGAAGCTGACCATGACTACCAACGGCTCCCGGTTGCATGAGTATGTTGACTTACTGGAGCAGGCAGGCATGCATTCACTCAATATAAGCCTCGATACGCTGCAGCCGGAAAAGTTTCAGCTCATCACCCGGCGAAACCAGTTTGATAAAGTATATAATAACATCCAGCTTCTGCTGGAAAAAAATTTTCATGTAAAAGTGAATGTGGTGGTGATGAAGGGGCTGAATGATAACGAGATTCCTGGTTTTGTGGAATGGACCAAACAGCAGCCGGTGCATGTACGTTTTATCGAGTTCATGCCTTTTGCAGGCAACCGGTGGACGTGCAATAAGGTATTTACCATGCACGAAATGCTGCAGGTGATAAAAGAAAAGTATGAAGTGGAGCGCCTGCAGGATGAAAAAAATGCCACCGCCAAAGGCTACCGGGTGCCGGGCCATGCAGGCACTTTTGCCATCATCAGCACCATGAGCGCTAATTTTTGCAGTACTTGTAACCGCATACGGCTGACAGCCGATGGTAAAATGAAAAACTGCCTGTTTGCAGAAAAGGAAACAGATCTGTTAACTGCGCTGCGAAAAGGCGAGGACATTGTTCCTTTGATTCATCAAAACATTCGTACGAAGGCGAAGGAACTGGGCGGACAGTTCACCACCGATTTTGAACATCTTCATCCCGAAGAAATACATAACAGGAGCATGATTACAATTGGGGGGTAAAATACTCCCAATCCGTTAAAGGGGGCTTGCGAACAGCGATTTAAAATGTAATATTGTTTTTATGGGGCAAATAAGTAAAACCTTTTAAATACCCCTTGAGGGGATAAGGGCATGATTTCCGTCAACGAAGCCAAAAAAATTATTTCAGAAAATGTTTCTGAACTCGTGCCTGCTATTTTACCACTGCAGCAGGCCACGGGTTTGATATTGGCTGACGATGTTTATGCTTCCACCGACATTCCCGCCTTTCCGCAATCATCCATGGACGGCTATGCATTTTCTTTCAGTAGCTGGCGGCATAAGAAATTAAAAATCGCTGGCGAAGTGGCGGCAGGCAACAGCAAAAGCTTTACCCTTGCTCCTGGTAATGCGGTACGCATTTTTACCGGGGCTGCAGTACCTGCCGGCGCCGATACGGTGGTGATGCAGGAAAAAATAAAAACGGCAGATGGAGAATTGATTATTGAAGATGAATGGCTGCAGCAGGGAGCCAATGTGCGGCCCCAGGGTTCTGAAATCAAAGCCGGGGCTTTGGCATTGGAAAAAGAAACAACTTTATCTCCGGCAGCCATTGGTTTTTTGGCCGGTATTGGTATCCCGGCAGTGAAAGTGTATCCCAATGCTTCTGTCAGCGTTATCGTCACCGGTAATGAACTGCAGCAACCGGGCAAACCATTGGCGTATGGCCAGGTATATGAATCCAATTCGTTTTCCTTGAAAGCAGCCCTTGAGCAGTTACATATTTTTCAGCAGCAGGTTTATCATGTCACCGACAAGCCGGAAGAAGTAATCAGCGCTTTGGAAAAAGCATTGCAGCAAAGCGATTTGGTGATGCTCACCGGCGGCATCAGCGTCGGCGATTACGATTTTGTATTACAGGCAGCCACACAGTACGGTGTGGAGAAAATATTTCATAAAGTAAAACAACGGCCGGGCAAGCCTTTGTATTTCGGAAAAATGAAAAACAAACTTGTTTTTGGTTTGCCCGGCAATCCATCCTCCGTTCTCACCTGTTTTTATCAATTTGTGGTTCCGGCAATGGAGAAACTGAGCAAAAGAAAAATCACTTTGCAAATGATAAAAGCGCCGCTATCGAAATCATTTCAGAAAGCCGCAGGAATTACTCATTTTCTGAAAGCCGTATATGACGGAAAAACTGCTACTCCCTTGGGTGCACAGGAATCGTACCGCCTCAGTTCCTTTGCAACGGCCAATTGCCTGGTGCAGGTAAATGAAGAGGTGACTTCAGTTAACGCAGGTGAATTAGTTGATGTACATTTATTGCCGGCATAAATTTACCGGGTGGAAACAATCGTCGTTTTTTACTTACTTCTTTTTCTTGTCGCATTCCTTTATTCTTCGGTGGGGCATGGCGGCGCCAGCGGCTATCTTGCCCTTATGGCGTTGTTCAGCATTTCAACCGATGTGATGAAGCCGACCGCCTTGCTGCTGAATATTTTTGTTTCACTTATTTCATTCCTCCAGTTTTACCGGGGAGGACATTTCAACCTGAAATTATTCCTGCCCTTTGCCATCGCTTCTGTGCCGGCGGCGTATGCCGGCGGGATC
>CAYUJD010000052.1:1302-10839 GCA_964444975.1 uncultured Chitinophaga sp. | reverse complement strand
ACAAAGGGAATTCATTTCAGCCCCGATATGTATGCTTATGTTGCAGTGGCTTTTGCAGGAGGCATTTGCGGGGCCTATTTCGGTTCGCTGAAATTCAGGCAGGATATTTTAAAATACCTGCTGGCAATGGTTCTTATCGTTGCGGCATATAAATTAATATTTACAAACGCATAATGCCGGTAAGACGTACATAAAATACGAACCGGCAATGTGATTTCTGAGTAAATTTGTTACCCGGTTTATTTTATATGCAAATCCAGGTTATTTTGTTCGGGCAGCTGGCTGATATAGCAGGGCACACTGTTATTGTAAATGATATTTCAGATACCGATAGCCTGGTAAATTCGTTGCATAAGAACTACCCGGAACTGGCAAATGCCAAATACATAATAGCGGTTAACAGGCAGGTCATTAATAAGAATACAGGGTTAACAGCGGATAGCGTGGTGGCCCTGCTGCCGCCTTTTTCCGGAGGATGAAATGAATGAAACTTATAAATATGAACGCTACCATCGGCAGGTCATTTTACCGGAATTTGGCAAGGAAGGCCAGTTAAAACTCCTGCAGGCAAAAGTGCTTGTAGTTGGCGCCGGAGGTTTGGGGTGCCCGGTATTGCAGTATTTAACAGCGGCAGGGGTGGGCACCGTGGGTATTGTGGATGATGACGTGGTAGCGCTTAACAATCTTCACCGCCAGGTATTGTATTCAGTAAATGATATAGGGTTGTCAAAAGCAGAAAGAGCTGCACATATTTTACAGCAATTGAACCCCGAAATAAATATCCTTTCTTGCAACGAAAGGCTCTCTACCCGGAATGCATTTACCATTCTTGCAGATTACGAAGTCATTGTTGACGGCACGGATAATTTTTCCACCCGCTACATGATTAACGACGCTTGTGTATTGCTGAATAAGCCTTTGGTTTATGGTGCTATTTCGCAGTTTGAAGGTCAGATGGCGGTGTTTAATTACAGGCCAAATGAAAACGATGAAGCGGTGAATTACCGCGACTTGTTTCCGCATCCACCCAAAGAAGATGAAGTACTGAACTGCGCTGAAGCCGGTGTGCTGGGTGTATTGCCTGGCATCATCGGCAGCATGATGGCGAATGAAACCATCAAAATCATTACCGGCATAGGCGAGCCGCTGGCCAACCGGCTTCTGATGTATAATGCACTGACCAGCCAGCTGTACCAGCTCAGTTTATCGGCAAGAACAGATACCCGTTCATTGATTCCGAAAGATGAAGCAGCTTTTTTGAAAACGGATTATGAATGGCTATGCTCTGCACAGCCGGCCGATTGTGAAATTGATGCAGATTTGTTTAACAACCTCTTATCGAAAGAAAAAATTGATGTAATTGATGTGAGAGAGTTCAGCGAACTGCCGGAAGTGAATGAATTTGTTCACATAAAAATTCCACTGGCAACGCTGGCGGAAAATTTATCGCTTATTAATTCGGATACAGTAGTGGCCTTCTGTCAGTCGGGCAAGCGAAGCCTGCAGGCGGCACGGATTTTATCCGGAATTTTCGGGGGCAGAAAAAAAATTTACAGTTTGCGGGGAGGCATTTTACAGTGGAAACAACAACACAAACAGCCGGCATGAAGGAAAGAAAGCCCAAAAACATTTTTGTGCAGGGACCGGTTACTGCGGCTTTTATTGCCGGCAGCATTCAAAAGCACAGCACGAAAACAGATATCGGCGGCCACAGTATTTTTTTAGGCCAGGTGCGGGCTGATAAAATTGACGGCAAAGAAGTTTCCTGCATTGAATACAGCGCCTACGAAGAAATGGCGCTGGAAAAAATGCATGCTGTCCGCGAAGAGATGTTTGCAAAATATAATCTGACCTGCATGCATGTGTATCATAGTTTGGGAAAAGTAAATGCAGGTGAAATCAGTTTGTTTGTGTTTACGTCATCAGCACACCGCAAAGCCGCCATTGATGCCTGCGAAGAAACAGTGGAAAGAATAAAAGCCGAACTGCCGGTATGGGGAAAGGAATTGTTTGCTGATGAGACGTATCAATGGAAGCCTCCAAACCACAACCCCCAAACCCCCTAAAGGGGGTATTAGAGTCTAATATTCGGATTGGCTTTAAAAGGCTGTCGGTTTTCAAGAATGAAAATATTCAATTGAAGAAAAATGATATACAGAAACAAAATAATTTTTTCAAAAACCGGAGAGTAAATAAACCCCCTTTAGGGGTTTGGGGGCATCTATGATCAACATCACACATAAAATAAACAGTTTAAGAAAGGCAATAGCCACAGCCATTGTTTCTGTTTCAAAACAGGAAACAATGGCTGCTGTAAAAAATAAAACGGTTCCCAAAGGCGATGTGTTTGAATTTTCAAGGGCAGCCGGTCTGCTGGCCATTAAAAAAACAAGCGATGTCATTCCCGATTGTCATCCGCTGCCAGTAGAATATGCTGCAATCAGGCATGAAATAGACGGGCTGAACATCATCATTACTGTTGAAGTACATACAATTTACAAAACAGGGGTGGAGGTGGAAGCGATGCATGGCGCTGCCGTTACGGCACTTACTATTTATGATATGCTGAAGCCTATTGACAAAGCGGTGGAAATAGGAAACATAAAATTATTACATAAGGAAGGAGGCAAATCGGATCGTTTGAAGGATGCAGACACCGGGCTTACCTGTGCGGTTATTGTATGCTCAGATACAATTTCAAAAGGTGAAGGAACTGATACCGCAGGAAAAGCGGCTGTAGAAAGACTAGGGCAGTATGGAATAAAAACAGTTGCTTATGAAATCATTCCTGATGATATGGCAACCATACGTTCTAAAGCAGAAACACTGAGTGCTGCTGATATTGATCTGTTGTTGTTTACCGGCGGCACCGGCTTGTCGGCACGGGATATGACGCCGGAAGCCATCTCGCCATTAATTGATACACCTGTTCCTGGCATTATGGAAGCGCTTCGTCATTATGGCCAGGAGCGGATGCCCTACGCCATGCTGTCGAGGGGTGTTGCCGGGTTTATTAAAAATTCGCTGGTCATCACTTTGCCGGGTTCACACAGGGCGGTGCATGAAGCAATGGATGCATTATTTCCTCATATACTTCATGTGTTCAAAGTACGTTCGGGGTACAGGCATACTACAACTGGCTGAGAGATTTCGCTTAAATTCATTGTACACGGTGTTATTTTTTATTTTTTTGATACTTCAGCAGTGTAGGGCTCCATTAATTCAACATCCTGTACTCATTCGGCGTATGCCCTGTCTTTTGTTTAAAGAGTCGTGTGAAGTGCTGCGGATACTTAAAACCCAATTCATAAGCGATCTCACTGACAGATTTGCTTTGTTCAGCTATTTTTTCTTTCGCCACATCAATTACTTTCAATTGAATGTACTCCTGTGCTGTCTTGCCTGTTTCTTTTTTAATCAGGTCACCAAAATAGTTTGCTGATAAGTTCAGTTCGCTTGCACAGGAGGCTACAGAAGGCAAACCAATACGATGTGGTTTATCAGATTGATAATAATCATTCAGCAGATTTTCAAACTTTTCTAAAATTCCTTTGTTCACATTATCACGGGTAATAAACTGGCGATCATAAAAACGAACGCAGTAATTCAGAAATAGTTCAATATTTGAAACGATTAGCTTCTTGCTATGCTTGTCAACCGATTGTTTTAATTCATATTCAATTTTAGATAAACAGTCCATTACAATTTGCCTTTCACGTTCTGATAAATGCAGCGCTTCATTGGATTGATAGCCGAAGAAATTGTAGTCGTGGATATGCTTGCCGAGTGAAGTGCCGTGAATCAGATCAGGATGAAACACCAAAGCATAGCCTTTTGGTTGATATACTCCCATATTTTCAAATTCCATCACCTGTCCGGGTGCAACAAAAACCAAAGTGCCTTCCTGGTAATCGTAGTAATTACAGCCATATTTCAGATCACCGCATTTTATATCCTTCAAAAAAATACAATACAAGCCATAATTAATTTTTATAGTCTTGCTATCACCCCATGATCGTGGAGCGGCTTTTGAAAAATCAATTACACTTACCAGGGGGTGGAGCGTTTCATGATTATTCAAAGCATTATATTCACTCACTGCATCAAACTTGAATACCTTTTCCATATCTCCGGTTTTATTTAATAATACAAATTTAAAGATTCAAACAGAAGAAAACTGAATGCCGGGTCACACCAGTAATAATGGTAGATAAAACCGTAACCTGTATACCACTCAGCCATTAAAATCCTAAGACCTTTACAACTTGGGTAAATAAGAAAGAGACATTTAAAAATAAGAGTTAAACAAAAATTGCCATCATGAAAAAAATTGTAATTGGAATTTCATTGCTGATTGCTTGCGCATTGCATGCTCAAAAAACGGATACGATAGCTGGTCCTATAATTCGAATTAAATCAGGCGACTTACGCGGCATTACGGTTGGCGATGTTACCAGTTTCAAAGGAATTCCATACGCGGCGGCTCCCATTGGTGAATATAGATGGCGGCCGCCACAACCAGTAAAATCATGGAAAGGAATTCGTGAAGCAAACAAGTTTTGTGCTGATTGTGCACAGGCTGGTTTTCAACGAACCGCCTCCGGAATTTCTGCAAACTCTTCTGAAGATTGTCTTTTTCTTAATGTGTGGACTACGGCATCAGCAACAAAGCAATCAAAATTACCCGTGATGGTTTGGATACACGGAGGGGGTTTCACAGGTGGCAGTGGTTCAGGTGCAGGTTCGGCAGGCGATGCATTTGCAAAACAAGGCGTACTCTTAGTAACGATTAATTATCGCCTCGGCCGACTTGGTCATTTTGCTTTCCCCGCTTTGAGCAAAGAATACCCGGAAGAATACAAAGGCAGTTATGCGTTTATGGACCAGATTGCCGCACTTAAGTGGGTCAGAGAAAATATTACTGCATTTGGAGGTGATCCAAACAACGTGACGATCTTCGGTTTTTCTGCAGGGGGAGTTTCTGTCCATTCACTATTAACTATACCGGCTGCGAAAGGTCTTTTTCACAAAGCCATCAGTGAATCAGGTGGTGGACGTGATGGTGTTCTTACCGGCAGGCCGATCAATAAAGAAAATGCCGATCCCTTATATTTTATTTCAGCGGAAACGATTGGGATAAACTTTGCAGGAAAACATAAAATCGAAGGCACAGATGCTGCAGCATTGGCAAAGCTCCGTTCTTTGAGCGTTGCCGAAATTGTAGATGGAGGTCAGGAAAGTGATAGTTCTTTTGGCAGAATATACTCAGGCCCGATCCTCGATGGTAAACTTGTTGTAGAAACAGCTGAGAGTGCTTATAAAGCAGGCAGGCAGGCAAAGGTTCCACTCATTATCGGAAATTGCAGTGCGGAAATCGGCGGACAATTTGTGAGTATTGCTACTTCCAAAGAACAACTCTTTTCGTTTTTTGGTGAACTTGAAGGTGAAGCCAAAGCCGCATTTGATCCAGATGGAAATAAAGAATTCGCTGAAGTACAGACAAAATTTAATACCGACTGGGTTTGGGGTGAGCCATCACGAATGACCGCAAAAGCTTTTGTAGCTAATCAGTCGCCAGCATACATATATCAATTCGGCTATGTACCGGCAGCACAAAGACAGCGGGCACCCTATGGCGCTGGTCACGGATCTGAAGTTTCGTTTGTGTTTAATACGCTTCATGCCAGATGGGGCAACCCCGGTGAAGCAACACTTGAAGAAAAAGAGCTGGCAAGGATCATGAACACTTATTGGACAAACTTCGCAAAAACAGGTAATCCAAATGGTAACGGTTTACCGAATTGGCCATTGTACGATACACAAAAAGAGGAGATCCTCGATATTGAGTTAGACGGAAAGCCCGTCAGCAAGCCCGATCCACGTAAAGCAAGATTTAATGTGATTGAAAAGGCATTTAAAAAACGAGCCCGTTTGCAATCACGAGGTATTTAAAAGGTGAAGTTCTTTTGTGTAACAAATAAGAAGTCATGCAAAAAGTGAAACTGAATAATGAGGTCAAGAAAAAAAATAGAAAAACAGTTAAAACAAAAATTATGAAACAATTGTTGCTGTGTATGTTTATATTATCTGCAGCTCTGTTCAACAAAGCATTTGCACAGGATGCTCCCATCTTTCCAAAAGGTGAGTTATCTACAGCCGATAATCATACAGGAAATGTTTGGCTTAAAGAATTGAATCACTCTGATAGTATATTTAATTTAAGCCTTGCTTACGCAACATTTGCTCCCGGTGCAAAACTAGACTGGCATATTCATCCCGCTGGACAATACTTGCTTATCACCGATGGCACTGGCTATTACCAGGAAAAAGGCTGCCCGATACAAATTGTGAAAAAGGGCAATGTTATCAAATGCCTTCCGGGTGTGGAGCATTGGCATGGAGCAGCGCCAGGAAGTGGTTTTTCCTATGTTGGTGTTACCCCTACTCAAAAAGGAAGAACAATTTGGGGAAAAAGAGTAACTGATGAAGAATACAATTCTATTACGGCTCCTGCGCTTAGCAAATCAAATACTGAACAGGAAATAATCAACCTCTCAAAAAAGAAATGGCAATGGATGGCTGATAAAAATGCAGATTCATTAAATTCTCTGTTTGATGAAAAATCTGTTTTCGTACACATGGGTGGAAGCTGGGGCAAAGAACCTGAAATGAATATTATTAAAGGCGGGGGCATTCATTATAAGAAAGCAGATATTCATTCTGTATCTGTAAACGTAATCGGAAATACTGCCATATTATTAAACAATATCACTTTGCTGGCAGTAGTCGGCGGAAATGAAGTGATCAATCCATTTATAGTTACGGAAGTTTATATTAAAGAAAATGGTAAATGGCTGCTAGGCTCATTGTCTTTTACTAAATTGCTTACTTCCAATGATGGGCAGCATTGAAGGTGGGGGTAATTCAGGATTGTTTGATTTTCATAATTTTTAGTTTGAAAAATCCATCTGCAAACGGGTCAACGGGGCTAACTATAGGTGGCGGATTTAAAATGGGGTGCCTGTTATCCCTTAACATAAATTCTGAAACGAAATTCAACGGGACAATATGAATAAAATATGTACGATTGCATTAATAATTTTTGGAATCACATTAATGAGCAGCTCACTGCCCGAACAGAACCTGGGTGAAAGTATTAAAAGAGGTAAAGAAGTTTATACTTTATTCTGCCAGAACTGCCATATGGAAGATGGAAAAGGTACACCAGGTATCAATCCACCTCTCGCCAAAGCAGATTATATGAAAAAACCTGCCAAGGCATTGATCAGTGTAATTCTCGATGGCCAGTCGGGCGAAGTGGTGGTGAATGGTAAAAAATATAATGCAATGATGCCGGCACAAGCTTATTTAACCGATATCCAAATTGCCGATGTGCTTAATTATTCACGGAACAGTTGGGGAAATAAAATACCGGGCACGATAACCCCGGCAATGGTGAAGGCACTTAGAAAGTAAAACATAGATAATCGGATAACCAAATAAAATTTCTATTATGGCAATTTATAATTTAAAAATTAACGGGCAAACCAAACAGGTGGATGTTGATCCTGCAACTCCCGTGCTTTGGGTTTTGAGAGAACACCTGAATATGCATGGCACCAAGTATGGCTGTGGTATCTCCATGTGCGGAGCATGCACTATTCATCTCAATGGAAATGCAGTCCGGTCTTGTCAACTGCCGGTTTCAACAATCGGTAGCCGGGAAATCACCACCATCGAAGGGCTTTCAGGCAATGGTGATCATCCTGTTCAGAAGGCCTGGATAGAACATGATGTGGCGCAGTGTGGCTATTGCCAGACGGGACAGATAATGACGGCAGCAGCATTGTTGAAAACCAATCCGAATCCAACCGATGCACAAATAGATGCGGCAATGACCGGGAACATTTGCCGCTGTGGTACTTATTTGCGAATAAGAGAAGCAATTAAGTCAGCAGCCAAACAGAAATAATATTGTTGTGCTAAACACAATTAATCATCTTCAAAATATTTGAAAATGGAAAAGATCAAAACAAAACATAGCAGGCGTTCATTTCTCCGGTCAACAATGCTTGCAGGCGGCGGCCTCATGATCAGTTTTAAATGGTTGTCAGAATTCAGCGCTGACGGTAAGGCAAACGGCATTGATCTTCCCGAGCAGTGGTATGAGTTAACCGGTTATATTAAAATCACTCCTGATAATAACATAAATATTCTCAACCCTAATCCTGAGTTTGGGCAAAATGTGATGACCTCACTCCCCATGATTGTGGCTGAAGAGTTGGATGTGGACTGGCAAAAAATTGTTGTAGAAATGGGGCCGCATGACAATGTAAAATTAGGACCTCAATTTACCGGCGGCAGTAATTCGGTAAGGATGTATTGGAAACCACTCCGTGAAGCAGGAGCGGCAGCCCGTAATATGTTGATGCAGGCCGCAGCTCAAACCTGGAATGTACCCGTGGAGGAAGTGACAACAAAAGCAGGAATGCTTTATCATGAAAAAAGTGGTCAGTCAGAAACTTACGGCGGCTTTGCATCAAAGGCAGCAACGATTCCCATTCCAAAAGGAGTGAAATTAAAAGATGCTAAGAATTTTCAAGTAGTGCGTCATTCACAGAAAAATGTAGAAGGGTTGAAGATCGTGACCGGCAAACCACTTTTTGGACTGGATTATACACACGAAGGAATGCTGATCGCTATGATAGAACATCCGCCGGCCTTTGGAATGAAGCTTAAATCTTTTGATGCATCACAGGCTTTGAAAATGCCGGGCATCAACGATGTATTCAGCCTGAAATTATATGAAGATGGTTTTGAACAGGCTGGTTTTGATACACGAACATTCAATGATCTGCTGGTTGTTGTGGGTAAAACAACATGGGAAGTAATGAATGCCCGTAAAAAACTTAAAGTTACATGGGAGCCAATCAGCGATACCAAAGAAATCATTGCAGGCAGAGGTGGGAAAAGAGAAGTTACCATTCCGGCCGGTCTTGAAAGTACAACCAGCCATATTGCAAAAATGGAGGAATATTCGAAAAAACCTGCTCAGCAATTACGAAAAGATGGTGATCCTGAAACTGCTTTCAAAAATGCGGCGCAGGTCATCGAACGCACATACATGGCTCCCTTCCTGGCACACAACTGCATGGAGCCAATGAATTTCTTTGCCCATGTTGCAGATGAAAAAGCTTTGTTAGTGGGAACTCACCAGGCGCCGGGTTGGATAGAACCTACACTATCAAAAATTTTAAATCTTCCGGCTGATAAAATTGAAATCCAAATGACCCGCATGGGTGGAGGCTTTGGTTTAAGAGCATACGGACATTATATGGCAGAAGCGGCACTTATCTCTAAAAAAGTAAAAGCTCCTGTAAAACTTGTATACACCCGTGAAGATGATATGACCTATGGTATATATCGCCCTATGTATACAGCAACATATCGTGCTGCATTTGATGCAAATAAAAATTTAATTGCATTTCACGTAAAAGGCGGTGGCATACCTGAACATCCCATTCATGCAAACCGGTT
>CAYUJD010000052.1:0-1202 GCA_964444975.1 uncultured Chitinophaga sp. | reverse complement strand
GTGTTTGGCGCTGTGGCCAATGCACTATACAAAACGACCGGCAAGCGGCATTATAACCAGCCCTTTCTGAATGAGGCTATTCAACCAAATACGGAAAAGGCATTTTGAGTTATGCAGAATTAATAGTTTCTAAAAAAAGGAGCAATGAGGCTCCTTTTTTTTGAATAAATCAAAATATTGCAATACTTGATTCAGCCTGGTCGAAACAATGCTTGTATGGAAAAATGAGAACCTTATCAATAAGTGTTCTCACTATCGTGTTATTCTCTACCGGCGGGAAAGATTGTGGCAATAACAATCAGGCAGGCAATAACGCAGAAATTCCTAATTTTAATAATAGTGATTCTGTCAGCTATAAAATGAAAATTACAGTAGAGCCAAAAACATTCAACGCAACGCTTTTCAACAATCCGGCAGCTACAGCCTTTAAAGCATTGTTACCGCTTACAATTGATATGATTGAATTGAACGGAAACGAAAAGTATTTTGACCTGGCAAAAAGTCTTCCAAACAATTCTTCCAACCCAGGAACTATACAAAGTGGCGACATTATGCTTTATGGATCAAGAACGCTGGTATTATTCTATACAACTTTCCGGACATCATACAGCTATACAAAACTTGGACGTATTGAAGATGTATCAGGATTAGCTGATGCATTGGGCGCAGGTGATGTAACGGTTAGGTTTGAATTGGAGTAGTCCTGGTGGCTGCCGATGGTATTGTAAACTGCCAAAGATATTTTTATGAAAAAATTCTCAAAAGCATTTTTGAAATCTATTAATGAAACACAAATAACCAGTGTGCGGGCAGGAGAGGAAAGAGAAAAATTTACAGGCATATGGATGGTTGTAGTAGACGGCAGAATCTTTGGCCGCTCTTACTATGGAGCTGAAAGAAGCTGGTATACCGCTCTGTTAAACGGCCATAATGGTAGCGTAAAATGTGGAAAGGAAATAATTCCTGTTAAAGGGTTGAAACCTGCGGATATTGGTAGCATTTCAGGGGCAATAAACAAGGCGTATGAAAAAAAGTATTTGGTAAAGAGCTACAATAAAAAATGGGTGGATGGCCTCTGCGAGCCCGAAAGGGTAGACCGGACGATGGAGTTTGTACCGATCTGATAAAGTATTTGAAATTAGTAATTACCTGTTTCCTTTAAATAATCTTTGTCTCCGGCGTTTCTTTCGCGTTGTTCTATC
>CAYUJD010000051.1:0-26451 GCA_964444975.1 uncultured Chitinophaga sp. | reverse complement strand
CCTTACCGAGTTCCGGTTTTTTGATAAGAATGAGGAAGAAATAAAACTGTAAGTAAAAAATTAACCCCACATTTAGCGGGGTTAATTTTTTAGCAGGCTGTTTTATCAAATCTTTTGCAGCCGTAAAAGATATGTTCCGTAGTTGCTGCTGCCGGAAGTGTGAGTAAGTGTCAAAGTAATCAGGTTAACACATGAAAAAACCCAATTGTTTGTGCCTGAAGACTGGCAATTCAAATTATATATTCCATAACTTGGATAATCACCATAATCCTGTTTTGCGACAGTAGCTGCACCGGTAGCGGCTGTAATATTCACTAGCACCGGCCTCGTAGGATTTGTTAACCACATATTATCAAACCGCAACTGGGTTGCTGAGGTAATAATAATGTTGTTAATTATATCCCCGGGTGAATAATCGGCCCATCCATCTTCCAATACACGGGCACTGAAATTGGCGCCGACACCACCCCATGCTGCAGGATTAAAAGGACAAACCACTACCGCATTCCAGGTCATCAATGCATTATAGTTCGGGTTGCCGTACATGGAGCTGTTCATATTGGTGATGTCATGCTCCTGCCCGTCTTTACTGACTACCCGATTATATAAAGTGTAGGTGGCGCCTGTTTCGAGTCCGGTAACCGGAATACCCAGGGCAGTAGCAATTTCATTGGCTGTAACTTCCAGTTTTGTATCACCATTGTAAGGCACTTCCTTTATTAACTTCCAGGTGGCGGAGTTTGTAGTAGCGGCGCCTTTTGATACCAGTACCTTAATAGAAGCTACCGGTGAACCGTATTCACGTACGGTTACATCCACTTTTGAACTAGCAAGGTTGGCATAGTCAATAATACCATTGCCAAGTGCCACTTTGGTCACATACGAACCAATCCCGTTAGCGGCAAAGTCACCGGATGTTTCTCCCTTCTTACATCCCATGAAAAGAAGCAGGGAGAATAACGCAATGATTGAAAATATTTTCTTCATAATAATTTGTTTTTAAAGTTTATTTATCTGCGTGAATTGGGTGGATTTTTATCCCAGAACACCTGCACTCCTACACCCGACTTTTGAGTTGCATTTATATTCCTGTTTACAAAAACAGAAGGATATAAGTGCGAATTGATGAAAACGCCCGGGTTGGGTTCCAGCGTATACTGCATATTGTCCGGCTTATTGGTGCGGCGATACATATTGTAAGCATCTACTCCATTGCCCCAAAGAGCGATATAATATTCCTTCATGATGATATTCAAACGCCCATCGGTAGTAGTCATGGCATCGTAAGCAGCCAGTACTTTATTTACATAGGCGTCAATTCTTGCAGCATCTGGAATACGGGTGGTAGGTATTGTTTCTGTATAACCAATTGCTGCAGGGAAATTGACCGCCTTGGCTATGGACTTGCGAATACCGCTTTCCATTCTTGCCCTGGCATTGGCAACATTGTTATTCAGCATCAGTTCGTATTCGGCTCTTACAAAATCAGTGAAGGCTGATTGCCAGATGGGTTGAATACCGGCGCCCTGTCCGCCAAAATCAACTGCTACGTTGGCTCCCTGGTTATTATCAAAACGGCCGCCAAAAGGATACACTCCAACGGTAGTACGGAACTGACCATCCGGCGGAATACCACTGTCATCACCATGATCACGACCCCAATAACCACTTATCAGCAGACAGAAAGGCATGTTGTACGTGTTGTTGAGATAAGGATTGCTCAGGTTAGTAGCATAGTGCCCCGGATAAGCCTGCCCATAACAATTGATTGTATTTTCATTTACGTTGGCATAGTTGGTACGCTGACGATATAAATAATACCGAATACGGGGATCGTTGTTGGCATCCCCTTGACCTTTTTCCTGGGCTAATACCCACATAAAATATGTCGGGATATAATCGCCTGCCCCGGTTGATGTATGATTCCCGTTATACCTCGGGTGGCGGCTGTTCGGGTTCGATCCTTTTTTGCTGTATTTAAATTCAAAGTCGTTGGCTTCAGCATCAATCAAACCGCCGGCATTTAATACCGCTTCAATTTTTGTTTTGGCAGCAGGATCAGCCAGCCGGGTATTCATCAGGGCTCTTAATTTAAGCGATTTGGCTGCCATGGTCCATTTGGCAGCGCTTCCTCCATAAAAGAGATCTTGTGTACCCGGATTAGAGGATGCTGTTTGTCCAAATGCTGTAATAGCTTCATCAAGTAAAGTAATAGCTGCTGCATATACAGTAGCGCCGGGGTCAGCCTTTGGGTTAAGATTGGCCACACCCTGGTTAGCATCCGTCATTGGTACATCGCCGAACATATCCACCAAAGTCATCAGTGTATAGGCCTTCATCACTTTGGCCATCCCGAGGTGAATATATTTTTTTTCAGCGTCGGCAATCGGGATAAGTGCATTGAGGTGTTTCATCACACCGGTATATGCTGCATTCCAGATGCCGTCATAACTCTGCGGCTGGTAGGCATTGTCATACCGTGGTCCATACATATGAATCATGCGGGTAGGCTCCATGCCAAAAGCAGATGCAGTATTAAAGAAACCGGCAAAGCTCAGTTGTGCCTGGTTCAGGTACAAGTCGGCATTGGCAGATTCCGGCGAGGGGCTGTTGGGGTTTACCAGCAACCTGTCAAGTGTTTTCTTGCAGGAGCTTAGCACCAGGCCGGTTATTAATATCAGAAATATTTTTTTCATAAATAACTTTTTTATTTGGTTTAATCAGAATGTCACTCTCAAACTTGCGCCAAGGCGCTTGGAAGTAGGACCTGCGAGGTATTCCAAACCTCTTACATTGCTTACTCCAAGACTGGAAACTTCCGGATCGAAATTGGTGTATTTTGGAAAGTTAGGCGCATTGTACCATAAATTCTGACCGGATACAGTTAATGACAAGGACCCAAAAGGTGTTTTCTTTAATACGCTTGCCGGCACTGAGTAAGACAGCGAGGCTTCACGCAGCCTGATAACTGTGGCATCGTAAACAATCAAATCCTGTAAAGAGAAGAATCCACTGTAGTTGTTGAAATAAGCCTGGCTGGCGCTAATCTGCACAGTATTGGGGCTGCCATCAGCCTGCACGCCGGGAAGAATCAAGGGCAACAAACGGTCGAAGTCAGTGTCTTTGGTTAAGCCGCGGCCAACCAATGTCCCCGGGGTGTAAGCCAGCATATCGCCGCCCTGTGTCCAATCCCACTGCATGCGGAAAGAGAAACCTTTGAAATCAAGGGTGCTGATACCGCTCAGTTTGAAATCAGGCGTCGGGTCGCCAATGATTCCGATTTCAGAAGATGCAACATAGTCGCCATTCGGGCTTACCAGTCTTGCTCCATTAAGCGGATCACCGGTCGGTTGACCTGTTTTCGGGTCAACTTTTACAATATAATTGGCCTGGATAACACCAAGGGGTTGCCCGTTGATAGCAAATAAACCTTCATTGCTGAATCCATCAACTACGATTTGCTTAATATCATCCGGCAGGTGAGAAACTTTGCTCCTGTTGAGAGTGAAGTTTCCGTCCAGTTGCCATCTCCAGTCTTTGGTGCGCACCGGGGTAATGCCAAGGCCCAGTTCAATACCCTTGTTTTGTACATTGCCTGCATTGATACGGGTAACAGTAAAACCGGTAGATGGATCCAGGTCGCGGTCGAGAATCTGGTCTTCAGAAAGCCTTCTGTAAAAAGTAAGATCAAGACTGACCCTGTTATCAATAAACTTACCTTCAATACCCAATTCAATTTCGCCTATCAGTTCCGGCTTCAGATCAGGATTGGCCAGGCGGTTAGAAATGCTGTTTGAATTCAAAATCGTTCCAACTCTGTCTTCAAATACGTTAGTTGAAATAATAAGTGTAGGTCTTGTGCTGTAGGGGAAACCAAAATTGGCGCTGGTAGAATAACCCCCTCTGATTTTCATATAATTTACCCATTTGCTCCCTTTTAAACCCTCAAATGCAGTAGTAGGTAAGAAGGAAAGGCTGGCGCTGGGATAAAAGAGACTGCGGTTATCCTGCTCCAGGTTCGATGTCCAGCTGTTTCTGCCGCCCAGGGTCAGGTAAGCAAACTCCTTATAGGCCAGTGTTCCCTGAGCAAATACACCTATTGCGAGATTTTGCGATTTAAAGTCAAGATCACCGCCGCCCTCATCAAAATTATCATGTACGATAAAGTTGGAGTGATCGAACAGGCCATAAACAAGTTGCTGAGTACTGCGCTGGCCATCCTGAGCATATTGACGCTCCTGGGAGTTGGCACCGGCATCCACATTCAGGCGCCATTCGGGTGAAAGTTTGGTGTTCCAGTCAACCAGTATGGAATGATCCCAAATGGTATTGCGGCCGGTAACAGTTCTGTGAATTCCGCGGCGATAAATAAGATCAGCACCTACTGTTCCGCCTTTGTTTTGCGACAGGAAATTAAAATCAGAATAGTAGTCATATCCGACCCTATAAGTAATATTTACATTATTGGCAATCGGGTAACTAAACTTCATGTTACCGAAAATCCGGTTGATTTTTTGACCGGTAAACCCATTCTTAACTGTCCAGCGGGGATTCTGAATATCATTATTACCCCGGTAATAAACCGATGATTTATCCAGCGGGTTTTCCCATGGCAACCAGTTATTACCATCTTCCGGTCCGCCCATCAGGTTTACCGCAATGGGAGTATAAATCAGGTTACCAAACACTGAAGATACCGAAGGGTTGCTGCCAAAGCTGGTAGATGTGGGAGGAGATTTATAGTCGGTAGTGGCATAATTGAAAGTACCGCCGACAGTCATTTTATTACTGAGACGGACATTACCACCTACACTAAAGTTGTTTTTGAAAAGTTGATTGCCGGGAGTGAACCCTTCATCATCGGTATAAGAATAGCTGGCGCTGAAACTTGAATTCTGATTACCGGTCTGAATGCCTACTGATGTGGTTTTAATAATACCGGTTCTGAAAAAACGCTCCACACTATTATAAGGTTTGAACTCATATATAATATCATTACCGGCTCCCGCTGTCTGATTAAATTGCGGGAAAGCCACATGCAAAGCTGTACGGTCATAGGGGTGTGATACTTTCAATGGAGGATCGGTAAATTTTGCTCCCCAGTTGCTGAAAAATGTTAGACCAACACTCTGGTCAAAACCGCCACCATAATTTTGCTGGTATTCCGGCAGGTTGGCCACCTTGTTCATAAACACCGATTGGGTTACCGATACTTCCATTTTGTTGTTGGTCCGTTTGTTTGTGCCGGTTTTCGTAGTAATCAGTATCACCCCGTTTCTTCCGAGCTCACCATACAGTGTGGTGGCACTTAAACCTTTCAGCACACTGATGTTTTCAATGTTGTTAGGGTCCAGGTCAAGGAAACGGCTTGAAGTAGTGTTGCCATAAACAAAGCTTGCCTGTGGGTTAGTGGAAGCATCAAAAGGCACACCATCCACTACAAAGAGAGGAGTAGAGCTGCCGGTAATGGTACTTACTCCACGTATAATAATATTGGTACCGCTGCCCGACATACCACTTGTATTACCAATATCCACGCCTGGTGCTTTACCATTCAGCAACCTTACTACGTCGGATTCCGGTCGCTGTTCCAGTGCCTTAGCATCCACAGTGGCAACCGCATAACCAAGCGCTTTCTTTTCCCGCCTGATTCCATAGCTGGTTACCACTACTTCAGAAATGGTTTCTGTTGCTGTAGCAAGAGATACATTCACCGTGTTACCGGTTACTGCCGCTTCTTTAGTTGTAAAACCGACACTGGAGAATACAAGAGTGGCGCCGCTTTTTACCTGGATTTTAAAATTACCGCCCGCATTTGTTGTAGTACCGTTGCGGGTTCCTTTTTCTGTAACTGAGGCTCCGGCTACTGGCTCACCTTTATCATCAGTGACCCGACCGGAAACTTCTACGGTTTGAGCCCAAACCGTTTGTGCCAGCAGGAAGCATATCCCTGCCAGCAATAGCAGTCGTTTTCTCATGTTTAATAGTTTTGTGATAGAAAATGATATATTCAAATATAGGGACTTCTATATATTGAATAACCAATTTATGACAAAAAAAACCGTGCATCCTGCTGCACGGCCTTTAAAAAATTGATTTATCCTTCAATCATTATAAGATTAGTTACGATCCCGGCTTCCAAGGTAAATAAGAATATACTGTACCAGGGTGACTACTGCTGCCAGGGCAGCTACCACATAAGTAGTTGCAGCCCACTTCAATGCATCCTTTGCTTTGGGGTATTCCTGGCTGTTGGTCACATTGTTATTGTCGAGCCAGGCCAGGGCCCGGCGGCTGGCATCAAACTCCACGGGAAGTGTAATAAGTGTGAATAAAACTGTCACGGCCATCATGGCAATTCCTATAAGGAGCAGGGTGGTGCTGCCGGAAGCAGCCATTATCACGCCTATTAATAATACAATATTTACCAGGTTGGAGGTCAGTTGAACGACCGGCACCAGCCGGCTGCGCATCATAAGCCAGCTATAGGCGTTGGCGTGCTGAACTGCATGGCCGCATTCATGAGCTGCCACAGCAGCTGCAGACACACTTCGGCCACTATAAACTTCCGGGCTAAGATTTACGGTTTTATTCAGCGGGTTGTAATGATCTGATAAAAAGCCCTGGGCACTGGTGACCTGCACATCATATATACCATTATCCCGCAGCATTTTCTCTGCAATTTGCTTTCCGGTCATCCCGTTCGAAAGAGGAATTTTGCTGTACCGGGTAAATTTATTTTTTAAAATAAGGGATACGATTAAACTAATACCCACAAACAACAACGATACAATCATAATTTCAGGTGTCATGTTTTTTAATTTTAAATGTCAGTATATCAAAGCTAATTCCATTTTTTTTGAATGAAAAAAAGACAATTTTTTTTCTGGTTTTCCGGCCTTTTTGACACACAAACCGGACATAAAAAATTTATCCGGATGAAGTGGTTATTTTTTTGTCTTGACAAAAATACAACCTGCATAGTTCGCTGGTTTACAAAATGTTAAAAAGAAAAAATTAAAGCTACAGAGAGTGGTTTCTATAACTGCACAAGTTAACCGAAAAGTTATACACAGCAGGAAAAATTTATTTTGAAATGTGACTCAGAATTGTAACTTAGTACCAGAATTTAATGGGTTAGTAAGTAAGAGGGTCAATCGAAAGATTGGCCCTTTTTACATTCCGTAAAATCATTTCGGCGATTGTTTTTTTATCTCTTCAATGTAATAATTAATCCGGTTAGAATTATTTTCTTTTTTACCTGTTTGATTAAAATACTATTCAGCAAAGCAGATATGGATGACGATGAAAACCTAACTTTATTTTTATGAGCAAGGTGAAAAAAGCTTTTTTCTGCCAGCACTGCGGGTATGAAAGTGTAAAGTGGCTCGGCCAATGTCCATCCTGTCATCAATGGAACAGCTTTGTAGAAGAAATCATTCATAAAGAAACTGAAAAAACCAATGGCTGGGAAAATTATCATGAGAAACCGGAGCGAAGCAACAGAACAATACAGCTGGATGAAATAAAAAGTAACGAAGACAAAAGATTACTGACTACAGATGAAGAAATGAACCGTGTATTAGGCGGTGGTATCGTAGCCGGAAGCATTGTATTGGTAGCCGGCGAACCAGGCATCGGTAAATCCACTCTGTTTTTGCAAATAGGTTTATGGTTGAAAGATAAAACAGTGCTTTATGTAAGCGGTGAAGAAAGCGAACAACAGGTAAAAATGAGAGCCGACAGGCTCGAAATAAAAAATGAAAATTTTTATCTGCTCACCGAAACTTCCACTCAGGTTATTTTCCAGGAAATAAAAAAACTGAAACCCGATATTGTCATTGTTGATTCCGTGCAGACATTGCAGACACCGTTTATTGATTCCTCACCGGGGAGCATTTCCCAGATACGGGAATGCGCTTCCGAGTTTCAGAGGTTTGCAAAAGAAACCAATACGCCGGTTTTTTTAATTGGTCATATCACTAAAGAAGGTTACATCGCCGGACCGAAAATACTGGAGCACATGGTGGATACGGTTCTTCAGTTTGAAGGCGACCGGCATTATGCTTACCGTATTCTTCGAACTCTCAAAAATCGTTATGGCAGCACTTCGGAACTGGGCATTTATGAAATGACTGACCAAGGAATGAAAGCTGTGGCCAATCCCAGTGAAATCCTGATTACTCAAAAAGAAGACCAACTCAGCGGCATTGCCATTGCTGCCACGATGGAGGGTATCCGGCCCTTGCTTATTGAAGTGCAGGCACTGGTGACACAATCTGTTTACGGAACTCCGCAACGCACCGTGAGTGGGTTTGATTTAAGAAGACTGCAATTACTGCTGGCTGTACTGGAAAAAAGAGGCGGCTTTCATTTCGGCGTAAAAGATGTATTTATAAATATTGCCGGCGGCCTGAAAGTGGAAGACCCTTCCATCGACCTTGCAGTGCTGTGCGCCCTGCTTTCATCGTATGAAGACACACCCATTGCTCATCATATGTGTTTTGCCGGCGAAGTGGGACTGAGTGGTGAAATTAGAGCCGTCAACCGCATTGACCAGCGCATTGCCGAAGCGGAAAAACTTGGTTTTGAAAAAATCATTGTATCCAAATTCAACCAGAAAGGACTGGCCAGGCAGAAATTCAACATCCAGGTTGTGACGATGGGGCAGGTGGAAGAGGTGTACAGGTATCTGTTTTAGTGAAAAAGATGGATGGCTTGATGGTTTTCGTGTTATTTCACTGCATTCTTTAAAAAAAAATATGAGAGTCAACTCCGGTTTAGGACTATCAAACCATCAATCAATTTAACCCGGTAACCATTTCTCATGCTTACTCTCTCCGAAATAAAGAACTCCTTCCTCCATCTTTTCTTTCCTCATGTTTGCGATGGGTGCGGCAGCGACTTGCTGAACGAAGCCAGCCGGCTATGTATCCGATGCGTTACTTCATTACCGGAAACCAATTTTGAACCCCATGCCGGTAACCCGGTTGAAAAAACTTTTTGGGGCCGGCTGCAGATTATACACGCGGCTGCTCATTTCTATTTTACCAAAGAATCGCTGATGCAGCACCTGATGCACCAGTTCAAATACAAAGGCAACAAAGACCTGGGGCTTCAGCTCGGGAGGATGATGGGCCATGCCCTGAAAGGCGCAGCCCGCTTTAATAATATTAATGCCCTGGTTCCCCTGCCCCTTTTCCCGTCAAAAGAAAAAAAACGGGGATACAACCAGGCCACGGTGCTTTGTGAGGGTATTACTGAAGTTTTTTCTTTGCCCGTCCTGAAGGATGTCATTAGCCGGCCGCAGCACACGGAAACACAAACCAAAAAAGGAAGAATTGAACGCTGGCGAAATATCGAAGGAAAATTTCAACTGGAAAACTCCAAAGCAATTCATGGCAAACACCTGCTGCTGGTGGACGATGTCATAACCACCGGCGCTACCCTGGAAGCCTGCGGCGCCGAACTGCTTAAGGCTGATGATGTGCAGTTGTCCATCGCAACATTATGTATCGCTTCACGTTAAACCCCCGGAGAAAGAACCGCGAGAGAAAAAAGGATTAAGAAGATAACTGAAAATAATACAATGGCAATACAGCCAAATAACCATTTATCAATTTAACCATCAAACAATCAAACCATCCATTTCCTCTTTTGAACTCTTCGTTTTATTTTTGATGTTAATGAAGAACCTCCTGCTGATTTCAATATCCATGCTTATCCTTTTCCCGGCCTGCAAAAAGGAATCCTTCATCACCAGTGCGGATGCGCAGCTGGGCATCACGGCTGATTCGCTAAAGTTCGACACGGTTTTTACCACCACAGGTTCCATCACCCAATTTTTTAAAATCAGAAATGAGAATGACCAGAAGCTGCGGCTGGGTTCGGTAAAGCTGATGGGCGGCAACAGTTCTTTTTTTAAAATAAATGTAGACGGCTACACCGGGCCCGAAGTTCGTAGTATTGAAATAGAAAAGCGGGACAGCGTGTATGTTTTTGTATCGGTAAGCATCAATCAAAACACGGCTAACCTTCCGTTCGTCGTACAGGACAGCATACAGGTGAGTTTTAATGGCAACACCCGTTATGTGCAGCTGGAAGCATGGGGACAGAATGCCCGTTTTTTCCGCAATAAAAAAATTACGGCTGATGAAACCTGGAACAACGACATGCCTTATGTGATTCTGGGTTCGTTAACTGTGGAGCCCAATCAGAAACTCACCATCAATAAAGGTTGCCGTATTTATGTGCATGCCGATGCGCCGATAATTGTTGACGGCACGCTGGTAGTAAACGGCGAAAAAGACACGGCCAGCCGGGTTTATTTCCGCAGCGACCGGCTGGATGAACCTTACAACGATTTTCCTGCCGGCTGGCCGGGAATTTATTTCAGGGCATCAAGCAAAGACAATGTTTTTAATTATGCCGTGATTAAAAATGCGTACCAGGCATTAGCCGTGCAAGACCCGGCACCCAACGCCAATCCAAAGCTTATACTGAACGAATGCATTGTTGACAATGCGTATGATGCCGGCATCATTGCGCTCAACAGCAGCATCAGGGCAAGAAACTGCCTGGTGAGCAACTGCGGAAAAAATGTGATACTGGCCAAAGGCGGCGATTACCAGTTTACGCATTGCACGGTGGTAAGCATTTCCAACAGTTATATTCTTCACCGCGACCCGGTGCTGTTTGTAAGCAATTATATATTGGTAAACAACAACCCGGTAACCGCCGATCTTTCAGCCCTGTTCCGCAACTGCATTTTCTGGGGGCAAAACGGAACGGTGGAAGACGAAGTGGTGGTGGCAAAAAGCGGCAGCACGGTTTTCAATGTAAACTTTGATAATAATCTCTGGAAAGTACAAACACCGCCGGCCAATATCACCTCCAGTCAAATCATCAATAACCAGGACCCGCTGTTTGACAGTGTAAACACATCGCGGCGCCATTATGATTTCCGGCTGAAAGAAAATTCACCCGCAAAAGAAAAAGGGACCAATGCCGGTGTTATGCTTGACCTCGATGGTAAACCCCGGCCGGTAGGCCTGCCGGATTTAGGCTGCTTTGAAAGGCAATAAAACCACAACCCGGCCCATCCCCCTTCGGCAAAAATTTTTGAACCGTATTTCATTAACTTTGACATCCGCAAAAAACAAAAATCATGAAAATGCTTTTGCTTGTGCTGCTGCTGACCGTCACATTGGGCGGGCCCACCATTTATGATTTTAAAGTACCGGGCCTCGACGGAAATCAAATTGATTTTTCGGCCTATAAAGGAAAAAAGATAATGATTGTAAATACCGCATCAAAATGCGGCAACACCCCGCAATATACCGACCTGGAAGCCCTCTATGAAAAATACAAAAACAAACTGGTGATTGTCGGTTTTCCTGCCAACAACTTCGGTGGACAGGAACCCGGCAGCAACGAAGAAATAAAAGAATTCTGCAAAAAGAATTATGGCGTCACTTTCCCGATGGCTGAAAAAATATCGGTGAGGGGCGATGATATTCATCCGCTGTTCAAATGGCTGGTGGAGCAATCCGGTGAAATGGCAAAAAAACTGCCGGCCGAAACCTCGAAAGATTATGCATGGAAAAGATTTCTGCAGGACCCCGTCATCTGGAACTTCACCAAATTCCTGGTGGATGAAAACGGGAACCTCGTGGCCGTATTTCACAATAAGGTAAACCCGATGAGTGAGGAAGTGCTGAAGTATCTGAATTAGTATAGAAGCCCCACCAAAAAACGTCCCGTCAAGTCGGGACGTTTTTTTATTCCAGGAAGTTTTACTTTCGTTTCCTATGCAATTCTCCCACATCATCGGCCAGCAGGAAGTGAAAAAACAACTGGTAGAGCTGGTACAGCACAACCGGCTCAGCCATGCCTTGCTTTTTCTGGGCAAAGAAGGAAACGGAGCATTGCCACTGGCCATGGCGCTGGCGCAATACATCACCTGCGAAGTGGCAAATTCAAAAGCAAAAAGTAAAAACTCACATGCCGCTTTGTTTGGAGAAGAGTTCACTTCACAGGTGGCACCACTTACATCCCATGATTCCTGTGGCAGCTGTGCTTCCTGCATCAAATCACATCAACTCATCCATCCCGACATACATTTCTCCTACCCCACTGTTACAAAAAAGTCGCTTGATAAGCCGGTGGCAACAGATTTCATTAAAGAGTGGAGAATATTCATCAATCAAAATCCCTACGGCAACCTGTTTGACTGGATTGAACAGATAAAAGAAAAAGAAAACAGCCAGGGAAAAATTACGGCTGAAGAATGCAACGACATCATCCGCAAGCTGAGCCTGAAAAGTTTTGAAAGCGAATATAAGGCGCTCGTTCTTTGGATGCCCGAATACCTGGGCAACGAAGGCAACAAACTCCTCAAGCTGATTGAAGAGCCACCGCCCAACACTTTATTTATTCTGGTGGCGGAAAACGAATCGCTGATACTGCCCACCATCGTAAGCCGCTGCCAGCTGATAAAAATACCGGCGCTGCAAACTGCCGATATTGAAAAAGCGCTGATGGAAACCAACACGTCGCCGGAGCTGGCCCGCCAGGTAGCCGCCACTGCCGAAGGCAACTTCCGCGAAGCAATGCAACTGCTGCAACATGCCGAAGAAAACTGGCAGGCGCTGCTGCGTGACTGGCTGAATGCAATACTGAAAACCGGACCCCTCGCCCAAACCAAATGGGTGGAGGAAATCAGCCGCCTTGGCCGCGAAAAACAAAAACAGTTTCTCCGCTATTTCAATCACCTGCTGGAGCAAAGTATCCGCAGCCGTGTGCTGGGCGATGCCGCCCTGCTGCCCGACAACGAAAAAGACTTTACAACCCGCCTGAACAAACTGGCCGACCTGGCCCAGCAGCAGGCCATGATTGAAGAACTGGACCGGGCCGCTTACCACATCGAACGCAATGCCAACGCCAAAATCCTCTTTCATGCCCTTACCATCCGGCTGTACCATATCATTCAGGACAAAATTGTATTTTTGGCGACATGAGGGGTGAGTGATCAGTGATGAGTGATGACTGTGATTCCGAAAATTTTCGGGATTGCTTGCGGAGGGAGGAAAATAATTATTGAGTCATCTTCAACTCTATATTCAACTTTGGTTGCGTCGCACTCTTGTACGTTCTTATCGCTATTCAGCAAGAAACCCTGAGTTTGCAGAAAGGCTGCTGATAAGAATTCCAGGTGTTGAAGTGTGCGACGCAACGGAAGTGCAATAGAATTACTGCAGCCGGCTCCATAATTATCATCCCCCAAAAAAAATCCGGAATCAGAAATCGTAAATCTAAAATCATTTCATGGGTTGTGCTAATTGCAGTGTGGGTAAGCCAATGGGTTGCAAAAGCAACGGCGGATGCACTACCGGCGGGTGCAACCGCATGAACGCTTACGATTGGTTGCGCAACCTGCCCGTGGCCTACGCCGGTGATGAGTGCAAAGTGATCGAGGTGAGCTTTAATCATGGCAGCCGTAAAGATTTTTTCCGCAATACCACGCTGCAGCCTGTTGAAAAGGGCGACCTGGTGGTGGTGGAAGGTGTAAGTGGTTTTGACCTGGGTGAAGTGTCGCTGACGGGTGAGATGGTACGGCTGCAAATGAAAAAGCATGAAGTGAAGGAAGAAAACCCCGAAATGAAAAAAGTGCTGCGCCGTGCCAGCGACCGCGACATTGACACCTGGCGCCACAGCAAGAGCCGGGAAAAAGAAGCCTTGATACGCAGCCGCGCCATTGCCAGGCAACTGAAGCTGGAGATGAAGGTGAGTGAAGTGGAAATACAGGCCGACAGCCGCAAGGCTACTTTCTTTTACATTGCCGACGGGCGGGTAGATTTCCGGGAGCTGATTAAAGTGTATGCTTCGGAGTTCAAACTAAAAGTGGAGATGCGGCAGATTGGCGCCCGGCAGGAAAGCGCCAAAGTGGGAGGCATTGGCAGTTGCGGCCGTGAGCTTTGCTGCAGTACCTGGCTGAGTGATTTCAAATCGGTGAATACAACGGCTGCCCGCTACCAGAATCTTTCTATCAACCAGAGCAAGCTGAGCGGCCAGTGCGGCCGGCTGAAGTGCTGCCTGAATTATGAACTGGATACATACCTCGATGCCCTGCAGCATTTCCCCGACAACTGCGACACGCTGCAGGTGGCAAAAGGAACGGCCACGCTTATCAAAAAAGATATTTTCAAAAACCTGATGTGGTACATGCTGCCCGACAGCAACAAGCAATACCCGCTGACGATAGAACGGGTGAAGAAAATAAAAGGGCTGAATGTACAGGGGGTGATTCCCGATGAACTCGAAGCGGTGGAAATCACATCTTCAAAACCGCAGGAAGCCGAGCCGGAATTTGTAGAACTGGTAGGGCATATCAGCCTCCGCTCATTGGAAAAAGCTGACCGCAAACGAAAACAAAAGCAGCAGCAGAAACAAAATAAGCAGCAGCGAAGAGGACAGCCACCACAGTACGGTCAGCAGCAAAAAGGACAACAACCAAAACCACGCGGCCCGCAGCGGCCGGATCAGCGGGGGAGAAAATAGCAAGAATTTTTGCCACGGAGGCACGGAGGTACACGGATATTTTTCCGTGTCTTCCCGCCTGAATGATTCAGTTGAACAGGCGTACTACTGCGGCATTTAATTTTCCCCGGGCATTCAAGAGCTTCAATATTACTTACACACGAGCAGTTCAATAAGTTTAAGTTTTCCGGAAAAAAGTATGCAAATGGATTATTTCCGTGTTCCTCCGTGCCTCCGTGGCATTTTTTTCTCCTTCGAAATTCTGCATAACAACCCTTTTAATAAAATACACTTACTTAAATTTATCTGATATGCGATATGCACGGATATATTTCCGTGTCTCCGATGTAATTATTTCATTAACCAAAAACTTAAAACTATGAGTAAAGAAATCATGCAAAAAAATTTCCCGCTAAAAGAAGAAACCGATTTAATCATTGGCATCGGGATTGAAATCCACAAGATTCTTGGGCATGGATTCCTGGAAATTGTTTACAAAGACGCTTATGAATATGAGTTCAGGAAAAAACTGACTGAGTATGAAAGGGAAAAAGAATACAGCATTCCTTATAAAGATATAATCCTGCCCCATAAATTCTTCGCAGATTTTATTGTCCTGGGAAAGATTATTCTTGAGATAAAAGCGAAAGATGGAATTTCAGATGAAGACTATGCACAAACTATTAATTATCTCAAATGCTCCGGATGTAAAGTTGGGTTGATTCTGAATTTCGGAAGATTGAGACTGGATATCAAAAGAGTCGTATTTTAAGTTTTTTGCCACGGAGGAACACGGATTTTTTATTCAAAAGCAAGCTGTCTTACAATTAAGATGAAGTTGTTTTTACTCCGTGTCTTGCGTGCCTCCGTGGCAAGGACAGCCACCACAGTACGGTCAGCAGCAAAAAGGACAACAACCAAAACCACGCGGCCCGCAGCGGCCGGATCAGCGGGGGAGAAAATAGCAAGAATTTTTGCCACGGAGGCACGGAGGAACACGGATATTTTATTCAAAAAGCAAGCTGTCTTACAATTAGGATGAAGTTGTTTTTACTCCGTGTATTCCGTGCCTCCGTGGCAAGGACAGCCACCACAGTACGGTCAGCAGCAAAAAGGACAACAACCAAAACCACGCGGCCCGCAGCGGCCGGATCAGCGGGGGAGAAAATAGCAAGAATTTTTGCCACGGAGGCACGGAGGAACACGGATATTTTATTCAAAAAGCAAGCTGTCTTACAATTAGGATGAAGTTGTTTTTACTCCGTGTATTCCGTGCCTCCGTGGCAATTCTTATTTTTAAAGGATGAAACGAAAAATCTTCCGGCGGTTGCTGATTGCATTTTTTATACTGATAACTGTGTGGCTGGTATTTGCCCAGTGCAGCATGAAATTCCGCATCAGCGATAGTGAAGCAAAGAAAAAGTTTTCAAAAGCAGGCGTTGACCTTACCACGGAAACCATCAAAGTGGATGGCTTTGGAATGCATTATGCAAAAACGGGAAATGATACGTTGCCGACCCTTTTCTTTGTACACGGCTCACCCGGCGGCTGGAGCGCTTTTGAAAAATATATGCAGGATAAAGACCTGCTGGCAAAGTACCGGATGATTTCGGTTGACCGGCCGGGCTTTGGCTTCAGCCACTTTGGAGATGCCAAAAACCTGGAAGAACAATCAAGACTGATCAGCCCGCTGGTAAAATCATTTCAAAACGGCAAGCCGATGTATGCCGTGGGTCATTCCCTCGGCGGGCCGATGATAGTAAAGCTGCAGGTGGACAATGAAAATTTATTTACCGGTCTTGTGTTTCTTGCCGCCTCAGTGGACCCGGCCGAAGAAAAACCGGAGACATGGCGGCCTGCCTTTTACAAAACCCCTTTGAAACTATTGGTGCCCGGTGCTTTCAAACCCAGCAATGAAGAACTGTGGTATTTGAAAAATGATTTGAAAGAGCTGGACAGGCACTGGAATAACATCACCTGCCCGGTATGGATTATTCATGGCGATAAGGACAGCTTTGTCCCCGTACGCAATGTGGAGTATGCCAGGAAGAAACTCACCAAAGCAACATCAGTGGAAATAAAAATTCTGCCCGGCGCCCGGCATTTTATTCCGTGGGAAAATTATGGGGTGATAAAGGAAGTGCTGATGAAATTGATGGAATAAATTCCAACCTACAATCCCGATATTTATCGGGACCGATTTCCAATTAAGCACAAAAGTTACAATTCAAAAAAAAAGTCAATTGAGCTGTTTAAAAATCTCCGGCATCACTATGGGAACAATGCCGTAATGATTCACCCCGTTAATTACCGAATGAGTGATGGTAAGCCCGGTATAGTTTCTGGCTTTGATAGTATTATAAAATTCTTTTGAGGAGCTAAGAACTTTATTCAAAAATTAAAGCGACCCTGCATAGATGGAAATACCTGCCTTGTAGTTTTTATTACTCTTGGCATAGTTCTTTTCAATTTTCATCAGTTCATTGTAATTGGCCCACACCTAAGGGCTGATGGCATAATAATGGTTAAAGAGGTTGTTTTCTTTTAACGAAATGTACAGCGCCAGTAATCCGCCGAATGAGTGGCCGATAAATACTTTGTTTTTCTGTTTACTGAATTTTCTGCTGACATAAGGGATTAGTTCTTCTTTCAGAAATGAAAAGAATTTTGCTGCCTGGCCAAAATCTTTGGTGCTGTAGCCGCCTGCATCGGAGGGAATAAAATCTCTTTGTCTCTTGCTGCTCCAGTCCCCTTTATGAGCAATCCCGATGAGCACACAATGCCTGATATTTTCCTCCGGTTGGGATAAAATGGTTTTCCCGGAATTGATACCCGCATCGGTAAAGAAAACGAGATGATAAGCTTTGGATGTATCAAAATCTTTTGGCTTTCGGATAATTAATTCATAAGTATCGCCGGTTTTTTCTGAGTGAAAATCTTCTTTTTCAATTTGAGAATTTCCAAATATCGGGGCAAGAATAACTGCCAGGATAAATTTCATTTAACAGTCGTTTATTTGGAATTTTTTTATTTGGCGCTTGTAATTTGAGATTTGGAGCTTTCATTTCACCGTTTCCATTACCGCATCCAGTATTTTCTCCCGCACTCTCAGCTGCCCCAGCAGCGGGTTATTTCTGGTCGGGTTCACCCGGTTGGAAAGAAAAATAAAAACAAGATTGTACTTCGGATCCACCCACACACAGGTGCCGGTAAAGCCGGTATGGCCAAAAGTTTCCGGTGAGGCAAGCAAGGCAGGATACGGGTCTTTTCTTAACTCATTATCCTTTTCAGGTTTATCAAAACCCAATCCCCTGCGGCTGTCTTTGGCGCCGTAAGCGGTAAATTTTTTTATTGTTTCCGGTTTTAAAAATTTTTCACCGTTTAATGTGCCGCCGTTCAGCAGCATCTGGTACAGCATGGCCAGGTCATAAGCATCGGAGAAAAGACCGGCATGGCCCGCCACACCGCCAAACAGGCTGGCGCCTTCATCATGCACATCGCCCCAAAGCAGCTGGCGGCGAAAATGTTTTTCTTCTTCAGTAGGCACAATCCTGCTTACGGCAAATCTTTCTTTGGGTTTAAAACCCGTCGTTTCCAAACCCATCCTGCTGTAAAAAGTTTTTTGCACATACGCATCCAGCGACAGGCCGCTGAGCTGCTCAACTATTTTTCCCAAAAAAATAAAATCATTGTCGCTATACACGTAGCGGCCATTTTTACCCAGCGGGCTTTGAAGAATGCGCTTGATAATCGTATCCTGCCAGTCGTTGCGCAGGTAAACTTTGCCGGCAACTTTTATTGTATAACCCTGCCTGGCCGAATCGGAATAAAAACCCGGCAACGGAAGACCTGTTGCTGTGTCAATCGTTTCCCGGTAAAAAGGGATGAAAGGCACCAGCCCCGCCTGGTGAAGCAGAATATCTTCAATTACCAGGTCAGTTTTATCCGTTCCTCTTACCCATGGCAGGTAGTCGCCCAAGGTTTTATCTAAGCTGATTTTTCCCTGCTCATACAATTTCATTACTGATACTGTCGTGGCAGAAATTTTTGTCACCGAAGCGAGGTCGAATATTTTTTCAACAGACACAGGCTCCTGGTTGTCAAAAGTGGTATAGCCATAAGCCTTATTAAACAGGATTGCTCCATCTTTTACTGCCATCAGCATACATCCCGGAAAAGCTTTTTGGGAAATGGCATCGCCGACAATGGAATCAATTGCCATTTCCATTATATATCTCTTTCGCTTTGCATCTGCTTTTGGCGAAGCCACATCAATTCCGCTGCCATAAGAAAAATTGCAAACACTTACCGGCAGTCTGCCTGAGGCGCCGCTTTTACCAGTTATTAAATCCGCCGCCGCAAGCTGTGTGATGTTATCATCCTGGTAGCAGGCCACCAGTGCATTGGCATTGCAGTAATTGGCTGCAGCCAGCACATTGCCAAAAACCAGGGTGATGCTGCCGGTTTTATTCAGTTTTCGCCACAGGGCAAGCGAAGCATTGCTGATTTTATAATTATCAGCCGGGCGGTTATTGAAATCATGAATGCCGATAATCACCACTTCATATTTTCTGTCAACCGCTTCAAAAATTGATTTTGCTTTTTGATCGCCGTCTTTCCATGAAAAAAGGTAAGTGTCGGCTTTCAGGTCATCCGCCATTCTTTTTCCAAATTCATTCAGGGCTGTGCTGCCAATACCGATATAGGCAAATTTCTTCCCGCTCTTAATGGGCAGTTGTGCATTGTCATTTTTTGGCGCCTGCTTTATTACGGTAATCGTTTGCCTTGCCACCCTTATCCTGATGGCATCGGTTTTTGCATTCAGGTCGTTCAGCAGGTTGTTGGTATCAACGGGTTTAAGCCGGCTTAAACCAAGTTGGTATTTTGCCCGCAACACTTTTTTTACTCTGGCATCAATATCGTCCGCGTTCAGCCGGCCGTCATCTATTGCCAGTTTTATTTTTTCGATGGCTTCCGGCACGCTGGCCGGCAGGCAGAGCATATCGTTGCCGGCAATCAGCGCTTCTACTGACGCATCACCGGAAGGAAAAAATTTGGAAACACCCTTCATTTCCAGCGCATCGGTGAAGGTGAGTCCCTGGTAACCGAGCCCGAAGCGCAGCAAATCCGTTACATTGTTTTTTGAAAGCGAAGTGGCCCGGTTGGCCGAAGTGTCAATGGCCGGAATATAAAGATGCGCAATCATCACGCTGCCCACACCGGCTTTGAACAGTTCGCGGAAGGGCACCAGCTCGAGGGAATCGAGCTGCTCTTTTGATTTGTTGATGACGGGCAGATCAAGATGCGAATCCACATCCACATCACCGTGGCCGGGAAAGTGTTTGGCGCAAGCCATGATGCCCGCATCCTGCATGCCTTTCATATAAGCCACTCCCAGCTGCGCCACTTTGTATTTGTCTTCGCCAATGGAGCGGTAACCGATAACGGGATTTTTGGGACTATTGTTGATGTCAACCACCGGCGCATAGTTTACGTGCACACCAAGCCGCCTGCATTGTTCGCCTACGGCCAATCCCATTTCATATACCAGCCGCTTATCACTCAATGCGCCGAGGGTAAGCTGGTAGGGAAATTTTGTTACACTGTCGAGCCGCATGCCAAGGCCCCATTCGCCGTCAATGGTAACCAGCAGGGGCGTTTTGGCAATACTTTGGTAAAAATTCGTCAGGTTAGCCTGACGCAGCGGCCCGCCCTGGAAAAAACACAATGCCCCGATATTGTACTTCTGAATATCCTCCGTCACTTTAGCCACATGCTCCGGGCCCAGGTTGGAATGTGCACGCACTACCATCAGTTGTGCAATTCTTTCTTCCCTGCTGAGCGAATTGAAGACACTGTCCACCCATTGCTGTGCAAAATGTTCCCGGTTGTTTTGCGAATAAGTTGCAAACGAAATAAGGCCGGCGATCAACAGATTAATTTTTTTCATGCGAAAGGCTTGGAATAATCAGCGTATTTTGCAGTCCAAATTACGAAGAATTGCCTGACAAGATTTTATTACTGCCCGACAACATTGCCAACCAGATAGCAGCCGGCGAAGTGATTCAACGGCCCGCAAGTGCGGTGAAAGAATTGCTGGAAAATGCCGTGGATGCCGGCGCCACCGAAATCAGACTCATCATTAATGATGCCGGCAAATCGCTGGTGCAGGTGATTGACAACGGAGGCGGCATGAGCGAAACTGATGCACGGATGTGCTTTGAACGCCACGCCACTTCCAAAATCACGACGATTGAAGATTTGTTTCATATCCGTACGATGGGCTTCCGCGGCGAAGCGCTGGCATCTATTGCCGCTGTGGCACAGGTGGAGCTTAAGACCAAAAGACCCGAAGATGAAACCGGCACTTACATTGAAGTGGAGAACAGCGTAGTGAATAAACAGGAGCCTGTTGCAGCACCCAACGGCACCAGTATTGCCATGAAGAATCTTTTTTTCAATGTTCCTGCACGAAGAAATTTTTTGAAAAGTAATGCTTCTGAAATGCGGCACATTGTAGATGAGTTTACAAGAGTGGCGCTTTCATTTCCCCAAATATTTTTTTCTCTTACAGCAAACAATCAACAGATCTTTCACCTTGAAGCGGGTAATCTGAAACAAAGAGTTCTTCAACTGCTTGGCAGCAGCTACAGCACAAAGCTGGTAACGGTAAAAGAAAAAACCGACTATATGAACATTTACGGGTTTACGGGTAAACCGGACACCGCAAAAAAAACCCGGGGCGACCAGTATTTTTTTGTCAACAACCGCTTTATCAAAAGCGCCTACCTGAATCATGCGGTGATGAGCGCCTACCAGGAAATGATAGCCCGTGACAGCTTCCCGATGTATGTACTTTTTATTGACCTTGACCCCACGCAGGTGGATGTGAATGTGCACCCCACCAAGCAGGAGATAAAATTTGAGGATGAAAAAATTATTTATGCTTTTGTACAGGCAGCGGTAAAGCATGCACTGGCACAGTTCAGCGTCACTCCCACTTTGGATTTTGAACTGGACCCTTCCATTCAGCAGCTGCCGGCAGTTCAGCAGCCTTTTACCGAAGAAAAAAAGTCGGCGGCAACTTCCACCTCCATTTTTAAAGGATTTACAGAAAAACACCAGGCGCATCTTATCGAGCCGTCGCAAAGAACAGAACTGAAGCACTGGAGAGATTTTTTTGAGGAGTCAGGAGCCAGGAGTCGGGAGTCAGAAGAGAAAAATGTTCAACGATCCCCTGACGTTTCGGTGCTCACTGATCAATACGCAAGTAAGGAACCGGTAACCAGTAACCAGCAACCAGTTACCAGCAACCAGCAACCTTATTCATCAATCACCACTCATCACACACCACTCACGCAGCTCCATAACCAGTTCATCCTTTGCCAAACTCCCGGCGGGTTTATACTCATCAGCCAGCAGGCGGCGCATGAACGTGTGCTGTATGAGCAACTGCAGGAAGCGGCAAAGGGGAAACCAATGGCTACACAGCGCAGTATATTTCCGGCGACAATAGAACTGGCGCCTGCCGATGCAGTGCTGCTGGAAGAACTGATAAATGACCTGCAGCAGCTCGGCTACCAGATTGAAACTTTCGGCAAAAACACTTTTGTCATCCAGGGTACACCGGCCGATGTGGCACAGGGAAACGAAAAGCAGGTAATTGATTCTTTGCTGGAGCAATACAAACATTTCAGTTCCGATTTGAAATTTTCAAAAAGAGAAAAACTGGTTCGTTCGCTTGCCCGGCAGCAATCCATCAAAGCCGGCCGCCAGCTGACAGAAAAGGAAATGGAGGCGCTGCTGGAGGAATTGTTCAAATGCAGGCAACCGAATGTGTCGCCGGATGGCAAACCAACTTACCTGGAGTTTAGAAAGGAGCAGATGGAAATAATGTTTGGGCTAAGAGGATAAAAGCGAGGAAGGAGAAAAAGAGGGGTAGCAGGTTGTTGGTTGCTGGTATCTTTTGCTTAGCACTTTCTCTCCTTTCCTCTTTCTCCTCCTTCAAACTCTTAGCCTAATATTTATTTCTGATTCCCTGTATAAACTTTTCCACTGCTCTTCTCACAGCTGTTGCAGATGCCTGGTGATTGTTTACCAGAATTGAAAAAATCAGCAGCTTTCCTTTTCGGGTGTATAAATATCCGCTCAGCGCCACCACGCCGCTGAGGGTGCCGGTTTTGGCATAAATATACCCGCTGTCGGCTTTATAGAAATTACTGATGGTGCCCTCGCCGCCAGTGGGAAAAATTTCTTTGATACGCTCCATCGGAAATTCATTTTTCATTTTGCCGAGCAGGGCAACCAAACTCTGCGGGGTAAAAAGATTGTAGCGGCTCAGACCCGAGCCATCCACCCAGCGTGGCTTTTGCGGCAGGTCTTTGAAATCGGTTTTGAATAAGGTGTCAATTATTTTTTCTTCATTCATCACACCCAGCAGCTCATTGCTCACCATCAGCAGGGTTTGCTCTGCAAAAAAATTGTCGCTGCGGTGCATCATGGGTTTCAGCAGGGAATCGGTGGGCCTGGAATAAATGGATTTAAACTTTATATCCGAAGGAGGGTACACATTGTTGAGCCAGGCTTTTTTCAATGTATCTTCCAGCAGCCGCTGGTTTTCGAAAGTTCGGAAAGGAATTTGGGCACGGGTAAAAGCGCCCCGGCTGCTGAATACGTCAAACGTATTGTCCACCCTTCTTCTCCTTATCCTGATGTTTGGTGTTATCGGATCAACATAAGGGTTCAAAGCATATCGGAAGAATTTTATATCCCCTTTTAAACTGTATTTATTTCCGCTCTGCTGCAAACTATACTCGATTACATTTCCATACATGGGCAAATCCGATCTTTCCGGCATATAGGCTTCGTTATAATCATTCCATGCCCAGCCACTGCCATATACTTCAGCTTCCCATTTCGGCTGAACGAATGCCAGTTTCTTGCTCGATAAAAGCAGGAATTCAAACACGGTTTGCGACTTGAAATCCCTGTGCATAAAACTCGGGTCGGCTGTTGGCTTTATAAATAAAACCGTATCCGTTTCAAGGTAATCCAGGCCTCTTAGACTTTCGCCCAGATATTTCATCGCCGCATAACAGGTAGGAATTTTTGTATTGCTGGCCGGCACAAAATACTTATCACCCTGATAATTGTACCAGTAATTGCCCGTGGCCGGCTCATAAATGCTGATACCCACATGAGCGGCAAGCAAGGAGCTGTCGTTTATCACCAGCCTTTTGGCCGACTTGGATATTTTTTGCTGAACAGAGCAGGATGAAAGAATGATAATAAGTGCTGCATATTGAATTATGAATGAGGGTAACCCTGAAACAAGTTTTATTTTCATCTATCTTTTACTTTTAATTCATAATTCTGAAATCTTAATTCAGCATTAACTTCTTTCCTGGGCTCTTAACCATCTCTCGGGAATCTCATTGCTGCTTGCCAGCAGGTAATCTTTGTAGCTGCAGGCAATAAAGCGCTTGTCGGGGAGCTGCATCCACCAGCGGCCGGTTTTTTTGCTTTGTATAAAAATGGTGTCCACTTCGGCAAAAGCCATGTGATATTCATTGAAGGATTCCCGTTCGTCAATCTTTGCTTCTTTTCTGCCGCGGCTGCGCCCATCAAGCAGGTACCAGAGCATCTGGCTGATTTGTTTGGCCGTCAGCTCATGCTGGTCTTTGTCGGGGTCGTAACCGTAAATGCCGATAGTGTTCACATTCGGGCTCATGCCGGCGTAGCGCATCAGCACACAGCTTTCTTCACCGTTGAACCCGTTGGGCGAGCCGGTGGTGTTGGCCGGCGCATACGCATAGGCCAGCGCCGAAATATCGAAACTGAACAGTTGCGAATTGCGGATGACGGGTTCCATTTCATCAATATTCTCCTTCACATGGCCCACGCGGAAACAATCGAAGCGCAGCTTGTCCATGGTCTCCAGCATGCGGGGATGCACAAAATAACTCTGGAAACCGATGTGGTTGTAATGCCGCACATAGTTAGGCTCGCCGGTGAGCATTTCCATCAGGAAATTATCGCAGCGGAAATCGGAATCGAGGTTCAGATCAATCAGCGCATCCACATGGGTGGCTTCGATGATGGTTTTGTTCTGCTCGTAAGCATAGTACTGAGCCAGCGTAAGGTCATGCGAGCCGCCGAGAACGATGACCGTTTTCTTTTCATTGATGAGTTCGTTGATTACTGTTTGCAGTGCAGCATAGGTATCGGCCAGCCCGGCGCCTTTGCGCAGGTTGCCCAGGTCGGCAAGCTGCAGGTCCTGGTGCCAGAAAAACAACGGGTAAAACTGCCGGCGGATGGCATCGGGTGCAGCGCTGTAGGCAAGATGGTGGCCATTGCCCCGCTGCTCGCCGCAGCCGATAAAAATAAGATCGGCTTCATCCACATCGGGAAAATTTTCTTCGTCATGTACGCTCATCCTGTAACCGATAGTGCCTTCTTTATAACCCTGGTCGTAGCTGAGTTCACTCTTGCTGACGGGAGCAAGGAAGTCGGCGATGTTGAGGAAGTCGGACATACATGCAAGATAAGCTAAGAGTATAAAAGAGTAAAAGGAGAAAAAGAGAAAAAGAGAATTTGATGGTTCGAAGGCTGAATTGCCGCATAGTTAAATTACTAAATTGTTGCAATGCCTGGTTGTATAGGGAATCTTCAACCTTGTAAAAATCGAATAATTAAATGATAACAATCAGGCAGTAATTTATTTGATGCTCTTCCTGGTGCTCTTTATCTCTTTTTCCTCTTTTTACCTCTTAGCCTATCTTTGCCCGCTATGGAAGTGCTGCTGAATCAAATAGAAAATTACAAACAGGAGATTACCGCTTATTCTGCTACGGACGAAAAATCGGCTGAAGAGTTCCGCATCAAATGGCTCGGCACAAAAGGCATTGTAAAAAGCCTGATGGCTGAGATTAAAAATGCAACAGATAAAAAACTTTTCGGGCAGGTAGTAAATGAATTCAGGCAACTGGCCGAAGCAAAATACGAAGAGCTGAAAGCTGCTACATCCGACATCCGACATCCGACATCCGACCTCGACCTCTCCCTTCCCGGCGACAGCCTGCCACTCGGTAGCCGCCACCCGGTTAGTTTAATGACCAACCGCATCATTTCCATCTTTCAACGGCTGGGTTTTGCCGTGGCCGAAGGACCGGAAATTGAAGACGACTGGCACAACTTTACAGCACTTAATTTGCCCGAGCATCACCCGGCCCGCGATATGCAGGATACTTTTTATGTACAACAAAATCCTGACTGGTTGCTCCGCACCCACACCAGCAATATCCAGATTCGGGAGATGGAAAAAGGAAAGCTGCCGATACGAATCATTTGTCCCGGCCGTGTGTACCGCAATGAAACCGTAAGTGCCCGCAGCCATTGCTTTTTTCACCAGGTGGAAGGTTTGTACATTGATGAAAATGTTTCCTTCGCCGATCTGAAGCAGACGCTTTATTTTTTTGCCAAAGAAATGTATGGCCACGATGTGAAGATCCGTTTCCGCCCCTCTTATTTCCCCTTCACCGAACCCAGCGCCGAAATGGACATCAGTTGCGTGCTGTGCAAAGGCGAAGGCTGCTCCGTGTGCAAAAAATCCGGCTGGCTCGAAATTCTCGGCAGCGGCATGGTGCACCCCAACGTACTTTCCAACTGCGGCATTGACCCCAACAAATACACCGGCTTTGCCTTCGGCATGGGCATCGAACGGCCGGCCCTTTTAAAATACGGCATCAATGATATCCGGCTGTTCAGTGAAAATGACGTGAGGTTTTTGAGGCAGTTTACTTCGGCGGTGTAGAGTTTATTGTTTGTGGTTCGTATTTTTAGGTTGCCAGCTTTAGTATTTCTATTAAGCTCCTCTTGCGTCGCACTCTTGTGCTGCAACAATTCTATTCTGCT